>DHGW01000053.1:4047-9014 GCA_002402965.1 Bacteroidales bacterium UBA4788
ATAAGGGCAATGGCAGACTCTTTTGGTCTGAAGAATATAGAAAAGGCAATTATAATCAATCCCCTTGATCATCCGAAGAAACAACAGTATACTGACCTGCTGGTTGAGTTACGCAAGAGTAAGGGACTGACCAGGGAGGAGGCGCTCAAACTTATTGAGGATCCGCTCTACCTGGGCGTAATGATGATCAAGAGCGGTGATGCTGACGGCGAGGTGGCAGGAGCGAGGAACACCACCGGTGATGTCCTCAGGCCGGCATTCCAGATTGTAAAGACTGCCCCGGGCATTTCGGTCGTTTCGGGCGCATTTATCATGATACTGAAGGACAAGGAGTTCGGAGCAGACGGTATCATCGTCTTCGCCGACGGCGCAGTGCATCCCGATCCGACGGATAAGGAACTGGCTGAGATAGCTGTTGCAACAGCCCGTACCACTAAGACCATCGTGGGAGTGGAACCCAAGGTCGCTCTGCTCAGCTTCTCAACAATGGGAAGCGCGAAGCATCCGTTGGTTGATAAGGTAGTGAGCGCCACAAAAATGGCGAAGGAAATGGCTCCGGAGTTTATGTTCGAGGGTGAACTTCAGGCAGATGCAGCCCTCATTGAGGCCATAGGCCAGAAGAAAGCCCCGGGAAGCAAGATCGCAGGCAAGGCAAACGTCCTCGTTTTCCCCAACCTGGAGTGCGGCAATATAGCTTACAAACTCGTGGAGCGACTGGCACACG
The DNA here is from genome assembly GCA_002402965.1 of Bacteroidales bacterium UBA4788. Taxonomy (GTDB): domain Bacteria; phylum Bacteroidota; class Bacteroidia; order Bacteroidales; family VadinHA17; genus SR-FBR-E99. The sequence goes on from DHGW01000053.1 coordinate 4,772, forward strand.
CTCAGGCCATCGGCCCCGTGCTGCAAGGCATGGCAGCGCCGATCAACGACCTCTCCAGGGGCTGCTCGGTAAGTGACATCATAAACGTAGTAGCCATAACCGCCAACCAGGCAGCCGGCTTAACAAAATAACAGCAGGAAATAATGAATATTCTCGTACTCAATTGCGGCAGCTCATCAATCAAGTATCAGCTGTTTGATATGGAAGACAACGCCAGGGTGCTGGCCAAGGGACTCCTGGAAAGGATCGGCATAACTGACGGCATACTTACCCACAAGCCGACAGGCAAGGACCCGTATAAAATTGTACTCGATATACCGGACCATACAATTGGCATCAACATGGTGATGGAAGCCCTGGTTCACCCGGTTCACGGTGTTATTGAAAGTATCTCCGAGATAAAGGCTGTTGGTCACCGGGTTGCTCACGGAGGAGAGAACTTCAAAGAGTCGGTGCTGATAGACAACGATGTCAAGCGTGACATAGAGAAGTGCTCTGAACTGGCGCCCCTGCATAACCCCGCCCACCTGAAAGGAATACTCTCATGCGAGAAGCTGCTTCCCGGCATACCACAGGTGGCAGTATTTGATACCTCGTTCCACCAGACGATGCCCGATTACGCCTTCATGTATGCAATCCCGTATGAGTATTATGAGAAATACCGCATCCGCAAATATGGCTTCCACGGCACCAGCCACAGGTTCGTTGCAGAAAAGGCATGCAAAATGCTGAACATGGACCTTCACAATTCAAAGATCATCACCTGCCACCTTGGCAATGGGGCATCAATCACTGCCGTTGAAAACGGCAAATCAATTGACACATCGATGGGCTTCACACCTGTGGACGGGCTGATAATGGGAACCCGTACGGGCGAGATCGATCCGGGCGTGCTCCTTTATCTCGCTGACAAAGAAGAGCTTAGCCTCAGCGGCGTCAACAACATGATCAACAAGAAGAGCGGCGTGGCAGGCATATCACAGCTTTCGTCCGACATGCGTGACCTGGAGATTGCTGCCAACGAGGGTAACCCGAAAGCCTTGCTGGCGCTGAACATGTATGCATATAAGATTAAGAAGTTCATTGGCGCTTACGTTGCTGCCATGAACGGCATTGACCTGCTGATATTCACTGCCGGTGTAGGAGAGAACGACTTCAACGCACGGAAGATGATCTGCACCGGGATGGAATACATGGGAATTGAGATTGACACCGAAGTGAACCACGGGGTCAAGGGTAAGGACCTGGTAATATCAAAACCCACCTCCAGGGTCAAGGTGATGGTGGTCACCACGGATGAAGAGTTCGTGATTGCTTCGGATACTAAAGCAATAGTTGAGAAACATACGCACTAAACACTCTGTAATATGGCTTTTAAGCACCTGTCTGAACTCAAGCAACTGCTCGTTGACAAACCCACCAGGCGACTGGTGCTTGCCGCGGCGCAGGATCAAAACTCGCTCTCCTCGGTCCTTCAGGCCGCCCGGGACGGATTTATCGAACCAATACTTGTCGGCGACAGGGAGGCGATACAGAAGCTGGCTGCAGAAAACAATCTTGACCTTGCCGGCGTAAGGATGGTGCACGAGCCTGACACTGAAATGGCCGTGGAGATTGCTGTCAGGATGGTGCGAAGCAACCAGGCAGATATACTGATGAAGGGTCAGGTGGGCACATCCTCACTGCTCAAGGGGGTGCTGAACAAGGAGTGGGGCCTGAGATCAGGCTCACTGCTCTCGCACTTCGCCATATTTGAGGTGGAGGCATATCACAAGCTAATTGCCGTTACCGATGTTGCAATGAATATCGCCCCGAATCTTCAGGAGAAGATTGCCATCGTGAACAACTCAGTGGCATGCCTTAACAAGCTGGGTATAGAGATGCCGAAAGTGGCAGTGCTCGGCGCTGTGGAGATGGTCAGCGAGAATATGCAGGCTACTCTTGACGCAGCCCTGCTGTCAAAGATGAACCAGCGTGACCAGATAAGGCATTGCATCATAGACGGGCCGCTGGCCTTTGATAACGCCATCAGCCTCGAAAGTGCCATCCACAAGGGTATCAGGAGCGATGTGGCAGGAGATACTGACCTGCTGCTTATGCCTGATATAGAGGTTGGAAACGTTCTGTATAAGTCGCTGGTCTTCTTTGCTCATGCAGGTGTGGCCGCCGTGATCCTGGGAGCAACGGCTCCCATAGTGCTGACCTCAAGAAGCGATTCGGACCAGGCGAAGTATTACAGTGTAGTACTTGCCGCAGCAATATCCAGACAGGATTGATATGATCACCAGTCTCAGGCAGATGGCTGACGTCGTGAAGACGTCAGGCAAGAAACAGAAGATAGCCGTTGCCTGGGCCCAGGACCGGAATACCGTCGGTTCACTTCACCGCGCTGTCAATGAGGGATTTGCCGAGGCGATAATGATTGGTCGCCGTGAGCAGATTATAACAACTTGCCGGGAGACCGGGGCTGATCCCGATCTTTTTACACTGGTTGAATCCGGGGACGAAAAGAGTGCTGCGGAGCTGGCTGTTGCCATTACCCGCTCCGGGGAAGCCGATATCGTCATGAAGGGCCTTGTCAGCACAGATAAGTTCCTCAGGGCAGTGATGGACAGGGAAAAAGGACTCCTGCCACCAAAAGCGGTGATGAGCTACGTCTGTGCGGTGGAGATACCCGCATACCATAAGCTGCTCTTTATTACCGACACTGCAGTCATCCCCTTCCCGGACCTCGACCAGAAGGTGGCAATGGCCCGGTATGCAATTGAGATGGCCCGCGGGTTTGGAATAGAGAAGCCCCGGGTGGCACTGATAGGAGCATCGGAAAAGGTGAGTGATCACTTCCCTAATACCCTTGACTATTCGGTGATGTGCAAGATGGCCGAGAGAAGCGAGATTGCCGGTTGCGTGATGGACGGCCCGCTGGACCTCTTCCTGGCTTGTGATCCGGCAAGCGTGAAGATTAAGGGTGTGGATACGCCGGTGGCCGGCGATGCCGATATCCTGCTCTTCCCGTCTCTGGAGTCATGCAATCCATTCTATAAGGGTTTGATGCTCTTCGGAGGCGGAGAGCTTGCGGGGATGATCTGCGGCACATCCAAGCCTGTGGTGCTCATGTCGAGAAGTGAGAGTGAACTGTCAAAATACTACTGTGTTGCCCTGGCCTGTCATATGGCCTCGCAAAAATCATGAACCAGATGAAGAAAAAGCTTATACTGGCTATCAATCCCGGATCCACAAGCACGAAGTTTGCCGTTTATGACGGGACGGAACAGATACTTGAGAAGACGCTGAGACACGCCACTGAAGAGCTGCAGGGATTCAGGAAGATGACAGACCAGTTGCCATTCAGACACAGAGTGATAATGAATGCACTCAGTGAGGCTGGGACAGATCTGCATGACATAGCAGCCGTCGTGGGCAGGGGGGGGCTGGTAAATCCAATAGAATCGGGCATTTACGAAGTCAATGATTTGATGAGGAAACACCTGTCTGATGCGGTCAACGGAGAGCATGCCAGCAATCTCGGGGCGCTGCTTGCCGATATGATTGCAGCCCCGTTACATGACACTTGGGCGTATATCGTTGATCCAGTGGTTGTTGATGAGCTTGAGCCGGTGGCCAGGTTATCCGGTCACCCCCTGATTAGTCGCAGGTCAATATTCCATGCTCTAAACCAGAAGGCCGTGGCAAGGATATACGCAGCCTCGGTTGGAAGGGAATATGAGGATCTTAACCTCATAGTTGCGCACATGGGAGGAGGGATCAGCGTCGGAGCCCACCGTCGCGGCAGGGTGGTGGATGTCAACAACGCCCTCAACGGCGACGGACCCTATTCTCCGGAGCGCAGCGGCGGACTGCCCGTCTTGCAGCTTGCAGAACTCTGTTTTAGTGGGCGTTATGATTTACATACGGTAAAGGGTATGATCGCTGGAAAGGGTGGATTGGTAGCCTATCTCGGTACGAATAACTACCAGGAGGCCACGAAAATGGCAGAAGCGGGAAATGCTCATGCAGCCCTCGTGCTGGAGGGTTGCAGTTACCAGATTGCCAAGGAGATAGGAGCGATGTCGGCTGTCCTGGCCGGTGATCTTGATTGCATCATACTTACCGGCGGACTGGCCTATGATAACACTCATGTGGAGAGGATAAAGGGCATGGTGAAGCATCTTGCCCAGGTTTTTGTCTATCCCGGCGAGGACGAGCTCAAGGCGCTGGCCTTTAACGGATACCTTGCCATTTC
>DHGW01000053.1:9046-50305 GCA_002402965.1 Bacteroidales bacterium UBA4788
GTCGGCAGTGTGTAACTGGATGATTGACTGGAGACTAGAGATTGAAGATTGAAGACTGAAGCTTGCGGACCGGAGTATCCTCTACTGCCTATTGCCTATTACTGCCCTCAGGGTACCGAAAGGGCAACCGGCAGAATCTTCCCATTAAAGAACTTGTTGCCGTTTACGGCGAAATCGGCAATGAACCGTGCCATCTCTGCAGGCGACACAGGTGCGGTAAATCCCGGAAACGCCTTGCTGAACATCTCCGTCTTCACCGCACCGGGACAGAGACAGTTGAAGGAGATACCCTTTTCCGCATACTCTGCCGCCAGGCACTCTGTCAGTATGGCCAGCGCACCCTTGGTGGCGCTGTACCAGGCGAGACCCGGGAACTTCATGCTACCCTGGAAACCTCCCATGCTGCCGATATTGACAACATGAGCTCCCCGCTCCATGAGTGGCAATAACTCTGCGGTCAGCATCGCCGCCGAGGTGAAGTTTACCGCAACTGACGATGTTATATCGGCTTCGTCGTGTTCCTCAAAGGGCTTGTTAACCAGGTGACCTGCATTGTTGATCAGGATATCTACCTTCCCCGCCTCCTCTTTAAGCCTCTTTTTGAGCGCCCTGAGCGACGATCTGCCGGAAGTGATATCCATGGGCACAGCTATGATATTATTATGCCTCGAGGCTCCGGAGAGGCTTTCGAGCGATTTTTTCCCGCGGGCAATTGCATATATCTTGTTTTCCGGCTCTTCCGAGAGTATGAGGGCTACTTCGCGTCCTATGCCCGACGAAGCCCCTGTTATCACTATATTCATCTTATTATCAGTGTTATAATGAAATTAAACATTTTTAGTCGGGGTCAATTACTGTAAATGTACTGATTTTTGATTTTATTTGTAGCCTCAAAATGAGGTTACTGCATCATATGAAGAAGATTCTGATAATGACACTTTTGCTTCTGATGGTCTGTTCAGTTTCCGGACAGGTGCCGGAGACGGTGAAGCAAATGGAGAATCCCCCGCTGAGACAGCGACTCTTTTTCGGCGGGTCTTTCGGACTGCAATTCGGAACCGTGACGAACATAGAGGTGGCGCCTCTGGCCGGCATATGGCTGCTACCGCGTCTGGCCGTCGGAGCGGGACCAACATTCCAGTACTATAAGGACCCGTACGGCAAAACCGCAATCTACGGCGGTCGGGCAATGATGCAAATGACGCTGATTCAGGATCTTAACAATATCATTCCAATCGGATGGAATACCGGGATATTCGTCCACGGTGAATATGAAGCACTAAGTCTCGAAAGATCATTCTTCACCACAGCGCCCGAGGATTCGGGTCGTATGTATTACGGAGGCTTACTGGCAGGAGCAGGGATATCTCAGCCTACCGGTAAAAAGTCAAGCATGAACATCACTTTCCTCTGGAGCATTACCGGCAATGAGTACGGATTGTACGACACCCCGGAGATCAGAATTGAATTCTACTTTTAATATATATGAACTAGTTGAAAACAAATAAAATCAGTTAATTATGAAACTTGAGAACAATAGATTTGCCTCACTTGTATATACGCTGCATGAAGGTAGCATTGATGGCAGGGTGATTGAAACGGTAGAGGAGTCTGCTCCGCTTGGTTTTGTCTTCGGAGAGGGAAGACTGCTTCCTGCATTTGAGGCAAATCTGGCAGGACTGGAAGAGGGTGCTGCATTTGATTTCAGCCTCTCTGCGGCTGATGCATATGGCGAGATCCGTGAGGAGATGGTGATTAGCCTGCCAAGGAGTATATTTGAGGATGAAGGTGTATTAAGAAGCGAGATATGCTACGTCGGCAATAATGTTCCGATGATGGACTCACAGGGCAACAGGATGAACGGGGTTGTTGTTGAGATAGGAGATGCTTTTGTGAAGATGGATTTCAACCATCCCCTGGCCGGCACCGACCTGCATTTTTCCGGAATGGTTGTGGGCGTCCGTGAAGCCACTCCCGAGGAACTGATGGTACCATCGGCTGGCGGTTGTTCCTCTTGCGGCAGCAAGAGCAGCGGTTGCGGCGGCAGCTGTGGATGAGATCAGTCTTCAGTCTTCAGTCTCCAGTCATTCAATCACTAATGATTGTTGACTGTGTACTCTATTATTGCTTTCCCTGCAATCTGGCTCCTTCGCTAAAATGACCCGCCGGATCATTTTTTCATGCTCGGCCCTCTTCTGCCTATTGCCTAAACCCTGAGTTCCTCGCCCTCCGACTTGGCAATGATCACTGCACCGCATGTATCACCGTATACGTTGATGGCGGTGCGAAACATGTCTAGGATACGGTCAACTGCAAGGATCAGTCCAATGCCCTCCAGTGGCAGCCCGACAGCATTAAGTACGACAGCCATCATAACCAGTCCAGCCATGGGTATCCCGGCGGATCCGATGGCTGCAAGCAAAGCAGTGAATATCACTACCATCTGCTGGCCCAATGTAAGGTCGATCCCATATGCCTGTGCAATGAAAATTACAGCCACACACTCGTAAAGGGCAGTACCGTTCATATTGATCGTTGCCCCAAGGGGCAGAGTGAAGCTTGCTATCTTATTGGATACACCGTTCTTCGTCTCAACTGTCTCCATGGTGAGCGGGAGGGTGGCATTGGATGACGATGTTGAGAAGGCAGTCAGTATCACAGTCGACATGTTCCTCAGATGCTTGATCGGGTTGGCCCGTCCAAGGAACCTGACCAGCAGCGGAAGTGTGATCAGGCCCTGAAAAAGCAGCCCCGCCAGTACCGTAAGAAAATAGACCCCCATACTGCTGATGATCTCGCCAACCTGGTTGCCGCTGTTTATCTGCTGCGAGAGCACCTTTGCAATTATGCTGAAGACACCCAGGGGAGTGAATTTGATGACGAAGAGGGTGATCTTCATAATCACATCGAGGATGGCGTTGACAACATCAACGAGCAGGACACGGGATTTTTCCCCGACCCTCGTTACAAAGAATCCTGCAAGGATGGCAAAAAATATTATCGAAAGCATTTGAGCCTCCGACATCGCCCTTATTATGTTGGTCGGAACGATGTTGATCAGCGTCTGCCCGAAACTCTCCTTTCCCACCGATATATCTTCCAGTGGCACCTGCAGGCCGAGGTCAGCACCGACGCCAGGCTTTATCAACTGCACCAGCACGAATCCCGTAAGTATTGCAAGCAGCGTGGAGAGTATGTAATAACCCATTGTCTTCAGCCCCAGCCGCCCCAGGTTTTCTGCGGTGCCTACACTGGCCACACCTGTCATGATGGAACAGAAGATAAGAGGCACAATAACCATGTTAAGTCCCCGGAGGAAAACCTCTCCCATCCAGTTGGTGTACTTTGTGAGATGGGGGAAGAAATAACCAAACAAACCACCCAACGCCAGCATGATCAGTATCTGCCAGTGCATGGCAAGAGAAAAATTTCTTTTAACCATATGTCTGATATTACTCCCGGAATCGGGATGAAAAACGTGGTTAATACTTTAAGTGGATGAAGATAATCAAAAGATTACTCCGCAAAAGATGTTATAAATTATGTTTCCAGATTTCAAAATTCCCATGTGGGGCAGAACCCCCGGGAAAAAAATCAATTCTCAGCGACTTCAGGAGAAAGGAGGGATTATCCACCTCCCGGCATTGGGACATATCACAAAAAAAACCAAAGACAAGACTCAAATTACAAATGTAAACCATCCGGAAAGCTGGATAATTGCATCTGTAAGTTACTTATGTAATTGCAGAATGATTATATATGTAAAGTTTTCTTGTTAAATGAATATACATTTCTTATAATGCTATTTATCAGCATAATATACGAATTATATAAATTAAATATGGAGCAATGAATTCATTTTGAAGGCAGACTTACTTAGATATGGCTGAACATTAGTTGTTAAGACACATATATTCAATAGATAGAGCCTCCTAAACTAAAGTATAAGTACTTATAATTATGTTACATATAGGACATTAAACCTGGCCGAAATGCATTACTCATAAGTAATTCTATATTGATAGTTACAGATGTAAATCACAATATATGACACATGTAAATATTATTGTAGTTACATTTGTACAAACGATTTCAGTACATGAAAGATCGAATACAGGCCTTTTTACAGAACGAGAACAAGAGTTACGCTCAATTTGCTGAGGAAATTGGGGTTCAGCCTTCGGGAATATCCCATATATTGTCAGGAAGGAACAATCCCAGCCTCGATTTCGTGATCAAGATGCTGCACAGATATCCGGCTCTTGCAGCTGAATGGCTTCTATTTGGTCGAGGTCCGATGTACAAATTCGTGTCCCAGCCTACATTGTTCGACGTAGAGATGCCATTAAGCTCCTCTGCCGAAGATGAAGGTGCAGGGTCGCCCGAATTACAGCCGGAGGCATCAGATGCTTCTGAGAGCCTGCAGAAGGCTGCTGAGGGGGTATTGCCAGTCAGGGAAAGCAATGGAGACGGCTCAAAACGTCTGACACGGATAGTTATGTTCTATTCCGATAAAACTTTTACTGAATACAATCCATCCTGACAGGATTTCTCCAAATTGTCTATTTTTGCAGACAAAGGATTCCTGATGAAAAAGCGGGTTGAAGATCTTACGGTTACAGATAACAGGAGACTGACCGACAGCTTCTTTGTTTTAAAAGTTCATTCTGCTGAAGGGCTGCCTGAGATCAATCCCGGTCAGTTTGTACAGGCCCTGGTGACGGAGAGTCCTGCCACTTTCCTCCGCAGACCTCTTTCTGTCCATGATGTGGATCATTCAACCAATACTGTATCGCTGCTGGTGCAGGTCGCAGGTCCTGGTACTGAGCGCCTGTCGCGACTCATCCCCGGAGAAAATCTTAACCTGATTTATCCCCTCGGTAACGCATTTACACTGCCCTCAGCAGGGGAAAAGGTGCTGCTTACCGGCGGCGGATGCGGTATGGCGCCGCTGCTCTACCTGGGAAGAAAAATACACGAATCGGGCATTAAACCCCACTTTGCACTGGGATTCCGGAACCGTTCCAGGGTTCTCGAAAATGAGGAATTCAAAAAACTTGGGCAGGTTTGGCTCTCAACTGAGGACGGTTCTGAGGGCCATAAGGGATTTGTTACGGATATACCTGCCTTCAGGGATGAACACTGGGATAAAGTCTACTGCTGCGGCCCCGAGCCTATGATGAAAGCTGTGGCTGCCGTTTGCCGTAAAAGAGAGATATTCTGCGAGGTGTCCCTCGAGAACCTCATGGCATGCGGGATGGGAATATGCCTCTGCTGCATTGTGCCTACTACATCCGGAAACCTGTGCTCCTGCACCGACGGACCGGTATTCAACATAAAAGATCTCAAATGGCAGACCTCAGGATAAAGATAGGATCGTTGAAACTGCGTAACCCGGTCATACTGGCTTCCGGAACATGCGGTTACGGGGCTGAACTCGAGGATTTCATGGACCTGTCGGAGCTCGGCGCCATCATAGTGAAGGGCACTACCCTCGAGCCGAGAGAGGGCAATGCTTATCCGCGCATGGCGGAGACTGCATCGGGAATGCTCAATGCTGTCGGTCTTCAGAATAAGGGAATTGACTATTTCGAAAAGCATATCTATCCTCATCTTGCTGAATATGACACACATGTGATTGTCAATGTGAACGGCAACACGATCGAGGATTATGTTGAACTGTCGCGACGTCTCAGCCGTCTCAATGCTATCCCGGCCATTGAACTCAATATCTCCTGTCCCAACGTCAAAAAAGGAGGGATGATCTTCGGTACCAACCCTGCTTCAGCCAGGGAGGTCATTTCGGCTGTCCGGAACGTATACAGCAAGACGCTTATTGTCAAGCTCTCACCTAATGTGACTGATATCACAGAGTTTGCCCGTATCTCCGAAGAGGAAGGAGCTGAGGCGATCTCCCTGGTGAATACACTGCTCGGCATGGCCATTGATGTCAGAACGATGAATCCGAAACTCTCAACCGTTACCGGCGGGCTGTCAGGACCGGCGATCAAACCGGTGGCGCTAAGGATGGTATGGCAGTCCGCGAAGGCTGTAAAGATTCCTGTCATCGGGCTGGGCGGGATCATGAACGCTGATGATGCCCTCGAGTTTATTATGGCCGGCGCCACCGCAGTACAGGTGGGAACAGCCTCTTTCATCGAGCCGCGAACCGGAGTTGAAGTGGTGAAAGGTATTGAAAGATTCCTTGTTGAAAAAGATTTCGATTCTATCAGCAGAATTATCGGGATAATAAATTAGGATTTGAGTCTGATTTGCTTTAAATTTGTAAATTTAGAGGCGCAATTATATTCAATGACTAAATAATAAAAAGTAATCATGGCAGAAAATTTGCAAATTGACAATCTGGACAGGAAGATTCTGGACATCATAACCAAGAATGCGAGGATACCATATCTTGAGGTTGCGCGCGACTGCAACGTATCAGGTGCGGCTATTCATCAGAGGGTCCAGAGACTCATCCGTATTGGCGTTATCAAGGGATCGGAATTCAAGGTAGACCCGATTATGGTGGGGTTCAGAACCTGTGCATACATAGGACTGTACCTGGATAATCCGGGTAAATACAAGGAGGTGATCAACAAACTAAAGGATATTCCTGAAGTAATTGAATGTCACTACACAACAGGTAATTATTCTTTGTTCATCAAGGTCTATACACGCGACAATGAGCACCTGCGCGAGGTGCTGACAGAAAAGATTCAGGCCATACCCGGCGTAATGCGGACGGAAACACTTATCTCCCTGGAGGAATCTATCAGCCGGCAGATACCCGTGCTCTCGAAGTAGTACAACTCTGATAATTAACCGGTAAGACCATAGAAAGGTGCCATTTCCGGCACCTTTTTTCTTGCCGTGTGATCCAGCTGGGGCTCGAACCCAGGACCCCATCCTTAAAAGGGATGTGCTCTACCAGCTGAGCTACTGAATCAGTCCTTTTTTTGGAAGTGCAAATGTAGAGCAAAAAATATTCCTATCAAAAAAAAAATCCACTTTTGCCGAAAATTGTAAAAATTTAACCTGCGCCTCCGTAAAGGACAAATAGTCATTATATTTATCGTCTATCTGACAAAAAATGAAAAAAAATATTTTTCGTGATAAAGTTGTGATTGTCACAGGTGCTTCCTCAGGAATAGGTAGAGCTACAGCACTTGAATTTGCCCGCAACGGCAGCAGGGTGGTCCTTGCTGCCCGGTCCGCCGAACGACTCGCCGAACTGGAAAAAGAGATTACCGCAACAGGAGCAGAGGTTCTCGTATGCCTCACCGACGTTGCAAAGGAGGAAGACTGCCGCAGACTCATCGAAAAGACCGTTGAAAAATTCGGCACAATACATATCCTTATCAACAATGCCGGAATTTCAATGAGAGCTTTATTTGACGATGTGGATCTCTCAGTATTGAAGCGACTTATGGATGTCAATTTCTGGGGTACAGTCTATTGCACAAAGTACGCGCTTCCCTATATCACGGGCAACAGTGGATCAATAGTCGGCGTCTCCTCTACTGCAGGATTTCATGGTCTGCCGGGACGCACCGGATATTCTGCCTCCAAGTTCGCCATTCACGGCTTCCTTGAGACTGTCAGGATCGAGAACCTCAGGGAAAAGCTTCATGTCATGATCATAGCCCCGGGATTCACCACCTCTGAGATACGCAAACACGCACTGCTTGCCAATGGCTCCGAGCAGGGCAATTCACCAAGGGAAGAGAAAAAGCTGACTTCTCCCGAGCATGTGGCACACTGGATACTGAAGGGTATTCGCAAAAAGAAGAGGAATAAGATCATGACCTGGTCCGGAAGGTTCACCGCACTGTTGCAGAGGATTATCCCTGCAGTTGTTGACTATGGCTATTACCTCGAGATGAAGAGGGAGCCAAACTCACCACTCAAATAAAAGTCATGGCTGAACTGGCAGCACAGATACGCAGCAGACAGAGCCTGGTGCTCAAGGCGCTTCCTTCTCCCGTCTCAGAATCTGACAGAAAGATGCTCAGCCTTGCCACCGAGATAGCAAAGGAATGCTACGCGGCTGACAAAAAATACCTTGGCGAACCGCTGCCGCTCTTTTACCTCGAGCTGGCCAGGGTGACAGCTTCAGCCATAGGTTTGGGAATCAACGCAGTAACAAGCGCACTGCTCTCGGGCGTCAGGGAAGGCACAGAGGCCTGGGACAGGCTCGATACCCTGAATGACCCGTCAATCAAGGAGGTCATTAAGGGAATATCCCGCGTAACAGCACTCAGAGGTAAGGACTTCACGGGCCAGGCTGAGAATTTCCGCAAGCTTCTCCTCTCCCTTGCCGACGACGGCAGGGTCATACTCATTGCTCTTGCCGAAAGGCTGCTCGTCATGCGGCGCCTCGACTGGCTGCCGGAGAAAGAGCGACTGCCTGTGGCATCGGAGACCTATTTCCTCTTCGCCCCGCTGGCTCACAGGCTCGGCTACTACACCGTCAAGTCGGAGATGGAAGATCTGGCCATGAAACTCATGGAGCCGGCTGAATACAACCAGATTGAAGCCCGGTTGAAGCAAACGACCACTTCAAGGAACAGACTCATCAGGGAGTTCTCCGTTCCTGTGATGGAGAAGCTTGATGCTCTGGGCATAAAATATGACTTGAAGAGCCGCACCAAATCGATCCACTCTATCTGGCAGAAGATGAAGCGCCAGGGCGTTGCCTTCGAGGAGGTCTTCGATATATTCGCCATAAGGATTATAATAGACACCGATCCCGCCCATGAGAAATCATCATGCTGGCAGGTATACTCAGTTGTTACTGATCTTTATCAGCCTGACCCGAGCAGGATGCGTGACTGGATTTCAGTGCCCAAAACTAACGGATATGAGTCGTTGCACACCACCGTCGTCACTCCAGCAGGCAGGTGGGTAGAGGTGCAGATCCGCACTACACGAATGGACGAGATAGCTGAGAAGGGCCTCGCGGCTCATTTCCGGTACAAGGGTGTCAAGGGTGAAGGCGGCCTTGACGCATGGATGAAGCAGATGCGCGAAGTGCTTGGAGCCTCCGAGAAGGAGGGAAGCGACTTCCTGGGCGATATCCGTCCGGGCCTCTATTCCGACGAGGTATTCGTCTTCACCCCGAAGGGAGAGGTGAGGCAGTTGCCGGTCGGTGCAACGCTGCTCGACTTTGCCTTTGACATTCATACCGAAGTGGGATCCAAATGCATTGGAGGAAAGGTCAACGGCCGTAACGTGCAACTCAGGCAAAAGCTCCAGAACGGGGACCATGTATCGGTCATCACCTCAGTGAAACAGACGCCGAAGCGCGACTGGCTGTCGTTTGTCATCACGAACAAGGCCCGTGCCAAGATCAGACAGGCTCTTAACGAGGAGAAATTCAAGCTGGCAGCAGAAGGCAAGGAGACACTCACCAGAAGGCTGAAGAACTGGAAGATACCGTACGGCGATGCTACCGTTGTCAAACTGCTTACCGAGTATGGGTTCAAGACCTCGCAGGATCTCTATTTCAGCATCGCTATCGGCGAGATAGATCTGCTGCAGCTTAAAAAGGTGCTCCTCAAGTCTGATGAACATACCGAAGATAGCCAACCCAGGGCTACTGATATACAGACTCAGGAAGAGGTAACTACATCCGGAGGAGATTACCTCGTTATAGATGAGAGAGTTGAGGGGCTTGACTATAAGCTTGCAAAGTGCTGCAACCCGGTGTTTGGCGACCGTATCTTCGGATTTGTGACTGTGCTTGAGGGTATCAAGATTCACCGTGCCACCTGCCCAAACGCTGACTTCATGACATCAAGCTTCCCCTACAGGGTTTTAAGGGCACGCTGGACCAGGCTTGATGCCTCGAGAGGATTTCTTACTTCGGTTCGCCTTACGGGAGTTGAGAACCTGGGCATTGTGTCACGGATCTCCGAGATAGTGTCCGATTACCGCGGTGTGGCAGTCAAAAACTTCACCTACAGTATGAACAACGGTCTCTTTGAAGGACGAATAGAGCTGCTGGTGCCTAACATAAACGTGCTTTACAGCATCGTCAAGAAGATACAGTCTGTCAAGGGAATCACCCGCGTTATCAGGGTGGACAGCTGATTTGCGATTGCCGATTTGCGAATTGCGATCTCCTAATTCGCACATCGCAAATCGCAAATCCTCAGTACCTCGGATCAGGCTGCACAGGCAGTTTTGCCATCTTCTCTACCTCGATTGAGGTGCTGCCGAACTCGTCAACCACTTTACCCTGAATGAGATAGGTGCCACTGCCGCGAAATGGCCAGCCGGCAAGAGACTGCGGGAAATGTACAGTGTCAAAAAATTCACCCTTATGGTCGATGAAGCATCCGAAGTTCATCCACTCATTCTTCATTGTCTTGATATACTTCACATTAACCAGGTGACCCACCATCCGTACACTACGTCCTATGAAGCCTGGCATGTCCGCGGCAGTCACTTCGCCCCTGAATTTTGTCTGCAGCATATCAAACCATGTCAGTGTCACAGGGAAGCCGACCATCTCTATCTCGTCATAGGCATCCTCAAGCCGCGACTGATCGAAGGGAGGCATTGTGAACTTTTTGGGCTCCGGGTTAAACAGGGTGCGGGCAGTCTCGGTCTTACCCCTGTTTATAAGCAGGTGAGCCTCCCACAGAAGCAGCGCCTTGCTCTTCCCGGTGAACCGGAAAGCACCGGTACGGATCAGAATGACAGTCTGCTCCAGTCCCGGACCAACACGTGAGATAAAGTCCTCCAGACCGTTGAAATTCCCATACTTATCGCGGTCAGCCATGATTGCCTTTGCCAGGTTTGTCTCCAGTCCCTGGATGTGGACCAGACCTATGAATATGGTTTCGCCGTTGATGGTTGTTTTGTATGTGCTCCGGTTGATGCAGGGCGCCTCTATGACCGCTCCCTCGCGCCGGGCCTCCTGCACGTACACCCATGTGTGGTAGAACCCCCCGAAGTTGTTGATTACTGCCACCATGAACTCGAGCGGGTAGTGTGACTTGAGCCATAGGCTCTGGAAGCTCTCCACTGCATAGCTGGCCGAGTGGGCCTTGGAGAAGGAGTAGCCGGCGAACGACTCTATCTGTCTCCACACCTCCTTTGTGGTTTCCTCAGGGTAACCCTTGTCCCGGCAATTGGCGAAAAAGCGCTCGGTGATCTTCTGCATCTCCTTGCGCGAGCGGTACTTGCCGCTCATTGCCCTGCGCAGCGTGTCAGCGTCTGACAGGTCGAGGCCGGCAAAGTGATGGCACACCTTCAGTACGTCCTCCTGGTAGACCATCACGCCGAAGGTCTCGCTCAGCAGGTCCTTCATGACAGGATGGATATACTCGAATTTATCCGGGTTGTGAAAACGATAGATGAATTGCCGCATCATGCCCGAACGGGCCACTCCCGGACGTATAACCGAGCTGGCGGCAACAAGTGTCAGGTAATCATCGCATTGCAATTTTTTGAGCAGCCCCCGCATTGCCGGACTCTCAATATAAAAGCACCCTTTGGCGTCACCGCGGCGCAGGTGGTCCTTCACAAGGGGATCTTTCTTGAACTGCTGTATGGCGTGCACGTCGACATCCACGCCGCAATTGGCACGAATGATCTCTGCACTCTCCTTTATGTGTCCGATGCCTCTCTGGCTCAGTATGTCAAGCTTCTCATAACCAAGTTCTTCAGCGGTGTACATGTCCCACTGCGTGGTGGGGAATCCCTTTGGCGGCATATCGAGCGCCGTGTAACAGCAGACCGGCTCTTCCGATACGAGTACCCCGCCGGCATGGATACTGCGCAGATTGGGGAAGTCGGCAATTTTATTCCCTGTCTCAAAGATAAGATCCTGCAGCTCACCGCGATTGCTCTCTGCGGAAGGATTGCTGATCAGGGCATCGATCTCTTCCACGGGCAGGCCGTGCACCTTCCCCAGCTCGCGGACTATTGACTTGCCACGGAAGGTGTTGATTGTACCCAGCAGGGCTGTATAACGGTGGCCGTAACGGCGGAAGATGTACTCCGTGACAGTATCACGTTCCTTCCAGGAATAGTCTATGTCGAAGTCGGGCGGAGATGTCCGTTTCGGGTTGATGAAACGTTCGAAGTAAAGGTTCAGGTCGATGGGGTCAACATTGGTGATCTTCAGGCAGTAGGCAACTACGGAGTTGGCGCCGCTGCCTCGCCCCACGTGGTAGAAACCGCATGCCATCGAGTAGCGGATGATGTCCCATGTTATTAGAAAATAGGATGAGAAACCGAGACGGTCAATTATCTCCAGTTCATGCCTTACCCGCTCCTGTGCTGTCCTGTTGTTTGTGCCGTAGCGGTACTTCATGCCGTCCCATGCCAGTTTCTCCAGCAGCAGCTTGTCGTCGTACCTGCTTGCCGAATATATCTTTTTGTTTTTGGGTGTAGTGAAGTCTATCTCAAGGGAGCAGTCGTTCAGCAGTCTGCGCGTGTTGTCGATTACCTGCGGCCACATGTTGAAGGGGCTTGCTGTCCGGGCTTCGGAGGTGATGTATTCATCGGGCAGTGCGGTCATCTCCGGGGTGAGGCGACTGAGGAGGACGTTGTTATCCACGGCGCGCAGGCTGCGGTGCACGGGGTAGTCGGCGGGCGACTCCATTGTAGCAGGCTGGAGGATAATGTATTTAGAGAGCTCTTTTTTTGTTGCGGAGAGGAGGCGGCCGGCGGCGGAGGGGCGTATGCCGATGTACTCGTTGTCGCGCAGGGTGGCGTGGGTGATGAGGCTGTGTCCGGCTGCAGCAGCAGCGGCTCCGGCGGCGCCACCGCCGGAGCCGCTGTCCCGCACCGCGGCGGCGCCGTTCATTCCGCCGCCGGCCGGGTAGATTACATACGCGTTGGGGAAGGAGGGAGGACGGGGAGGGAGTGGCTCGCCGGTGATGTTATGATGTGTGAGGAACTCGTTAAGCTCGCGGAAACCCTCGTTGTTGCGGGCTATGCCGATATATAGCAGCCTGTTGCCGTCACGAAACTCGATCCCTGCGGCCGGGGTGATGTTGCGGCTGCGGCACTCACGCACGAAATCGGGCACACCGGTAGTATTGTTGATGTCAGTCAGCACCAGGCGCTCTACGCCCGCAGCCGCGGCGAGCTCAGAAAGGCGCTCCACCGGCATCGTGCCGTATCTCAGGCTGTTATATGAATGGCAGTTGATGTACATTGGTTCAGTCTTCAGTCTTAAGTCAATTCAGGCAATAGGCAATAGGCAATTGGCAGTAATGAAAATTTCAGTCTGCAGTCTACAGTAGGCAGTCAATCAGTAATTTACACTATTGCCTATTGCCTACTGCCTCCGGCTTCCTAATGATAGTGCCACCCCCTTAGCCGTTCCTCCATGCGTGATTTCTCCGTCAGCAGTTCCGCCGCCTTTCTGAGCTCGCGCTCGCTGCGCTCCGCGGCGGTCATCACCCCGGCCGCCCGCCGTATGGCATGACGGCCGAAACGGCCACGCAGGCTGTCCATCGTCATATAGAGACTCACCATCTCGGGCGTGTCCTCAAACATATTGAGCTGCTGTACCCCACGCACCAGCCCGCTAACCTTCACCCCGATGAGCCTGATGAGCATGCGGCGCTGCCAGAGACGCCGGAAGAGACTCTGCGCCTCGCTGATGAGCACATGGTCAAAGGCAGTGTAGGGTATCCGCTGCTGCAGCGTATGCGTGTCGAAATCGGAGTACCTGATCCGCACCGTGATACATGATGCCAGCTTCTCCTGTCGCCGCAGCTCATAGGCCAGCTTCTCCGTCATGCTCACAATCAGCTGGCTGAGCATCACCGTGTCAGTAGTGTCGCGCTCAAAGGTGTGCTCGGTGCTGATCGACTTCTGCTCGGAATAGCTTATTACCGGCGTGTTGTCAATACCGTTGGCTTTCTTCCATATCTCCATGCCGTTCTGTCCCATGAGCGACTCCAGCATCTCGGCAGGTATGTTCCTGAGGGTGTTTATCGTGGAGATGCCCATCGAACGCAGCGTGTGGTAGGTCTTCTGGCCTATCATCGGTATCTTCCTGATGGAGAGCGGATCGAGGAAGGGAAGGACCTGCTGCTGCGCCACCTCCCTCTCGCCGTTGGGCTTGGCCTCACCGGCAGCGATCTTGGAGACGGTCTTGTTGACCGACAGACCCAGGGAGATGGGCAGCCCGGTCTCACTGACGATCGTATCGCGCAGCTCGTGCGCCCACCGTGCACAGCCGTGGAAACGCTCCATGCCAGTGAGATCGACATAATGTTCATCCACCGATGCCTTCTCATAGAGCGGCGCCTTGTCGGCGATTATGTCAGTCACCATCCTCGAATACTTCGTGTACATCTCCATATCGCCACGGATGTAGACTGCCTCGGGACACATCGCACGGGCCATCTTCATCGGCATTGCCGAGCTGACACCCAAGCTGCGTGCCTCGTAACTGCAGCTCGAGACCACCCCGCGGTCAGAGCTGCCGCCGATGATCACGGGGCGGCCGTTGAGCCGGCTGTCACGCACCCTCTCCACCGATACGAAGAAGGTGTCAAGGTCAAGATGCAATATGCTTCGCGAGTCCATGGCTATAAGGTCTGAAGGTCTGTCGCTTCGCTCCGTCTGAAGGTCTTAGTCGTGCGGTATTGCAGTCTTGCAGTAATGCGGTCTGAATATCCTTTGACTTTCAGACTCTTAGACTTTCAGACTTTTTTTTCATTTTTTGCTTGTTATTTTGAAATCTTCAATTATCTTTGATTAGAAATTAATCAAACTTATGATTACAATATAATCAATTTTTGTAATATGTACTTCGCATCGAACATAAAATTTTTGAGAAAGCGGAGGGGACGCACTCAGGATGACGTGGCGTCTGTCCTTCAGATGAAGCGGCCAACCCTCAGCGGCTACGAGAACGGCGTGGCACAGCCGGGAATAGAGGCACTGGTGGCCTTCTCCGGCTATTACAACATCTCCCTTGACACACTTCTCAAGATTGATCTCACCCGTCTCTCAGAGAGTCAGCTGGGCGAACTGGAGAGGGGATACGATGCCTATATCAAAGGCAGTAACCTCCGGGTGCTGGCAACTACCGTCGCCCCCGACAACCGCGAGAATATAGAACTTGTCAGCGAGAAGGCCAAGGCTGGATATACCACCGGCTATGCTGACCCTGAGTTCATAGGTGACCTGCCGCTGTTCAACCTGCCGTTCCTCTCACGCAACCGCAAATACCGCACCTTTCAGCTGAAGGGTGACTCCATGCTGCCCATACCCGACAAGTCGTGGGTGACGGGGGAGTTCATGCAGGACTGGCGTGACATAAAGAGCGGAAAGGCATATATCATTCTTACATCGAATGACGGAATAGTATTCAAGGTGGTGGAGAACAACGTCGAAAAGAGCGGCCGGCTGGTGCTTTACTCCCTCAACCCGCTCTATGAGCCTTACGAGGTTCATATCAGCGATGTCAGGGAGATTTGGAGGTTTGTACATTATATAAGCGATGAACTGCCGGACCCGGTGCTCCCAGAAAAACAGCTCCTCCGTACAGTCGCCTCCATGAAACAGGACCTCTACCAGCTGAAGAAGAGCATGGGTCGCGACATTGAGGATGCGGAAGAACTCTGACGCTGAAGACGAAAGCCGATGAAAAAACTATCGCAGAAACTGCCATATTGCACGATATTTGCAAATTGACCCATGTCCTGAAAACAAGGACATTAAAGTGCTAATGCTATGAAGAAAACCGCCATCCTCCTGATCATCATGCTTCTGTCAGCCTCAGGTGAGGCATTCAGCCAGATACCCGTAAGCCTGAAAGGAAAAAACCGCACCACAGGTGATGTGATTACAGTTAATAAGGTTATCCGGCCTGCCGGCCGGCTGTCAGTACAGACCGCACCAGATCTGGTAACCGGAAGAATCGAAACCATCCCTTATCCTGAACTCAGGAAGTATGACATTGTCCCAACTGACATTGAATCGCTCTGGCAGATCAAAATGCTTGATTCGCAGATTTATGACGGGCTGCTGAAATCAGGGTACAGTTATGACCTGCGCTATGCAATGGAGGAAATGATGCGGGAGTTTATGAGCAAGGCCGAACAGAACAATTCATTCTATATTGACAGCTATCTTGAATCCAGACTTTACGGTATCCTGAGGATGGTCTATCCGGTCCGGCATCCAGACAAACGCCCGGGCGTCCTCAGTCTCCGGATACTCTCGGATATTGTGCCTGATGCATGGGTAGGACCCGACGGCACCATGGTAATCACTACGGGAATGATCACTGCTGTAAACAGCGAGGCAGAAATGATGGCGCTGATGGCCCAGGAGGTGGCCCACTTTGCTCTTGACCATCACCTGAGCAACTTTAACAACCTGATGCTTATAATGACAGAGCCTGCGCTGGGGAATCTTATCAGGTACACCTCCAAGCAGGAACTGGTGGCAGACCAGTGTGCAGTGTCTGTACTGAAGTTTTACAGGATGGATCCTGCTGTCCTGGCTTCCATGCTCAGAAAAGTTCTTGCTGCCGGTGAGTTGATGGGCAATTTTTACATCGGCTCTACAAATGGATTCTTCCCTGATGCCGCCACTAGAGCAGCTTCCATTCAGGATACAGCCGTCTGGTTTTCTGCTGAATACGAAAAAATGATTGCGCCGGTAATCTCCTACAATGCCTTCAGCGCCTATAGCCAGTCGCAGTACCTGCTCTGCCGACAGCTGCTTGACAGGAACATCGCTTCTGGAGTGGCCACCCCTGACGACATGGTCCTTCTCTCACAGGCTATGATGAACCTGTCGGGCTCCGATCAGGAAGACGAGAATGCACTCGCAGTAGTCCGCTCAGTTACAGGAACCTTGCAGGAGCCTTCCCCCGGAGCATTCAAGCAGGAAGCCCTGCTTCTTCTGAAACTGGGACGCAGGGGCGAAGCTGAAAAGGCTCTCGACAGATGCGATGAAGCCCTGGACAGGGAAGAACAGAAATACAGTTCCATGTCAGGCGACTGGTCCCAGATGCTCAGCTACCTCGCCTCGGAGAAGGAGTGGGTGGCCAGGACAAGGAGCAGGTGACGGCACTCAGGCCTCCCGGTTAAGGGAATCGGGCTGAATCCGGCAGTATTCATAATATTTGCAGTTCAGCCGGAATTTACCTGTATTAAGGGTAAAATATAAACCCGGGCCAAACGTTTCTTAAGTCTGAATACCAGTACAAGCATGCCCGGAAAAAATTACAACAACGCAATGCATACCGCCGAACACATCCTTAACTCGGTGATGGACAAGATGTATCATTGCGGCAGATCATTCAACAGCCACATCGAAAGCAGGAAGAGCAAATGCGATTACCACATCAAGAAAGGGCTGTCGGAAAAAGAGGTCAGAGCTGTCGAAAGAACAGTAAATGAGATTATTAAATTAAACATTCCGGTGGGAGAGGAGATGGTAAGCAGGAGGGAAGCTGATGCAAAATACTACACCGGAAAGCTGCCTCACGATGCCGGAGAGATGATCCGGATTATTACCATAGGCAATTTTGATGCTTGTCCGTGCATCGGGCAGCATGTATCAAATACATCCGAGATCGGCTCTTTTTCAATCACATCGGCCGATTTCAATGAAGGAGTCCTTAGAATAAGATTCAGGCTTAATCAGATTGTGCCGGTGACAAACATCCGGCTGCCGGCATGAATTCATGAGGCAGCCGGCAACAAAAAAACCGGCCTGCGCCGGTTTTTTATATAAATACTCTTCCTGTTACAGCTTATTCCTTCGTAAGTTTAATGATCATCTCAATAATGCCGGGGATGTCGCCGTCGGCTATCTTACCCTTGTAAACACCTCTGACAACACGTTCCTTGTCAACTATCACGATTGTATAGCTGTCATTCGGCATTCCCCATTTTTCATGCAGAAGCCCCTTATAGTCAAACAGTATGGTAGTATCATACTTCTTTGCCTTTCTGCCTGCGATGGCACGTACAAGCCCGTCCGGCAGCTTCGTCGACTGCAGGTCAACGATTCCGAATCCCTTGAATGCATCCTGGTCAATGATCTTGTCAATATCCACGGCCTTGTTGATGGCATCGTTGAAGGGATCATTCAGGTCATCATTGTCTGGATCCACATAGTTTACCTGCAGCACCTTGCCAGGCCAGGAATTCATTGTAAATTCCTTCTTGTCAGCATCAGTCAGGACCCACTCGGGAGCTTTCTTGCCGACTTCGAGTTTGCCCTGAGAAGCGGCAAATGGCAGTATGAAGGCTGCCAGGAGAAGAGTGAACAACAGTTTTTTCATTTTTGCGCTATCTTAAATTTAGCGAAAGATAATGTTTTTTAGCAATTCTGCACATCCGGGTGAAAAATGTGAAGGTGCGGCCATAGCCAGGAAAGGTGGTTCAGCCGGAGTCTTGTGCTGAGGGTTAGCCATTAGTCTTGTGCTGTTGTTCAGCCGGAATCGAGACCATTGGGTATCCGGGTGTCGAGAGATAATTACCTGCCGGTATCCAGGAAGTCGTTCAGTGGTTTCATTGCCCGGAATGCGCCGGTGACCACGTCGAAATATTCAGGGGAAACAACCTCGTCATCTGTAAATAGTTTTTCAGGCAGGAAACTTTTCATCTTAATCAGCTCGATATGAGGATGATCCTTTGAATATCCGCGCGGAGGAACCTTTAGCCTTTCGCCTTCCAGTCCGCTGAAATATCCCCTGAATTCCTTGCTGCTGATTATCTTATTGAGCCTGTCTCCGTTCTCTGAAATGTTCTCCCGGATGGCATTCAGCCATGGTGCAGGGGGAATATATGCACCGCCGGAAACAAGCGATGCTCCAGGCTCAAGATGAATGTAATAGCCTGGAAACTTGTCGCCGTTCTTCTTGCCGCCGCGCACCATGAACGCGCCGAAATTGTTCTTGTAAACAGATTTGTCGTGCGTGAACCTGATGTCGCGATTGATTCTGAAGATGCAGCTTTTGGCTTCGAGACCCTTCAGTACAGGATCAAATCCGACTATCTCATCAATCACCGCCTGAACAAAAACGGAAAAGTTATAACGGGCTTCCTCATAGCGGGAGCGGTTATCCGCAAACCAGACCCGGTCGTTGTTACGACTCAGATCAAAAAGGAATTTTATGGTTGAAGGGTCTATGCGAGGCTTGTTTTTCATTGGTTCACTGATTAGGGTAATAATACAGAACAGCGCACTAACTGTACATCTCAATGCGCTGTTGACCAATAGTAAAAGTACAAAAAAACTAAGAATGTACCGGCGAACTGCAGCATCGATTTTTTTTTTCAGTATTTAATGCCTTCGGGGCTCCGATGACCTTTGACATGCGGGATGCAAGGAAGTAATAAGGAATAACAGCCAATCTGACTGAATCGATCCGTTTGCCTATAATTAATATTATGTTAAATAGTAAATAAAGACATCGGCATTACTGATCTATTTTCCTCTGATTCTGAAAAACATTGTCCTCTGCCCTTTGCTGAGTGACACTGCAAAAAAAAGAAGGCACCTTTCCGGGTGCCTTCCACATTTATTCAGAATTCTTTTACAGATTCTCAACCTTTGCCTTGTATGCCTCGAATTCAGGCATCATCTTCAGCTTGAGATAGATTTCGCGAAGGAATTCAAGTGTTGCAAGTGATGCAGGGTTTGCCTTTTCAGCTTCCAGGAAGAATGGCAGTGCCTTTTTCATCTCTTCGTAGGCCTTGTCCTTAGCGGCTTCATACTGCTTATTGTCTGCAATCATGTTTGCCTCGTTCAGCATACCGTTAGCTGTCGAAACGTAGCAGAGGCCGATATTATAATTGCTTTCGAACTGTGTCGGGTTCTTGGCGAGTGATGCATTAAGGCTCTCAATGGCCTTCGGGAAATCTTCAAGCTTCATATAAAGGCTTCCCTCAACAAGATAGAGAACGTAATTCTCCGGATCCATCTCCATCGCCCTGTGAACGAATTCAAAGGCTTTGTCGGAGTTGTCAGCGTCAAGGTAGAACTGGGTGGCCTGAAGGATGATGTCCAGTGTGTCGGGATATGCCTTGTAGCCTTCCATCAGGACTGCCTCAGCCTGAACTGTATCCTTCATTTTCAGGTAGCTGTCGCTCATGAATATGTAGGGTTTCGTATCCTCGGTACCCGACTGGGTGCATGTGCGGAAGTGGGTGATTGCCTCGGGGTACATCTCTGCATTGTAGGCAGCAAGTCCGGCGTTGAAGATCACGAGGGTATCAACCATCCCCACATAGAGATCGCTGGCCGCAACCTGCACATTCCGTTCAAATGACTGCATAGCTCCCTTGAAATTTTTCTCAGTGAACTTGCTGATTGCATCATTAAGGAATGAGTTGCCAAGAAGTGCGTAGGCATTCTCCCTGATGATGACGCTCTTGAGTTTGGGGTCGATCTGGGCAGCCTTTTCAAAGTTGTTATAGGCTTCCATAAGGATATCAGGATAAAGCTCCATAAATTTCGGGTCACCTGAATCAAAAGCAGCCTGGCAGAGTTTTCCCTTAACATAATAGGTCTTTGCAAGGCCCATCGACTTCGGGTGGGTGATCGCTGTTTCGATGGCTTCCTTTGCCTTGTCGTAAGCACCTTCCCTGATGAATGTTTCTGCAGCGGTAATTTTTCCCTTCTGTGCCATTGCAGCGGCGGAGATGATTACTGCCAGTACTAAGAGTGTGATCTTCTTCATGTCTAGATAATTTGCTTTTAAATATTGTTCCAAAAATAAAACTTTCGAATCTATTCTTCAAATAATTTGCCAAATTACTCGGCGCTCTCTTCCGGTTGCTCGCCCAAAGCGTTTTCAGTCTCATCAACTTCCTCATTTACTTCTACATAAGCCACTGAGGCAATTGAGTCATTTTCTCTGAGATTTATGAGTCTGACACCCTGCGTTGCCCTTCCCATAACTCTCAGGCTGCTCACAGGAATCCTCAAAACGTTACCGGCCTGGGTAATAATCATCAGGTCATACTGGTCGCTGACATCCTTGAGAGCGATCAGTTTCCCGGTCTTTTCCGTGACGTTGATGGTTTTTACTCCCTTTCCGCCGCGGTTTGTAATGCGGTAGTCGCCTATGGACGATCTCTTGCCGTAACCGTTTTCGGAGACAACGAGCACATCGGCTGACTCGTTTTCGACGGTTATCATGCCGATCACTTCATCCGTTTCACCTGACAGTGTTATGCCGCGTACACCTGATGCAGTGCGTCCCATTGGCCTGACTGTCGCCTCATTGAACCTTACGGCGCGGCCTGACTTCACTGCCAGCATTATCTCATGTCTGCCGTTGGTCATCCTGGCTTCGAGGAGCTCATCCCCGTCCCTGACGGTTATGGCATTGATGCCGTTAGCTCTGGGTCGTGAATAAGCCTCAAGAGAGGTCTTCTTGATGACTCCCTTGCGGGTGCAGAGCACGATGAAGTTATTATTGATATAGTCCTCATCATCAATTGTTTTTACATTGATGAAGGCCATCACGTTGTCGTTGGGCTCAATATTTATCAGGTTCTGCATCGCCCTGCCCTTGCTGGTGCGGGTGCCTTCGGGAAGATCATAGACCTTCTGCCAGTAGCACTTGCCGTTCCTTGTGAAGAAAAGCATGGTGTTATGCATCGTTGCTACATACAGATGCTCAATAAAATCCTCCTCGCGGGTTGAGCCTCCCCTAGCTCCTGTCCCTCCCCTGTTCTGGCGGCGGAAATCGGTCAGCGGGGTACGCTTGATATAACCCATGTGCGATATTGTAATCACCATCTCATCATCGGCATAGAAATCCTCCGGGTTGAACTCACCGGCGGCCGGAATTATCTCCGTACGCCGCTTGTCGCCGAATTTTTCCTTAATCTCAATAAGTTCGTCCTTGATGATCTGCATTTGCAGCTTCTCGTCAGACAGCACGTTCTTGAGATATTCGATGAGCTTCATAACCTCCTCATATTCTGCGTGCAGTTTATCCTGCTCGAGGCCGGTAAGCTGCCTCAGGCGCATCTCAACAATGGCCCTGGCCTGCAGGTCAGAGAGGCTGAAGCGTTCCATCAGGCGTTCCCGGGCAACATCGGCATTCGGCGAAGATCTGATGATTGCAATTACCTCGTCGATGTTGTCACTTGCAATGATAAGTCCTTCAAGTATATGAGCCCTCTTCTCAGCCTGGTCTAGATCGAATTTCGCCCTGCGGACTACAACATCATGCCTGTGCTTGACGAAACTGTCGATGATCTCCTTGAGTGAGAGTGTCTTGGGACGACCCTTAACAAGGGCAATGTTATTGACGTTGAAAGATGTCTGCAGTTGCGAATGCTTGTAAAGGTGATTCAGGATGATGTTTGCGGGCATCTCCTTCTTAAGGATGATTACGACGCGCATCCCGTTCCTGTCGGATTCGTCATTGATGTAGGATATGCCCTCGAGCTTCTTCTCGTTGATCAGGTCGGCTATCCTCTTGATCATCTCGGCCTTGTTCACCATGTATGGAATCTCGGTGACCACAATGCACTCTCTTCCGGAGTGTGTCAGTTCAACCTCTGTCCGTGCCCTTACGACAATTCTGCCCCGACCCGTCTCAAAGGCTTCCCTTATCCCCTGCTCACCATAAATTATACCCCCTGTCGGAAAATCGGGACCCTTGATGTGGTGCATCAGCCCTTCAACCGTAATCTCGGGGTCGTCTATGTATGCTATTATTGCGTCAACCGATTCCGAGAGGTTGTGCGGGGGCATGTTTGTGGCCATCCCTACGGCGATTCCGGATGCACCGTTGACAAGTAGCGTCGGAATCCTGGTTGGCAGCACCGTAGGCTCCTGAAGGGTGTCATCAAAATTAGGCTGGAAATCAACGGTCCCCTTCTCGATGTCGGAAAGAGTCTCCTCTGCTATTCGCTTCAGCTTCGCCTCAGTGTATCGCATTGCTGCAGGACTGTCACCGTCTATTGATCCGAAGTTTCCCTGCCCGTCGACGAGCGGATAGCGCAATGACCATTCCTGGGCCATGCGCACCATGGCGTCATAAACTGATGAATCACCGTGAGGATGATATTTACCAAGCACCTCCCCTACTATCCTGGCAGATTTCTTATATGATCTGTTTGAGAGCACTCCAAGCTCAGACATACCGAAGAGAACCCTCCTGTGAACCGGCTTCAGACCGTCACGTACATCAGGTAATGCCCTTGACACTATGACCGACATCGAATAATCGATGTAGGCCGACTTCATCTCCTCCTCGATATTTACTTTGATTATTTTTGCTTGATCTGACATATCAGATTGATAATTAATGTTTTATATTTATATTTGCAATCATGGAAATTAATCCCCGAAAATAATCAAAAAGGCCGATTTTTTAACCTTTCAGGGTCTCTATTTGTTAACATTTCCTGTTAAAAATTGGGCACAATTCTTGCCTTCTATCTTTTACAATAGAATTAACTTTGAAATCTGGCGTTTTATGTATTTATGGCAGTTTTACTGACACAATTTCATGAAACCCGCAAAATGAATATGATGGACGCACATTTCTCACAGAGAGTCAATGATATCCTCGGCTACAGCAAGGAGGAGGCTATCAGGCTTGGTAACAGCCATATAAGCCCTGAGCATCTCTTTCTTGGCATCCTCCGCGAAGGCGAAGGCATTGCCGTGGACATACTTTTAAATAATGGTGTTGACCTGCTGATGCTCAAGGGATCGATAGAAAAGAGCATCAAGGCCGAAAAGCCCGTGGTCATGGCTGACAACGACATTCTGCCACTGCTCAAGAGCACCGAGCGCGTGCTCAGGCTGGTGCATATCGAAGCCAAGGCAATGAAAACCAAAGTTATAGATACCGAACACCTGCTCATGGCGATTCTTCGCGATGAGAGCAACCTGGTGACAAGGTTCCTGACAGAACTCGACATTGATTACAGCCTGGTCAAAAAGGCAGTCGAGGCAGGAAATCCTGCCGCCCATGCAGATTTTCCGCGCGATGAGGACGATGAAAGTATGTTCTCCAATCCTGGTCCTGGAAAACCGCAGCAGGGAGGCCAGCAGGCGCAGCGCAGCTCATCGGAGACACCGGTGCTGGACAACTTTGGCATCGACCTCACCAAGGCAGCTGAGGAGGGCAGGCTTGATCCCGTTGTTGGAAGGGAGCGCGAGATAGAACGACTGGCACAGATACTTTCGCGCCGCAAGAAGAACAACCCCGTACTCATTGGCGAACCCGGTGTGGGCAAGTCCGCCATTGCAGAGGGCCTGGCTCTCAGGATTACCAAGAGAAACGTCTCAAGGGTACTCTTCAACAAGAGAGTGGTTGCACTTGACCTGGCGTCGATTGTTGCCGGAACCAAGTACCGCGGACAGTTTGAGGAGAGGATGAAGGCCATCCTCAACGAGCTGGCCAAGAATGACAACATTATTCTCTTCATTGACGAGATTCACACAATTGTGGGGGCAGGAGGCGCCAGTGGCTCTCTCGATGCCGCCAACATGCTCAAGCCGGCACTGGCCAGGGGCGAGATACAGTGCATCGGTGCAACCACACTCGATGAATACCGTCAGCATATTGAAAAGGACGGTGCGCTCGAACGCCGCTTCCAGAAGGTGCTGGTTGACCCCACCACCATCGAGGAGACCATAGATATTCTCAATAATATCAAGGAGCGTTACGAGGAGCATCATAATGTGACCTACACGCCAGATGCCATAGAGGCATGCGTGAAGCTGACAAACAGGTATATAAGCGACAGGAATCTGCCGGACAAGGCCATCGACGCACTTGATGAGTCGGGCTCCAGGGTGCATATATCCAATATAGTTGTGCCGGAGAAGATACTTACCCTGGAGAAGCAGCTTGAGGATACCAAGAAGGAGAAGAGCAGCGCTGTCAAGAACCAGAACTATGAGCGTGCTGCCAGCTACCGAGACAAGGAACGCGATATCCTCGACCTGATCGAGGGTGAGAAGAAGCGCTGGGAGAAGGAATTGTCACAGAACCGTGAGGTAGTTGACTCAGAGAAGGTTGCAGAGGTGGTTGCAATGATGACCGGGGTGCCGGTACAGAGGATTGCGCAGACCGAAGGAACACGCCTGCTCCAGATGGGTGAAGAACTGAAGACCAGCATCGTCGGACAGGATGAAGCTATTGCCAAGATAGTCAAATCTATACAGCGTAACAGAGCCGGTTTGAAGGATCCGAACAAACCTATAGGCACCTTCATATTCCTCGGTCCCACAGGCGTTGGCAAGACCCAGCTGGCAAAGGTGCTGGCAAAGTTTCTCTTTGACACCACCGATAACCTGATAAGGGTTGACATGAGCGAGTATATGGAGAAGTTCTCCGTATCACGCCTCGTGGGGGCGCCTCCCGGATACGTTGGTTACGAGGAGGGCGGACAGCTCACCGAGAAGGTGCGCCGCAAACCCTATTCAGTGGTGCTGCTCGACGAGATAGAGAAGGCTCACCCGGATGTGTTCCACATCCTGCTGCAGGTGCTCGACGAGGGTCAGCTCACTGACAGTCTGGGACGCAGGGTCGATTTCCGCAACACGATAGTAATAATGACGTCGAACATCGGCACGCGCCAGCTAACCGAGTTTGGTGCCGGCCTAGGTTTTGAGACCTCGACAAAGAGAACTACCCGCAACGAGCAGAACAAGAGCATTCTCCAGAAGGCGCTGCAGAAGACCTTCGCTCCCGAGTTCCTGAACAGGATAGACGACGTGATCATGTTCAACCAGCTTACCAGGGAGGATATAGACAAGATCATCGACATCGAGCTGAAGGGACTCTTCGACAGGATCGGAGCACTGGGATACAAGATCAGACTCAGTCCGCAGGCACGCGATTTCATGGCAGACCGTGGCTTCGACGTTCAGTACGGGGCCAGGCCGCTCAAGCGTGCTATACAGAAGTATCTTGAGGATCCCCTTGCAGAAGTGATTATCAAGACCGACGTAGCCGATGGAGCAGTAATCAGTGCGGGATATTCAAAGGGCAAAGAGGAGTTGACCTTCAAGGTTCTTGGCAAGAAGGATGAGGATGAGCCGGCTGAGGAGAACCAGTCAGAAGAATAGGCGGGACTTGAGGAATTACAATTCTTGATCCCCTACGGGGAAAAATAATGTATTAATATTCTTGCTCTACAATGCTTAATGGCCTTCGGCCAACTTTTGCGCATAAAGCAGTGTAATCTGGCTCAAAAAGCCTCACCATACAAATCGAACTCGGTGGACCCGGTTATCTTCACATCGATGAAGGTGCCGGGCTCAATATTTTCGGCGCCGGCTATCAGGATCTCCTGGTCAACCTCGGGCGAGTCATGCTGACTGCGCCCAACGAGGAACAACCCCTCCCTCCTGTCGGCAATCACCTTCATTACACTCCCGGTAAGAGCGGCATTTCTTGCGGCTGATATCTCCTGCTGCAACTCCATTATCTTCGCAACCCTCCTCTCTTTTGTTTTTTCGGGGATGGTATCCGGATAGTTCAGTGCGGCGTGGGTATTCTCCTCGTGTGAATAGCGGAAGGCGCCCAGCCTGTCGAAGCGGTACTCTCCGATGAAATCAAGCAGTTCCCGGAACTCCTTGTCGCTCTCGCCCGGGTGACCCGCAATAACCGTTGTCCGGACGGCGGCATCAGGCACCATGCGGCGGATATCGTACAGAAGCCTTCGCGTCCCGGCACTGTCGTTCTCCCGCCGCATCATCTTCAGTACACAGTCAGAGATATGCTGGATCGGCAGGTCTATGTATCTGCATATCTTAGGATTATCCTGCATCATCTCCAAAATCTCCATAGGAAAGTCCGAAGGGTATAAATAGTGAAGCCTGATCCAGCCCAGGCTTTCAATCTCACAAAGCCTCCTGACAAGCTCGGGCAGCATCTGTCTGCCATACAGGTCGGTGCCGTATAGCGTAAGGTCCTGCGCAATGAGTATCAGCTCCTTGACCCCGCGCTCTGCCAGGAGCCGGGCTTCATCAACCAGCTCATCCAGCGGAGCAGAGATATATCTTCCGCGTATATCCGGTATGGCGCAGAAGGCGCATGTTCTGTCACATCCTTCCGACACCTTCAGGTAAGCGTAGTGTGCCGGGCCGGTGAGGATCCTCTCCCCGTTGAGCTCCTGACGGTATGCCAGTCCCAGCCTGGACATGATTTCCTGGGGCCTGTTCACCCCGAACCACCCGTCCACTTCAGGAAGTTCTTGCTGCAGCTCGTTCCGGTATCTCTCCACAAGGCAGCCCATTACGAAAAGCCTTCCCCTGCCTTCTCTTCGGATCGCTTCGGCATGCCTTATGATGAGGTCGACGCTCTCCTCCTTCGCATCATGAATAAAGCCACAGGTATTGATTATGATTATATCAGCCGGACCGGACGAGTCGGCCGCGATCCTGTACCCGCCCGCCTCAAGCTGGCGCATGAGCTTCTGTGAATCTACGGTGTTCTTGGAACAGCCCAGGGTGACTATATTTACCCTGTTTCCCTTCATCAGGTGCGGTTGCTGAATAGTGAATCGACGAAGGCATAACGGTTGAATATCCTCAGGTCTTCCATCTTCTCGCCCACCCCGATGTATTTGACAGGGATCCTGAACTGGTCGGAGATGCCTATCACCACGCCACCCTTCGCGGTACCGTCCAGTTTGGTGATTGCCAGGGCATTGACCTCGGTCGCAGCCGTGAATTGCTTCGCCTGCTCAAAGGCGTTCTGCCCGGTTGACCCGTCAAGGACAAGCAGTATCTCATGAGGCGCTGAGGGAATGACCTTCTCCATCACCCTCCTTATCTTCGAGAGCTCGTTCATAAGTCCTATCTTGTTATGGAGTCGCCCTGCGGTATCAATGATTACTATGTCTGTCCCTGCCGCTACTGCTGACTTGACAGTATCATAAGCCACCGAGGCGGGATCTGCACCCATCTGCTGGCTCACCATCGGCACCCCGGCACGCTCTGACCATATTTTCAGCTGTTCGATTGCTGCTGCGCGGAAGGTGTCAGCTGCACCCAGAAGCACACTGCGTCCCGCAATCCGGAAGTTGTATGCCAGTTTGGCAATAGTTGTGGTCTTGCCTGCGCCGTTGACTCCAACTACAAGTATGACATAGGGTTTGGAGGGTAATGGTGCGTCAAATCCAGCAGAGATGTCATGCGTGCCCTTATTCTCCTCCAGCAGACCGGCAATTTCTTCACGCAGAATGGCATTGAGCTCCGAGGTGTTCACGTATTTGTCGCGTGCCACACGATTCGAGATCCTTTCAATTATACGCAGGGTAGTTTCCACTCCCACATCGGACGAAACAAGGACCTCTTCCAGGTTATCAAGAACCTCATCGTCGATCTTCGACTTGCCGGCAACAGCCCTGGTGAGCCTCGAGAATACATTTTCCCGCGTCTTGCTTAAACCCCGGTCAAGTATCTCCTTTTCCTCTTTCCTGAATAATCCGAATAGTGCCATCACTATGGTGTTGGTGCCTCAAAAGTAAAAAAAGAGACGCACTATCCGGCGTCTCCCTGTATTGCATGATCAGGACAACTGATCTTATTTCTTTGTGAAGAAGTCCTTAACGTGGTCGTTATGAACAACTTCCTCCTTGAACTGATATGCGCCGGTCTTATCTGACCTCACTACCTTGATGCACTTGGTAAATGATTTGCCGGTTCCTGTCTTAAGTGTTGCTACAACTTTCTTTGCCATGACTCAGTATTTATTTAATCTCCCTGTGAACAGTAACTTTTTTGAGAACAGGATTGTATTTCTTTCTCTCAAGACGGTCAGGGGTGTTTTTACGGTTCTTTGTGGTAATGTACCTTGAGGTGCCCGGCATTCCGGATTCCTTGTGCTCAGTGCATTCAAGGATAACCTGCACCCTGTTGCCTTTGCTCTTCTTTGCCATTTTCTCTCCGGTTTAATTTAGTTGATAATGTATCCTTTTTCCTTTGCTTCCTTAAGCACCGATGCAAGACCGTTCTTGTTGATGTTCCTCATTCCTGCTGCTGATACCTTAAGGGTGATCCATCTGTTCTCCTCGGGAAGGAAATACCTCTTCGTGAACAGGTTGGCCATAAACTTTCTTTTGGTCCTCCTCTTCGAGTGGGAAACGTTGTTTCCAACCACTGCTTTCTTTCCGGTGACCTGACAAACCTTTGACATTATTACTCTTTTTTACTTGTTCTGAAAATTCCGAAAATCGGTTTGCAAAATACGTGATTTTTATTCTATTAACCAAATAAATTGTTCATTTTTTTCCAATGCCCCGGCCTGCTGCAGGTTTAACGGCTGATTATTTGCTTCCTGAGCAGGTTCAGAGCTGTGTAGGAAGAGCGTGAGATGTTGATCATCCGGTCGTCTGCAAACCTGTGTTTCTCAGCTATAACGCCCTTTGCGGAAGCAACTGCGATCCATACCATACCGATAGGTTTATCCGGTGTGCCTCCGTCAGGACCTGCTATGCCTGTCACCGCGATGGCAAAGTCTGTCTTCACCAGACGCAGTATACCTTTCGCCATCTCCCTGGCAGTCTCTTCGCTCACCGCCCCGTGCCGGCTGATCGTCTCAGGATCAACACCCAGCAGGCCTGTCTTTACCGAGTTGTCATATGCCACCACCGAGCCTCTGAACCAGGCCGAACTGCCCGGTACTGAGGTAAGCAGCGATGCAATCTTTCCCCCTGTACAACTCTCGGCTGTCGATATCGTTAGATTATTGCTTAATAATAGTTTACCAACTGTCTCCTCAAGCGTCACTTCATCTTCGCCATATATAATGTCTGGTATGATTGTATAGAGTTTCCGCACCTGTTTTTCAACAATACGGTGCAGCTCGTCGCCATCATCCCCTGATCCGGTAAGCCGAAGTTTGATCACTCCGTGAGCGGGAAGGTAAGCCAGTTTAACCGCAGGGTGCAGTTCTCTCTCAAAGCCTTCAAGTCGCTCAGCGAGCTTCGCCTCGAAAGTACCGTAGGTCATTATATTCCTGTGGACTATCGTCCTCCCTCCTGCCATGGCTGAAACCAAAGGCAGGACATGTTCCTGCATGATGTGCTTCATCTCTGACGGGACCCCGGGCATCGAGACGATGATCCTTCCCTCCTTTTCAAAAAGCATCCCGGGTGCCGTCCCGGCGTGGTTCGCCAGCACCCTGCAGATCTCGGGCACCATCGCCTGGCGCCGGTTGTTTTCATTCATCTCAAGATTCCTCCTGGTGATCCTTTCGGTAATCTCTGCCAGAACCTCCCTGTCCTCAACCAGTCTCGAACCGAAATATTCCGCAAGGGTCTCCTTCGTTATGTCATCACTTGTGGGGCCGAGTCCACCCGTCATGAGTACCAGCGGAGCTCGACCCAGAGCCTCGTCGAGGGCGCTGATGATCTCTTCTCTCCTGTCCGATATTGACGTAATGCGGTTGACCTTTATACCTCTCATACTGAGCTGCATACCCATCCAGGCCGAGTTGGTGTCCACAGTCTGACCGATTAGAAGTTCGTCCCCTACTGTAATGATTTCTGCGCTGTTCATATTTTATTAATGCCCTCTGATGAAGGTGGCAAAATTATCAATATTTTGTGTCACTTTATTCGAAGTTATCATATGAAAAGTGAGATTGAGATCATAGAGGAGGTAACCCGGTTCGTGAAGAAAGCAATGCAGGATCACGACAGTGGTCATGGGTGGTCGCATATTGAGAGGGTGGTCAGGGTTGCACTGCATATACTTGACTGTGAGGGCCGGGGAAACAGGCAGATAGTAGAGCTGGGAGCACTGATGCACGATGTGGGAGACCACAAATTCGCGGCTCATGACGGACCTGCGGAGATTCGCAGGGTACTGGGCGGCCTTGGCGTTAGTCACGAAGTGACAGAAGAGGTGGTCAATATAAATGAGAACATCTCCTTTTCCAAAGGAAAAAGACCTGCTACGCATAGTATTGAGCTTCAGATTGTGCAGGATGCTGACAGGCTTGACGCCATGGGTGCCGTTGGTATCGCCAGGGCATTCAACTACGGTGGATTTAAAGGAAACGAGATATATGACCCCCGCGTGAGAATTACTGACCCTCCCCTCCTTTCCGGGGCCAGTTCGAATTCAGTTTCAACCGTGCATCATTTCTATGATAAACTGCTGTTGCTAAGGGATCTTATGAATACCGGTACTGGCGCTAAACTGGCAGAAGAACGGCATGATTACATGGTACGGTACCTGGACCAGTTCTTCAGGGAGTGGAACGCGGGTACTGACATGTGAATCTGATGACTGAAATATGTTATAAAATACTATTTTTACTATTCAATAATTAAATTTCAAAGAGATGTTCTATGCACTACTGATTATCATTGCTGTTCTGGCCCTGATGGCAGTAAGCCTCTATAACCGTCTTGTGCGGCTGAGGAACAACAGGGAAAATGCCTTTGCCGACATCGATGTGCAGCTGAAACAGAGGCTTGACCTGGTACCACAGCTGGTGGAGGCAGTGAAGACTTACATGAAGCACGAAAGCACTGTCCTGACTGAGATCACCAATGCCCGCGCAAACGCAATCCAGGCAAAGGGTATTGACGAAAAGATCGCCGCTGACGGAAGACTATCTTCAGCCCTGCAGGGACTGAGGGTTGCCGTCGAAGCATACCCCGACCTGAAGGCCAGCACCAACTTCATCCAGTTGCAGGAGGAGATTTCTGACATTGAGAACAAGCTTGCCGCCGCACGCAGGTTCTTCAACTCGGCAACGAAGGAGCTGAATAATGCCGTCGAGACATTCCCCTCAAACCTTATTGCAGGGATGTTCGGATTCAAACGCGAAACGATGTATGACCTGGCTGAAACCAGGGCACAGGCAGAGGAGACGCCCAAACTGAACTTCTGAGCGGGATGAGGTATATCGGGCTTAACAGGCAGATCTGGAACAATAATCTCAAGTCTGTCATTTTGCTCATTCTTTTTCCACTGGTGATACTTGGGCTGGTCTGGCTCTTCATCTTCCTCATACAGCCAGCCTCCGGTTTCAGTGTGGAGATGGTCAACCAGGTGTTTCTCAAGTCAATACCCTGGGTGGCTAGTGGTGTGCTGGCCTGGTTCACAATAGCATGGTTTTCCCATACAGCCATGATCGAGCGGGCCACTGGCTCCGCCCCACTGAACAGGAAGGAGAACAAAAGGATCTACAATCTTGTTGAGAACCTCTGCATTGCCGGTGGAATGCCCATGCCCAAGGTCAATGTCATACAGGATGATTCCATGAATGCCTTTGCCAGCGGAATCAAAACCTCGAATTTCACGGTCTCACTATCAAAGGGCATAATCGAGGGGCTGAACGATCAGGAGCTTGAAGCAGTAATTGCCCATGAGTTAACACATATTCGCAATCGCGATGTAAGGCTGCTGATAGTATCTATCATCTTCGTGGGGATCTTTGCCTTTATGACCGAGGCCCTGGTGCGGTCTGTCCGCTTCAGGGGAGGAAGCAGCGGCAAGAAGGATGGCAGGGTGGTGCTGATAGCACTGCTGCTTGCGGCTGTGGGTTATTTCCTCTCCTCTCTATTCAGGTTTGCTATATCGCGCCAGCGCGAATACATGGCTGATGCCGGTTCAGCCAACTTGACAAAGAACCCGCTGGCACTGGCCTCCGCACTGGAGAAGATCTCAACCGACGCCCAGATTGAGGCGGTCCGTAGAAATGATGTAGCACAGATGTTTATAGACAACCCTCAGGACAAGAAAATAAGACCTGTATCCTTCCCTTTCGGCTCGCTCTTCATGACTCATCCGCCGATTGAAAAACGCATTGCCCTCCTGAGACAGTTCTGAAATGCAATGAAGCTCAACAAGAAAAGGCTCTACGAGATAATTTTCGAAGCCGATACAAAGGAAGGCAAGGCTTTTGACTTAACCATCATTGTATTAATTTTCCTTAGTGTACTGCTTGTGCTGCTCGACAGCATTGCAGAAATCAGGGAGCGGTTTGGCGTTGTGATACACCTTATAGAATGGTTTATCACAGGCATTTTCCTGCTTGAGTATATCCTTAGGATCTATGTTCTTAACCGGCCTGCCAGGTATATTTTCAGCTTCTACGGCTTAATCGACCTGATGGCAATCCTTCCCAATTTCCTTGGGCTGATCCTCTCCGGAGGCCAGAGCCTCATGGTTATCAGGGCGGTAAGGCTTCTAAGAGTTTTCCGAATATTCAAGCTGAGCCGCTACACTTCAGCCGGCCGGACGCTGATAAAGGCCCTCTACAGGAGCCGGGAGAAGATCTTCATGTTTATCTCGGTCATCGTTACCCTGGTGGTGATCTTCGGAACGATAATGTATCTTGTCGAAGGTGAGAAGAACGGCTTCACCAGTATCCCCGTCAGCATCTACTGGGCTGTGGTGACACTGACCACAGTGGGCTATGGCGACATCTCCCCGGCGACGGGATTCGGACAGTTCCTTGCAAGCATTGTGATGATAATGGGTTATGCCATCATTGCCGTGCCAACTGGAATAGTCACCTCCGAGATGATGCGTATGCCTGCTGAAAACAACACACAGGTATGCCCGAGTTGCATGTATGACAAACATGATGACGATGCCCGCTATTGCAAGAAGTGCGGCACCGCTCTGGAAGTTGATTCTCCTCCTGTCGGCCCGGAGAAATACCTTTGACCCATCAATTGTTTACAGATCCCTGACCTAAGGCAGTGTATGATGGTCTATAAAAACTGGACAGGAATTTAATAACTTTAAAATTTCTGTCATATGAAAAAGTCAAGAAGGACATTTACAGCTGATTTCAAAGCCAGGATTGCCATAGAGGCAATAAAAGAGATCAAGACCATATCTGAGCTTGCTCAGATCTATGAGGTTCATCCGAACTTAATCACGCATTGGAAGAAAGAGTTTCCTGCCAATGCGGGGAAAGTTTTCGATACCGGGAAGGATGTTTCCTCCGAAGTAAAAAAGCTTAAGGAAGAGAATGAGGACTTGGTCCATCAGATCGGACAATTGTCAGTAGACATAAACTGGTTTAAAAAAAAGGTTTTATAATAGTTTGCCCCGGAAAAGAAACAGGCAGTTCAGCTTTTTAACTTTATAAACCACCTCCACGAAAGGGCTTCATTTATCGTAACAACTAATAAAAGTCCACAGGAATGGGTGAAAATGCTTGATGATGAAGTCATTGCTACCACTTTGATTGACAGAATACTCTTCCATTGTGGGTGGTAAGGCTATCCGGTAAAAGCTACAGACTGGAAAACCGGAAAACCATCTTTAACTGAGTCTGTCGTTCTTTGTTTTTTTGTATGTTTATCACGAAGAAATGGACATCCTTAATTTGCCATTTTTTGTATATTGTAAGTTTCCGGATTGTTTTCGTAAACCAGAAAATTGAGTTGAAAAGTGTAATTTTAAGATGTGAAACTTCGATGAAGACCTGCTACCCCGGACACACAGATTGGAACACTTCCTAAAAGCTATATTTCATCTTAAACATAAACATATCATAGTTATTCAGTTTCCCAAACAAATTATCTCCTTTTCCGTTAAAAATTCCGGCAGATAAAGTTATTTCGACATTATCAGTAGCCTTATATGCAATTTCCGGTATGTAAACAATAGCATAATTATCTTTTATTTTGTTCCAGTCAGCTACAATGAAACCTCCACCGATAGGAGCTATTTTTAGCTTTTCATTGAAAAATTTCTTTTCATATCTTAAAAAGAAATAGTCATTAAGGTTCTCATTTCCTCTTTCATTAATAAATCCGTGCAAGAATTGAAAGTTAATATATGAACCATCTGCAAAATTGTAATCACCCCCAATTACAAATTTTATATATGGTTTTGAAGAGTCTAAAAGCAATGAATCCATAGTCACCGGGACAGGCGACATTGGATAAAAAGCCGATAAATCATTTGTCATAATTATGTCCTTTTCAGGAAGAAATGCAGCAGCTTCTGCCCAAAATCCAATTCCAGCTATGCTTGTTGCCATATCGACTCCAAAAATATGGGTTCGTGAAAATGAAAGTTGTGAGTTTATATTAGTTCCTCCCATTGCATCGATGGGGATGAAGGTATTTCTTGTGGCGAAAGGTAATCCGTCATATCCCCAAACATAGCTCAGGGAAAAATCAACTCCTTTTGCAAAACCTTTAAATTTTAACCCTGCGGTTGAACTTGCACCTAAGTTATATCCTGGCATAAGCAGAGTATCTGAAAATTCATTTAAAACCATGCCTTGAGGTAATTCCAAATCAGGTGTCAGTGCATTTGAAAAAACGCCGACTGGCATATTTGCAGGCTGGAAAACAGGAATATATACACCCTGTAAAGAGAAGTCACTGCTAAAGTAATAATTAAGGCTTATAGCATCTGAACCACGATGACGACCGAAATCCAATACATCTTCAAGGTCATAGGGATTAAGGTTATCAGTCGGATTTAGCTTATCAGCAGTACCCCAGGTAATTCGCTGGCGACCAATTTTTACATCCAAATTCTCAGATAGGAATCCGTACAATTGAACATATGCTTCCCGGATTTCCAGATTAAATGGGTCAACAATTCCTTTGTTGTATAAATCCACCGATGAGGTAATATTTGGTAAACCTATATTCCGTAACCAAACCTCACCATAGAATTTCGAACTGTTGGTGATTTTTTTATCTAACCTCATGGTAAGACGATTCTCATTCCATGCCCAATCTTTTTTATCATTGAGCAGGAATCGTTCATCGGTTAGTAATTCACCGGAGATTTTCAGTCTGCTTTCATCTTGTTCTTGTGATATAACACTACTTTCCTGTGCTCTGACAATATAAGAGTTCGCCAAAAGCATAATCATCACTGATGTTAAAGATAAAAGTCTCATATGTTATAAGTTATTGATTCTGTTAGTAATAATTTTTGTAATTAAATTTATATTATTCAAAACTATGAGGGCAATTTGAATTCCCTCGAACATATATTCTCGTACTGCCCTTGATTGATTTGTTTTATTAAATTTTGTGGGGTGTTTTAATCCTTTAAGCTTGACGTGTTTCACTTTTTTGTTTTGCGACTCATAGTAAAGATTGATAAGAGTCTCAACACCAAATTTTGATTTTTTCATATCGTCAACGATAGGGAGAATATCCAGTTTTAATACTGCTCTTTGACCTGTGAATTGCTTGAAAGGATTGATGTGGTAATTAATTAGGGTGTCTGTTGGTTGACCAAGAACCATTTCTGCCTCATTCGTAATAATTGGTTTTATAAGCTGTTGAAAATGCTCACTTGTTAAATTCGATAAATCAGCATCGCAAAAAACAATTATTTCATTACTTGCCCGTTCGATACCTATTGCCATTGCAAAGCCTTTCCCTTCATTTTCAGGCAGATGGAAATCAATAATATCCAATTCTTTCTTACAATCAGAAATGATTACTTTTGTTTTATCGTTAGAACCATCATTGATAACAATAATTTCATCAAAAATCCTGCAATCAGATACAGAAAATAGCATATCTCTGATTGTCTTTTCTTCGTTAAAAGCACATATAACTGCCGTGGATTTCATAATTCATGATTTTTTTAAATAATTTGAAATTGCCTCGTTTGCAGCAGTCTCTCCTATCTTTATCAATTCCTCAGCTTTATGAAAGTCGAAGGTGTCTGAAGAATCATATGGGATATTAATCAGAATATCAGGTTTGGATAATTCAATATTTTGTTTGGCAATTTTATGAACCATTGCTAATGTAGTTGCTTTTAATAGGGAATAATACCCAAGACTTCTCTTGTCTCCAACAGCTATCAGTTTAGAAATATTTTTCAATACTCCTTGAACTATTGTAGGATTCTGGTCATGAGTTACCATACCCGGCTTATCTTTCTCATCTGACTTTTCGCCATATAAATTCACAACAACAAGAATATCATTGGTATTTCGAGCCACATACATAAATGGAATTGGATTTAATACCCCCCCATCAACCAGGATTGTATCTCTGTATTTAACAGGAGTTACAACTGTTGGAATAGCTATTGATGCACGGATTGCTTCATAAAAGCTACCTGAGTTAAAAACAATTTCTCTCTCATTTATTATATCGGTTGCAATTGCCGCGAAAGGAATATCCATTTCTTCGATATTCATGTCAGGAATAAATGTTTTCATCTTATCCAATGCTTTCACAGCTTTTAATAATCCATAGGTTGAAATGGTAAAGTCCATGAGTCCCCAGACTGCTCTTCTGTCCAATGTTTTCATCCAGGCTGTAAATTCCGGCAATTTGTCCATTGCATAAACTCCGCCAATGACAGAGCCTATAGAAGAACCTGCAATAGAGGTTATTTTAAAATCATTTTTTTTCAAAGTGTTAATTACTCCTATTTGTGCAAGACCCTTTGAACCCCCACTTGATAATACCAATGCGACTGATTTATTCATATTTCAGTTTTCTGACGGGAGTGAAAAATTCCGGTGTACTTTACCTGTAACATCCTTATACATCATATTTAATTGCTCTATTACATTAGTATAATCATCAAGGTCGTAAATAACACCTTTAATTTCCATTTCTTTTTTTTGGTAATCCAGAGAAGTTACAATAATCGGAACTTTAGCCTTTTTTGCCATATAGTAAAATCCTTTATTCCATTTAGTTACTTTTCTAATCCATCCTTCCGGAGAAATTACTACATGTAATTCATCAGTATTATTCAAAATCTCAACAACCTGATAAATCGCATTTTTGTCTTTGACTCCCCTGACAGCCATAGAGCCAAACTTTTTCATAATGATGTTCATTGGAAAGAAGAAAAGTTCCTTTTTTGAAAGGAATAAGTATTTAACACCCATTTGGGCAATACCTAATTTCCCGTAGAGTGCATCTGTATGCGCTGTATGAGGTGCAAATATCGTGATTGACTTTTTTATGTCCGGGAAATCACCTTTGATTTTCCACCCCAAAATATCTTTAAGTAAATATCCTGATATGGTTTTCAATGTTTGTGCTTTATCTTGTAACAAAGCTTATTGAATTAATTTCCTGACAGTAAAATCATCATCCGTTAACCCGGTGTCATATTTTACATCTGACATCTGCATTTTGGACTTATGATTTTTCTTTAAATCTGTCATTTCAATTTCCTGAGCATTCCAGTAATTGCCTACCTTATTAAAAATGTATTTTGCTTCCTTAATCTTTGTATTTCCTTTATCGTAGTACTCCATTAATTCGGGATAATAGTTTGTACTATTAATATTTACGACTATTTTGGAATAGTCAGATTGTCCTTTGGGTACTAATTCAAGTACAAACACATTTGTTTCTGTTTTTATTAGTTTAGGATTGTATTTGTCGGAATATGGCTTTGCTTCCATATCATCATAGGAAAAATCAGTACCGGCAAAATTCTGGCTTTTAACACTGGTAGAAATTCGTCTTTCTTTCCCAAAAGCAGGAAGATAGAGGTACATCACATCATCAGGAAGAGATAAGACAGCTATGCCGGCTTGAGAGGCTGGTGCCGTGAATCGGAATATCCTTTTATCATTTCCCTTTTGCAGAATATTTGCTTCACGTATTTCCTGCTTTCCACTCTTATCGATTAATACAATTTTATTCTTCCCAATCATATCCCTTGGAGAATACATTACATCATCCATTTTTTTCAAAATGGCGTTGGCATCTTGTGC
Organism: Bacteroidales bacterium UBA4788; assembly: GCA_002402965.1. Lineage (GTDB taxonomy): Bacteria > Bacteroidota > Bacteroidia > Bacteroidales > VadinHA17 > SR-FBR-E99. The sequence continues at coordinate 47,691 of DHGW01000053.1, forward strand.
ATTTGCAGAGAATACGCTACCTGCTGCAATTAGTCCGAACAGAACTCCCGATTGAAATTTCAGCTTTTTCATTTTGACTATTTAATAGGTTATAAATTAAGATTTAATATTCTGCTTTTTTCTGTCTGCAAGAATTAATATTACCGGTAAAAGTGTCAATGACCCAAGCCCTGAACCAACCATGCTAAGCGCCAGGAGCATCCCAAAATTTTGTAATGGCACTATTTGTGAAAACAGCAACACCAAAAATCCAGCCGCCACAGAAATGACATTAATAACAACTGCTTTTCCGCCTTTAATAATTGCGTCTTCAATAGCAATGTTTACATCTCCCGTTTCTCTAAGTAAATGGTTGTAATGTGATATAACATGTATTGAATAATCAATGCCAATACCAAGTGTAATACTTGCTACAAGGACAGTTACTATATCAAGAGAAATTCCTGCGAATCCCATGAAGCCAAACAGGATTGCAGCAGTTGATATAATCGGTATTGTTGCATATACTCCCTGTTTAAAAGAACGCATCATTATGCCTACAATAAGAAGAACCATTAATATTGCTAATACCAGACTACTGAATTGACTTTGAAGTAGGCTCTTGTTCAGTTTGTTATAAACCGAAGGCATTCCGGATACACTTATTTCACAATCAACAGTTGAGTTTTCCTTTACAAATTCATCCATGTATTTAACAAAGTCCGTCATTGATTTACTTTCAACTGATGCAAACTTTGATTGTATTATACCTTCGTCACGATCTGATGTAACTAATTGTGGCATGATTTCCTGTCCATCAAGTAAAAACCATAACTGTTCTATTTTGGCTTTTTCGTCAGGAATTTTTTTCCCTTCACCCATAATATCGTTCATCTCTTGAATAAGGTCGGCAACAGATTGCGTAGTAGTGATATCCGGAAATTGTTTCATGTAATTCTGTGCCTTTACCATGGTTTTTAATACATCAGGACTTTGCATATCACCTTTAATAACAACAAAAACCGGCAATGACCCCCCGAACTTTTTCTGCAATATATCTTCAGATACTCTTGTGGGATTATCTTTTTTGAAATAATCAGCCATGTTTACACTTGTCTTGATAAATGACATTCCAACAATACTTAATACAATTAAAGCACCCCATGCAGTAAGGGTATATTTTGGATGTTTGAATAAAAGGGATACAAGCGGTTTTAAAGCTTTGTCAGATAAAAGAGATTTCTTCTCAATTCCTGTTTTATTATTTTCCTTCTTTCTATTGGCTGGCAAAGCTGCAATGACTGCGGGTACAAAAGTTAAAGATAAGAGTAATGAAAATGCAATTCCCAGTGAGGTGAATATCCCAAAATCACGAATCAATGTAAGGTATGAACCAAAAATGAATGAGGCGAATCCAATTGCAGTTGTTGCTGCCGCTAAAAAAACAGGTAAGACTATATATGACAGTGCCTTTGTCACATTTGTTTTATTAGAACCATCTTTGGTTTGATTTATACGATTCAAAACATGTATTGTATATGCACTGCCAACTGCAAGTAAAATAATTGGTATTTCGTTGGAAACCATTGTTAGTTCAAAACCGGATAAAACCAAAATGCCAAGTGTCCAGACAACAGCAATTCCGGCTGTAAGCAATGGCAGAATAGTCCCGCTTATCGAGCGAAAACTCAGAAGCAATACAAGAGCAATTAGCAGAATCACCAGAGGTAAAAGCCAGATAATGTCAGCTAAAATTAAGTCAGAGATATCATTCATCATCATAGGTAATCCACCGAAATACAGTTTTTCAGGCAGATTCAGAGCTTCAATTTTTTCTTTTACGTTTTTTGCAACAGCTTGTTTGTCAGCATCGTTAAGTATTGTAAACATGATTAAAGTTGCTGTACCATCATCAGAGACAATTGCCCCTTTATACATATCCTTTGAAAAAACATATGCTTTTAAGCTGTCTAACTGTGTCTTCGAATTGGGTAAATTATACTCATCTACCAGTCTGCCTATATCAATGCCACCATTATCATTCTTAATATCAATTATGTTGGTAAGACTTGTTACTGTTGATATGCCATGGGTGATTTTAATACTGTCAGTGATTTGTTTTACATGCTGTAAAACTTCTGCATTAAAAATGTCATCTGTTTCTAAAACAATCATCCCCATATCATTTCCGCCAAATTGAGTTCCCACTTTTTTGTATAAAGAAGCTGCGGGGTCATCATCGGGTAATGAACTTATTAAATCGGAATTAATTTTCAGGTTTGTAATTTGATAGCCAAAGACTATAGTTAGCGCTAATGTTGTTATTATTATTAACCACCTGAATTTCACAACTGATTCTGCAAATTTCCCCATATTATTTAAATTATTAATTGAATAATTAGTCGACCCTTAACAAGTCTTGTTTTTCAATAATTCTGTACAGAGGCATATCTTATTGGCCAATAGCCGGTAAGTAAATCCAGGACAAAATAAATGGCATCCCGGATCTGCCTTAGTCTCTTCATCATATTGAAGGCTACTGCTGCCATAATCGTATTAATCATATCACCTTCAACACCCTTGAGATAGTTCCTCAGCATCAGGTAATCACTCTTGAGATGTCCGATAACCGGTTC
>DHGW01000012.1 GCA_002402965.1 Bacteroidales bacterium UBA4788
TTTTCCGAAGGAGCGGTGAAAGCGAATGAATTAAGGGAGCTCTCCCTTCATTTTAGCGCAGTGCCTTCGCATTTCATTCATAGTCCTTTTTTAGGGAACAACAGCAACCGTGCCGTCATATATTCAGTAATTTTTACATTTACCTATGAAAACATCATTCCTGAGAGTTGAACTCATTAGCCTTGCAGCGCTGATGATACTGTCCTGCACAGATCAGAACACCGGCAATCTCAATTCTGAAACAGAAAAGCCCTGATTGAGAAAGTAATCCATAACAGCATAGGCTGGGCAAAGGATAAGGACCTTCAGCTTCTGTACAGCGTGATTGCCAATGACTCATCCTACCTTGAAGTCCAGCCTACCAACAGGGTAGTCAAAGGGATCGACGAATTTAAAAAGGCAGAAAACTTCTGGATGCATCCCGATTTTAAGGCAGTCCGGTTCGAGACCCGGGATATGAATATCAATATCTCTCAATCCGGAACCGTCGCGTGGTGGTACTGTCTGCTGGATGACATCAACATGTGGAAAGGAGAGCCGGCAAACTGGGAGAATACGCGCTGGACCGGTGTGCTGGAAAAGCGCAATGACCAATGGGTCATTGTTCAGATGCACTTCTCGTTCGCCAGTGAGTAAATCAGCAGATTCCAGGACTTCAAATGAAAGCACGTCTGCTAAATGCTCCACACTCTGGGCAATGTGCTATCTTTGCCACGATATAGTTAAAGATGAATAAAGACATAAGCCTGACTGTCTCCGGGTCCGTCACCCTGATGCCATTCCTCCTTGGATCGCTGAAGAACAAGAGCCGCAATAACATTAAGTCCCTTCTGCGCAACAAGCAGATTCTGGTGAACGGTGAACCCGTGACACAGTTCAATCATGAGCTAAAGGCAGGCGACCAGGTGGTAGTCAGAGGCGAGAGGCAGGCTGTCGGTATCGTGGCGCGGAACATGCGCATCGTCTTCGAGGATGAACACATCATAGTCATCGACAAAAATGCCGGGCTCCTATCCATGGCCTCAGACAATGAGAAGTACCTCACTGCATACAACATTCTCAGCAGCTATGTGAAACAGCAGAAGCCGTCAAACAGGATATTCATTGTTCACCGCCTCGATCGTGACACCTCGGGACTGATGATGTTCGCCCGAAGCGAGAAGGTGCAGAGCCTGCTGCAGCGCGACTGGAAGCACAATGTCACGGCACGAACCTATGTTGCCCTGGTGGAGGGCGAGGTGAAGGAACCGGAAGGAGTCATCAAGTCATATATCTTTGAGAGCAAGTCGCTCATGATGCACTCCACCCAGGACCCGAAGAAGGGAGATCTGGCTATCACCCGGTTCAGGCTATTGAAGAGCGGCAGTGAGTTCTCTCTCCTCGAGGTGACTCTCGAGACCGGCAAGAAGAACCAGATCAGGCTGCATATGCAGGAGAAAGGTCACAGTATTGCGGGAGATAAGAAATACGGAGCATCCACCAGCCCCATCGGAAGGCTGGGACTGCACGCCAGCGTGCTGGCTTTCATCCATCCGGTCACCGGTAAGGAGATGAGTTTCGAATCCAGGATACCGGCTAAATTCCGCCGAATGGTCAGACTGGACTAGAAAGGCCAGAAGTTATTATCGTACCAGACCTGCTCTCTCAGCTCCTTGTCGATCCTCATCAGCCACTTGTGATGTCCCCTCTCCCATTCTGCCAGCATGCGGTACAGTTCCTTTTCATTCTGATCTGCGGCTGACTCAGCACGGGATGCATAGAGTTCAACAGCTTTTGCCTCGAAATCCATCGCGGCGCTTATGGCAGCTGCCTCAAATCCTGCAGCACTGATCTGGCTCTTCGTCTCCTCGGAGAGGACTTTCGCAGCTACCTCATCGGGACCATTGCCGGCCTGTGATTCCACATCCATGAAGGCCTGATGCTTCTGGTAATGTTTGTACTGATCCGACAGGAAGCGGATATGTTCCTGTTCCTCGTCGGCGATCATGGTAAATATTCTTTTAACGGCCTCGCTCTGCGTCTGTGCAGCAACGTTTGAATAGAAGGCCCTGCCGCGATGTTCGAGCAGAATAGCTTCTTTTAGAATGTCTGTGGTGGTTTTTGTATCCATGGTTTTTCGGTTTGTTCGGTGATGATCACGAAGGTAACAAATTCATTGAGATTTTGTTGAAGGGAACTGAGATGTCTTCAGTCCACAGTCCACAGCTAAAAAAATCGGAATTCTCAAATCCAAAATCGAAAATCCTAGAAGGTCTGCATCTCATACAGCTTCCTGTAGATGCTGGCGGGATTGCGGATCAGTTCCTCGTGGGTGCCGCACTCCTCTATGCGGCCGTCCTCCACCACCACTATCATGTCGGCATGCTGGATGGTCGAGAGCCTGTGGGCAATGATTACCGAAGTCCGGTTCTCCATAAGCCTCAGCATGGCATCCTGAACCAGGCGTTCCGACTCTGTATCGAGCGCCGAAGTGGCCTCATCCAGAATAAGTATCGGCGGGTTGGCCATAATGGCCCTGGCAATGCTTATCCTCTGACGCTGCCCGCCGCTGAGCTTGTTGCCGCCCTCTCCCACCGTGTTCTGATACCCCTCAGCCGTCTCGGTGATGAAGTCGTTCGCGTTTGCAATCTTCGCTGCCCTGACCACACTTTCCATCTCTGCCCCGGTGTCAAGGGCAAAAGATATATTATTGTAAAAAGTGTCATTGAAGAGTATTGCCTGCTGGCTCACTATGCCCATCAGATGTCGTAAATCCTTTATGTTTACGTCCCGCAGGTTAATGCCGTCAATGAGTACCTCCCCCCTTTCCGGGTCGATGAAACGGGGTATCAGGTCAACAAGGGTCGATTTCCCGCCACCGGAGCGGCCCACCACGGCGACGGTCTGACCCTTCCTGATTGTAAGTGAGATATCTTTAAGCACCGGTTCCTGGTTATAGGCAAACCACACGTTCCTGAACTCGAGGCTCTCCCTGAACCCGGTGATCCTGATAGCATCAGGTTTCTGGGTAATGGTTTCCCCTGCATTCATGACTTCGTTGATCCTGTCTATGGAAGCCATCCCCTTCTGGATATTGAACCAGGCGCTTGAGATCGCTTTGGCCGGCTGAATGATCTGGGAGAAGACCACTACAAAGGCTATCAGCCTGTCGGGCGACATGTTGCCTGTCCCTTTGAGGGCAAGGAAGCCTCCGTAATAAATTACGATCAACAACACTACAGTTGATAGGAACTCGCTCACCGGATGAGCGAGGTAAGCCTTACGTGCCACCCTTCTGAAGGTCCTCGCAAATTTTTCATTTGCCATGCTGAACTGACGGGTCATTTTCCCCTCAGCATTGAATCCCTTGATGATCCGTAGTCCTGTCAGTGTCTCCTCAAGCACGGAAAGCAGTCTTCCCAGTGCCTGCTGCCCTTTGAAGGATGAGCTCTTAAGACTGCGGCTGATCCGGGCTATTGCCCATGCACTCAGAGGCAGCATCAGCAGGGCGAAGAGGGTAAGCTGCGGACTGGTCACGAACAGGTAAACAACAAAGATCAGTATAGTGAACGGATCACGGAAGAGCATCGATAGCGATGCAACAACTGACATTTCAATTTCCTGTACGTCGTTTGATACCCTGGTCATCAGGTCACCCTTGCGTGCCTCGGAGAAATAAGAGAGAGGAAGTCTTAGTATCTTGTCATAGATGCGGTTCCTTACGTCCCTGACAGTCCCTGCCCTCAGACTTGCCATGCAGTTGTTGGCAAGAAAGATCAGCAGGTTCTTGATGAAGCTGGCAAGGGCGAAGATTATGACCACCACCATGAGGGTTCTCATCTCTCCGTACTTTTCTATTGAGGAGGAGAAGAACCAGTTTGCCCAGTCCTTTATATATCCTGCCGAGAAAGTGAAGGGACCGGGATCAGGAACAGCTGCCACCCTGTTGAAGAGGATCTGCAGGAAAGGTACGATCAGGGTATAGGTAAAGAGAGCAAAGAATGCGCTCAGAATATTGAAGGCCATATTCTGGACTGCAAGCCACTTGTATGGCATGAGATACTGAAGAAGAATCCTGAGGCTTTTCATCTCATCCTCTCAGAAACCGGTGTAATTGAACGGGGTCACGGCCTTCATCTCCTGCTTTATCTCTTCACTGATATCGAGATTGTCTATGAAGTTCCTGATAGTCTCACCGGTGATCTTCTCGTTCGTCCTGGTGAGAGCCATCAGGGCCTCGTATGGTTTGGGATAGGCCTCCCTGCGGAGTATGGTCTGGAGCGCCTCGGCAACGACCACCCAGTTATCCTCCAGGTCGCTACTGATCTTTTCATGGTTGACGATCAGTTTTGACAGTCCTTTCCTGACCGATTTCCATGCAATCAGTGAGTGGGCCATAGCGACTCCGGTGTTACGTATTACAGTGGAGTCTGTCAGGTCACGCTGCAGTCGCGAAACCGGCAGCTTGGAGGAGAGATGTCCGAAGAGGGCATTTGCCACTCCCAGGTTCCCCTCGGCGTTCTCGAAATCGATTGGATTAACCTTGTGTGGCATGGCAGAAGATCCCACCTCGCCTTTCACAATGGTCTGCTTGAAGTAGTCGAGTGAGATATAGCTCCACATGTCCCTGCAGAGATCGGTTATGATTGTGTTGATGCGGCTGATGTTGTCAAACAGTGCAGCCAGGCCGTCATAATGTTCTATCTGGGTAGTGGTCTGCTGCCTTTCCAACCCGAGCTGTTCGCCGAGCAGCTTATCGGCAAACTCCGGCCAGTTAATCTGAGAATAAGCAACCTTATGGGCATTGAAGTTACCCGTAGCACCGCCAAACTTGCCGCTGTATTTCATTGTCATGAGCGTCATCAGCTCGGCGTCAAGTCGTTCGCTGAAGACAGCCATCTCCTTTCCCAGGCGCGTAGGGGTAGCTGGCTGGCCGTGGGTTCGAGCCAGCATGGGTATATCTGCCCAATCGTCGGCCATCGTTCTGACAGTTTCGCGCAGTGCGATAAGCATTGGTTGCATGACCTCCCTGACGGAATCGCGGATTGACATCGGCATTGCAGTGTTGTTAATATCCTGCGATGTCAGTCCGAAATGGACGAACTCCGACCATTTGTCGAGCCCAATGGATGTCACTTTCTCCTTGACGAAGTATTCCACTGCCTTGACATCATGGTTGGTGACTGCCTCCTTCTGTTTTATGTATTCAGCGTCAGCCGGAGAAAAGGAACTGAAGAGAGCCCGCAGTTCCTGCTCCTTCACAGCAGGAAATCTCTCGAACTGAGGCAGTTTTACATGAGAAAGAGCTAAAAAATATTCTATCTCTACCAGTACACGGTAGCGCATCAGCCCGAACTCTGAAAAGAAGGGTATCAGTTCCCTCACCCGCTCACCGTAGCGGCCATCAACCGGTGAAATTGCCATTAAGCGGTCCATATACATGTCTCCTTGCGCGTTTTTACGCGTAAATCAAAAATCAAAAATACTATTTTGTACTGGTCTAAAAAAATTGAACCTTTGCATTTATCCGGAGAATGAATAAATGAGATGGAAAAGATAAGGGTTTCTGCAGTCAAGTATATCAACAGCTATCCGTTCATGATAGGGCTGCGTGAAGGTGAGGTAGCGGGGATGATTGACCTGGAGGTGTGTCATCCCTCGGAGTGCGCTGACAGGCTCATTGCCGGAAAGAGTGACCTGGGACTGATCCCTGTGGCGATGATTGCAGGGATGGAGGAGTACCATCTTGTTGGCGATTATTGTCTCAGCACCAACGGCGAGGTGCGTACGGTGCTGCTGGTAAGCAACACTGCTTTTGACGATATCTCCACCATCTATCTCGATTACCGTTCGAGGAGTTCGGTGACACTCTGCCGCATTCTGGCGGCCAAAGCCTGGAAGCGTGAGTACAGGTGGCTGCCGGCGCCGGAGGAGTTTGATATCACGGCGATGATTCACGGAGAGGCTGCCGTGATGATAGGCGACCGCTGTTTTGACTATGCCCGTCACTTCAGGTACCGTCTTGATCTGGGGATGGAGTGGAAAAAGTTCTCCGGGCTGCCCTTTGTATTTGCCTGCTGGGTTTCAACACACAAGCTGCCGGAGCAGTTCACCTCACTGTTCAATAAGGCACTGGGGGAAGGGCTCGCGAGAAGGAACGAGTCAGTGGCCCTGCTGCGGGAGGGCACCTCAGCCACGGCCGAAGAAGTCATCTTCTACCTTAACCATAATATGGACTACCTGCTGGATGACCGCAAGCGGGAGGCCCTGACGCTATTCATTGACTACATAAAGGAATTAAAAATAACCCCATGAAAAGATTTATTGTCAGACTGATACTCCTGCTCGCCGTCGTCTCTGCCACAGCCGGATACACAATTGCTCAGACAGGTCCGGATACTATTGCCGTGGTGTATAAGTGCGACATAAAAAAGAACATTGCCGCACCCCTCTGGCGGACCGTCAAAAAGAGCTTTGCCGAGGCCGACTCGGTCAATGCCGACTTCATGCTGATACATATGAATACCTATGGCGGGCAGGTAGACATTGCTGACTCAATGCGCACACTCATACTCAACTATGACATCCCTGTGCTTGTCTTCATTGACAACCAGGCGATCTCAGCAGGAGCGCTGATAGCCATTTCTGCCGACAGCATCTACATGCGCTCTGGCGCCAGCATCGGCGCAGCCACAGTGGTCGACCAGACAGGGCAGAAGATGCCCGACAAGTACCAGTCATTCATGCGCGGCATGATGAGAGCCACCGCCGAAGCCCACGGCAAGAAGCCGGTGGTGGAGAACGGTGACACCACTTGGGTATGGCACCGTGACCCGGAGATAGCCCAGGCGATGGTGGACCCATCGATAGTTCTAAAAGGAATTGTTGACACCGGTCAGGTACTGACACTGACAACACTGGAGGCAATCAAATACGGCTTCTGCGAGGGAGAAGCCGAGACCGTGGAGGAGGTCCTTCAAAGTGCAGGGATAAAGGAATACACTATCAGAGAGCTGAAGCTGACACTGGTTGACAGGATTATCATTCTGCTTGTCAATCCTGTGGTCTCGGGCCTGCTGATCATGCTGATAATCGGAGGCATCTACTTCGAACTGCAGTCGCCCGGCGTGGGATTCCCTCTGGCAGCGGCAGGCTTTGCGGCTTTGCTCTATTTCGCCCCGTTGTATCTTGAAGGCATTGCCGCCAACTGGCACCTCGTAATTTTTATTGCCGGAATAATCCTCCTGCTGGTGGAAATATTTGCTATCCCGGGCTTTGGTGTAACCGGGGTGCTTGGGGTGATCGGCATTGTGACCGGATTGGCTTTGGTGATGATTGACAAGATCGTCTTCAGGTTCGGAGGGTCCGGCGATGGCGTACGGGAGATAGTAGGAGCATTCGCAATTGTCCTCTTTGCTGCTGTACTTGCAATTGTTCTGTCTCTCTGGCTCTCGCGGAAGCTCTTTGCACCGAACAGGCTCTTTGGCAGCCTCGCCCTTGAGACAACGGTGAATCAGGCCGACGGGTTCGTAAGCTTTGACACTGAAAGGCTGCAGTCAGTTGTCGGCAGCAGGGGCATTGCCCATACGGTACTGAAACCGTCAGGCAAGGTGAGGATCGGGGATGATGTGTATCCTGCCGTGGCTGAGACAGGCTTCATTCCAAGAGGAACGGAAATAGTTGTAAGAAGGGAAGAACAGGGACAACTCTACGTGGTTGTGGCAGACAAGGCATGATAGAAGGCGAAGGTCTGTCGCACAGGAATTGATCAGGCATATTTCAAAATAATGCAGTAATGAAGGTAAGGCCATACAGGAGAGGCGATTTTCCCGGAATTATGGAGGTATGGAGCGCCACAGGCCTGAGCAGGCCAGAGCGAGGCGACGATGAGGCCACCGTCGAAAGAAGCATAGCCATGGGAGGTGCAATGCTGGTTATGTGTGACGAGGAGGACGATGGAAATATTAAAGGCACTTCATGGATTACCTTCGACGGAAGACGGTTGCATATGCACCACTTCGGCATAGTCCCGTCCCACCAGGGGAGAGGGCTGTCGGCTGACCTGCTCAGAGAATCGCTTCGCCTTGTGAAAGAAAAGGGTTACCAGGTCAAGCTGGAGGTCCACAAAGCCAACGAGGTTGCAGTCAGACTCTATAAAAAGGCAGGTTTTGAATACCTTGGAGATTACGATGTCTACATTATCCGGGATATACAATCTATTGAAATATAAAATGTTAAAATAACTTTAAAGTTGCTTTTTTATTTCCCTGAACATATATTTTTTAGTATATTTGAAGAAATCTATCCACAATAAATCATGGCACGAACACTGACATTTTTACAACTGAGGAAGATCAAGGACCAGCTTCCTGACGGAAGCATAAGAAAGATAGCCGACAAGCTGGATATGGAAGAGGAGACCGTCAGGAACTATTTCGGAGGCTGGAACTTTGACCGCGGGCAGAGTGCCGGGATCCATATTGAAAAAGGACCCGAAGGAGGAATCGTCACTTTAGAAGACACTACCATACTTGATCTTGCTGAAAGTATGCTGGCCCGCTAATTCTGACACTTATAGGGAACAAAAAAGCAAAAGTTCCTACTTTTGCTTTTTTGTTTTCAGGCATGTTACATCCGTTCATCACATACGCGGAGGAGAAGTACAGGGCGCTTCTCTCAGGGAAGTGCAGTCGTCTCTTTTCAGGATCTTACATCCCCTCCCATGACCACCTGCATCACGAACGGGTGTGGAATAACGCCGCACTCCTGCTTGATCGTCTGTACGAGGCTGGCATGGTCACTGATCGTGCGATGGCAGAAAAGGCAATAATTGCAGCATTTTTTCACGATACCGGGCTGACCGTCAACCGAGGCCCCGATCATGGCATGGAGAGCAGGCAGATATGCAGCGCCTTCCTTGACACGTCGGAGGTCGCCCGCGCTGACCGCCTCGAGATTCTCAATGCCGTGGAAATGCATGACAATAAGGATTACCCTGGTTGCTCAGACCCCGCCTCGCTGGCAGCCATCCTCTCCGTTGCGGACGACATGGACGCCTTCGGGGAGACAGGTATTGGCCGCTATGAGGAGATCTACTCCATGAGAGGCATCCCTGCCGCCGGGATGCCGGGGATGATTGTGCCAAACGTCCTGTCGCGCCTCAGACATCTTGAATCAACCTATCATATGTTCCCTGACCTCGTTGAGGAGATGAGAGGCAGGGCCGAAACCATAATCAACCATTTTACACAAAAATCCAGATGAAAAGAAGACTCTTCACCCTCCTGCCCTCTTTGTTGCTTGTTGCAGGCCTTTCTGCGCAGCAGGACACATGTACACCGGAACTGAAATATTCAGAAAACCAGAGTCTCACCTGGGAGGAGGCCATCCGGTATTACCAGGATCTCGACGAAAGGTACAGCGAAGCCACACTTCTCGAGATGGGCATGACGGATGCAGGGCAACCACTGCACCTCTTCATCATTTCCGCCGATGGCGAGAGTGACCCTACGGAGATCCACCGTAAAGGCAATGCCATAGTGCTCATCAACAACGGCATACACCCGGGTGAGCCTGAGGGCATCGATGCCAGTGCCCGCTTTGCGGCTGACCTTCTTGCCAACAAGGACGGAATGAAGAAATACCTGCGTAGCTGCGCAGTGGCCATTATCCCTGTCTATAACATAGGAGGAGCCCTGACACGAAGCCGCTACTGGCGTATCAACCAGAACGGCCCCGAGGAGAAGGGTGCACGGAGAAACACACGGTTCCTCGACCTGAACCGTGACTTCGTCAAACAGGACTCGCGTGACGCACGCGCCTTTGCCGGGATTTATCGCTTTCTGGACCCGGATGTCTTCCTCGACACCCATACCACAAACGGTTCCGATCACCAGTTTACCGTGACACTCATCGCCACCCAGCCTGAAAAGATGCACCCGGAGATGGAACAGTTCTTCCGCAATGACATGCTTAAAGAACTCTACAGCAGGATGAAGGAGGCTCAGAAAAACGAGATGGTTCCCTACGTTCAGTACACCGACAGAGGCGAGATCAGGGCGATAACCGGGTTCGAGGAGGCAGCATACTACTCAACAGGTTACTCCGCGCTCTTCAACTCTTTCGGCTTCATGACAGAGACCCTTGTCTACAAGCCCTACCCGGAGCGCGTGAATGGAACGCTGCAGTTCATCACTGAGCTGGTGAGATACACCTCCTTGAATCACAAGGAAATACTCAGACTGCGGGATGAAGCCAACAGACGTACCCTGGAGGCAAAGGAATATGTCATTGACTGGGAGCAGGACACAACAAAATGGGACGACCTGTTATACCACGGTTACCGTTACGAGGAGACCACCACTCCCATCTCAGGCAGAAAATCAGGCTTTTACAACCATGAAAAGCCTTACACCGAGACAATCCGATACTATAACTATTTCAATCCTTCAGTCACCGTCACAGCGCCAGATGCCTATATCGTCCCCTTTGCCTGGGAGGAGGTAATAGAACGCCTCGCGGTTAACGGGGCGGAGATGCACCAGTTGAAGCACGACACCGTCCTGACTGTGGAAACCTATTATATAGAAAGCTTTGAACCTGCCAGGAGAGCCACCCAGGGGCACTACTTCAACAGCAAGGTGAAACTCAGGACGGTGACCCAGGAGATTGAATACCTTAAGGGTGACTACATCGTTCCCGTGAACCAGAGATCAAACAACTACATCGTCACCATGCTCGAGCCGCAGAGCGAATCGGGCTTCTTCGCCTGGAACTTCTTCGACTCGTTCCTTGAAGGGCAGGACTGGTATTCTGTATGGGGCTTCGAGAGTCATCTCAAGGAACTGCTTGACCATGATCCGGCACTGCGCGAAGCCTTTGAAAAGGCAAAGAGCGGGGATGCAAAGGTTGCAACCGATCCCGTGGCACAGCTCCAGTGGCTCTACCAGAACACACCACTTTCGGAGCTGGAGAAGAGGACGAGGCTCTACCCCGTTGGCAGGCTGATGAATGCAGGCAAAATGTCAAACCCCGGCAAGTGACGCATATGGCAACCAGTAGTCTGAGCAACACCTATGACAGCGAGGAATTTCGAAGGCATGGTCATGAACTGATAGATATCCTGGCAGATTACCTCAGGGATGCGACCTCGCGGAGCGACATGCCCGTGCTTGATTACAGGGAGCCTGATGAGCTGGTCAGTGAGTTTGATTTTGACAATCCTGCCAACCGCAACCTGCCGCTTGACGGTTTCATCCGCAAGGTCATTGCCAACATGAACCACATGCACCACCCGCGGTTCGTTGGGCATCAGAACACCCCGCCCCTGACGGCGGGTGTGATTGCGCAGATGTGCACCACCCTGCTCAACAACGGGGTGGCCGTCTACGAGATGGGGCCGGCATCAATGGCGGCTGAGCGCAACGTGATCAGGTACATGGCGCGGCTCATCGGATTCGGTGCTGACGCCGACGGTATCTTCACCCATGGTGGCAGTGCCGGCAACCTTACCGGGCTGCTGGCGGCACGCCAGGCAATGAGCGAGTACAACATCTGGGAAGAGGGGGTCAGGCATGACAGACCAGTCGGAATCATTGTATCAGACCAGTCGCACTACAGCATATCCCGTAATGCCAAAGTTATAGGTCTTGGTGGAAGATCAGTCATTCGGATTCCCTATGACAGTCGGTACGCCATGAGCACCGGCCTTCTGCAAGAGACAATGCAAAAGGCCGGAGAGCAGGGCATCAGGGTGATCTGCGTGGCGGCCAACGCCTGCTCTACATCCACCGGAACATATGACAACCTGGAAGAGATTGCCGCCTTCTGCCGCGAGAACAGGCTATGGTTCCACGTTGACGGGGCCCACGGTCTGGGTGTACTCTTCTCTGATAAATACCGTCACCTGGTGAGGGGGCTTGAGCATGCTGACTCGGTAGTGATTGATTTCCACAAGATGCTTCTCACTCCCGGGCTGAATACCATGGTGCTTTTCCGTGACGGCAGAAGGTCATATGAGACCTTTGCACAGAAGGCGGGATACCTTTTTGAGAAACATGATGGCAATGAGTGGTACAACGGCGCCAGGAGAACTCTCGAATGCACAAAGAGCGCCCTGGGTATTGTGGCCTGGGCAGTAATTAAATATTACGGAGGAGAAACGCTGGGCAATTATGTTGACAGCAGGTATGACCTGGCAAAACGGTTCGGCGAAGCCATACTCCATACCGGCGGTATGGAGCTGGCAGTCACCCCTGAATCAAACATCGTCTGCTTCAGGTACGCCCCTGAAGGCATCGCCGCGGATAAACTGAACGACCTGAACCGCCTTATCAGGAAAGCAGTGATACAGAGCGGCGAGTTTTACCTTGTGCAGACTGAACTGGAGGGAAACATCTGGCTGCGCACAGCACTGATGAACGCCATGACGGACGACAGTGACCTGGAAAGGCTTATAGGGACAGTAAAGCGGTACGGTGGTGAGCTGGCCGGAACCCTTACCTGACATAGAAATCGAGCACCGTCTCTCCGGCCAGGCGGGCCACAAGGTTGTCGCCCTTTTTTACCGGGCCAACCCCAGAAGGAGTTCCTGTGAAAATGAGGTCTCCGGTTTTCAATGTGTAGTATTTAGATACATAAGCTATGATTTCTTCGAAGCTGAAGATCAGGTCCGAGGTATTACCCTCCTGCCTGGTCTCTCCGTTAATCTCGAGAGCAAAGCTTATATCAGAGTGGTTCGGAAATTTATCAACCGGCAGAAATGTACCAACCGGGGCTGATCCGTCAAATGTCTTGGAGAGCTCCCACGGATGACCCGCCTGCGAGAATTTATGCTGCAGGTCGCGGGCGGTGAAGTCTATCCCCACAGTAAAGGCATCGTAATAACGGTGAGCATACCTTGAGGCGATTCCCTTACCCAGTTTCGAGATGCGGAGCACCACCTCGGCTTCATACTGCAGATTCTTGGAGAAATCGGGAATAAAGAAGGGTTTGTTCTTCTTCAGCAGGGAGGAGTCAGGCTTGAGAAAGATCATTGGCTCCGGAGGGAGCGGACGTCCCATCTCGGCCGCATGCTTGCGGTAATTCAGGCCTACACAGATAATCTTCATATTTTCAGGAATTTCAGGTCCGGGTGGATAATACTCATCCCGGACTCAGGCTTTACCGAACGAGCGCACCTTAATGGCCGTGATAACCTGCTTTGTGTTCTGCGGGAAATCACCGTTCATCATCCATGAATAGTATGAAGGTTCCTCCCTGAACACCAGTTCCACCGGTTTGCCCTTGTGCTTGCCGAAGTTAAACACCTCCACACCCTGCTCGTTGAAGACAATGCGTCCGGCCAGGTCGGCGTTGTTGTTGAAAGCGCTGAAGGCGGAGAGTTTGTCAATATCATTCTCCAGGTCAGGATACCTGTCGAGCTGAGCCTTAAGTATCTCATAGGTGGCGGCAGTGTCAGCCTTTGCACTGTGGGCATTCTCCAGTTCCCTGTCACAGTAGAACTTGTATGCTGCGCTGAGGGTCCTCTGTTCCTTCTTGTGGAAGATGACCTGCACGTCGACGTACCTGTGTCGTGCCGGGTTGAAATCTACATTCACCCTGAGAAACTCCTCGCACAGTATCGGGATGTCAAACTTCATTGAGTTGAATCCGGCCAGGTCACTTCCCTCCAGGAAAACGGCAATCCTTCTGGCCACATCCTTGAAGTGGGGTTCATTGGCCACATCGGCATCCGAGATGCCGTGAATGCGCGTCGCTTCCGGCGAAATGGGTATGCCCGGATTGAGTCTGAGCGTAAGCCACTCCTTCCCGCCCTCCGGGGAGACCTTAAGGGCTGAGAACTCAACGATACGGTCATAAGCGATATTCACCCCTGTGGTCTCGAGATCAAGGATGACCAGGGGTTTTCTGAGGTTTAATTCCATTTTATCTTGGTTCTCAGGCGTTGATCATCATCGGCATGAGAAGCATGAGGAGGTCTTCGTCCTCGTTTGCCGTCTCCGCAGGCAGGAAGAGCCCGGCCCTGGTCGGGTCAGCCAGTTCGATCACCACATCCTGCGATGCAATGTTTGAGAGTATCTCAAGCAGGAATACTGACTTGAAGCCAATCTCCATATCGTCACCCTCATAGAGGCAGGTGTGACGTTCGTATGCCGAGATGGAGAAGTCGACGTCCTGTGCCGAAACGGTTATCTGATTCGGTGTGAACTGGAGCTTCACGAGGTTGCTGGCCTGGTTTGAGAAGACCGAAACCCTGCGAAGGATATTGTAGAACTCGAGCCTGTCAATACGAACCTTTCTCGGGTTGTTTTTCGGGATGACTGAGTTATAGTTGGGGTAGTTGCCTTCAACGAGCCGGCAGACCACCTTATAATCTGAGAGATTAAAGAATGCGTTTCTGTCATCGAACTCAACGGTAACCAAACCACTCTCCCTGGGAATGATGTTCTTGAGCAGTGAAGCGGGCTTCTTCGGAAGGATAAAGGATGCTTCATCATCAGCTTTGGCGTCGCTTCTCTGGTATCTTACCAGCTTGTGAGCGTCGGATGCCACGAATGTCAGCCTGGAGGTTGAAGCCTCAACCAGTATTCCGCCCATGACAGGGCGAAGTTCATCATCGGCAGTTGCAAAGAGGGTGCGTGATATCCCTGCCAGCAGCACTTCGGCAGGCACATTGAAACCATAACGCTTCTCCTTCTTGATCACGGGCAGCACCGGGAAATCAATCCCGTTCTGGCCCACAATGCTGAACCGGCCGTTCTCTGAGTTGATGACAACAGCCAGTGTGTCAGGGTTGATGTCAAATGTGAGTGGCTGCTCGGAAAACTCCTTCAGGGTATCAAGCAGTATCCTGGCAGGAAGAGCTACCGTTCCGCTTCCGGTGATATTGTCAAGCCGCATGTGTGTGATAAGGGTCGACTCCAGGTCGGAAGCCGTGATCTCCAGATCATTGCCGCTGATATTGAACAGAAAATTGTCAAGAATAGGAAGGGTATTCTTTGAACTGATCACCCTGCTTATAGCCTGAAGGTGACCCAGGAGTTCTGTACTTGATACAACAAATTTCATATTGTCAGTCATTTAAGTTATTCTGAAAACTAGCACATGTGTACCGGCAACTCATTGATTATGAACATTGTCTGCTTTGAAAACCGGATTATCAATATTACAAAAAAATATCTTACCCTCAAACAAATTTATTTAACCGAAATATAACGCCTGCGTCTCAGCAGATTATAGGCCACTCCGGCGAGGATAATGATGATCACCGGCACCACCGTGTTCACCATCTGCCAAACTCTCTTTTCCTTTTTTATCCTTGCCTGATCCAGCAGTCTAGGCTTCAGTTCTCTTGAGCGCATCTCTATGAGGCCGTTGTCATTGACGAGGTAATTGATGCAGTTCACCAGAAAGTCCTTGTTGCCGAATGTTTGCATGGTATACCTGTCGAGTCCGAGTGTGAGCGGTTCGGGGTTACCCCCCGACCATGACACCTCGTTCCTGATGATGTCCCCGTCGGCAATCACAATCATCCTGGTGGATTTACTCTCAGTTACAGTTTCCAGTCCCGGTTCACCCATGATGCTTCCCACCATCCTGTTGACGAAGGCGGACCTGAAAATTCCTTCCAGCAGCACCGCCACCGGCAGCGGGCCGGCATTGAACATCTCATCAGGCACCGTTTCAGCAGTCTCCTCAAGGGAGATCAGCATCGGAGGCATGACTGTCCGTGCCTCCGGCGAAGTGGTTAGAAGGATGATTTTCTTCACGCCCGTATCACGGCCTACGGTATCAACCGTACCGGCAAACTCAGCTTTAACCCTGTTCAGGTTCCGTGTGATTGGATGACCCTGCGACGGTCGAAGCAGCGGGTAATATACCCAGGGTGTTGGCACGTACTGCGCCTCGCCGCCCGGATTGGAGACCTTCAGGGGAATCAGCATGCAGTCGGCGTCCTGTACAATAACAGGATTGATCCTTGCACCGTACCGGAAGAGCATGTCACTTATTGTGAGAGGCTCATAAAGGGCAACTGTTGCCCCTGCAGCCAGACTGTCAGCATTCACCCTCACCTCCTCGGCCAGCCACAGCACCCGTCCGCCGTTCATAATGTACTGGTCAATGATGAACTTATCCTTCTCATCTATCTCCTTACGGGGAGCTGCAATGATAATGGCCGCATACCGGTCAATTATCCCTCTCCTTCCTCCTATCACGCCCCTGTCAATATTATAGAACTTTGCCAGTTCCAGGGTAAGATCGGCTACCTGAATCTCATCAAGCTCTCCATGACCTTCGAGGAAGGCTACAGTGTGAACCGTGTCAGCTGTTGCGGTGGCGATTGCCTGGATGATTTCATATTCAAGACCCTCAGTTGAGTGAAGCAGGTTTGTCTCGGGAGGCAGAGTCGGGTTGTTCCTCAGGAAATTGACAGGTATTACCGTCTCCCCGGACGTGACGGTAAGTGAGGGAAATATCATCTTCTGTGTTCTGCCTCCTTCGCCGTCAGATGCCATGACATTGACCGGGTTCAGTCCTCGACTTATCAGATCACTGTGGAAACGGTCGCGTTCAGCCCTGTCAGGCGATTTCGACGGGTTGATGAAATCATATTTGATCTTTCTTCCAGAGGTAATGCGAAACTCATCCAGGTATTGCTCCGCGGTGCGTTTGAGTTTCCTGAATGCGATGGGCAGTTCTCCATCAAGGTATACATCCACCTTTACATCCTTGTTGAGTTCCTTAAGTATCTTTTTGGTAGGCTCTGCCAGCGTGAAACGCCTGTCTTCCGTAAGATCGACACGGATATGGATCAGTGACAGCAGTATGCAGGTGATGCCAATGGCAGCAACAATGAGAAGCGGTTTGCCCGCTTTGCTTCGGCGGAGGGTGATCCTTGCTGCCTCGCAGAAGAGGACCGTGACGAATATGAAGTAAGCGATGTCGCGTATGTCAAGTACTCCCCGGCTTATTGACCTGTAGTGCTCATTGATGCCAATTGCAGAGATCTCCTCTCCTGTTGCCGACAGGCCGGGAAGAAGGGCCAGCGAGTCAAAGCCCCTGAACATTATAAATGAGAGTACGGCAGCAATGAGGAATGATATTACCTGGTTTGAGGTAAGTGATGAGGCGAAGAGGCCTATGGCCGAATAAACTGCGGCAAGCATCAGCAATCCTATGAAGGACCCGGCAGCTCCTCCCCTGTCGAGGTTGCCGGGTGTTTCACCCAGAACCCATACCGAGATGACAAAGACAATGCAGGGGAGCAGGGCCAGCAGCACCAGGAATAGCGATGCGAGAAACTTGCCGTAGATCACTGCACCGTCAGTCACGGGGCGTGACCAGAGCAGTTCAATCGTTCCGGCCTTCCGCTCTTCCGAAAAGAGTCTCATGGTGATTGCAGGGACAAGGAAGAGGAATAACCAGGGGGAGAGTACAAAGAGCGGATCGAGTCCTGCATAGCCACTGTCGAGCAGATTCCACTGACCGGGCATGATCCACATAATCAGGCTGTTGGCCAGTAAAAATACTATCATGACGACGTAACCCGTCAGGGAACTGAAAAAACCTGCTACCTCTTTTCTGAAGAGAGTGAACATAACTTCAAGTTTGTTGTAAAAATATCCAATTCTTTCATGGTCTCGCGGGCTTCCTTGCATTTTTGATGTCAACAAGCAGGGTTCCCGGATAATAGAACCCGGTTATCCTGTCATAGGTCATCTTCTTTTCGGCCATATGTTTTGCCCCGTCCTGGCAGAGGCCCACACCGTGCCCGTATCCCCTGCCGCTGACGGCTATGCTGTCGCCTGCAGGCGTGAGAGTAAAGAAAGCTGACCGTAGCCCGAAGCGGATCCTAATCTCCTCGCTGGTGACGGTTCTTCCCTGTGCAGTACGCCTTATTATTCTGCCCCGGCCGGTCACCTGGCCTGCATAGAGTCCCCCCTCGTCTCCCGGAGTTATACCCTTTGATCTGAGGAAGTTGTTCCACTCTTCACGTGAGATGTTCCTTTTCCAGACTGATGACTCGGAGTAGCTGCACCACGGGTCTTTCACGCTTACAAGGTACGGATAACCTGCCAGCCAGACGTCAGCCGAGGATGCCGTCTCCCCTCCGCAGTTTCCGTGAAATGCCGCCTCAATGAGCAGGCTGTCGCGGTCTGTGATTACCTTCCCGGCAGTAGACCGGCATGCATTCACTATCACACTGTCATTCACCACGCCCGGGTAGACCTGGCAGTGAATATCGTCGCACAGGTTGTACCCGTCGAGCTCATGCCGGTCAATATTCCTGTAAATATATGTACGGGCCACCACCGCCTGGGCTTTGAAATAGTCTGAAGGGCCAAATTTGCCGGCCTCGGCTCGCACAACGCCCGGTAGACAGTTCTCCACCGTGGTGATGTTCAGGATTTGCAGCGAGCCCGGGAAGGGTTTAATCTTAAGTGTTCCTTCCAGGATTTTCTGAGGCTCTTCACTGCCCGGAGCGGAAAGGGAAAAGAGAGCGCCGGCAGCAGCAGGGGTGAAGGTGAGCGAGTCGGCAGCCCCGCTGGTACCCGAGAGGGTTCTGTAAATCAGTCTTTCGTGATGCATGCTGACAGCCATGATATCACCGGGATTGAGCCGCACCTCTCCAGCCACACCGTCGCGAAGCAGGAATGATCCCCTGTCAGCGGTAAAGAAGAGCGATACTGGCCTCGTGCGGGCAAAGATGCGGATGGATATCTGTGAAAAACCGGCCATGGCCGGAAGCAGGAACAGAATGATTAGCAGTGCTCTTCTCTTCATCATTCGCCTTTTTGATTAAGGTTACTGACCATATCTGCCGCCACTCTCTCCGATGCTCCTCCACCTTCCAGTATTTCTCTCAACTCCATGTAATCCTTCTTCATCAGCTCATGCCTGTAACCGGTTAAGAGGATATCAGACAGCTCCTGGTGAAGTATTTCAGGGCTGAGGTCTCCCTGGATCAGCTCCCTGACAACCTCCCTGTCCATTATCAGGTTTACAAGCGATATGAACCTCACCTTGATAGCCCGTTTTGCAAGGGTATAGGTGAGCGGGCTGGTGCTGTAACAAACCACCTGTGGCACATCAAAAAGGGCAGCTTCCAGGGTGGCCGTGCCCGATGTCACCAGCGCTGCCTCGGCCACGGCCAGAAGGTCATAGGTCCTGCCGCTGATTATCTTTACCGGATATCCTGACGTGCTCTTTTCGTAAAGTTCTGCCGGCAGGTGATCCATTGCTGCCACCACGAACTGGTAATCCGGAAATGCCGGTGACGCAGCAGCCATCAAAGGAAGTATCCTGCTAACCTCCTGTTGCCTGCTGCCTGAAAGCAGTGCTATTACCGGCCGGCTGTCGAGACCAAGTGAGGCCTTAAAGGCTTCGTGACCGGGGGCCCTGTTGCGCCATTCCTCCACGTGATCAATCAGTGGATTGCCGAGGTAAACGGCAAGGTATTCATGACGCCTGTAAAAATCCTTTTCAAACGGGAAGATTATATAAAGCCTGTCGACGTACTGCTTTATCTTCTTGACCCTTCCCTCGCGCCATGCCCAGAATTTGGGCGAGATGTAATAGAACACCCTGGTGCCCGACTCCTTTGCAAAGCGTGCCATCCGCAGGTTGAAGCCCGGGTAATCGATCAGTATCACCACATCAGGCTTCATCTCTGTTATCTGGCGGCGGCACTCGGCGAAGTTGGCCTTTACCCTGCGGATGTTGACAAGCACCTCCCATACACCCATGAAGGCTGTCTCGCGGTAGTGCTTCAGGAGCCGGGCTCCCGCCTCCCTCATCAGCTCTCCTCCCCAGCAGGCAATATCAGCAGCCGGGTCAGCCATGCGCAGGTTCTTCACGAGATTGGAACCGTGAAGATCTCCGGATGGCTCGCCCGCTATTATAAAGTACCTCATCCTAGAACAGCTTTATTCCGAATACTGCAAAGGCCCAGAGAATGGTAATCCCGAGGACTCCCTTGGAAGCCCTGAGCATGTCGAGGCGGTTGAAGACAAGAAAGATGATAATATTGGCGAAGACGGATACACTCATAATCTCTGAAATATTCCCGGCGCCCTCCACCTTTCTGAAATACTCAGCCAGTGAGAGGCCATGATTTGTCATAAGGAAAAAGATCAGGAAGGCGATCAGCGGGACCACAATTCCTGCCACTACTCCCGAAAGTGCATTATTGAACTTTTGCCTGAACCGCATGTCAGAGTCTGGATTTGAGTGCATTCATAAATCCGTAGGCTGTCATGTCAGTGGTTACCGGCACCACTGACACATATCCGTTCTGAATGGCCCAGTCGTCAGTGTCGGATGCCTCCGGTTCGTGGTTGATGAAATTGCCTGTCAGCCAGTAATAGGTCTTTCCGGCAGGGTCTTTTCTCTTCTCGAACTCCTCCTGCCAGTTTCCGGAAGCCTGGCGTGTCACAACCATTCCCTTAATCTGTGAAGCCGGCAAAGCCGGGAAGTTGACATTCAGGCAGATGCCCGTTGGCAGGGGCTCGCGAAGAAGCATTGTGCTGATCCTGCGGATATACTCTTCGCACCCTGAAAAGTCGGCCGAGGATGAGTAGCTGTTCAGCGAAAATCCAACAGAGGTTATGTTGTAGAGGCAACCTTCGAGGGCTGCGGCCATCGTCCCTGAATAGAGTATGCTGGCAGAGGCATTGGAGCCGTGATTGATGCCTGAGGCTATCAGGTCGGGCATGCGCTCCAGGAGCTGGTTGACAGCCAGTTTGATTCCATCAGCCGGTGTGCCGCTGCAGGCATAGATCCGTTTCCGGTCGTCCTCATCGATTAGTTTGACCCTCAGTGGCTGTTTGACAGTAAGGGCCTGGGACATGGCGCTGCGGCTCTCAGTGGCCGAGATAACCACCAGCTTGCCGAAATCTTCCATGATCCTGATGAGCGTCTTTAGGCCTCCCGCATAGAGGCCGTCATCATTGGTAATGAGTATCAGTTTATCGTTCGCTTCTAATTTCATCTGGATTTCTGTTGACCTGCAAATATAATGATAATGCCGATGCTTTTAATAGCGGGCCTGTTGATGCCGCAAACCTTTTTTCCTTACTTTTGCATGTTAAAAAAAATGATAAAAGTACCGCGATGAAGATTTCTTATAACTGGCTCAGGGAATATCTTGATTTCAATGCGGGTCCCGAGGAGCTATCTTCTGTTCTGACCTCTCTCGGACTTGAGGTGGAGGGAATGGAAGAGTGGGTCTCCGTCAGGGGAGGCATGAAGGGTATTGTTGTGGGGAAAGTGCTCACGTGCGGGAGGCATCCTGATGCTGACAGGCTCAGTGTCACCACAGTAGACACGGGAGGGCCTGAACCGCTGCATATCGTCTGCGGGGCTCCCAATGTGGCTGCAGGGCAGCTGGTGGCCGTGGCCCAATCGGGCGCCATGATCTTGCACGGCAATGAGCTGTTTGAGATCAAGCGGTCAAAGATACGCGGGCAGCTCTCCGAAGGGATGATCTGCGCCGAGGATGAGTTGGGTATCGGCACTGATCATGAAGGAATCATTGTACTAGACAGCAGCGCAAGGATTGGCATGCCTGCCGCCGACTACTTCGGGGTGACAACCGACACGGTTTATGAGATAGGGCTGACGCCGAATATGATCGACTGCAGCTCGCACTTCGGTGTGGCACGTGCACTTGCAGCATACTATAACCTGCAGAAACCCGTCAGGGCAAAGCTGCATGAGATTACCGGGCTTAAGAAGGAGAGTGACAGTGGAGCCGTCAGCATCACCATCGAGGCACCGGAAGCATGCATACGCTACTCAGGTCTGACGATAAGGGGCATCAGGGTGGGGCCTTCACCGGCATGGCTCCAGACAAGGCTCAGGGCGATAGGCCTCAACCCCATCAACAATGTTGTCGACATCACCAACTTTGTCCTCCATGAGACGGGGCAGCCTCTTCATGCCTTTGACGTTGCTGCAATAAAAGGAGGCACTGTGCGTGTCATGCACCTGCCGGAAAAGACAAAATTTGTCACCCTTGACGGTGTAGAACGCACCCTCTCCTCCACTGACCTGATGATATGCAACCAGGCGGAAGGCATGTGTATCGCCGGCGTCTTCGGCGGCCTGCGATCAGGTGTCACCGAAGCCACCACCGACCTGTTCCTCGAGAGCGCCACCTTCAGTCCGGTATCGGTACGCCGTACCTCGCGGAGGCATGACCTCCGTACTGACGCATCCTACCGTTTCGAGAGAGGCACCGACCCGGAGATGACCGTGTACGCCCTGAAGAGAGCCGCCATGCTGGTGAAAGAGCTTGCCGGTGGCGAAATCACCGGTGATATTGTTGACGTATATCCCTCACCGGTGAGAAAAGCCATTGTGAAATACTCCATTGACCGCATGACGAGGCTGATCGGCAAGGAGATACCGGTGGAGACGGTCAAGACCATCCTCTGGAGCCTTGACATTCATATCACCGGAGAAGAGCCCGGGATTCTGACCCTGGAGATTCCTTCCTACCGGGTTGATGTCACCCGTGAGGCCGACGTCACTGAAGAGGTGCTGAGGATCTACGGTTATGACAACATAAGCATCAGCAGCGAGATGCACTCGATGCTTTCACATACAGAAAGGCCTGACCCTGAGAAGGTGTCCGCCAACATGGCAGAGATGCTCTCCGGCAACGGCTTTTCGGAGATCATGTGCAACTCTCTGTCCCCGGCAGCATGGTTTGAGACCACAGGTGACTTTGACGTGAAGGCGATGGTCAGGCTTGCCAATCCACTAAGCAGCGATCTGAATGTCATGCGCATGTCACTCCTGCCCGGCATGCTTAATACTATCGCCTGGAACATCAACAGGCAAAACACCAATCTCAGGCTCTTTGAGCTGGGAAATACCTACGCCGGGAAAGAGGGGAAGGGTACACTTGAGATAACTGACAACTTCGCGGAAAAGCAGATCCTGGCGCTGGGGCTGACCGGTAATATGAACGAGAAGCACTGGAATACGCCGGAGTTGCCGTCAGGATTTTTCCATCTCAAAGGCTATGTCGAGATGGTGCTGTCACGCTTTGGCATCTCACGACGTGACCTGGCAGGTGCGGAGGAGAATCACAAATGGTTCGCCGAAGGCATAAAATACACCGCGGGAACCCTTGACGTGGCCACAATCGGAAAAGTCTCCAGGAAATACCTGGGAATGTTCGACATCAGGCAGGATGTCTTCTACGGCGAGATTATCTGGGAGAACGTAATCAGGCTGATCAAGGCCCGGACCATCCGTTTCAGCGAACTCCCGAAATACCCGTGGGTACGCCGTGACCTGGCGTTGCTGCTCGACAAATCAGTAAGATTCAGCCAGATACGCGATCTGGCCTACAAAACTGAGAAAAACATTCTTCATGAGGTCGATCTCTTTGACCTCTACGAGAGTGAGTCTATCGGCAAGGATAAGAAGTCTTATGCAGTCAGCTTCATCCTGCGGGATGCGAGGCAGACTCTTACCGAAAAGAGTATCGAAAAGACCATGGGTGCCCTGGTAAAAGCCTTTGAGCGCGAATTCGGCGCCACGCTGAGATGAAAAAGCTGCTTGGAAGGACACATGATTATCTCTCGCTGGTCAGGTTCAGTCATACTGTCTTTGCGATGCCGTTTGCCCTTGCCGGGTACTTTATCGGGGCAACGGAGCCCGGTTACGGATTTTCACTGAGGACCTTTCTCCTTGTGCTGGCGTGCATGGTCTTTGCCCGCAGTGCGGCTATGGGGTTCAACCGGTGGGCCGATGTGCGGTTTGACGCTCTAAATCACCGCACAGCGGTTCGCGAGATCCCCTCAGGGAAGATTTCGCGCCGCCAGGCGCTTACTTTCGTCATTGGCAGTTCACTCCTCTTTGTTATTGCTACAGCATTCCTGAACAGGCTGACTCTCATCCTCTCACCCGTCGCCCTGCTGGTAGTCCTTGGCTACAGCTACACCAAGCGCTTCACCCCGCTCTGCCACCTGGTGCTGGGACTGGGGCTCAGCCTGGCGCCAATAGGAGCCTACATTGCCGTGACCGGCACATTTGCCATACTGCCGCTCATCTACTCGTTCATCGTCCTGACATGGGTCAGCGGTTTTGATATAATCTATTCACTTCAGGATGACCAGTTTGACCGTGAAACCGGACTCTATTCAATCCCTGCTGTAATGTCGCGCCGGAGAGCACTGGCCGTATCAATTGCACTGCACATGCTTTCAGTGGTGATGGTGGTGATTGCCGGATTTTCAGGCGGAGCCGGATGGATCTACTGGACCGGGGCAATAATCTTCGTCGTAATGCTGTTTTACCAGCACCTGATAGTGAAGCCAGACGATCTGAGCAGGGTCAACATGGCCTTCGGCACAACAAACGGCATCGCCGGCGTCATCTTCGGACTGGCTGTTGTTCTCGACCTGCTTATCCTTAAAACTTGAAGACAAAGGAGACCCCCAGCAGCTCCTTGAACTGCACCATGGGTGCCTTCTTCTGCTTGCCGTCTGGCCCCAGTACCGGCTCGTCCCTGTCATAGACCGGCAGAAGAGTGTTGTCATCATATATGAGGTGAGTGTTCACTCTCAGATCAGTGAACCAGTTGAGCGGCATGGTGGCAATCATCTCCCAGTCGACATCAACATTTTGCGGCCTGGAAAGGAAGTTGCTGAAAAGTTGTAACCTGTTGGTCATGTTAATCTTATCGAACAACACAAGCTTACTGTTGATTGTAAAGTAGGCTCCCATCTCGTTTTTAGACCGTCTGTCCGCGGCGATACCATATTTGGTCTGGTTGATGTTTGCGGTATCAGGCACAAAGGTTCCCTTGTATGACAGAGGGGAGAAACTGACGGACGTGTTTTTGTTGGGTTTGTACTCCAGCCCATAGCCCAGGATAAAGGTGGCAGGGTTGAAAAATTTGGATACCTTAACAGATGTTGTGTCGTTGGGATAGATGTACCCCGGCAGGAACTGTGACTTAAACTGGAACAGCCCGGTGAGGTCAAATTTTCCAAATGCCTTATGATTGATCTTGGAGTTGATCTCCAGAATATCCAGGTTTTTCCTGATGCCGCCGTACTTTCCAGAGGCCTGCAGTCCAAGCGCGAAACGGGCTGAGGTGGCTGAGTTGACCCTGGTCACCTTGTTGCTGTAGTTGACGGCGGAGGTAACATCCAGGACCGATGAGATGTTGTTCTCTCCCCCTTTAGCCCAGTTGGATACCACCCCCTGGGAGAGCAGGTAAGAAAGGTCTGTCTTGAACTTCCATAGTTCCGGTTTGATCCTGCTTAGCGCCACCCTTCGGAGGTCCTCCTCCTGTGCTGTTGTGACATTCACCCGTGTGTCGACGTGCTGGTCATGCCAGGCCTGCTTCCTGAAGAGCACACCCTCCTCTGCCCGGAGTGAGATTGTATTGCGGATCGGGCTGCCCACCCAGACCGTTACCGAATCGCCCTCTCCGTCAGGCAGCCAGAATCGGACCAGGTTGTCAGACAGGCTGTTGAGCCACACGTCCGAACCCCTGCCCGCCTCGCTTGTTAACCGTATCCGTGTGGAATCCCGTACCTCGAGGTAGCTGACCAGGGAATTAACTGCCGCCTGAAGGGAATCGCTTACATATGGATTCCTGAGATACCTGAAGGGAAAGTCGGTGCGTGCCAGTGAGGCCTCCGGAAGGGTATCGGTGATGACAAGCACGATTGTGTCATTGGTCTGGTGTGGCATCCTGGCCGGGATGAAATCCTTCATCAGTATGTAGACCGAATCATTCAATTTCAGGGTATCGTTCTTAATTATAGGTCTGAAGTCCGGCGTGAGTTTTACCTTTTCGAATTTACTCCCGGCCCTGATGAACATCTCGTCAGCCTTTCCGGCGACCGCTGCACTGTCAGCCCGTGTAGTATCAGGTTCCATGACAGGCAGGATAATCCTGACCGAATCAAACAGGTAATAGCTCTCTGCGGGAATCCGGATATGTTCAAAAGGATAGGCAGACAGGTAGTCGATCACCGTGTCAGCCGGCGGCCTGGAGGCAAGCCACACCAGGTTTCTGATCGCCTCACGGAGCGGGTCATTACTGCGTTTCCACAGTGTCTGTGAAGAGTAGAAATGCTCCAGGAACTTCAGTGATGCGCTCCTGTCAAGGTGAATGTCCTGCGGACCGTTGATGACCGGCACGGGTGCTGCCTTTATTCTCTTCAGCAGTTGTCCGGTCACCGTGAGGCTATCGGCATGCTGCACTGTCACCGGCGGCAGCGCCGGCACATCAACAACCTGTGCAGGCAGGACAGTGGTCCCGGCCAGGCAAAGAAAAAGTAAAAGAATCTTTATGGTTCCCAGTTTCATTTCACAACGTTTAAACAATTCCGGATTGTACCCCAAACCTAAAATGGTTATATTTGCAAAAATAGCCGATTTCCATGAATTCCCGCCTCATCAGGGACATAAACAGGAAGCTGAGATTCCGTAACATCAAGAACAGGGACGCATTCTGAACCCCGGGGTTGCCTGCATCAGCGCAATCATCATCCGACTTTTGTTAAATTTTCTTAAACCTTAAAAGAGTCAGGCAGGTCTGAAGTCTGAAGGTCTGAAAGTTGAAAGCCTGAAAAATTGCAAATCGTAAATCGTAAATCTCACATAACCATGATCTTACCATACTGTGAACCTTACAAGATAAAGACAATAGAGACCATACGGCAGAGTACCCGCCAGGAACGTGGGGAATGGATAAGGAACGCCTCGTATAACCTCTTCAACCTGCGGTCAGAGCAGGTGTTTATTGATCTTCTCACCGACTCCGGCACCGGAGCCATGAGCGACCTGCAGTGGGGCGCCATCATGACCGGCGACGAGAGTTACGCCGGTGCCTCATCATACTACAGGCTGAAGGATGCCATCACGGATATCACCGGCTTTGAGTATTTCCTTCCCACCCACCAGGGACGGGCGGCGGAGAACGTTCTTTTTTCGGTGCTTATTAAGGAGGGAGACGTGATTCCGGGTAACGCTCACTTCGATACCACAAAGGGGCATATTGAATTTCGCAAGGCGAAGGCGGTGGACTGCACTGTCTCGTATGCCAGGGACATCAACGCGGTTGATCCTTTCAAGGGGAATGCCGATCTGGAGAGGCTGGAGCAGGTGCTGACAGATACCCCCCGCGAGAAGCTGGGATGCATTGTCATGACTGTCACCAACAATACTGCAGGCGGTCAGCCGGTGAGCATGGCCAACCTGAGGGGCGTAAGGGAACTGGCTGACAGGTATGGTGCACTGGTTGTCATCGACTCCGCACGGTTTGCAGAGAACGCGTACTTCATCAAGACACGCGAGGCGGGGTATTCCGGTAAAAGCATCAGGGAGATCGTCCGCGAAATGTTTTCCTATGCTGATGCCATGACTATGAGTTCAAAAAAGGATGCTATCGTCAATATGGGAGGTTTCATTGGGATGAAAGACAGGGAGCTCTTCAGAAAAGCTTCCACCTTCAACATAATGTTCGAGGGCTATATAACCTACGGCGGTATGTCAGGACGCGACATGAACGCGCTGGCACAGGGTCTTTATGAAGGCACTGAATTCGAATACCTGGAGGCACGCATCGGCCAGGTGACCCGCCTGGGAGAACAGATTCATATGGCCGGGATACCAGTGCAACTGCCCATCGGTGGCCATGCTGTCTTCATCGATGCCGGCAAGTTCTTTTCGCGTATTCCTGCCTCGGAGTTCCCGGCGCAGAGACTGGCTGTGGAGATATACCTCGAAGGAGGCATTCGCAGCACCGAGATAGGCACCCTGCTTGCCGACCGTGACCCGGTCACCAGGGAGAACAGGGACCCGGGGCTGGAGCTGGTCCGCCTTGCCATACCAAGGCGGGTTTACACTGACAACCACATGGATTATGTGGCTGCTGTAGTGAAGAATGTCTGGGACAGAAGGCACACAGTCAGAAGAGGACTGGCCATAAAATGGGAAGCGCCCATCATGAGGCACTTCACCGTGGAGCTTGACCTGCTGGGCTGACGGAAAAAGCCTATCTTTGACCGGAGAATAACAACGAGACCGATGATAAGATCAATGACCGGCTATGGCAAAGCCATGCTGGAGACGCCACAGAGGAAGATCACCGTAGAGATCAGATCCCTTAACGGAAAGCAGGCTGACATAAACACCAGGCTCCCATGGATCTTCAAGGAGAAGGAGCTGGATATCCGCAACATGATCATCAGAAAGCTGGAGAGAGGCAAGATCGATCTTTCCATCGGCTTCGACACGATGGACAGCGAAGCAGCGCCGGTGATAAACAGGAACATCGTTAAGAGCTACTTCAGCCAGATGAAGGAGATAAGCAGTGAGCTCGGCATAAATGACGACGCCGGGCTGCTGGCCGTCGTCATGCGCCTGCCTGAGACACTGCGGACGGAGAAACCGGAGCTGTCGGATGAGGAATGGGACAGGATCGCCGGCCTCACAGATGAGGCGCTGACCATGACCGATCTCTACCGCCTCGAGGAGGGCAAGGCAATGGAGAAGGACCTCTCAAAATCCGTGGCGGCCATCCTCGGGTATCTTGATAATCTCAGCGCTGTGGAGGGTGACCGTATCTTGCGCATGCGCGAAAAGTTGATGGCCACCCTGAATGAAGCCGTAGGATCTGAAAACATCGACAGGAACCGGTTCGAGCAGGAGCTGATCTTTTACCTCGAGAAGTTCGATATAAACGAGGAAAAAGTCAGGCTTAAAAAGCACTGTGACTACTTCATGGAGACGATGAAGACCGAGGGTACCCATGGAAAGATGCTCAATTTCATCTCGCAGGAGATGGGCCGCGAGATAAATACAATCGGCTCCAAGGCCAACGATGCCGCCATGCAAAAACTGGTGGTGATGATGAAGGATGAACTGGAGAAGATCAAAGAACTGACACTCAACATACTGTAATCACATGACCCCTGACGGCAAAAGGAAGGTTCTTATAATCTCAGCCCCCTCGGGAGCCGGGAAGAGCACCCTTGTCAGCCATCTGCTGGAGGCAGGACTGCCGCTGATGTTCTCGGTGTCAGCCACCAGCAGGAAGCCGCGCGGAAATGAAGTCGACGGCCGTGAATACTACTTTGTAACTGCGGCTGAGTTCAGGAGAAGAGTCCGGCGAGGTGAGTTCGTGGAGTGGCAGGAGGTTTACAGGGATCATTATTATGGTACACTCCACAAAGAGATAGAGAGGATTTACGGCGAAGGCAAGATCCCTCTTTTTGACGTGGATGTGATGGGTGGCATCAACCTGAAAAAGATCTTCGGTGAGGAAGCTCTCTCGGTCTTCGTCATGCCCCCCTCGGTGGAGGAACTGCGCAAGAGGCTCATCAGGCGGGGTACGGACTCGCCGGTGAAGATTGAAATGAGAGTGGAGAAGGCTGCCTCGGAGCTCCTTCTAGCGGACAGGTTTGACTTTGTAATAATCAATGACGACCTTGAGAAAGCCTGTACAGAAATTATGAGAATTGTAACGGAATTCATTGGACAGTGATGACTGAGACCGGACTCTTTTTCGGATCATTCAACCCGGTGCATATCGGCCACATGGCTATCGCCAATTACATTACCGAATACTCTTCGCTGAAGGAGGTGTGGTTTGTTGTAAGTCCGCACAACCCGCTGAAGGTGAAGGAGTCACTTCTCGGGGAACGCGACAGGTTTTACATGACCCAGCTGGCAATCGGCGATGATCCGAGGTTCAGGGTTTCGGACATAGAGTTCACCCTTCCCAGGCCATCATATACGATTGACACTCTGGCACATCTTACAGAGAAGCATCCGACGCGCAGGTTCACGCTGATCATGGGCGAGGACAACCTCACCACTCTGCACAAATGGAAGAATGCCGAGATGCTTGTGAAGCAATATCCGATTGTTGTATACCCCAGGCTCTATCCGGGGCGTCGCAGCAGCAAGCGGCTACAGGAGATACTTGCCATGGCATCTGTACAGGAAATTGATGCCCCTGTAATGGAGATCTCCGGTACCTTTATCCGCAGTGCCATCCGCGATGGCAAGGATGTCTCATGGTTTGTCCCCGCTCCCACATGGAGGTATATCAGGCAGATGCACTTCTATGAGTAAGAGTCTGAGAGTCTGAGAGTCCTGTAGATTACCAGACTGCATAGACTTTTTGACCTTCAGACTCTCAGACTTTTAGATTTTTAGACTTTTCTAATCATCTCCATTCCCCGCTTGATTGCATCCTCGTTCATCGGGATGAGGCTGTGATATCTTTCGGG
This sequence comes from Bacteroidales bacterium UBA4788, assembly GCA_002402965.1. Classification (GTDB taxonomy): domain Bacteria; phylum Bacteroidota; class Bacteroidia; order Bacteroidales; family VadinHA17; genus SR-FBR-E99. The sequence continues at coordinate 30,255 of DHGW01000012.1, forward strand.
CAGGGATTTTTTCAAACCCCTGATTACATATTCCGTTTTCAATATTGGCTTGACCTTCATGAAACCGCCGAGGACGAACATATTGAATACCTTTTGCATCTTCAGCTTCGATGCTTCCTCGGCTGCATCAATGCGGTAGACGGTTATATCCTTCCTTTCGGGATGCCTTGTGATACCATTGCCGTCATATATGAGCATACCGCCGGGCTTGATCGCGTGCTCGAACTTGTCGAGGCTCTGCTGATTCAGAATTATGGCCGTATCGAAGCTCCTGAGAATGGGAGAACTGATTCGTTCATCGCTCAGTATCACGTTGACGTTGGCGGTACCGCCCCTCATCTCCGGACCGTACGAGGGCATCCAGCTCACCTCCATCTCCTGCATCATTCCTGAATAGGCCATTATCTTTCCCATCGAGAGCACACCCTGTCCGCCAAAACCTGCTATTATAATTTCTTCTGTCATGATCTGTTACTATGATTCATTAAACAACTTCCGGTGATTAAATCCGTTTTTGGTTCCGGTATCGGTTATTATTCAGCCGGCACTTTGATATCACCGAGGGGATAGAACGGGAACATATTCTCTTCCATCCACTTGTTTGACTCGACAGGGGTCATTTTCCATCCGGACGGGCAGTTGGAGACCACCTCGATAAAGCAGGTTCCCCTCTTCTCATTCTGGTACTGTACCGCTTTCTTCAGTGCCTTCTTGAATTTTCTGACACCACCGGCGGTATTGACGCTCTGGCGGGTTACGTAACATGTACCGGGCAGCATTGCCACTATATTCGCCATTTTGATGGGTGATCCCATCTTTGAGACATCGCGGCCATAGGGTGATGTTGATGATTTCATCCCGGCCAGTGTTGTGGGGGCCATCTGTCCTCCGGTCATCCCGTAGATACCATTGTTTATGAAGATCATGAGGATGTTCTCACCCCTGTTGCAGGTATGGATGGTTTCCGCCGTACCTATTGCAGCGAGGTCGCCGTCACCCTGGTAGGTAAAGACGAACTTGTCAGGCATGAGCCTTTTGACGGCCGTCGCCAGTGCCGGAGCCCTTCCGTGTGCTGCTTCCTGGAAATCGACATCGATATAGTTGTACATCAGCACCGAGCAGCCTACGGGAGTAATGCCCACAGTTCTTTCCTGCAGGTTCTCCTCCTCAAGCACTTCTGCCAGTACGTTATGGGCGGTACCATGTCCGCAGCCCGGGCAATAGTGCATGACATTATCCGTCATCAGTTTAGACTTCTTATAAGTCAGGTTCTCGGGCTTGATTATATCATTGAATGTAATATCTGCCATCTCTCTTATCCTTTAATGAACAACTTCATGTTTTCAAGCACCTCTTCGGGGGTGGGTATCATACCGCCCATCCTGCCGTAGTGGCTGACACGTGTCTTCCCGTTTACGGAAAGCATCACGTCCTCCACCATCTGCCCGGCGCTCATCTCAACTGCCAGCATTCCCTTCACCCTGTCAGCCAGCTCATTCAACCTCTTTTTCGGGTAAGGGAAGAGGGTTATCGGCCTGAGCAGCCCCGCCCTGATTCCTTCCGCCCTTGCCAGCTGGAGTGCCTTCTGGCAGATGCGTGCGCTGGTGCCGTATGCCACGAAAATGTACTCGGCGTCATCGGTCATGAACTCCTCGAAGCGCACCTCATTCTCCTCCATCTCACGGTACTTGGCAATGAGTTTGAGATTGAACTTCTCCTGGCGCTCTGAATCAAGGTCAAGAGACGTGATTATATTTCTCGGGCGGGAGGCAGGCTTGCCTGTGGTAGCCCACGGCAATATCTCTTCTGATCTCTTCTTCTGCGGCTTGAGCCAGACTTTTTCCATCATCTGCCCGATAGCGCCGTCAGAGAGTATCATTACCGGATTCCTGTATTTGAAGGCAAGGTCGAAGCCCAGTTCGACGAAGTCAGCCATTTCCTGGACTGATGCAGGTGCAAGGACAAGAAGGTGGTAGTCGCCGTGACCGCCTCCCTTCGTAGCCTGAAAGTAGTCGCTCTGCGCTGGCTGGATGGTACCGAGTCCAGGTCCTCCACGCACCACGTTGACAATAAGACAGGGCAGTTCGGCACCTGCGATATATGTTATTCCCTCCTGCTTCAGGCTTATGCCGGGTGAGGATGATGAGGTCATCACCTTCTTCCCGCAGGCGGCGCCGCCGTAAACCATATTGATAGCAGCCACCTCGCTCTCCGCCTGAAGTACCACCATTCCGGTGGTTGTCTGGGGATTGGCCTCCATAAGGTATTCGAGTATCTCGCTCTGCGGAGTGATGGGATACCCGAAATAACCGTCGGCACCGGCGCGTATCGCCGCTTCGGCGATAGCTTCGTTGCCCTTCATCAGTCTCAGTTCCTTTTCCATTAACGTATATTGTTTCTTTTCATTCGATTAATTGATTCTTATTTCATTGGCTGAATGGAACTTACATGAATACAAACTAATCATCCCACTTCGTGATTATCTGCTTATGTAAGTTTCGTTAACCGATTTTTATCTTGTAGACGGTGATAACACCGTCAGGACACACAACCGCGCAGTTTGAGCATCCAGTGCATGTCTCTGGATTGGCTGCATAACTGTAATGGTATCCCTTTGAATTCACCTCGGTTGCCAGGGCGAGGGTCTGGCTGGGACATGTCACCACGCACACCTCGCAACCCTTGCACTTCTCAGTGTCAACAACAACTGCTCCTTTTATCTTTGCCATATTTTTTCGAGTTTATTCCCTATTTAAAAGTAAGAATTATTTATTCACATGGTTATTCTCCCTGAATAGTTCAAGTCTCTCCTCCAGCAGCGGCAGCTGTTTCTTCCTGATCTGGGAGACACAGGCCCTGAGTCCCTCATGCCGTTCACTTCCGCAGATGATCAGAGTTATAGCGGCTATACCGTATGAAAGCAGTTCCTGCAGGAGCTCACCGCCGTTCATGCCCGGGTATGAGATCGTGAAATAGAATCCGTCTGCAACGGGCCTGTCTATGTCCATATCATAAACGATGCTGAATCCATTCCTGAGGAACATCTCCTTCATCCTGGCGGCTTTCTCACCATAGACACGTGTGTTATCCACGAAGTTGTAAAGTCCTTCATTGACTGCCTTGAGAATTGCAGTGAATCCGTACTGTGCCGAGTGCGTCACCCCGGATGAGAGGGCATAGAGTGCCCCGAAAATCATTGCCCGGCCGAATATGTCAGTTGAATAATAGCGCAGCAGGTCAGGGTAGCGGCGATTGTAGAGATGGTCAGACATTACCAGCAGACCGATCCTCTGGCCTGCATAACTAAATATCTTTGAACTGGATATCAGAAGAATATAGTCGTCACAGTGTTTTGCAACAGATGGCTGGAAAGGCGGTTCTCCGGGAACCGAGTAGTTCTCACGGAAGTCCATGCCGAAATAAGCCAGGTCCTCGATTACGATAACATCATATTTTTTTGCCAGCGTCCCTATTGTGCGAAGCTCATCGTCAGTGAAGCATATCCATGACGGGTTGTTTGGGTTCGAGTAGAGGAGTGTTGACACTTTTCCGCACTGAAGTATCGATTCCAGCTTCGGGCCGAGCTTCTCTCCGCGGTAGTTGTAAACGTCAAACGACCTGCAATCCTGACCAAGGATTCTTGTCTGGGTCTTCTGAACCGGGAATCCCGGATCGATAAAGAGCGTTCCCTCCTTTGTGTGGTCATTACGGTTGGCCACCATGAAGCTTGCCATCCCTCCCATCATGGCGCCGCCGGTGGGGACGCAGCATTCGGGTTTCACATCCACATCGAGGAAATTCTTAACGAATTTCGATGCTTCAGTTTTCATCTCTGGCAATCCCTCGATGTCCGGATAGTCGGAGGCGACGCCTTTTCTCAGGGCGTCTATCTCTGCCCTGACGCCCACCTCTGCCGAGGGGAGGCCCGGAACACCCATCTCCATGCGGATGAATTCAACTCCGGTCTCACGGTGCAGCACATTTACCAGCTTGACAATCTCCCTGATGCTTGCGCTGCCCAGGTCAGTGATCCCGCTGGATACTATTGCATTGCTTACTGTTTGACGATTAATGGGGGTATTTTTCATAAATTTTTCATTTAGGGCCCTCATTCCTGGCCCTAAGATAAAAATTTATAAGGAAACGATTGCTGCTATTTGTCATAATTGCGATTTGCAATTTGCAATATGCGATGTGCGATGTACGATGTACGATTGTATAATTCGAAATTCGAAATTCTCAAATCCTATTGTTTCCTGCCTGCTCCCGCAGCCAGTGCAAGTATCACCCCCAGGACGGTGCTGTAGAGGGCGGCGACAAGGATCCTGAACTCCTCCGGGAGAAGGAAGTTGACCGTCTGTGCCGGTATCCAGAAGAGAGGAATGCTCTTTTTCAGTACAATACCCCACATGCTGTTCCAGTCAATAGATGCCAGCAGCCTGGTCACATCAGGCACCCTGAGCAGTTTGCGTCTGTCACCTGCTGCTGCTGCAATGTGAAGGTCACTCACCCTGTGTGTCACCATCAGGACCGGTGCATAGAAAATATTTAGGAAGGTGCTGATTGCAAAGGCGAGAAGCACCCTTGCACCGGTTACAGGGCCGGCCATTACTGCTGCGGCATTCTCCATGCCCAGATGTTCCATTATCAGGAGTGTGCCACCTCCAAAAATCATAAAAGCAGCCTTGACAGTCATACCAAGGAACCCCCATACGATTGCACGGTAGAACAGGGCAAAACCCGCCGGCAGGTAAATGCCTGTCCTGATCCTGCTGCCGAGCATCTCGCCCATGGTGGCAAGAATGGCAAACTTTATGAAGCTTGCTGTAAATGCCCAGTCAGTGCTGAACCAGACAAAGAATTCATACAGTTTGTCAGACAGGAAAAACGGAACAAATAATCCGGCAAAAACAACGGTGAATATTATATCAGTACGCTTCATTCGAATTTGCAATGTGTGATTTACCGGTTGCGAGTCGCGATTTGGGGCTTGGGGTTTTGAATTTTGAGTACGAAAATACTGTTCTACAATTCTTTATGGTCTACCTTTAGATTAGCATTC
>DHGW01000084.1 GCA_002402965.1 Bacteroidales bacterium UBA4788
TTGCAGGAGCAGGAGTCTACTGGCTGCAGGCACAGCTGATACACTGACGATAAAATATTTTTCAGTCAAAGGGCTTCACATTACGATGAAGCCCTTTTTATTGTGGGTAAGTGAGCACAAAAAAGAGGCCGGTGTTCCGGCCTCTCATGTTTTATTACTAGTATCTCTGTTCCCGATCCCTGTCGCGGAAATCACGGCGGGGCCTGAAAGGCTTCTTCTCTGCCTTGGGCTCAGACCTCTTTACGATTATCTGACTGCCGTCGAGCTCTGAGTTGTTGAGTTTTTCGATAGCTTCATAACCGGCACGGTCATCTGCCATCTCTACGAAACCATAACGCTTTGAAAAGCCGGTCTCACGGTCCATAATGACTTTTGCGGAGATTACCTCCCCAAATTTGCTGAAAAGTTCCTGAAGGTCTTCTGCTTTGGTTACAGAACTCAGCTTAGCTACAAAAATGTTCATTTTAAAAATTAATTAAACTGTTTATAAAGTATTTTAAATCAACTTATTGCCGCTGAGACAGATAAAATTGATCTGCACACTGCAACAATTTAGCTAATGCAAATGTATTTAAATAATTTTAACTATTCCAAATTAATTTAAATATTTGGAAATGATACCATGAGGAGAGGTGAAAGACCTGCCTGCTACCTGGCTGCCGGCTGTTCAAGCCACTCCTCCAGCCTGGTCAGAACCGCCTCCTTCTGGTCATCTGGCAGATTCATTATCCGGGTGCGGTGAGAGCCGTCCTTCCTGACAACCTTAAGACACCTCTCATTGTCTCCGGGATCCGCTGCAGAGGCTGACCAGGGGTCATTTTCGCCGTAAAGAAAGATGAAGTTCCTGGCATCATTTCGGATGAATTCATCAACCTTACGACCGAAGCCGTAATCATACACGTATTCAGGCCCTGCCGGTGCAGAGAAGAGAAACTCCGGCTGGTCACCGTTGCGGGCATATTTCAGAAGGTCCCCGAATTTGTCGAAATCATAACCGTAATAACCGATCTCTGTCATCGCCTGGTAAAAGAACGGTTCAAAGTATTCAAGCCCCTGATCTGCAAAATAGCGCGGGTCACCCACCGCTGCCAGGTGCCGGAACACCTGTTCATCAGTGCCCTCAAGCGGAATGGAATCACATGGGATGGTTCCCCACTGCCAGAACGCAAACTCATATTCAAGCACCGTCATCTCGTAGGCTGTTTCAGGCCCTCCCACCCTTGTGAAGGTCCAGCCTCTCTCCTCTGCGAACTTCAGGAACATCGGATAGAGCTTATCAAATTTTTCAAGCGCCATCTTCTGGAACCGGAAGACCCTGTCACGGCACTCTGCCGTCCCTACATTGTCGAGAAAGGGCTCCATCCTGTCATCCTCCGGCCCGAAGTTCAGAGGAGCCACATAGGGAACGCTTACATCCACATCATCAGGGTAATAGTACCTGTGAAACATGACAGTCTGGCCTCCCTTGCTGATCCCGGTGGTGGCCCATTTACCCCTGAAAACCGGCTTGAAGAGTTCAATGATGCGGTGATGGTCCGTTGCAGCCTGCCAGGCTGTGAGATACTCCCATCCGGCAGAATCGGGCTTCGACTCCTCGAAATACCTGTGCTCAATCCTTATCAGGTTGGCCTGCATAACAGACGCCAACTCGTTCCTTCCTCCCATGGCGCCGTATCCTTCAGTCTCAACAACAACAGGCTCGTCAGCTCCTCTGAAATAGAGAAACACCTGCTGGTTAAACTGCGCTCCGTCGGGATTCCGGTGATCCACAGGCTGCCGGAGCCTTATCTCCCATGCCTCGCTGAACACCGAGTCGGCCTCAATCCTGAAGAGGGTGTCAGCCGGCAGGGTGGCCAGTCGCTCCTCCAGGGTCATGCTCTTTTGAGCGCATCCTGCAGCCATCAGTGCTGCCATTGCAATCAATATACTCCTGAATCTCATTATTTTATATAATCAATTGGTTTTACCCTTCCCGTCCCGGGTCATTGGCCTGGTTTTTTCCCTTAGCCAGCTTCTCAGACCGGGTTCAAGATACTTGTTCAATGACCTGTATACCAAATCATGATAATCGTTCAGCCAGTTCAGCTCCCTGTCATCAAGGAGCGGGAGATCAATCAGCGTCTGGTCAATATAGCACAGTGTCACCGTCTCAAAAGAGAGGAAACTTCCGAATTCCGTCTCCTGGTCTTCGCGGCATACCAGCAGGTTTTCAGTCCTGAAACCATACTGTCCCGGCCTGTAGAAGGCAGGTTCATCAGAAATGACCATACCCGGTTCAATAGTTGTTTTCAGATCACCTGTGACACCAGAACCTATCGACTGGGGTCCCTCGTGCACATTCAGGAAGCTGCCGACTCCGTGGCCGGTACCGTGACCGTAATTCATCAGGTTATCCCATAATGGCTTTCGTGCAAGAATGTCGAGCTGATATCCTCTTGTACCGCGTGGGAAGCGGGCCATTGCGAGGTCTATTGTACCTCTGAGAGCCAGGGTGAAGTCCCTCTTCATCTGCTCATCAGGCCTGCCAAGGGCCACGGTCCTGGTGATGTCGGTAGTTCCCCCGTAATACTGTCCGCCGGAATCCAGCAGGAATATCCCCTTCTTTTCCAGTTTGGCGTCAGAGGACTGGTCAGGGACATAATGCGGCAATGCGGCATGTGCATTGAAAGCGGCAATGGTGCTGAAAGACGGTCCGGTGCATCCTTCCTGCTCCGCGCGCAAGGTGTCAATCCTGGCAGCTGCCGAGAGCTCGGTAACCTGCCCTGCTCCAACACTATTCTCAAGCCAGTGAAAGAACCGGGTGAGCACCACCCCGTCCAGAACCATCACATCACGCAGGTTCTTCAGCTCGGTCCCGTTCTTTAAAGCCTTCATCCTGGTGGGGATGCTCAGATCTTCAACAATTCTGATCTTCCGGGCGACAGACCTGTAAAGCGATGCCGGGGTGGTTCCGGGAGAAAGCATGAGAGCGGATCCCTCCTCCAGGTGACTGAGCACTGAGGTAACAGTGTCATATGGCAGCAGGACCACTCCATCCCTGTCAAGTGAAGCCCTGAGTGCACCGGGGATCTTATTCTCATTTGCGTGCAGGATCACCTGGTCATGACCAATAATGGCAAACGAGAGTAACAGCGGACAATACTTCACATCGCTGCCCCTGATGTTCAGGAGCCACATGATATCATCCGCAGCAGTTAGTAGCTGATAGTCCACCTTCAATACGGACATCGTCTGCCTCACCTCTGCCAATTTCTCCCTCCTTGAGAGGCCGGCATATTTCACATCCAGTTCATAAGCCTCTCCGGAGGGAAGCGCCGGCCGGTCCAGCCATAGCGTGGTGATCAGGTCCGCCCTGAGATCAAGACCGGCACCTGCAGAGTCCATGGCAACTTTAAGCAGCCTCATCTGCAGAACAGAGATGAGCCTGCCGTCAACTCCAACCTTCCAACCCTTGCGCAACTTCTCCTTCAGCCAGTCGATATGCTCCGGCGTATGCGGTATCTTCAGCCTCACCAGCTCATATCCTGATTCTGCCAGCTGTTCCTCAGCCTGGATAAAATATCTGCTGTCAGTCCACAGCCCCGCGAAGGTCCGGGTGATAACAACCGTTCCTGCGGAGCCGGTGAATCCCGTCAGCCACCTGATGGTCCTCCAGTGATCCGGCACATACTCCCCGAGATGAGGGTCAGACGAAGGCACAATCAGAGCATCAAGCTTCTTACGCTTCATAAGGGCCCGCAACTCAGCGAGCCTCTTCATTCGAATACTGGCTGCCATAACTTATATTTTAATCTGTCTCTCTGCCAAAGAAGTGTTTCATCCAAAAGCTGTTGCTCTCATCGGTCATGAAGACACGCTTGGGTCCGCCCCAGCCGTGACGCTCACCCGGGTAAATCATCATCTCGAATGGCCTGTTGAGATCCTGAAGTGTGGTCACCAGCCATATGGTGTTCTGCATGTGAACGTTGTCATCCATATCACCGTGTCGGATCAGCAGTTTCCCTTTCAGTGATGCGGCGTGAGTGATGGCTGAGCCGTTTGCATACCCTTCGGGATTGGATTCGGGTGCGTCCATATACCTCTCGGTGTAGACATTATCATAGAGCTGCCAGTCTGTCACCGAATAATCGGCGATGCCATGGGTCCAGTAATCCGCCCCTTGAGTCAGAGCCATGCAGGTCACGTATCCGCCGTATGAGCCTCCGGTGATCCCAATCTTCGATGCATCAGCCCAGGATTGCTGACGAAGCCATTTTACGGCATCTGCATAATCGGAGATCTCCCATTTGCCCAGACACCTGTGAACATAATCGAGCCCTTTCTTTCCGAACGTGCCCGATCCGCGGTGGTCAACATTGATCGTGACGATTCCGTTTTCGGCATACCAGCGGGGCTGCGGGCTCTGCCAGCGGTTGCGAATGCTGCCGGCATCCGGACCTCCGTAGATTGTAAATACAACCGGATACTTCTTCGAGAGGTCGAAATTTACCGGATAGGTAATCATAGCCGGCATATCAAACAGGCCATCCGAGGTTTTGATTTTCACCAGCTCAGACTTCTGGTGCTTTACCGGATCAAAAGGAACAGCCTCCTCCCGGTGAATGCTCCTGACCATTTTTCCCTTACGGTCAATGAGATCAATACCTCCGGGGTTGTTTATGCTGCTCCATGTGTCAAGGAAATACGATCCTCCCGGTGAGACGGAAGCCGAATGAGAACCCTCTCCCGATGTAACCTGCAACAACTTCGTCCCGTCAAGCTTCACCCTGTAAAGGTGGTTTCCCAGCGGGTCAGGACCGGTCCCGGTGAAATAGACTTCCCTGCGAACCTCGTCAACCCGGACAATACCTGTCACCTTCCAGTCGAAGTTCGTGATCTGTGATTTCAGGTTACCGTCCCATCCGTAATAATAGAGATTGTACCAGTCGCTCCTGTAGCTCCTGACAATGAAACCGCTGCCGTCGGCCATAACGTGGATATCCTCAAAGAAGTCTACCCATGTAGGCCTGGCCTCGCAATAGACCTCGGTGAAATCACCAGACGTCACATCGGCAAGTATAAACTTCATGTCATTCTGGTCACGGTTAAGGACCTGAACCATCAGCTTCCTGCTGTCAGGAGTCCATGAGGGCCATGCGATATACTGATCGGTATTGTCATCAGTCTTCACCCAAGTAGTTTTGCCGGAAGAGAGGTCAACCACACCCATCTTAACCCTGGGGTTGGGATCTCCGGGTTTGGGGTAAGAGGTGATTTCGAGCCTGCCGTGAACGCCGTCACTGTTCTCAAGTGCGTTGAGATAATAGAGCGGGACCGGGTTGTCATCAGTGTGAAGATAAGCTATCTTTCCGGCATCGGGTGACCACCAGAAGGCGGCATACCTTGTACCTCTTCCGAGAATCTCCTCCATATACACCCATGAAGCCCACCCGTTGTAGATCCTGTCCGTGGCATCGAAGGTGAGCCTGGTCTCCTTCCCTGCGTCAAGGTCATAGACGTAAAGATCCTTGTCCTTCGTGTAGGCCAGCTTCCTGTCACCGGGCGCGAACCTTGCGTTCATCTCCTTGCCCTTGTCGTCAGTGAGTTTTTTCCCTTCGCGGTTAGCGAACGAATAATACCAGAGGTCGCCTTCACGCGAGATGACCACTGACTGCATATCGGATGAAACGGCCATGTCGGGACCCGTCTGAATGCCCTCAGGCAGTATCCCGCGAAGCTTTTCCATGTCACTTACATAATTAGTTACAACGACTGATCTGCCGGTTTTGCAGTTATAATCCGAAATAACCGGTTTTCCGTCATCACCAATAGTCCTGAGTAACATATGGTTGTCATCAATCCATTTGATCAGTCCCGGCTGCCTGTCAGTCATGCCGGATCTCTGGCCCAGGGCAGAAACGGTAATCAGCAGGAACAATGTGATTTGTAGAAGTATCTGTGACTTTTTCATGATATTGAAATGTTTGTTAGGGTTGGTCTGTTAAGCAAACAAATATAATAAACTTAAAAGCCGTCCTTGCAGGAAACTGCCAAGCAACACATTTGACAAGAGCTTGCATATATTGTTATCTTTGGATCGAAAAAAGAAAATTTGGGATGAACGGGGAATACACTCCTCCGGTAGAGTGGATGAAGCTTGACAACGCTGCGAAGATCTACCCCGCCATTACCGGCTCTGAGCTGACGGGAGTGTTTCGCATTACTGTAAGCCTGATCTCGCATGTCAGTCTTCCCGCTCTCATGAAGGCCTCAGCGGAAGCCTCGAAGCTCTTTCCGTTCTTCAGCGTTGAGCTTTGCAGGGGTTTTTTCTGGTATTATCTCGAATACAACGGCAGGCCTCCGAGGGTGCTGCCCGACCGGGGCCAGCGGTGTCAGCCTTTTCCCCGTACCATGAAAGGCGAGCTTGTTTACAGGGTACTTATCCGCGACAACACCATCTCCGTGGAGTTCTTTCACATCCTCACCGACGGCGGCGGTGCCATCTTCTTCCTGAAGACCCTTTTAAACTATTACTTCTATCAGCTGGCCGGCATCACCGAAATTCCTTTCCCCGAGGTGAAGGAAGGACCTCAGCCGGGCAGTACTGACGATCTCTTCTCCAGACACTATGGCAAGAGGATGCCACACCCCAAAGTAATGCCCCGGGCCTGGCACCTGCCCTTCAGGCTTCGGGAAGCGCCGAGGTTCAGGGTTTCGGAGTTTGAAGTGCCGGCTGAGAGACTGGCCTCCCTGTCAAAGGATGCCGGCAGCACAATCACTGAGTACCTGGCTGCCACTCTCCTCTTCGTGCTTCAGGAGTTAAGAACCTCAGATGGGAAAGGTTCACCCCACATAAGAGTACAGGTGCCGTTCGACCTCCGCAGGCGATACGAAGCTACCACTCTGCGTAACTTTTCACTCTTCGCCATGCCGGCAATAGATGTACGAATGGGCGTCTACACCTTCGAAGAGATACTCCGCGAAGTGAAATTAACAATGCAGATGATGACCGACGAAAAGAGAATCCGGCAAGTCATCAGCAGGAATGTCTCCCAGGAAAAGAATCCTCTCATCCGCATCATCCCTCTCTTCATCAAGAGTCCGGTGCTGCGAATAGCCTACAACAAATTCGGTCCCAGCCAGTTCACTACTACCATCACCAATATGGGGAGGGTGAGGCCAACCGGACCTGCTGCCGAAATGATGCAGTCAATGTCAGTCACCCCTCCTCCCCCTCACAGGGATATCAAGATCACGGCAGGACTTATAACACTGGGGCGCGACACTATTATTACATTCGGATCACTTACCGGCAACACCGACCTTGAAAGAGGGTTCGTCAGGCGGCTGACCTCTGAAGGATTACCGGTTAAAATTCGCAATCAGGAACTACTACAAGATCATGGCAATATGTAAGAACTGCGGCGTTGACCTCGGAGAGGGGAATGAGATGTGTCCCCTCTGTCAGCCTTCAGACATCCGTAACGGCAGAGCGATATCCGCCGCCGACCTTTTCAGGCTCTCAAGAATCCAGAACACCAGGCACCTGTACGAAATAACCATGCTGCTTCTGGTTTCGGGGGTGATCATAACGCTTGCAATCGATGCTGTCTTCGGCAGGGGAATGAGTTGGTCACTTCTGACAACTTCCTCTATCGGATACCTGATTGTTTTCATATCCGCTCTCTACCTGCTAAGGCGCAGGCCGTACCTGGTAATCACAGCTGCCACGGCTGCAACCCTGGTCTTCCTCTGGCTGACTGATCTCCTCACCGGACACAGCGGTTGGTTCCGGAACCTTGCATGTCCGCTTACAGTAGCAGCAGCACTTCTGACGGGAGCAGTGCTCTTCCTGAACTCCCTCTCCCGATACAAGGGGCTCAACCTGCTTGCCTCAATCCTGGTCGCGCTGGCGATCTTTTTCATGATAATGGAATGCCTTATCGACCGAATCCTGACCGGATCCTTCAATCCTCAATGGTCTGTTGTTACAGCTGCCTCGCTAATAATTATTGCGATGTTCTTTATTTTTATTCATTACCGGCTCAAAAGAGGCCGCAGCCTGGGACGCCTGTTCCACGTCTGATCACTGCCATCGCTGCATCAACAACATACCCGGTGCCTGGCCAGCATGATCAGAATTAAAATATATTTACATCCTAAACCTATTCTATGAAGAGATCCCTCATTACGGCAGTAATGGCTGCCACTATATCCCTGGGCCTGTCATCGCAGGAGCTGATGACACCCCAACAGTTCCTCGGTTACAACCCCGGTGAACGGTTCACGTTTCAACATATCCTGACCGCCTACTTCAAACATGTGGCAGAAACCTCCCCCAATGCCGAGTACCTTCAGTATGGTGAGACATGGGAAGGAAGGCCGCTGAGCATCTGTATCGTCTCGTCACCGGAAAACCTGGCAAAACTTGACGGGATCAGGAAGGCGAATCTGCAGAGAGCCGGCTTCGCCGAAGGAAAGACGGATACGGAACCGCTACCGATTGTATGGCTGGCATACAGCGTCCACGGATCGGAACCTGCCGGTGCCGAAGCCTCGATGAAGGTGCTGTACACACTGGTTACACAGTCATGGGAAGGATCTGCCGACTGGCTCAGAGATATGATTATCATCATTGACCCCTGCCAGAATCCCGATGGCCGTGATCTCTTCACCTCGAGATACCTCAGGGCACAGGGATGGCCCCCGACCAGTAATCCCGACGCGTGGGAACACAACCAGGGCTGGCCCTCTGCCAGGCTCAACCACTACCTTTTCGACCTGAACCGAGACTGGAGCTGGCATGTGCAGAAGGAGACGCAGGCACGTATGAAACTGTATAACAGTTACATGCCGCATGTGCATGCCGACTTCCATGAGATGGGGTCAGGAAGCACTTATTTCTTTCCGCCCGGAGCGGAGCCCTGGCACCAGGTAATAACCCCATGGCAGCGCGAGTTTCACGCCCTGACGGGAAAGAAGAGCGCAGAATTTTTTGACGCCAGGTTCAGGCTCTATTATACGAAAGACAACTTCGACCTGTTCTGTCCAAGCTTCGGAGATACATGGCCACTGTTCAACGGGGCAATGGGGTTCACCTTTGAACAGGGAGGAGGAGCACAGGCAGGACTCTCACTTGCAAGAAAGTCGCTGGATACCCTGACGCTTGAGCAACGTGTGGAAGGACATTTCCTTGCTTCCATGGCAGTTGTCGCCACCGCCGCTGAAAACAGACGGAAACTGCTCACTAACTTTTACGAATTCTTCAACTACGCTGCAAACAAGCCGGGATTCAAATACGGGACCATTATCATCAAGGGGACGGCCGATGCCGCATCACTCGAATCTCTCAGGGAACTGCTGGTGAGCAACCAGATAAGGTTTGAGTCACCCCGCGTAACCGGGAAGAAGATCGCAGCCTATGACTACCGGCGAGACAAAGAAGGCAGCGTCACCCTTGAAAAGGATGACATAATCGTTAGCGCCTACCAGCCCCAGAGCAGGCTGATGCAGGTCTTGTTCGAGCCTGATTCGCACTCATCGGACTCAGTCAGCTATGACCTTACCGCCTGGGCTCTGCCTTATGTCTACAATATCGAAGCCTATGCCACGGAGGAGAGAATAACCGTGGCCGATAAGGATGAGTCAGTAAAAGCTTCAGCTACAACGGCAGAACAGGCTGACACCCTCAGGGCATACGCCTGGGCTGCCTCCATGAATGGTTTCAACGAACTGAAATTCATGGCAATGTTATTCAGGTCAGGGCTGCAGGTGCGATTCACCCTTCATCCCTTTACAGCAGAAGGAAACAACTTTAACAGGGGCACTGTGATCGTGGCCCGGGGAGATAACGGCAATGAACCCCTGTTCGATGAGAAGGTGCGTGCTGCATCAGCCGCCAGCGGCGCGAAGCCTGTGGCACTGAAGGGTGGCATGGTTACAACGGGGAAGGACCTCGGATCCGACTATTCGCCCGCCAGGAAGAGCCCGAAGATAGCCCTTGCCGGTGGCGAAGGCACATCCCAGGCTTTCGGCGAGATATGGTTCTTCCTCGAAAGAGAACTCGAATACCCGGTTACGGTTATCGATGTCTCCGGCCTGAAGAACATCAACCTTTCTGAATATGATGTATTAATTCTCCCCGGAGGGTCACTGACTGAAGCCAAGGATAAGATTATGGCATATGTCACCGGGGGCGGAAGAGTCGTGGCCATGGACAGTGCCATCGCCCTCTTCAGGGCGGAGAAGACAACCGCCCTGGGCAAAGCATACGAGGCAAAAGAGGCAGAGGAGAAAAAAACCGTCAAACCAACCTTCGCCGACACAACGATGCTGCAACGTTACGAAGACCAGCGCCGCATATCTGCAACGGGCAGATCAGCCGGCGCCATCTTCAGAGTGCAGCTTGATGATTCACACCCCTTTGCCTTCGGTCTGGGCAAAGAGTGGTTCGTCATGAAACGCAGCGAAGGTCTTCCCTTCCTGGAAAAGGGCAGCAATATAGGATACATCACCGAAAACAAGCCTGTTTCAGGATTTGCCGGATACAAGTACCTGCAGAAAGTTAAAAACACCGGAGTGATAGCCTCGGAAACTATCGGTAAGGGAATGGTTGTCTACCTTGCAGATGACCCCTATTTCAGGGCTTACTGGAAAAGCGGACGAGTCCTGCTGGGAAACATCATCCTGCGGTGACAAAGCGGAACTGCAGCTCAAACACTGCTGTCTCTTTCATAATAATAGTTAAATTTAACTGCTTAACTAAAGAATAGCGGATGCAAAATCTTTTAAACAGGTTCCTGGGGTATGTCCGGACCGACACCAGGCCTGACGATACCAACTCCTCTTCTCCCTCATCAATTTCCCAGATGCTGTTCGCAGAGCAACTGGCTGATGAGCTTGAAAAGATCGGACTGGGAGAGGTTACCCTTGACGGAAACGGATACGTTATGGCCACGCTGCCCTCCAACACCGGCGAGCCCGGGCCCGTCATCGGCTTCATAGCCCATATGGACACCAGCCCCGAAGCACCTTCCGGTAATGTCAATCCATTGATTCATAGCAATTATGACGGAAAGGATATACTTCTGAATCAGGAGCACAATATTATCCTCTCCCCCTCCGATTTTCCGGAACTGGAGAAATACACGGGGCAGACAATAATCACCTCGGACGGCACCACCCTCCTCGGGGCGGATGATAAAGCCGGGTTGGCAGAGATTGTTACTGCATGCGAGTACCTTATTGGCAATCCTTCACTTAAACATGGAAAAATACGGATTGCCTTCACACCCGACGAGGAGATCGGACGTGGTTCTGACAACTTCGATGTAAGGAGATTCGGAGCCGATTATGCATATACCCTTGACGGAGGTGGCATCGGGGAGCTTGAATACGAAAACTTTAATGCAGCTGCAGCAACAGTTGAGATAAAGGGACGCAGCGTGCACCCCGGAACAGCGAAGGATGCCATGATTAACTCAATCATGGTGGCCGGACAACTGGATGCTCTGCTTCCCTCAGGGGAGAGACCTGAATATACTACTGGTTACGAGGGATTCTTCCACCTTTATGACATCAGGGGATCGGTGGAGGAGACCGTAATGAAATACATCCTCAGGGATCATGATCCTGTGAAATTCGCTGAAAGGAAGAGAATACTTAACGAGGCAGTGGAATCGATACGAAAGAGATATGGTGGCGCCGGCATTACCGTGGCACTGAAGGACCAGTATTTCAACATGAAGGAGATAATCGAGGCCAACTATCATATTATCGAAGCTGCCATTGAGGCCTGCCGCAAAGCCGGAATAGAACCCGTGATCCAGCCTGTCAGGGGCGGTACTGACGGCGCCAGACTCTCATTCATGGGCCTCCCCTGTCCCAACCTTTTTACCGGCGGGCATAATTATCACGGCCGGTATGAGTATATCCCCCTTGAGTCTATGACAAAGGCTGTGGAAGTTATTATCAACCTTTGTGTCCCGGGGAAAACACAGTGAAATGAAAAGAATCATAATTCCCATGGCTGCGATGGCGCTGACCGCCATGACACTGCTCACCTGTTCATGTGCCGGGGAACGCTCACTTGAAAGAGCATCGAAGACTATTACAGCCGGTGAGCTGCGCGAGTACACCCTCATTCTGGGGGCCGACAGCCTGATGGGAAGAAAGCCCTTCACCCCCGGGGAGACAATCACTGTCAACTATCTTGCTGCCGAGCTCCTGAAGATCGGATTCTCTCCCGCCTTCGGCGAAAGCTGGTTCCAGGATGTACCAATGGTGGAGATCACCACAAGAGTGGACGGTAAGGCACTGATCACTGCCGGCGGAAAGAAACTGGAACTGGCTGCGCCTGACGATATAGCCGTCAAATCACCCTCTCTTAGCCAGTATGTGGAACTCGAAGACATCCCGATGGTCTTCTGCGGCTTTGGTATTGTGGCACCGGAATACGGCTGGAACGACTTCTCCGGGCTCGATGTGAAGGGAAAATGCGCAGTAGTGCTTGTGAATGATCCCGGACTCTACACAGGCGACTCCACCCTCTTCAAGGGACGGGAGATGACCTACTACGGGCGGTGGACGTACAAGTACGAGGAGGCTGCCAGGCAGGGTGCCGCGGCAATACTGATAATACACGAGACGGTTGGTGCCGGGTATGATTATTCAATACCCCGCAAGAGCTCAATCTCACCCGGACTTTACATGGAACCGGCCGAGGGTGAACCGGTGCCATGCCCGGTGACCGGGTGGCTCAGTTCAGAAGCAGCCTCGGAACTGTTCGGGGAACTCGGACAAGATGTGGAAAGCCTCCGGGATGAGGCCTGCAAAAAAGGATACAATGGCTTTGATATGGATGCATCCATCTCGCTGCGCCTGATCAACAGCCATGTAAGAAACAGCTCACTCAACGTTGCAGGAATCCTCCGCGGAAGGACACAGCCGGAGGAGAGCATCGTCATCTCGGCACACTGGGATCACTTCGGCACCGGTGAGGCGGAAAACGGCGATTCAATCTATAACGGTGCCGTCGATAACGGAACATCAATGGCATGGGCCCTTGAGATCGGAGAGGCATTCGCCTCAATGAAAAAGAGGCCCGACAGGTCTGTGATACTATTCTTTCCCACCGCCGAGGAACAGGGACTGCTGGGTTCAGCATGGCTTGCAGCCAATCCGCCTGTCAGCAGTGAAAATGTAGTGGCCTGCTTCAACAATGATCTGCTCCTTCCCATCGGAAGAATGAAAGACATCATGGTCACCGGTTACGGACAGTCGGAACTTGATGACCTGCTTGCTGATGCCGCCCGGCGCCAGGACAGATACATATTGCCGGATCCAAATCCTGAGACAGGAATGTATTTCCGCTCCGACCATTTTCCATTTGCAAAGATCGGGGTACCTGCCCTGTTCGCCCGGGGTAACTGCGACAGCAGGGAGTTCGGGAAAGAATGGGCCGCTGCACAGGAAAAGGACTACATTGCCAATAAATACCATAAGCCTGCTGACAATTACTACCCGGAAATGAACTTCGACGGTATCGTTGAAGATGCCCAGGCTGCTTTTGAAGTTGCCTGGAAAATTGTGACAAGTGACATGAGGCCTAGGTGGAAACCCGGTTCTGAATTTGCAACTATCAGATAACTAGTATTATAATAAAATTAGCTTTAAAGAATAATCATAAAATATTTGCTTTTGTGTTATTTTTGTAACACTGTGAATTTATTCACATCTAAATTATATCTTTGCGCTGTCATATTTTATGCGGTATAGCAGAAAGACGGTGAAATGAAAGTTGAAGAGATTTGTTCGGTATTAAACGGAGAGCTGGTCTGTGGCAGTGACAAACCGAACCGTGAAGTAACCCACGCCTTTGCTTCTGACCTGATGAGCGATGTGCTTACGGTGAGTTGCAACAACCTCCTGCTGATTACAGGACTTGCAAACCTGCAGACAATCCGTACTGCCGAGATGTCGGACATCGACTGTATCCTGTTCGTGAGAAACAAATCCGTCACCACTGAGATGAAATTGCTGGCGGAAGAGCTGGGTATGACCCTGATCAAATGCCCCTCGACCATGTTCAGGGCATCAGGCGAACTATACAGGGCAGGAATGAAACCTCTGTTCTGAACAAACGTGGCGATCAGCTTCGAATATAAGGTTACGGGAGGCGACTTCACCCATGCGGGTTACGCCTCCAGTCAGGTCAAGAAGATGCTGAAGCAGCTCGGCGTTGACAGCACCGTCATCAAAAGAGTGGTGGTCTGTCTCTATGAAGCCGAGGTAAATATCGTCGCCCATGCGTGGGATGGTGTGATAAACGTCGAGCTCGACACTGATATTATCTTCATGAAGCTCACTGACAACGGACCCGGCATTGCCAATATCGGACAGGCTATGCAGAAGGGCTTCTCAACCGCATCACCCGAAGTGCGGGAGATGGGATTCGGTGCAGGAATGGGCCTGCCCAACATCAGTGCCAATGCCGACAACTTCGTCATAAAAAGTAAGCCGGGGGTGGGTACGATACTTGAAATAACAATAAACCTGAACAGCGCAGCTGTCTGATACTATGGAAAAAGGGTTCTTTCACCACGCACTGACCATCCGTGAGGACATCTGCACGGGTTGTTCCCTCTGCATGAGGGTCTGTCCCACCGGGGCACTCCGCATTCACGACGGCAAAGCCAGGCTGATTGAAGACCGTTGCGTTGACTGCGGGGAGTGTTTCAGAAGCTGTCCGGTGCATGCTATTATTATTGAACAGGACGACTTCAGCCGTATCTTTGACTACAAGCACAGGGTGGCGCTCGTGCCGGCCGTACTGCACGGTCAGTTCAGGCACGAGGTCTCCATGTCGGAGATCAGCGCGGTGCTGAAGAGTCTTGGATTCACATGGGTTTACGAGGTTGAACACGGTGCTGGGATACTAAAGCCGGCAATAGAGGAGCTGATGAATGTCAGGACCCTCCCCCGCCCTCTTATCTCAAGCTATTGCCCAGCTGTAGTGCGGCTGATACAGGTCCGTTTCCCGGCCCTTATCAGGAATCTCGCCACAATCAAGGCCCCGCTCGAGATGGCAGCATTTTACTGCAGGAGAGTCCTGCGTGACAGGGGAGCTCATAATGCAGAGATCGGCGTCTTCTATGTCACCCCCTGCGCCGCAAAGATCGCTGCTGTGAAATCACCCGTTGGAGAGGAATCGACCCCGATCAGCGGAGTTATCAACATGGACTTCATCTACAACAAGATAAACCGTACACTCAGGAACAAGGGAGAGCTGCCCCACGGTAACGACCATGCGTATTCGGTAGACCCTGATACTCTCGTGTGGAGCCTCACCAACGGGGAGGCATCCTGCGTTGACGGCCGCACCCTTGCAATAGATGGAATGAGCAATGTAACGGAGTTCCTCGAGCAATTGGAGAACGATGAGATCACTGGTGTTGATTACCTCGAGCTCAGGGNNGGGGTGTGCAGGCGGTGTGCTCCTCTCATCCAACCGGTTCCTGGTGGCGGAAAGGCTTAGAAACAAAGCCCGTAATCTGCAATACGGGAAAAACGATGACAATGAAGGAGAATTTCCTGATATCGAAGCCTATAGCGAGTACCTGATGAATAAGGTCAGGATAACCGAGGAGATAAAACCCCGTTCAATGTACAGGCTCTCCGGCGACCGCGACCAGGCCATGAGGATGATGAAACGGTCGCGCCGGCTGATGTGCTGGCTCCCGGGTACTGACTGCGGCCTCTGCGGCGCACCCTCCTGCCAGGCCCTGGCGGAGGATATTGTCCGCCACAGGGGCGATATCTCGCAGTGCGTCTTCATCCGCGAGTCAAACATTGAAAAGGAACTGATGGACCCGGAGACTTGCCGGAGAGCTGCTGATCCGTATTTTACCTCACGTACCACCCGCAAGGTGGGCATGGGTCTCCCGCTGCTGCAGATGAACGCCGGCCTCTCCGGCGGGGAGATGACAATCGATTCCGCTCCGGGGCGAGGAACAACCGTCATTACAACATTCGGCTACAGCAATATTGACAGACCTCCGCTTGGTGACGTGAGTGGGACAATCGCACTGCTGATTCTCTCAAACCCCGGGATAAACATAATCTATAATCATCTCTGCGAAGGGATCATGTGGAGCATCTCAACCCGAGAAATAAAAGAGGAACTGGGTGAGGATGCAGTCACAGACCTGACCATTGTCAGGTCACTCAGGGAGATCATAAATGAAAATGTTGCAGAGGTCAGAAATAATGAATCAGGATATGACAAATATTAGGAATTTAGTTACTTATAGGGGATAGATTTGCGGATTAAATCAGGCAAACATTCAATACAGATAAATATTATTTGAAATGGAAAGACTCAAATCACTTGCAGACTTAAAAAAGATTCGTGAGGATGCGCGCGTAAAGCTTGATCTGAGGGTCAAGGGAGACAATCCCGAAGGGCTCGTCCTGGTCAAGGTAGCAATGGCAACCTGCGGTATCGCATCGGGGGCCAAGCCAATCATGGACTTCTTCGTTGAGGAGCTTGACAAGAGAGGTATCGGCGCTGTCGTTACCCAGACAGGATGCATGGGTTACTGCTATGCCGAGCCGACCGTTGAGGTCCAGCTCCCGGGCAGGGAGCCCGTCGTTTACGGCTTTGTCGACAAAAAGAGGGCCGATGAGATCATTGAGAAATACATCAAGAACGGTGAACTGGTTGAAGGCATCATACCGGTTAACTATGAAAAAATAGACTAAACCAGGGAGGATAAGTATAATGTCAAAATTCAGAATGCACCTTCTTGTCTGCGGAGGGACCGGTTGTCGCGCCTCGGAAAGCAGTCTCATACTTGAGAGTCTGAAGAGGGAACTTGAAGAAAAAGGCCTCGGCAGCGAAGTACAGGTGATAATGACCGGATGCTTTGGCTTTTGCGAAAAGGGACCCGTTGTGAAGGTTATGCCGGACAATACGTTTTATGTACAGGTCAAACCCGAGGATGCTGCAGTCATCGTGGCTGAACATGTCATCAAGGGAAGGCCTGTACAGCGTCTGCTCTATGTCGATCCCAAGAGCAAGGAACATGTAAGCGATTCAAAGCACATGGGGTTCTACCGGAAGCAGATCCGCATAGCACTGCGCAACTGCGGTTTCATCAACCCGGAGAACATTGACGAGTACATTGCACGCGACGGTTATGAAGCTCTTGCCAAATGTGTCTCGGAGTACTCCGGTGCAGATGTCATCGATATCATTAAGAAATCAGGTCTTCGGGGCCGCGGTGGTGCGGGTTTCCCCACAGGACTGAAGTGGGAGATCGCATCAAAGAACAAGGCTGACCAGAAGTATGTGGTCTGCAATGCTGACGAGGGTGACCCGGGTGCATTCATGGACCGGTCAGTGCTTGAAGGCGACCCCCACTCCGTACTTGAAGCAATGGCCATCTGCGGATATGCCATCGGGGCCTCCAAAGGGCTGATCTACATCAGGGCGGAATACCCGCTGGCAATCCAGCGCCTTAAGGTTGCTCTTGGCCAGGCACGCGAGTACGGCCTGCTGGGTAATAATATTCTGGGAAGCGATTTCGGCTTTGACATAGAGCTGCGATACGGCGCCGGAGCATTCGTCTGCGGCGAGGAGACAGCACTTATCCACTCGATGGAAGGCCACCGTGGCGAACCGACTAACAAACCCCCGTTCCCGGCAGAGAGCGGCTTCCTGGGCAAACCCTCCAACGTCAATAACGTTGAGACATATGCCAACATACCGGTAATCATCACCAAGGGCTGGGAGTGGTTCTCATCCATTGGCACTGAGAAGTCAAAAGGAACGAAGGTATTTGCCCTCGCAGGCAAGATAAACAACGTGGGTCTCATTGAGGTACCCATGGGAACAACCCTTCGCGAGATCATCTTCGAGATCGGCGGCGGCATAAAGAACGGCAAGAAGTTCAAAGCCGTGCAGACAGGAGGTCCTTCGGGCGGCTGCCTCACGGAAAAGCACCTCGATACACCGATTGACTTTGATAACCTGGTGGCTGTCGGATCAATGATGGGATCAGGCGGAATGATCGTCATGGACGAAGACGACTGCATGGTCTCCATCGCAAAATTCTTCCTTGAATTCACCGTGGAAGAATCTTGCGGAAAATGCGCACCCTGCCGTATCGGCAACAAGAGGCTGCATGAGCTGCTGACCCATATAACAAAGGGCAACGGTACCATGGCCGACCTCGACCGGCTGAAGAACATGTGCAACGTCATCAAGGACACATCGCTCTGCGGACTGGGACAGACATCACCCAATCCCGTGCTCTCAACCATGAATAACTTCATGGATGAGTATCTGGCACACGTCACAGAGAAGAGATGTCCTGCCGGACAATGCCGTGACTTGATGAAGTACTCCATCATCCTTGACAAGTGCGTCGGCTGTACCGCCTGCGCCAGGGGATGCCCTGTCAACGCCATCACCGGCGAACGCAAGGGTCCACACTTCATTGACCAGGAGAAATGCATCAAATGCGGAGCCTGCTTCGAGAAATGTAAATTTGGTGCTGTGCTAATCAACTAAACACGAGGAAGATTGACGATGGAAACAATAAAAATTACTATAGACAACAAACAGGTTGAGGTCGAGAAGGGAACAACCATCCTCAGTGCCGCACGCAAGATGGGGATTGACATCCCCACCCTGTGCCACATGAGATTGGACGATCTGAACATAGAGAACAAACCAGGCGGCTGCAGGATATGTGTTGTGGAGGTCCAGGGACGCAGGAACCTCTCTCCCGCCTGTATAACCAAATGCGATGACGGTACTGTGATTCGCACCCATACACCGAGGGTGATGAACGCCCGCAGGACAGTGATGGAGTTTATTCTCTCTGATCACCCCAAGGATTGCCTCATCTGCCCGAAGTCAGGCAGTTGCGAACTTCAAGATATGGCTAACAGGCTTGGCATAAGGGAGATACCCGGACAGGAGATAGCTGCAATGTCGACTTACAGGAAAGATACTTCTCCCTCTATCATACGCGACCTCGACAAGTGCATAATGTGCCGTCGCTGCGAGATGATGTGCAACGATGTGCAAACTGTCGGCGCCCTCTCGGCCGTCAACAGAGGCTTCATGGCGGCCGTCGCTCCTGCCTTCGAGCAGAACCTCGAGCATTCACCATGTACCTACTGCGGCCAGTGCGTGGCTGTATGCCCCACAGGTGCCCTGACGGAGGTTGATCATACACGCGATGTACTGCGCGCCATCGTTGACCCGGCAAAGGTCGTTGTGGTTCAGACAGCGCCTGCAGTGCGTGCCGCCCTCGGGGAAGAGTTCGGGTTGAAACCCGGCACCCTCGTTACCGGCAAACTGGTCTCTGCACTGAAAGAGCTCGGATTTGACTATGTCTTCGATACCGATTTTGCAGCCGACCTGACGATCATGGAAGAGGGAACAGAACTGCTCAACAGGCTTGGCAAGTTCCTGAAAGGCGACGAGAACTCAAATATTCCTATACTTACCTCCTGCTGCCCGGGCTGGGTGAATTTCTTCGAACATAACTTCCCCGAGCTGAAGGACGTCCCGTCTACGGCCAAATCGCCGCAGCAGATGTTCGGTGCCATCGCCAAGTCCTACTTTGCCGATAAGATCAAGATCAACCGCAAAGACATGGTGGTTGTCTCAATCATGCCGTGCCTTGCCAAGAAATGGGAGGCCCAGAGACCTGAATTCTCCGTCGATGGCAACCCGGATGTCGACTTTTCCATCTCTACCCGCGAGCTGGCACACTTTATCAGGCAGGCAAACATCGACTTTGTCAACCTTCCTGATTCAGACTTTGACAGGCCTCTCGGTGAATCAACCGGCGCCGGTGTCATCTTCGGAAACACCGGAGGCGTCATCGAGGCTGCAGTGCGAACAGCCTATGAACTGTTCACCGGCAAGAAGCTTAGCCGCCTCGATTTCACAGAGCTGAGAGGAATGGAAGGTGTCAGACAGGCAACAATAGATTTCGACGGCTTTCCTCTTAATATCGGTATAGCTCACGGCCTGGGCAACGCCCGCAAGCTGCTTGAAGATGTCAAAGCCGGACGCTCGAAATTCCACGCCATAGAGGTGATGGCCTGCCCCGGCGGTTGCATCGGCGGTGGCGGTCAGCCACTCCACCACGGTGACTCCTCAATCCTGAAGTCCAGGGCCAGAGCTCTGTATGAAGAGGACAAAAACAAGCCAATCAGGGTCTCACACGAAAACCCGTATATAATTCAGCTCTACAAGGAATTCCTTGGCGAACCCAACAGCGAAAAGGCTCACCACCTGCTGCATACGCACTATTTTGACAGGAAGGCGAAGATTGTCGTCAAACCGTGAGATCCGGGTTATAATCATTAAAAATCAAAGAGATGTCAAGTATAAAGATAGAACTGAGACAGCAAGATATTGACAAGATCACCGAGATCTGTGATTCTTTCAATAACGAACCCCTGGAGCTTATAAACGTCCTTCACAAGACGCAGGAACACTTCGGATATCTGCCCGCAGAGATTCAGGAAGTCATAGCCTCCAGGCTGAATGTATCCACAGCCCAGGTCTACGGGGTGGTTACCTTTTATTCCTTCTTCACGATGACACCAAAGGGCAAACACCCGATCAGCATATGCATGGGCACTGCATGCTATGTCAGGGGCGCTGAAAAGGTGCTTGACGAGTTCAAGAAGGAGCTCTCACTTCAGGTAGGACAGACAACTGCCGACGGCAAATTCTCTCTTTCAAGCCTGCGTTGCGTTGGTGCATGCGGACTGGCGCCGGTGGTCCTCGTCGGTGAAAAAACCTACGGGAGGGTCGCTCCCGATGATGTCAAAGCCATACTGAAGGAATATGCCTAAAAAAAGAGGCCGGGCAAACCGGCCTTTTTTTTAGGCAATAGGCAGTAGGCAGTAGTGAAAATTGGCCGTAGGCAATATTGCCTATTTCCTCTTCCCTCTGAAAAAATACCCCTTCTGCCTCCTCTTCTCCTCAATATCGCGCGCAACATAGACCTTTTTGCCGGTATAGGGGTCAAATCCAAGATAGTACATCGCGGTGGCGAGGGTCATGGGCGTGGGCGTGAAGTCCTGCACCTGCTCCGGGTGCATCCCGAGGTCAGAGAGCTCCCGCGCCAGTTCACCCATCTTCTTATCCGTGGTGCCCGGGTGAGCTGAGATGAAGTAAGGAATGAGCTCGTACCGCAGCCCGTTAGTCTTGATTATCCCAAGAAACTTTTCCCGGAGCTTCCGGAAGTGCCTGAACGGGCTCTTTCTCATGAGATACAACACCTCATCGTCAGTGTGTTCCGGGGCTACCTTGAGTCTGCCGCTGGTATGGTTCACAATCAGCTCATTGAGGTACTTCTCCTCCGCCCTGCCTGCAGCCCTGTTGTACTCCTTCATCAGGAGGTCATACCTCACCCCGCTGCTTACAAAGGCCTTCTTAATATAAGGAAGGGCGTTAACCCTGCGGTATAGCGATGTAAGCTCTGCATGAGAGGTTTCCAGGTTGTCACAGACCAATGGCCAGATGCATGAAGGCCTTCCGCATTTCATGCAACGCTCGCTGTCCCTGCCAGCCATCCTGTACATGTTCGCCGAGGGTCCTCCGAGATCGGTCAGGTAACCCTTGAATCCCTCCATCCTGCTTATCTTATCCACCTCCCTTATGATGGAGTTCGAGGAACGGCTGCTGACGAACTTCCCCTGGTGGGCGGCGATGGCACAGAAGCTGCAGCCCCCGAAACAGCCGCGGTGAATATTCACCGAGAACTTTATCATCTCCCAGGCGGGTATGGCACCTTTCTTTTCATACCGTGGATGGGGTGCATAGTTGAAGGGCAGGTCGTATACTGCATCAGCCTCCGTTTCCGTGGCAGGCGCAAGCGGCGGATTTATAACCACCACCGACTCACCACACTGCTCCGTAAGCCTGACAGGCCTCATGGTGTTGCTGGTCTTCTCAAAAAGGACGAAATTTTCCGAGTACGCTTTGCGCGAAGCAACAGCTTCATGACAGGGGTGCAACGCCTTGTCCTTCACCCCGGGAAGGGTTGGCAGCAGGGTCCCTGCAGGCCTTATATATGCCGACTGTGTAAGATCAGTTATCTCCCTGAAACTCTCACCACCCCTCACCCTTCGGGCCAGTGCCGCCACCGCCCTCTCTGCCATCCCGTAAATCAGCATGTCGGCACCGCTGGATATAAGTATCGAGGGCTCCAGGTGATCCTTCCAGTAGTCATAATGCATAAGTCGTCTCATTGAAGCCTCAATTCCCCCTATCAGCACAGGGGTCGACGGGAAGAGCTTCTTCAGTATCTGCGTGTAGACAATGGTTGCGTTATCAGGCCTGAAGCCGGCTGTTCCGCCCGGGGTGTAGGCATCATCGGACCGGAGTCTCCTTGTCGCCGTGTAATGGTTCACCATTGAGTCCATGTTGCCGGCCGTGACAGCAAAGAAACAGCGGGGCTCGCCCATCTTTGTGAAATCACGCAGGTCATCACGCCAGTTGGGCTGCGGCACAACCGCCACCCGCATGCTCTCTGCCTCGAGAACACGTGCTATGACTGCTGCTCCAAACGATGGATGATCAATATAAGCGTCACCTGTAAAAAGGATGACGTCGGGCCTGTCCCACCCCATGCTCTCTACCTCCTTTACTGATGTGGGAAGCCAGTGTATATTGCTCATTTCACCCTTTTTCACGCCGCCAAGTTACATAATATACCTAAATTGCTTTTGGATAAGAGCCAAAAGAGTTATCTTCATCAGTCCGGTAAACAGTCAGGGAAAGTGATGTAAACGGTGCAGGAAGTGATCAGATCATAAACCAGATATATGATCAGTAAAATATCAGGAAATATTATTAAAAGATCTGCTTTGATATTAAGTATCGTGCTGATTCTGCTCTTTACTGCCCTGATGCCCCGGCAGATGTTTGCACAGCAGACTGCCTCCAGGCCGAAGCTCGGCCTCGCCCTGAGCGGAGGTGGTGCGAAAGGACTGGCGCACATCGGAGTCTTAAAAGTGATGGAGGAGTCAGGTCTTAAACCCGATTATATCACCGGAGTGAGCATGGGGAGCATCGTCGGAGGTATGTATGCCATGGGTTACTCCCCTGACAGCATTGCCCGTATGTTCAGTACATATGACTGGGGACCGGCAATGTCCGACAGGATTTCTGAGAACAAGATCATCTTTCTAGAAAAAAGACATTTTCACAACAGCCTCATCTCTCTGCCAATCACACGCACTTCAATCAAAATTCCCTCCGGACTTATCAGCGGACAGATGATTGAAAGCGGACTCAATCACTATTTCTGGCCGGCAGCTAGCATAACTGACTTCTCGGAACTGCCCATCCCGTTTCTTTGCCTCGCAACAGATGTGGTCACAGGCCAGCGGGTAGTCTTCCGGAGCGGGTACCTCCCAGATGCCATAAGGGCAAGCATCGCCATTCCTACGGTTTTCACCCCGGTGCGCACTGACACGGCAGTGCTTGTTGACGGAGGGGTGATTCGCAATTATGCCGTTTCTGAACTGCGGGAGATGGGGGCTGACATAGTAATAGGAATTTACGTCAGCTTCAGGGGTTACAAGGTAAAGGACCTCGAGTCGGCTTACGGCATCGTCAAACAGATAGGTCTTTTCACAAGCCTGGCAGACTACGAAGATCAAAAGAGACTGACCGATATAATGATCGAACCGGATCTTGCCGGTGTCAGCACGATGTCATTCAACAATGTCGACTCAATCATCGAGAAGGGCTATCGCGCAGCGCTGAAATACAGGGAATCCTTCAAACGACTGGCTGATTCGCTCGACTCCTTCGGACCCCGGGAACCGGTTATTCCGCTGCCTGAGGTAAGGTATTACCGGTTCAACAGTATCAGGGTCACAGGAAATGTACTGATACCTGATGCTCAGATTATCGGAGTCCTTGATATCAGTCCGGGCGAGAGTGTGGACCGGACCATCCTTGAGGAGAGAATAGAGCTTCTTTATGGTAAGAACTGGTTCGAAAAGATAAAGTACAGGATTATCCCGGAGGGGAATCTGCTGACACTGGAGATCGAGTGTATTGAACGACCCAGGGCAATGCTGTACGGTTCGCCACACTATGATCCGGTCCTCAGCGCCAGTGCGGTAATCAGCCTGTCCGTCCGTGACCTGATCACTCCCCGTTCAGTTATCAATTTCGATTCCTTCATCGGGCAATTCTATCGCTTCAGATTAAGCGCCATCCAATTCGTGGACAGTAGCCAGAAGTTCGGGATTGAAGCCTCCTTCTTCGCAGACAACACCCGTTTCCCGCTCATCAAGCTTAAGAACGAGACGGGTCCCATGCTCAGCCAGAATTTTAACACCTCACTGGCGTTGAGCAAGCGACTGAGCCTCAATCATCTGATGACCCTCTCCGCATCCTTTGAGAATCAGCACCTCATACCTGACTTCGTCACTGCCTCACAGATCAGTAGGTTATCATATGACTACCTGAAGTTTATGTACACCTATCAGGCTAATACTTTGGATCAGAAGCATTTTCCAAACCAGGGCATCACTTATGGCATTTCGCTTGCCTCATCAAAGCTTGTCGGGGCGGCGGTAAAGGTGGCGTCAAGAAGATATTCATACAGTCCCGGGGATGATGAATCACCCTTCTCCTTTGACCGTATCTATGGCACAAGAGCCTGGTTCAACACATACACCTCTCCCTCTGAAAAGGTTACGGTAAACATCGGAGGCGAATTCCTTTTCTCAACCGGAACAGACTCGATCACCAAAGGCAATGACTTCTGGCTCCTTGGAGGGACGGTCGCTCTTACGGATCGCTCAATTGCAGCGGTTGGTTTTCATCCCAATCAGATAATGATCAGAAATATCGGGGGTGTCCGCTTCGGAACCGATATCGAGATCGCTTCTGACCTGCACCTCACCTTCGAAAGTAATCTGTTCGCAATGACGGAATCTGACAGGGGTATAGGCTTCACCATTATGGGAGGATACGGTATCGGAGCAGGCTACATGACCGTGGCCGGCCCGATACGCATCGGCATTATGCACGGTTTCTACGACAGGCAGCTGCTGTTCAAAAACATAAAAGGGTTCGTGAGCATGGGATTCACCTTCTGAATCCCGGACACCTTCTGTCTGAACTACCTCAATGGCTTGATTGTTGTCTTTTATATGAAGGAATTTACCTCTCATTAACAGAATATGAACATCAATACTGTCATATTGCAGCACAGGAGCGTATGCAATCTCATCGTACGGAGAAAGGTCAGGCAGAGCTTTGAGATTATGGCTGATATGCTTGATAATGTATCTGTTGGCGGACTCAGGGATGAGTTTGCAGAGCTGCGTATGACCTACCGGAATATTCTCAAATACACCGTGGAGGGAATTCAGGATCCGGAAAGACAAAAGGTTTACAGTAAACTATTGCAGAATATTCTCAGGTTGAACGACAAAATAAAACAGGACATTTTGGCACGTCATTCCGGATGGTATACTTATTCTGTCAGAGCCAGGGAGCAGAATGAGGAGAGACTCCGGGGGGGTACAATCATTCAAAGCGTCGATGACCTCGTCTTCAAATCCCGCCTTGATGATCTGCTTGCATCTGCGGAGATAGGTAAAACAGATCCGGACGGCGAAACCTCCAGGGAGACGGAACGGATGTCCGGAATAATATTCAACCATCTATGGCTGACCGACTATTACGGTGAAGCTGAGGAGAGTCTCATGGACCTGCTTATCGGTTCAGACCGTTTTGCCTGGCATGAAATAGCCTCTTTTGTCAGCGCAGTTACCCTCAGCAGTCTGCGTCTCTGGGACCCTGGCAAGATAAGACTCCTTTCCAGACTCACCACTGATGTTACGCCTCATGTTGCTGAAAGGGCGGTGACAGGTCTGATTTTCAGCCTTCACTACTATGATGACCGTCTCACCCTCTATCCGGAGGTCATGAAGATGATCAGGGAACTCGCAGAAAACGGAAACTTCAGAGATAGGTGCCGCATAGTTGTGCTCCAGGCCATAAGATCACGCTACACTGAGAAACTGACCCGCAGGATGAATGAGGAGATACTTCCCAAGGTGGTCAAGCTCAAGCCACGCATAGAGGAGAAGCTCGATCTTGACAGGATCCTCGGAGATAATCCCGAGGAGGGACAGAATCCTGACTGGTCTGAAATGTTCTCCGGCTCCGAAGAGATGTTTAAAACAATGGAAGAACTGACCAATCTTCAGATGGAGGGTTCAGATGTGTACATGTCGGCTTTCTCGGGGCTGAAGCAATTCGACTTTTTCAGGGAGATGCGCAACTGGTTCATTCCTTTCTACCCTGATCATGAGGCAGTAGACTCTGTTTACAAGGATGAAATCCTGGGTCCTGCCATCAATGAACTGGCTGAAGCCCTTTATAAGACACCTTTTATCTGCAACTCCGACAAATATTCCCTCATTCTTAACATGAAATACCTCCCTGCCGAACAGAAGAGCATGATGCTCAAGGTATTCAGGATGGAACTTGAGGGGCTTGAGCAGATGAAATATGACAGTGAACTTACTGATCCCTCTGCGCTCTTCAGGACTACGGTTACTCAGTACGTGCATGACCTCTACCGGTTTTTCAAGCTCTCCGGCTTCAGAAACGAATTTGACGACTTCTTCACCGGCAGGCTTGACATCTACAACTCTGTTTTCTACAGGGAGACGTGCGGATCTGCCGCCAATGACAGGTCACTGGCAGACTACTTCTTCAGCAAGGAGTATTATGAAGATGCCCTGGCTCTCTACCTCACCATCCTTAAGACGGTATCGGATGATGCTGAGCTATTTGAAAAAGCCGGTTACTGTTATCAGAAAGCCGGTGAGTTTGAAAAGGCACTTGAAAAATACTCTCGCGCAATCATTATTGAGGCCCGTACCTGGACCCTGCGAAAGACCGGGCTCTGCCTTCGCAAGCTCGGAAGGCCTGCCGAAGCGCTCGAATCATACCGCAGAGCCCTGCTGAACGAACCTGATGACCTGAATACAATACTCATGACCGCTCATTGCTGCCTGGATACGGGGAATTATGAGGAAGCCCTGAAACACTATTTCAGGATTGAATATGAAAAACCAGGCAACTCAAAGGTACTCAGGCCAATAGCCTGGTGTTACATTGTCACCG
Source organism: Bacteroidales bacterium UBA4788 (assembly GCA_002402965.1). Lineage (GTDB taxonomy): Bacteria > Bacteroidota > Bacteroidia > Bacteroidales > VadinHA17 > SR-FBR-E99. The sequence goes on from DHGW01000084.1 coordinate 27,182, forward strand.
GCAAATATTCTGAAGCGGAGAAATATTTTGAAAGACTTTCCGAAACGGGACTTACACCATTTGACAGGATAAACATGGGTCACCTCGCTCTCTGTCAGGGAAATACACGGAAGGCGGCTGAATATTACATTAGTGCCGTGGCCGGCGGAGAATTGACATCAGAGGCATTCATAAATGCCTTCAATGATGATATCCCGGTCCTTGCCTCAAACGGAGTCAATCCTGACGATCTGCCTATCGTACTGGATTATGTCCTGATGAACCTGAAAAAAGAAACCTGACCGTATCCTGCTGTCCCTTTTCTTCAATGACCGGCCCCGGCCATGGTCTCTTAATCTCAATGGTCATATCCCTGCGGTAGTGGAGGATGAATATCCCCCCGTTCTCGTAGCCGTTTTGCCGGCTGTCACGTCTGAAGTCCGGTTCCAGACATAGCAGGGCGGGATTGAACGTTCCCGGGTCCCTGAGGAACTCCTTGCCACCGGTGGCTATACCGGCGATAAAATACCATGCTATGTCGAAGCCCCGCCATGCAAAGCTCTCGGCCATGGGTTCAGTCCTGAATTTCTTCATGAACATGGAACTGAAGGCTTTTGCGGCAGGTGACTCAAAGTCGACATAGCTTTCAGCAGGTATTAACAGTTCGAGATCATAATAATACTTCAGGTCAATCGTCTCAAGCCCTCTTATCTCAGGATAACCCAGCACCTTGATGTTATACCGTTTTGTGAGACCGTGAAGGGCGGAAAAGGCCGAACTGACAACAGGAGTCTGGGTTGTGGCCATGACAATGATATTCTCACGATCCGGGTCAAGCAGGTTCTCCAGTGCCGAAACATTGCTGTAGACGTTCCGTTTTGAGGTTATCCCGCTGAAGTGATGTGCAACCAGTCTGCCATTGCCGGCAGCAGAGGTATCCATGGAAGCATCTGCTACCTTCCGCCACAGTGCGGAGGTGGCAGGATCATACATTGCGCTGTCAGCGTGGAGGAAGATCACCCTGCTGTCAGGATGAGACCTCAGCTCGCTGGCCATGTGGTCACGGATCACGGATTCCGAGGGAAATACCCGGTAAAGGGTAGGTTTGTTTTCAACAATATTCTGGTCCCGCAGCGGCACAGGCGAGACAAAGGGAATATCCCTCAGCGTGGCCCAGGCTGCGATCTGCCCCAGATGGTATGAAAAGACCGGTCCGATAATCAGATCTGCACTGTTCAGCACTCCTGACATCAGGAGTCTGTCAACAGAAATAGTGTCTGAACCGGTATCATATACGTCCAGTTCAACGGCCAGTCCCAGTGACCGCAGGCTGTCAACAGCTATCAGGATACCTTCATACGCCTCTATGAAAGGAAGACTGCCGTCATAGATAGAGCCGGCTGACATGGTCTCCGCCTGGTAAATCGTGTTTCCCTGTGAATCTGTGCGTGTAGAGTCAGTATAAAACCTGGAGCTGTTTTCCCTGATAAAAAATGGCAGCAGGACAGCTACCCTTACGGAACCGTGAAGACTTTCTATTTCCGTCCTGTTACCAGGCACCGTAAAGACCTCTGTATCAACTGCAGCAACAATGGTATCCGGTGATATGGTATCTGCCGGCGTCTCGTAGATCTGGTCCCGGGCTCTTTGCTCTGACTGCCGGGAAGAAATCTTCCTGCGAGGAATCATCAGAATATCGCCCTCATGGGGGAAGAGCAGGCCCTTATTGGCTCTCTTCAGATCCCTGACAGAAATGCCGTATTCAACGGCAATCGTCCCCAGGGTCTCGCCTCTCCTGACACGGTGATATATATAACGTTCATCCCGGGTATTCACAGCCGTAGCCGGCTGTGTGCGCTGTTCTGCGGACGAGACAGGTTGTCTTCCGGCATTTGCCTGGCCATTTGTCTGCGCCGGCACATTCACTGATGAGTTCTTCATGGCAGCCTGACCCTGCGCAACGGCAGCCGCAGGTATCCTGAGCATCTGTCCCTCCCTGATGCCGTTGTCAGCTATGCCGTTCTCACGGGTAAGCAAGTCAACGGTTACACTGTAAGCTCTGGCAATTGAATACAGTGTCTGACCCTTTTCTACAAGATGCATGTAGTAAACCTTACCTTCAGTAACGATCTTCTCCGTGGAGATCTCGACAGGAACCGGCACCTGTGCTTCAAGCGACGCCGGCACCGTCATTATCGCCATCATCAGCAGAACAGCTGCCTGCCTCACGAAGAAAACTCTCTTTTTCCCGTTCATCAAAAATGCGATTCTTTAATTAAACAACCCCCGAAATTTCTTCACTTCTTCATCTCCTTAAGGTAGCCGTCCACGTTACTCTCAATCCTCTGCAGGGGATCCTCCGTATCAGCCTTAACAAATTCCCTGCCGGTAATTCTTTCATAAAGCTCAATGTACCGATCCGATATCTCCCTGACAATCTGCTGGGTCATCTCCGGCACCTTCTCGCCGCTTCTTCCATGGAATCCGTTAGCCATAAGCCACTCCCGGACAAACTCCTTCGAGAGCTGTCTCTGCTGTTCACCCCGGTTGAACCTCTCCTCATATCCCTCTGAATAGAAATACCTGGAGCTGTCAGGCGTGTGAATCTCATCTATCAGGTATATCTTCCCGTCCCGTTTGCCGAACTCATATTTGGTATCTACTAGAATCAGACCCTGTTTGGCGGCTATCCCGGAACCTCTCAGAAAGAGCTTCATTGAGTACTCTTCGAGCTTGTGGTATTCCTCCTCTGAGACAAGACCCGTCCTGATGATCTCAGCGGCAGAAATATCCTGATCATGCATTCCCTGCTCCGCCTTGGTTGTAGGCGTTATGAGCGGTCTGTCAAACCGCTGGTGCTCCCTCATCCCTTCAGGGAGAGGAATCCCGCATATCTCTCTGGCTCCTGATTTGTATAGTCTCCACGAACTTCCGGTCAGGTATCCCCTGACAATCATCTCTACCGGGTAGGGCTGACACCTAACGCCTACCGTCACATTGGGATCAGGGGTGGCTATGTTCCATACGGGAACTATGTCGCTCACCATCTCAAGGAACATTGTTGCTATCTGGTTGAGAACCTGCCCCTTGTAAGGAATACCCTCAGGAAGTACCACATCAAATGCCGAGATCCGGTCCGTGGCGACCATGAGAAGGTATTTGTCCTCAATATTGTAAACGTCGCGGACTTTACCACGGTAAACTCCCTTCTGACCCGGGAAGCTGAAATCTGTTCTGGTAATAGCCTGTGTCATTGTTCTTTAGATTGATTTTTTCAATTCCTCATTTCTGTTCTTTTCTTCGGCATCATAAGCCCTTACGATGTTCTTTACGAGCCGGTGACGGACAATATCACTTTCGTCGAAACGGATGATCGAAATTCCTTCAATGCCCGACAGGAGCCTCATTGCCTGCAACAGTCCCGATTCGGTCCTTCTGGGCAGGTCGATCTGTGTCGTATCACCTGTCAGGATGAATTTGCTGCTCACCCCCATCCGTGTGAGGAACATCTTGAGCTGGCTTACGGTTGCATTCTGAGCTTCATCAAGTATGACGAAGCTGTTCTCCAGTGTCCGGCCTCTCATGAATGCAAGGGGTGCTATCTGTACCGTGCCGTCATCGATCCACTGTTCCAGCTTGCGGAATGGTATCATGTCATGCAGGGCATCATACAATGGCTGAAGATAGGGATCAAGCTTGTCCCTCATGTCTCCCGGAAGAAAACCCAGCCTCTCTCCTGCCTCAACGGCAGGGCGGGTGAGAACTATCTTCTTGACCTCATGGTTCTTCAATGCCCTGACTGCAAGGGCTATGGCGGTGTAGGTCTTACCCGTACCGGCAGGGCCTTCCGCGATGATCAGGTCATTGAGGCTGTACTCCTTTACGAGCTGCAGCTGATTTACTGTCCTGGCGCGCACCGGTTTTCCGTTTGTACCAAAAACCAGCGCATCCTCAAAGTCTCCGCTGGCAGCCGTGCGCATGTGATCATCATCGAGGAGAAGCCGTTCCAGGTCGTCCTCATCAAGGCGGTTATAATGCCTGTAATAGTCAATGAGTTCTGTCATCCTGTCGGCGAAGATGGCCACCTCATCAGGTTCGCCGATACATTTTATTTCATTTCCCCTGGCAATGAGCCTTATCTTCGGATAATAGCCCTGGATCTGGTCAAGCAGCCTGTTGTTGGGACCCAGCATGACCACGGGGTCTATCTCGTCAAGCATTATCACTCTTTCTGTCATCCGCCTCTCTTCTCTCGTTCTTTCTTCGGGTTTCTCCTTGAATACCTTATGATCCTGGCCGTTTTTATTCATCCGTTATACCGCAAAGTAAGTTTATTTTTCGCAGAAGACTATCTTTGCTGTAACAAATTTAGAATGCCGCTGATCACGCTTACCACCGAGTGGAGGGAGGATGATTTCTTCAACGGGATACTCAGGGGAAAACTCTCCTCTGCCTGTCCCGGGACCGCCATTGTGAACAATGCAGGCGGAATACCACCTCTTAATATAATGCACGGTGCATTCGTAATCAGGAACACCTACAGCCATTATCCGGAAGGCACAATCCACATCATATTCGTCAGCAGCGAGGGTACGGGTGAACACCCCCACCTGCTTGTCAGATCACATAACCATTGGTTTATTGGGGCAAATAACGGAATGTTCAACCTGATCCTCAACACGGAGCCTGATCTGATCATAGGCCTGGATAATAAGGAGAAAGATGATGAGATAACCCTGTTCGTCAGGGCCGCCGCTGCGCTTGTAAAGGGCATGGCACCGGAACGCCTTGGAGAAAAGATATCTTCGCTCTCCGAAAAGGTGCCGCTGAGAGCCACCATTGACCGCAACGTGATAATCGGGAGCGTCATCTTCATAGACTCCTACGGAAATGCAATCACGAACATTACCCGCGAGATCTTCTCCAGGGTGTTTGAGGGAAGGGACTTCAGGATACTGATCAAGAGCAACAATTACTTCACGGAAAAGATCAGCCGGTTATACAGCGATGAGCCAGTGGGGGAAATAGTCACCCGTTTCAACACCCTGGACCTGCTGGAGCTTTCCATCAACAGTGCTGATCTCTGCCAGTTGTTCGCGGTTGAAACCGGAGATGCTGTGAGGGTGGAAGCACGCAACGAGAGCCGGGAAAGCAACGGTCTGTTTTAAAACAATGATTAAATGAGAGAAAAAGCAATCAGGGAATTCACAAGGCTGCTTGACATAATGGATGAGTTGAGAGAGAAATGTCCCTGGGACATGAAACAGACCAACCAGACGCTTAGGAAACTGACGATAGAAGAGACCTACGAACTGGCAGATGCCATCCTTCAGGATGATAATGAGGCGATCAGGAATGAACTGGGCGACCTTATGCTTCATGTGGCATTTTACGCAAAGATCGGATCAGAAAAAGGGATCTTCGGCATGGGCGAAGTCCTCGAAGGTATCAACAGCAAGCTGATATACCGCCATCCTCATGTTTTCGGTGATGTGAATGTAACAAGGGGCGCCCGCGAGGTGGAGGAGAACTGGGAGAAACTGAAGATGACAGAGCACTCCGAATTCAAGCCGGTACTCTCCGGCGTTCCCTCCTCCCTGCCGGCAACGGTCAAGGCAAACAGGATACAGGAGAAGGTGAGAGGTGTGGGCTTTGACTGGGAATCGCAGGAGCAGATATGGGACAAGGTCACCGAAGAACTCAACGAGTTGAAAGATGAAATTGCCTCAGGAAGAAAGGTTAATATTGAGGCTGAACTGGGGGACCTCTTTTTCACACTCATTAACGCTGCCAGGCTCTACGAGATTGATCCCGAATCAGCCCTTGAAAAGACCAACAGGAAATTCATCAGCAGGTTCAACTACCTGGAGCAGAAGACTCTGGCAAAGGGCCTGTCATTACGTGACCTGACCCTTGATGAGATGAATGTGATATGGGAGGAGGCCAAGCAATTTGACAAGCCGCTGTAGCATGGTCCCTGTGATCATCTGACGGTTATCAGCGGATATCCGCCAGCGGGTTGCAGGTCAGTAACCGAACTTGTAGCTCAGCATCTGGTATATCACCCTGGCGGCCATGAAATCAGGAGCCTTGTTCGTATCCGAAGGGCAGAGCTCAACCACATCAAATCCTGTCACATTTCTTTTACGGAATACCTCGCGGAGGAAGAACATGAGCTCACGGTAGTCCGGACCGCCCGGTTCAGGCGTACCCGTGGATGGCATTACTGACGGATCAAAGACGTCAATATCCAACGTGATATAGACATTCCCCGATAACTGCCTGAGAGCCTTGTCATACAGTGTTTTGTCACTGTAGAGTTCATGAGCATAGAATATCCTTTTTTTGTCAACGAAGGGAAGTTCCTCGGCTGCCATGCTGCGTATGCCCACCTGCACCAGTGGCGCATACTCTTTCGCCCTGGCGGCTGCACAGGCATGGTTCAGATGAGATCCTTCGTAAACCGGTCTCAGGTCAGAATGTGCGTCAAGCTGCAGGATGGTCAGGTTGGTGAACGCCTCAGCGGCGGCGCGGAAGGCTCCCACACTCACTGTATGGTTTCCTCCAATCACAACCGGGAAGCGGTTCTCCTTGAATATGCGTGAGACAGTGAGGTAGACGGCTTCGGTGACATCTGCCGGATCATCCCCGCTCTTAACCGGTGCTATCGTATGTATTCCATGCTTATAGGCCTCGGAATCTGTCTCAATATCATAAAACTCAAGTGCGGGCGAGGCTTCAAGGATTGCCGAGGGTCCCCTGTCAGCTCCCCGGATATAAGTGCTGGTGGCATCATAGGGTACCGGCACTATGATGATCTTTGACTCATCATAGCCGTAGACCACCTCGTCGCCGCCGAAGTTGGTGATGGTCATGCTACAGCTTGTCAGCCGGTTTTGCCTTGCCGCCTTTCGGTGCAGGAGATTTCAGGGGTTTGGCGGCCGGCTTTGATTCTTTTTCAGCTTCTGCCCCTCCGGCGGATTCAGATGGGGTCACCGCTGAGGCTTCGGTAGCTGACGCCGTCTCCTCCGTGCTTCCTTCCGGCTTCTCCTCCTCCTTCACGAGAAGATTGAGCTTATGGAGTATATTGTACCAGTGCAGTACCTTTTTAATATCAGAGGTGTATACCCTGTCACGGTCGTACTCAGGCAGCACCTCTGCAAAGTATTTCTTCAGGTCAGCATCCGGCTGCCTGTGTGAAAGTGATTCACCGCCTTTCTCCTTCTCGAAGATCAGGTCCATCACCTTGGAGAGAGGTAAATCCTCACCCGTGGTAAAGATGGAGATCTCGTCCAGGGCGCTCACCTTTGTCGTAGCACCTGCGCTGGTGCGCCTTCCCGTTTCAAGATTCTCAACTATTACTGCATTCTTGCCCTGGGCGATGAATTTGAACAGGGTGCCTTCACCGGAGATAGCCAGAATATCTTTCAGGTTCATTTTTTGGAATAATTAATTGTTAGTAATTGTTATATAACTGTTTATCAGACAATATTACGTTCTTTCTTGATCTTTTCCCATGCCTGGTTAACTGCCTTGAACTTTTCTTCGGCTGATTTTCTGAAATCATCTCCAAGGTGGCTGACCTTGTCCGGATGGTATTTCAATGCCATCTTCCTGTATGCCTTCTTAAGCTCCTCATCAGTCGCCGTGCGCTCCACCTCAAGGACACGGTACGCGGCGTCAGTGGACGGGATGAACATGTTACGTATCGACTCATAGTCTGATGCTGAGATGCCCATGTAATCCGCAATTGTTTTAATTACGCTGACTTCTGCGGTCCCGAAATGGTTGTCGGCAGCGGAAATATTATAAAGGATATGGATGAGCTGCAGCCGCGAAGGGTAATCCATGTTTTGTCTTATCTGGGTGCAGACATCCCGGAGCGGGATGTCCTGTTTCAGCAGGTCCCTGAGCATCTGCAGTGCCTCCTGGGCCGTACCGGGGCCAAACTGGGAGACGAAAAACCGCTTGACATAATCGAGTTCTGACCTGAGTATCTTCCCGTCAGCCTTCATCACTGCGGCGATGAGCACGATCAGGCTCATCCCGAAGTCGCCTGCCGTTGTGCGGTATAGCCTGCGATCACTGGTGGGCTGCTCCCGACTGACAGATGTACCGTCAACAACCGAGCCTAAAAAGAATCCCAGCAGACCTCCTATCGGGCCGCCGAAGACAAAGCCAAGGCCTCCGCCTATCCACTTGGCAAACTTACCCATCACTTATCCTTTCCTGAAAGACGGAGCATATCTTCGTGGATCTTCAGAATCTCCGGAATTATCATCTCGTTGTCAGAATTATTGATTACATAATACGATTGCTCCTCCCTCTCCTCATCCTCAAGCTGGTTATTTATCCTGCCTATCACCTCCTCGCGGCTGAGGTCATTGCGTCCCATCACCCTGGCTATGCGCTCCTCAACTGGTGCGGAGATGGTCACCACCCTGTCCAGAAGAGTATCTGCCCCGGCTTCAAACAGTATGGCTGATTCCATGATTACATATGGTGCCACCTCCTCTGAGGCCCACTCATCAAAACGCCTGAGAACGGACGGATGCACAGCTGCATTTACCCTCCTGAGAAGGTCAGGCCGGTTGAAGATCAGGCGCGCGAGCTCCTTCCTGTCAAGAGACCCGGAGATGTAGAGATCATTCCCGGTGATCAGTTTGAGCTCGGTGCGAATGTCCTGGTCATTCTGCATGAGCTCCCTGGCAACCGTATCAGCAACAAATACAGGTATCCCCAGAACCTTGAAGATCCTGCAGACGGTTGTTTTTCCGCTGCCTATTCCGCCGGTGACTCCAAGCCTCTTTCCCATTGATGATCTGATTATTCTGTCGTCTGTTTCAGACCGAAAAATGATGTTGTCTTGCCCGTTATGGTCACTTCCACCGTCACCCTTTTCTGGAGTGTCTGAAGATAGTCAGGGCATGCAATAGGTATTTTCGACTTGAAATTCTCATTCATCCGTTTGAATGTTCTGTGCTTCGTCGGTATACCGGACAGAGTATCAAGTATATGCTGGGGGCCTGTGACTGTAATACTGTCAGGATTAGTCACTATTATGACTTTTTTTCCCTCTTCCAGCTCCAGCCGGAGATCTGGTATTACCGGCAACCTCCTAGTTACCAGTTTGTCATACCCAAAGAAAAGGGTATCGGGATGAATAGCCAGGATATCAAAATCAGCATGCAGCTGTTTTGAAAATCCGCTGATGAGACCGGATGAGACAAGGTAGTACCGCGGCAGGGTACCAGGTATTCTGCGCGGCGTGATTTTCGAAAAGTCGATCACCACCGGAGCCCTGCTGCCCGAGAGTTTAACCTTCAGTATGGAATAACCCGGCCCCCGCAGGTCCATCTCCAGCTTTTCAGGCAGGTCACCAGTAACGATGCGGTCCTTCGGAGGATTGATATACCTCACCGGGTAATTTATGGTTCCCTGCAGCTCCTTGCTGAGCTCATTCAGATACCAGAACACAAACGAAAGGAGCAGAAAAAAGGCAAAAACAGGCAGCTCCCTGTTCAGGAATTTTTCTGATCTTTTTCGCTTGTCGGTCATAATTTTTATCTGTCAGCTCCTGGATTTATTGTTTCACGGAGAGGTCCGACGGATCCTTGAGGAGGGCGTTCTTGTCAACCCTGATCCTGACGTCGTTTGCTATCTCGACTGTGACTATGTTGTCAGTAACCTCCACAACCTTGCCATAGATACCTCCGGTGGTAATCACCTTGTCTCCCTTGCCAATGGAACTCCGGTAGTTTGACAATTCCTTCTGCTTCTTCATCTGGGGCCTGATCATGAAAAACCAAAAGACCACGAATACCAGGACCAGCGGGAGCAGTCCGGTGATTAGGTTGGGGCTTCCCTGGGCCGGTGCGGCCTGTAAATAAATCGATGCGAATGTTGTCATGTGTGTTGTTTGTGTTTATTTATTGAAATTTATATATACTCCGTTCTCTGCTGTTTCCTCCTGCTTTCCTCAGGAGTCCGTTGAGTGATTAACTGCCGTTTTTCATTACATCGGCAATAATACGCAAAATAACTAAATTATTCTCTGCATTTGACTGAACTACAACAGTTTTTGTCTGCAGCCCTTCCCTGCCCGATGTATCGAAGATAACTTCCATGGTGCCTGTTCCTCCGGAAGGTACCGGTTTCTTGTCATATTTGGGCACAGTGCAGCCACAGCTGGCCGAGGCTGAAGTGATTACCAGATCAGCATCACCGGTGTTCGTATAGGTGAATATGCATCCCACCTTCTCTCCTGCCTTCACCTTTCCGAAGTCATGCTCCGGTGTTTTGAAGGTCAGCATCGCCGTGCCCGTGGTATCCGATGGCAAGTTTTTCGAGGGTCCTGCCTGACTTCGTCCGCATGAACCTGCAAGCAACGCTGCTGCAATCAGGCCGGTCATCAGATATGTGATCACTTTTTCCATTGTGACTCAGTATATATTTTCCACATTGTGTCCGATTCGATTACTCTCCTATCAGTCCCCTTCCCGATTTGGTAAAGCCTCCGCTGGCCCTCATTTCCCTGACGATCTTGTCAAGAATTCCGTTCACAAAAGTACTGCTTTTGGCTGTGCAATACTCTTTTGCTATTTCAATATATTCATTTAAAGTGACCTTTACCGGCACTTCCGGAAATTCAACCAGCTCAGCTATTGCCAGTTGCATCACAAGCTTATCCATCAGTGCTATCCTTTCAACCTCCCAGTTGGTGGTATGAGCGTCAATCAGTGCACTGTTTTTTTCGCTGTTGAGAATCGACTTTCTAAGCAGCACCCTGACGAACTGTTCATCGTCGTCATTGGTAAAAAGCGGCGGCATTGGAATGGCCCGGCCATCGTCATGCTCCCTGAACTTGGTAATCGCATTGCGAATCATGCCAGTCACGAACGGGAGATCGTCATTCCAGTAAACCGACTGTTCCTCAAGGCTGACAGCCAGCTCCTCCGAGGCCGGGAAGAGCTTTGTAACGAGATCTCTTACAAAGCGCTGGTCAGCACGGTAACTGCTGTCTTCGGACTTCATATAGTCGATATATGTCTCCCATCGTATCATCTCGCTGAAGACAATCCTCACCACCTCGGGATGATCAGACCAGGATAGACCCTGTGTCGAGAGCCAGCGATTAAGGGCTTTCATGTTGTTCAGCTTGTCTTTTCGCGTCCAGAGAGCAGATGCTGGCTGGGTGTAGATTCGCAGGGCCTCATTGTTTCTTAACTGGGCAATTACCCTGTTCTCCGCGAAGCGTGTGTTGGGATTGAGATCCTCAGGACCGGGAATCCTCTTCATGCCGGACAGCGTCACCTTTTCACGCGCCAGATCGGAAAGGGAGATGAGCAGAAGAAGGAGATAATGGTAGAGGTCGTAACTCTTCCTGATGCTTAACATCAGTTCCTGCTCCGCTGTGTCAAGGTCATCAAGCTCCTTCCTGTTGCAGGCATACAGCACGGCAAGCGCTTTTATCCTGAGTTGTCTTCTGCTTATCATTTAAAGAACACGTTTTTCAGGCAGCAAAGATAGAAAAATCAACAACGAATGAAATGATACAGCCAAAAAAGTAGTGCAATTTGAATGCTACATTTTGAGATGAAAAAATAATTGTTACATTTGAGCATGCTAACCGTTTGAAACCCTAAAACATTCGCTACTGATGGAAGACGAGAAAGGAAGAATTGAAGGCCAGAATGAGAGAAGTGAGAAGGAGGAGGTATTTACAAAAATTGTCAGGGCAGGGAAAAGAACATACTTTTTTGACGTGAAGTCAACACGTCATGAGGATCTCTACCTGACAATCACCGAGAGCAAAAAGAGGCTTGGGAAAGAGGGGAAGATGTTTTACGAGAAACATAAGATCTTTCTTTACAAGGAGGATTTTGAAAAGTTCACCGAAGGCCTTCGTGAGGCAGTTGAATTTGCCGGCAACGGTGAGGTGGTCCGTTCTGTTTCCGCAAGCGTTGACGAACCTGAAGAAGCTGTCACCGAAGTTCCGGCTGCCGAATTCTCCGACGTTGATTTTGATGAACTGGGTACAAGGTGATGGTGCCCGGCCTGGTTTACTGAAATAGCACTGCAGATGGACTATATACTTCTGGCTGTTGCCATTGTTCTGATGATACTTGGCATAGCAGGATGCCTGCTGCCGATCCTGCCGGGACCTCCGCTCACCTACCTGGGTCTTGTGGCACTTCACTTCACCCGGTTCGCAGACATAAGTAAAAACCTCTTTATCATTCTGGGTATTGTGGCTGTGGTTGTCACGGTGATAGACTATGTGGTGCCCATATGGGGCACCCGCCAGTTCGGCGGATCAAAGTACGGGATGAGAGGCGCCACGGTGGGACTGATAATCGGGCTCTTCCTGGGGCCGCTGGGACTTATCATCGGGCCGTTCATCGGTGCCGTAGTGGGTGAACTGATCTTCAAGGATGACATCAGATATGCCCTGAAGGCCGGCTTCGGCAGCCTGCTGGGATTCCTGACAGGTGTCGGGCTGAAACTGTTCGCAGCACTCCTGATGACCTTTTATTTCATCAAAGCACTGATAGTGTAGATTGGCGAAGTGCGATTTGCAATTTGCAATTTGCATATGTGGATTGATGCCCATACTTACCGGACCGGAAGATCGCATGACCGCATAATTACCTGACCTTCAGACCTCAGACTGAGGCTTCTCAGCAGAAGCCGAAATCCCGGTGCCCGAAGGGTGTCGGGACCTCAGACCTCACGCCTGCCTGCCTGCTGCATATTCCCTAACTTCCCAGCGTGGCCACCATTACAGCCTTGATCGTATGCATGCGGTTCTCTGCCTCATCAAATACGATTGAATGGGGGGATTCAAACACCTCCTCAGTCACCTCCATGCCATCAAGCCCGTATTTTTTATAAATCTCTTCACCCATTTTTGTCTCCCTGTTGTGGAATGCCGGAAGGCAATGCAGGAATTTGACACCCGGGTTGCCGGTCAGTTTAATAACCTCTGCATTTACCTGGTAGGGTTTCAGTAGCCTGATCCTCTCCTCCCATACCGAATCGGGCTCTCCCATCGATACCCATACGTCGGTATAAAGGAAATCGACACCCTTAACTGCCATGGCCACATCCTCCGTCAGGGTGATCTTTGCACCTGTAGTGGCGGCTATCTCACGGCACTTCTTTACCAGGTCATCTGCCGGCTGACATGCCTTCGGGGCAGCAGCACGGAAATCCATCCCCATCTTGGCTGCTCCCACCATGAGCGAATTACCCATGTTGTTGCGCGCATCTCCAAGGTAGCAGAAGCTGATCTTGCTGATCGGCTTGTCGGAATGCTCAATCATGGTCATGAAATCGGCCAGGATCTGCGTCGGATGAAACTCATTGGTCAGGCCGTTCCATACAGGAACTCCTGAATATGCCGCCAGTTCTTCAACAATATCCTGTCCGTAACCGCGGTACTCGATTCCATCATACATGCGCCCGAGAACCCTGGCGGTATCTTTCATCGACTCCTTATGGCCAATCTGTGACCCGGAGGGACCGAGGTATGTGACGTGGGCGCCCTGATCAAGGGCTGCCACCTCGAAGGCGCACCTGGTACGCGTCGAGCTTTTCTCAAATATCAGGGCGATGTTCTTGCCCTTCAGCCTCTGCTGTTCTGTTCCGGCATATTTTGCCTTCTTGAGATCGAAAGACAGATTCAGGAGGAACCTGATCTCCTCCGGTGTGAAGTCGAGAAGTTTCAGGAAACTGCGGTTGCGTAGATTGTAAGCCATTGTATTTCTGGTTTTCGGGTTTTACAATTCTTGATCCCCTACGGGGAACATGATGTTATAATTCGTTATTCTACAATTCTTTATCCCCTACGGCCAGTCTTCAGCCCCCAGTCTGCAGTCTTCAGTCACTAAAAACTGCCGACTGCCGACTGAATACTGCAGACTGATTTTGACTGCTGACTGCCTAGTCATACTCCATCGTGATCTTCGTGCCGTACCTCTTATCCTCAAGCTTGAAGGCCTCGGTAATCACGCTCTTGCTGCCTCCGGTTCTTACAAAATTAAGACATGCCTCGATCTTCGGGGCCATGCTGCCCTTGGAAAACTGCCCTTCGTTGAGATACTTGAGAGTGTCATTGTAATCGAGGAACTCTTTAATCTCCTGGTCAGGCTTCTTATAGTTGATGTAAACATATGGAACATCGGTGAGTATGTAAAACTCGTCCGCTCCTATCGTCGACGCCAGCAATGATGAGGCAAGGTCTTTGTCAATCACAGCCTCGGCCGGCCTGACATCATTTTTTTCATCAATGTAAACTGGTACGCCTCCTCCACCGGCTGCAATTACAATGTTGTCACGCAGTGCAAGTTCCCGTATGAGCTCATGATTCATGATGCTGACAGGTTTGGGTGAGGGTACCACTCTGCGGAAGCCACCTTGCGCCTTAACTTCCTCACTGAAGACCCATCCTTTCGCCTTAGCAAGCTCATCAGCCTGTTCCTTCGTGTATATCTTACCTACTCTTTTCTGCGGATCAGTGAAGGCCGGGTCATCCTTGTTCACCACCACCGTGGTGATAAGGCATACCACATTCTTATCTATCCCGTGTTTGTTCAGAACATTCTTGAACATCCTCTCGATCATGTACCCGATTCCTCCCTGTGAGTCTGCAACACAGATGTCGATGGGCATCTGTGCAATACCGTACATCTGTTCCCCGGCATCGTTCCGCATAAGTATATTCCCAACCTGAGGCCCGTTGCCGTGGGTTATGACAAGATTGTATCCCTCTCTCAAAAGAAAGACCAGGTTCTCGAGAGTGTCTGTGGTATTCTGCTCCTGCTCCTCAATGGTCCCTAACTGATCACCCCGAAGAAGTGCATTGCCACCCAAAGCTATTACTGCAAGCTTTTTACCCATTATTGTAGTATAAGTCAGGGAACAAAGCTAAAATTTTAATCGAAATTAAAACAGGGCAAATATTATTCCTCCATGCGATGAGTTATATATAGATGTATCACGGTTTGCCGTGACAGATGAATTTTGCATAATTTACTACATTTACAGCCAAACAGCGCAGCGTGAACAAGAGCTCCCTTCCTCTGATCCCACTTCTTATGGCTATTCTCGTGCTTGCATCATGCAAGGGAGACAACGTCTATAAGAACATGAAGGAGGGTGAGATTTACTACAATATTAAATACGTAAGTAACCCGTCATCGCTTTCAAACGATCTGCTTCCCAGGGAATTGGTCATATCCTTCCGGAATGACCTCATCAGGACCAACCTCAAAACTCCCATCGGCAATTCAGGAGTAACAACTGTTGTTAACCCGAAGGAAAACATCTATGATACTTACCTTAATATACTCTCTTTCAAATACTACTTCGAAGGAAACTACAGGGACATACAGCCAGGGTTCGGCTCCATGGAGGGTATCACCGTGCATGACACAGGCAGGAAATCGGTTATCTGCGGCTTCAACTGCCGGCAGGCAAGGGTGAATTTTCCGGACAACAAAACAACCCGGTACATATGGTATACAAATGATATCAAGGCAGTTAACCCTAACAGGATGACACCATACAGGGAGGTCGAAGGGGTGCTGATGGACTTTTTCTACATCATCGGCGATGCGGAGCTGCAGTTCACGGCTGATGAGGTACTTTTAAAACAGATACCTGACAAGGAGTTTGAAAAGAGAAAGAATTACAGGAAAGTCTCTTCCAGGTATCTTGACACGCTAATCCTGAAAATGATTTCGTTTTAAAATATCCCCACGCAGGTCAACCAATTTTCTTACCTTTGCTAATCATTTTAAAGACCGCTTAACGGGGGCAAATAATTTCATCGTCAAGATGGGCAAACAGAAGAAAGGCAACGGTTCATCATCGCACAAGAAGGGTTCGGCCACAAATTCATCAGGTGAAAATACAAGGTTCATTGCAGGATTGGTGCTGCTGGTCTTTGCATTATATATGCTTGTCGTTTTCATATCATATGTTCTGACAGGCAAGGCTGACCAGAGTCTGGCAGTCGCAGAGGCAGGAGAAGTCCCTGTAAGCTTTGAGAACTGGGGAGGAAAGATCGGTTTCAAACTGGGTCATTATTTTATCTTCAACGGATTCGGACTGGGCTCTTTTTTTATTCCGCTGATAATAGGTGCTTTCGGTCTTGCCCTGCTTAAGGTCAGGTACTTCAGGCTCTGGAAGAACGTGCTTCGTTTTCTCCTTGCCACAGTACTGATTTCCGCCATCCTCGGATACTTTGCCGGACAATCCACTTTTCTTGGCGCCGGACCGGGAGGTGAGTTCGGACATATGGTTGCCAGTTACCTTAACGGCGGACTTGGCAAGGTGGGTACAGGGGCCGTGCTCCTGGTGCTTTTCATAGCTTATCTCATCTTCGCACTGCATGTCAATCCACAGACAATCAGGAAGCCTATTGCAACGGTTGCCAGAGCAGGTGCATCAGTTCTCTCAGGCGAGGGACGCAAGAAAAATATTGTAACGGATAATGCAGTTATTGCTCCTGAGGAGAACTTCCCATCCGTTGATGATGAGCCCCTCAGGGCTGACGAGGAGGAGACGGAGGATATAGATGATTTCTACAAACCGCCCGTGGTGGCTGATGACAAGCCCATTGTCAATGTTATTGGCAGGGACAGGAAACAGGTGACGGAGGCAAGTGTTGAGGAGGATCTGCTTTCCGACCTCCCCCCTTTTGATCCCAGGCTTTCGCTGCCGCGCTACAAGTTTCCCACTCTGGCGCTGCTTCGTGATTACCGTAATGCAGGAACCACCACCGGTGACGAGGTTAACGCCAACAAGGAAATCATCCTCAAGACCCTGGCCGACCACAAGATCACCATCAAACAGATATCTGCCACGGTAGGCCCGACGGTTACCCTTTACGAGGTAGTTCCCGACAGGGGAGTCAAGATTCATCGCATTAAATCGCTCGACAATGACATTGCCCTCAGCCTTTCAGCCCTGGGCATAAGGATCATTGCTCCCATACCGGGAAGAGGAACGGTAGGCATCGAAGTGCCGAATAAAAAGCCGGAGACTGTTTCGATGAAAGGACTGCTGTCATCGCGCGAGTTCAATGACACTAAATTTGAGCTCCCGCTGGCATTGGGCCGCACGATCACCAACGAGCCCTATATCATTGACCTCACCAAGATGCCCCACCTGCTCGTGGCAGGCGCCACAGGCCAGGGGAAATCGGTGGGACTGAATGCAATCATAACCTCACTTCTCTACAAGAAGCACCCTGCCGAGCTGAAGTTTGTGCTCATTGATCCGAAGCGTGTCGAGCTGCCGCTCTATGCTAAGATCGAACGTCATTTTCTGGCCAAGCTGCCTGACGAAGAGGACGCCATTGTCACCGACACGAAAAAGGTGATCAACACCCTCAACTCGCTTTGCATTCTCATGGATCACCGCCTGGAACTGCTTAAACTGTCACAGACGAGGAACATCAGGGAGTACAACGACAAGTTCATTGCACGCCGGCTCAATCCTGAGAAGGGCCATGACTTCATGCCCTATATAGTGCTTGTCATAGATGAGTTTGCTGACCTTATAATGACCTCGGGCCGCGATGTGGAGGCGCCTATTGGCCGTCTTGCACAGGTATCGAGGGCAGTAGGGATACATCTGATTATTTCCACACAGAGGCCTTCGGTAAGCATTATAACTGGCTTCATCAAGGCGAACTTCCCCTCCCGCATTGCATTCAGGGTCTTCTCGGGCGTCGATTCACGAACGATACTCGACACCACAGGAGCCGACAGGCTTGTGGGCAGAGGCGATGCACTCATTTCTCAGGGTGGTGAGCCGATCAGGGTGCAGTGCGCATTCATTGATACCCCGGAGGTTGAAGAACTTACTGAATACATCGGCGCACAGCAGGGCTACCCTGACGCTATGCATCTGCCTGAATATGTAGGCGATGAAGAGACAGGAAACGGCAACAGCGAAGTTGATCTGAAGAAACGGGACCTGCTGTTCGACGATGCCGCCAGGCTTGTTGTTCAGCACCAGCAGGGTTCAACCTCACTTATCCAGAGAAGGATGCAGCTGGGATACAACCGCGCGGGCCGTATCATTGACCAGCTGGAGGCGGCAGGTATCGTCGGCCCATTCGAAGGAAGCAAGGCAAGAGAAGTAATTGTACAGGATCCGCAAACATTGGAACAGATTTTGAAGAGACTCAATGAAGAGAATCTGTAAAATGAAGAAAACAGGATTTGTACTATTGATCACGCTCTTTGCCCTGACGGCTTATACCCAGAAGGATCCGGAGGCCATATCAATACTTTCGGAATTCAGCAAAAAGGCTGCCTCGGCACCTTCCGTCAGGATCGTGTTTGAGATTCTTGCCCAAGACGCGCAGGAGGATGAGGAAACGACGTTGGAGGGAACAGCGGTTATAAAAGGCGACAGTTACGTGGTTACCCTTCCGGATAACATTATCCATGCTGACGGTAAGGCTTTGTGGAATTATATGCCAGAGGTAAAGGAGGTGACAGTCACTGAACCTGATCCCAATGACGTGTCTTTCATCTCGAAACCATCACTGCTCTTTTCAATGCATGAGAAAGGATACAAAGTCCGGCTTCTGGAACAGAACACACAGGAATGGGTCATTGATCTCTACCCGGAAGAGCTTGGGGTGAACATCGTTCGGATCAGACTCACGATAGGTAAGAATCAGTATGACCTCAGATCAGCAGAGTACCGCACAAAGGATGGCCTGACACTCACCCTTACTGCCTCTGTCTATGATCTTTCCTTCCGACCGCCAGCCGGATTCTTCACCTTCAACCCGGCTGACCATAAAGGGGTTGAGGTAATTGACATGAGATAACCGAATCTTAGCCCCGGAAACACTGCAGGACCTCACGACTGCACACCAATATGTAGCTATGTAGCAGACCTTCAGACCTCAGACCTTCAGAACCTTAAACATGCAAATTTGCAACACAACATATCTGCCCCTCAGAGCGGCTCCCTCACACCGGTCGGAGATGGTAAGCCAACTGCTTTTTGGTGAGAGGTTTGCCATAACTGAAAGCCTTGGCGAGTGGCACAGAATCTCCACACTTTACGATGCATGCAATGGCTGGATCGATTCATTGCATGGCGGCTACGAAAGCTGGGAGGAAGATGCAACCGGAATAATCACCGGCAATACCCTGACATGCGCCACTGCTGATGGAGAACGTATGATCATCATGCCGGGAAGTGAACTCTTCGGCATTAGTGACGACCTTTCAACATTCAGGATCGGGAGAAGCAGTTTCATGGTGGCAGGCAATGACCGTCCGGACATCATGACCCAGACATCAGTCACCGGGACTGCACGGCTGTTCATGGGCTCTCCGTACCTGTGGGGAGGCCGGACTCCAGCCGGGATAGATGCCTCCGGACTGGTTCAGGTCGTGTTTAAGATCCAGGGTATCGCCCTGCCGCGTGAGGCAGCGCAACAGGCGACGAGGGGTACAACAATAGACTTTATCGGTGAGGCTGAAGCCGGCGATGTTGCCTTTTTCTCAGGAGATGATGGTGAAATATCCCATAGCGGGATCCTGATTGACGACAACGGAATAATCCATGCTTCCGGGACGGTGAGAACTGACCGGATCGATCACCAGGGCATCTGGAGCGACAGGAACGGAGGTTACACCCATCGGCTGAGACTAATCAGGAGGATGGCATGATGGCACCGGGCAACATTAAGATATTGGTAATACTGATTCTTGTATTGATGGTCATTTATATGATCCTCAGGCGCAGGACAGAAAAGATCAGGCGCCGGTGAACCGCGGTCAGGCAAGCAGGGTTAGATTGCCAGCTGGCCTGAGACACGCTCAATAATCTCCACCTCAAGTCGTGCTGCAGCCTCGTCAATGACCAGTGCCTCAGCGATAAGCTCTTCAGCCTTCGACCTGTCCTTCAGACCCCTGACGTTAATCTTAACATTAAGAAAAGCACCTCTGATACAGGCTCTTACTGCCAGCACGCCTACCGCACCGTCAGTGACCGAATTGGGATTGCCCTTTGCGGTCATCTCCTCCAGCAGCTCAAAGACTTTAAAAGCCTCCTTCATCACCGTCAGAGGGACGAGTGAGGCGTTAAGCGTGGCAGCCTCCACGGCGGCAGATCTGGCGGCCTTCTCCTCATCACTCTTTTTCGGGAGCTCGAAAGCCTTCAGAATGCCATTATAGGCTTCAGTATCCTCATCCACAAGGTCAAGCAGTCTCTTCTGCATTAGAGCACCCCTTTCGGCCCAGGATGCAAACTCTTCCCACCTGTCGTCCCAGCCTCGCTTGTGACCCGACAGATTAGCCACCATCGTGCCCAGGGCTGCCCCGAGGGCTCCCATGGCAGCTGCGACTGACCCGCCACCAGGCGCGGGAGAATCGGAAGAAGTTTCCCATACAAATGATGACAGAGAAAGATCCACAAGCTTCTTCCGATTTTTATCGGCAAGAATATACTCAATTATCTTCTCCTCAGGATTGAACAGTTTCAGCTCCGAAAGGCCCATAGACCTGACCGCGGTGCGAATGAGCTCTTCATCGGAGACACCTGCAGACCTCTGCTGACGGTGAAGGAAGTATCTCCCGGCTTCAAGCATTGAACTGAGAGGAATC
Source organism: Bacteroidales bacterium UBA4788 (assembly GCA_002402965.1). Lineage (GTDB taxonomy): Bacteria > Bacteroidota > Bacteroidia > Bacteroidales > VadinHA17 > SR-FBR-E99. The sequence goes on from DHGW01000084.1 coordinate 47,806, forward strand.
AGGCCGACAAGCTCGGATCCTGTCACCCTCACTCCACGCGCCTCAGCCTTGCGGCTTACTTCGTCAAAGGCGATATGCACGGGCGTGATCCCCATGTTCGTCAGATTCATGGATATCTGTGCAAAACCATACTCGGGTATATACCATCCAATGGCCTTAACCGCCTTCAGCGATCCGGGTATCATCACCGGGTTGCCCTCCGCATCCTTTACAACCTTGCCGGTGACGGGATTGCCTTCACGTTTCTCGCGGCCACGTTCCCGCACATCGAAGGCAATGGCGTTCGCCCTGCGCGTGGATGTTGTGTTAAGGTTTATGTTAAACGCAACAAGGAAATCGCGCGCACCCACTATCACTGCTCCGGCGCCGGCGTCAAACCGGGCCGGCCCGAAATCGGGTTTCCATGCAGGATCCTCCAGCTTCTTCTTCAGCCCCTCGTACTCTCCAGCCCTGACGTTGGCAAGATTCCTCCTCTTCTCCTCGAAAGCGGCGGATTCATAGCAGTATACAGGAAGTGACAACTCCTCTCCTATTCTGCGGGCCAGCTTGCGGGCATACTCAGCAGCCTCCTCCATGGTCACACCAGCGACGGGTACAAGGGGGCATACATCCGTTGCACCCATACGAGGATGGGCACCTGTGTGTTTTGACATGTCAAGGACCCGGGCTGCTATGCTGACAGCCCTGAAAGCAGCCTCGCAAACGGAATCAGGGTCACCGACAAATGTTACCACAGTCCGGTTTGTATCCCTGCCCGGGTCAACGTCAAGAAGCATTACACCTTCTACAGATTCGATTTCATCAGTGATCTGTTTTATCTTTCCCATGTCGCGCCCCTCGCTGAAATTGGGGACGCATTCGATAAGCCGGTTGCTGGTCATAATTATTCTTTTACAATTCTTTATCCCCTACAGAGAAATTATATTCTAACGTTACCCTTCTACAATGCTTTAAGCCCTACGGGCTATTATGTGGCACTACTGCCTATTGCCTACTCCTACTGCCTATTGCCTGCTGCCCTATCAAAGACCACCTCCCCATTGAGAATAACGGTCTCCACGAGATTACTGCCGTAAGCATAGGGCAGGTACCCATAAGACGGTATCTTCTTGGTAATAAATAAATTCGCTTTCTTGCCCACTGTGATCGAGCCGTGTGTCTCTGACAGCCCCATGGCATATGCAGCGTTGAGAGTCACGGCATTTATCGCCTCCTCCGGCAGCAGCCGCAGCCTGATACACCCAAGAGATACAACCAGTTTCATGTTGCCCGATGGAGATGAACCGGGATTATAATCGCTTGCCATCGCAACGGGCAGTCCCGCCTCAATCATCCTGCGAGCCGGGGGATCGGCCATGCCAAGGAAAAAGGCTGCACCCGGCAATAGCGTCGGCATCGCGCCGCTGCCCAGCAGGGCAGATATCTCCTCCTCACCGGTGAACTCGAGGTGATCAACCGAGAGAGCGCCGTGACGCACCCCAGCCTGAATGCCTCCAGAGTAATCGAGCTCATTGGCATGTATCTTGGGCTTCAGGCCGTAACGTGCTCCGGCTTCCAGTATACGGGCAGTCTCCTCCACCGTGAAAAAGCCCCGGTCACAGAAGACATCTATATAATCGGCCAGCCGCTCCGCAGCAACGGCAGGTATCATCTCGTTTACAATCAGGTCGACATAAGCGCTCCTGTTGTCACGGTACAGAGCCGGGATGGCATGCGCCCCGAGAAATGTTGCCTTTACAGAAATGGGAGACTCCTGCTTTATCCTCCTTATCACCCTGAGCATCTTGATTTCATCCTCCGTGGTCAGGCCATAACCGCTCTTGATCTCAACCGCCCCGGTGCCAAAGGAGATGATCTCCCTCACCCTCTCCATCGACTGCCAGAAGAGTTCATCCTCTGAGGTCTCATGCAACAGCTTCGCCGAGTTAAGGATGCCTCCCCCCCTCCTGGCTATCTCTTCATATGATAGTCCACGTATCTTGTCGGTGTACTCCTTCTCCCTGCTTCCGGCATATACCAGGTGGGTATGAGGATCACAAAATGCCGGGAAAACATAACCTCCTCCGGCATCCAGCCCTGGAATGTCACTGCTGAGCCGGGGCAAGGTTTCAGGCGGGCCATAACCGGCAATTATACCGTCCTCGATGAGCAGCCAGCCATTCTCAATAACAGGCAGTACTGCCATATCTTTCCCGGCCGTGAAGGCCAGGTTCTCCTCCCTGGTTTGTACCAGCATTCCCGTGTTGTGTATTATCAGGCTCATGGCACCGGATCTAAAAGTCCACTAATGTAGCAATATTAAAATAATTAGGATATGAGCATCATTTTTCTTTAACTTTACTTTCCTTACAAAAATGAAACTTATGAAAAAACTCTGTTTATTGCTGTTTACCGGACTCCTCGCCTCCGCAGTGACTGCCCAGGAGACCAAGACAGGATGGAACTTCGGCGCTCTGCCGGCCGTCACCTACAGTACCGATCAGGGATTCCAGTACGGGGCTCTGGTTAACCTGTTCGACTATGGCGACGGATTAATCTATCCTGATTATTATCACAGGATATATATCGAGGCCTCCACCTTCACCAAAGGGAGTTCAATTCTCAGGGTAATGTATGACTCCGATTACCTTATCAAGGGTATCAGGTACGCCGTGGACCTGAGCTACATGCCCGACTTTGCCTATGACTTCTACGGATTCAACGGGTTCGGATCGGTTTATAACAGTGACTGGACTGACGATGAGCTGAATTCACCACCTTACCGCAGCCGCCTTTATTATGCCATGAAGCGCCACCTCTTCAGGTTCAAAAACGACTTCATCGGGAACATCGGCGACAACAACTGGCATTGGAACGCCGGACTCAGCATTCAGCAGTTCAGGCCGGACGTGCTCGATGTCACTAAGTTCAACAAGGGGAAGGATCCTGAGGATCCGAAATACCTGCCGGACGTGCCAACTCTCTTTGAATACTATACCGGGGCCGGAATTATCTCGGAGGAAGAGGCCGACGGCGGATGGATTACCGGCATCAAGGGAGGCATCTCGTACGACACACGTGACCAGCGTGCATGCCCCATGAGCGGAATATGGGCTGAGACCGGAATAGAGGTCGTACCTGAATTCCTGGGCGCCGAGTCGTCATTCGGAAAACTCTACCTCACCTGGAGACAATATTTCACCCTCAAGGAGGATGACCTTAGCTTTGCATACAGGCTCGGTTACCAGCAGACCCTCTTCGGCGATGTGCCATTCTACTACCAGGGACAGATAATAGTCTCCGAACTGCGGGGAGCCAGCTCTGAAGGCCTCGGCGGCAGCAAGACTATCAGGGGATTGCTGAGAAACAGGGTAATAGGTGACGGGATTGCTTACGGAAACGCTGAGCTGCGCTGGAAGATGGTCCGGTTTAAGTTCATCAACCAGAACTGGTACCTGGGAACCAATTATTTCTTTGATGCAGGTATGGTTACTGACCTCATCGATGTCGACAGAGCTGCCTTCCAGAGCTTCCTGAACGATATAGAAACGAGTGAGTCCATTAGCGATTTCCTCGCTGACGGGAAGGACAAGCTCCACATGGCTGCAGGTCTCGGCCTTAAGATAGCCATGAACGAGAACTTCATCATCTCCGCAGACATCGGCAAGGCGTTGAAGGAGCAGGATGGCAGCATGGAGTTCTATATTGGACTAAACTACCTGTTCTAGGCAACAGGCAATAGGCAATAGTGTTGGCAAAGTTACGGCAAGAGTCTGTATGTCATGCAGTCATTTCACTACAGCCTACTACCTGTTGCCTTCTGCCTGTTATAGCTTACCCAGCCACATCCCGAAGGCAACACCGATATAGTTGCCCAGAATCCAGCCAATCATGCCTGTTGCCAGCCCGGTGAGAATGACATCCTTGTTCTTCAGGGCGGCTGCAACCATCGGTACAAACGGCGGTGAATAGACAAACCCGGTCGTTGTAATCAGGTAATCGTCGGCATTGACCCTGAAGATCCAGGAAAGAAACAGGTGCAGGAAGAGCGACCCGAAATAGGCATAGGTGATATACAGAAGAAGGTTCAGGTATTTCGCCTGGAAGATTATGCTGAGATCACAGCGTGTGGCGATTACAATTGAAAATGCGATAATAAAGTACATCCCGAGCTGGAAGGTCTTTCTTATCTCCCTGACAGGCTTTATGAACGAAGCAGCCACACCCAGGGTTGTGATTGTAAGGATTACTGAGACGGTCATTGGAACCTTGGGCAAAAGCATGCTGACTGCCACCCCCAGCCCGAGGATCACGATCGCGAGTCCTATGGCTGCAAGCAGCGGCAGCATTACACCCTTTTTAAATATACCGGAATAATCATCGAAATCCTCAGCCATCTTCTGATTCATCTCACTGATGTCGGGGCCCCCCCTTTTTGAACCCGCAGGCGCCTTGAACGGTGGAAGAAAGAGTCTGAAGAAGGCCGGCCCTGCTGTTATAAAGAAGAGGATTACAATGCCCCCCACAATCATGTCGTAAGTGTTTGTCATGATGAAGGCGTTCGGGTCTACCTTTAGCGCTAATGCAATGGAAGCCAGGTTGACGGAACCACCCGTGTAGAGACCGATAAGCATCCCTCCGATCTTATCCGCTCCTTCCACCTTGTCCCTGAAGATAAGGTAACCCGTGGCCACAATTATCACCACCGAAACCAGGGCCAGCAGCATCGACAGGAATCCCTTGCCGGAGAACCTGAGCCACCTCCTGACATTGAGCGAGAAAAGGATAAGCGGAATAGCAAGGAGAACCAGCGCACTCTGCATGCTGTCCTGTACGGCGGCAATGCTGTTGTAGCGGAAATCACTGTGTTTCAGCGTGCCGGCTGCCACCATCTCAACCGCCTCAGATTTCGGAATAAAAGGGCGGTCCTGCCCGATTGTGGCTTCGCGATATGCTTCACTTGACCTGGGCATGATGCCGACATTGGCAATGATGACCCCGATGGCATATGCCATTACTATAGCGCCGATCTTTTTAAAGAATGGATATTTATGAGTCAACCAAATCAGAAACGCGGGAAAAACAAGGCAGAACAAGGCTAACAGAATGAGGCTAAACATGGCGGTTAGTTTTAGTTAACCAAAAATAGAAAAAGCGCCCCGCCCCGATGGCACGACGCCTTAAAATATGTGTTTATACTGTAGCTGACTAGGTATATTTACTTATCAGGACACTCCCTGAAACTCTTGTTGTATTGCTCAATTGCCCTCTCACTCATCCCCATGCTGGAGAATCCTCCGTCATTGAATATGTTCTGCATGGTGACCTTCTTGGTCAGGTCAGAGAATAGCGTGATGCATACATCTGCGCAGTCCGAGGCATCGGCATTGCCCAGGGGTGACATCCTGTCGGAGAAATCTACCAGCGAATCAAACCCGGCGATTCCTGATCCGGCAGTTGTTGCGGTAGGCGACTGTGAGATCGTGTTGACCCTGACATGCCTGTCCTTGCCGTAGATATAGCCGAAGCTTCGCGCAATTGACTCCAGCAGTGCTTTGGCATCACCCATGTCATTGTACCCTGCCAGGGTACGCTGTGCAGCCACATATGTCAGCGCCACCACTGAACCCCACTCCTTGATGGCATCCAGTTTATAAGCTGTTTGAAGTATCCGGTGAAAGCTGAGTGCGGAGATGTCCAGGGTCTTCAGCATGTTCTCATAACTGCTTTCTGCATAGGGAATGCCTTTTCGTACGTTTGGTGACATGCCAATCGAATGAAGTACAAAATCGAACTTGCCGTCAAAGATCTCCATCGACCTGTTGAAGAGCACCTCGAGATCCTGCATACTTGTGGCATCGGCTGTTATCACCTCACTGCCCGTCTTTTCAGCCAGCTCGCCGATTGTGCCCATACGGATTGCCACGGGTGCATTGGTAAGAACCAGGCGTGCGCCCTGGGCATGGGCCTTTTCAGCTACGTGCCAGGCAATCGATTTGTCGTTGAGAGCACCGAAAACAATCCCCTTCTTGCCTTCCAATAGATTAGTGATCATAATTATTTGGTTATTTTTAGTTACAGGTGGAATCTCAGCTGCCCTTCAGCAGTTCGCGGGCATTGCGCATGGCAGCCTCGGTGATTGTGCTTCCGCTGAGCAGCCTGGCGACCTCCTTAACCCTTTCATCGTCATTTAACAACCTGACACGGGTTATTGTTGAGTGATCACTCTCTTCCTTGTATACATGATAATGCATTCCACCTCTGGAAGCGACCTGCGGAAGATGCGTAATATTGATCACCTGCATGTTCTTTCCCATCTCTGCAAGGATGTTCCCAACCATTGAGGCCACTTCACCAGAGACCCCGGAGTCTATCTCGTCAAATATTATTGCCGGCAGCCCGGAACTGCTTGCGAGTACCGATTTCAGGCATAGCATCACCCTCGATAGCTCACCACCGGAAGCACATCTTGCAAGTTCTTCGGGCTCAACCTGCCTGTTGGCGCTGAAGAGAAACTCAATCGCATCCAAGCCTGACGGTCCTGGTGACGCCAGGTTCCGGATGCGGGTTTCAAAGCGCGCATGAGGCATACCCAGCTTCCGGAGCCTTGATGTAATCTGCCCGGCCAGCGGAGCAGCTGACCTGTTCCTGCCTTCCGACAGCCGGGTGGCAATGGTTTCTGCCTCCGCAAAGGCGGCATCGCTCCTTTTCTTCAGATCTTCGATCCTCTCATCAGCATCACCTGTGGCGGAGACAGCATCCTCCACCCTGGTCTGAACCGCCAGCAGCTCATCGATATCCCTGCACCGGTGCTTCTGCATCAGCGAGTAGATTGTATCTAGCCTCTGAGTCACATAATCGAGCCTGCCGGGATCGGCCGTAGCCCTTTCGTTGAGCTTCTCAGACTCATATGAGATATCATTCAGTTCAATCAGTTGTGTCTCAAGTCTTTTTTCCAGTTCAGCCGCTTCCGGCAGCCACCCGGCAATCCTGGAGAGGTTGAGGCGCGCCGTACGAAGCAGCGAAAGAGCTGATATATCTTCTCCTCCCAGGGCCGCGGTTACGGCAGCCAGAGCCTCCTTTATCCCGGATGCATTAGTGAGCATCTCCTGCTCCTTCTCGAGGGTCTCCTGTTCTCCCGGGACCAGTCCCACCGCCCTGAACTCCTCAAGCTGATGTGAATAGTAATCATGATCCGACTTCGCTTTCCCGAGGTCAAGCGCCGCAGCATCATACTCTTTCCTGGCTGCGAGATACCTGCCCCAGGCCTGGGAATACTCCCTTGCAAGGCCCGTTGTTCCAGCCCAGGCGTCTAAAACCCGCATCTGGAACATGCTGTTGCCAAGCAGCAGCGTTTCATGCTGCGAGTGGATATCAATAAGCCTGCCGCCCAGCTCCTTCATCACACCCAGGTTCACCGGAGTGTCATTGAGGAATGCCCTTGACTTGCCCGAAGGGGTTATCTCCCGACGCAGTATAGCCTCATCATCATAGTCTAACCCGTTCGCTTCGAACAGCTCCCCGAGGTCATATCCCCTGATGTTAAACTCCGCCTCAACAATGCACTTCTCATCCTGACTGAGCAGTACCGAGGTGTCTGCCCTCTCCCCGAGCACCAGTCCCAGGGCACCTAAAAGTATTGACTTGCCAGCACCGGTCTCACCGGTAATGATTGTGAATCCCTCACCAAAGGTCATGTCCAGCTCTTTGATGATGGCATAGTTCCTAACTGTCAGTCTGCGGAGCATGAGGGGTCAGCTATCAGGTGGAAGCGAGTATCTTCTGGTACTTGGTCTCGTTGGCCGGGTCTATCTCAGTCAGTATCTGAACAACCCTGTTCTTCTCCTCGGGGAATCCCTGTGAAAAGATGTTTACAATTTCGTCTGCTTTAGCGTCAAGCACAACCGCCATCAGATACATGAAGGGATCAGGCCTGCGCCGGTACACCTCCTGGAGCCGCCTGAGGCTTTCATAGATCTCTGTTCTTGCCTGTGTCATGTCCGACTCCATCCGGTCAAGGCCCCTGAGGTGATACAGGTAAAGAAACTGTCTCACACCGGAATACTCAGTGTCGAGGATATTCTTCACAAGCCAGTAACGGTTCCTGTTCCTCGAGCCATCATATGGTTTCCATCCCTGTTCGGGAGCATTCTGAGCATTTGTCACAATCTTTTCAGCCACCTGGAAATAGGGTGTACCGCCTCCCTGGGCATAGGTGTCAAAATCCATTCCTATCAGCAGGTAGGCGTAATAGGCAAGTACCGACACAAGATTGCTGGTATGGCTGTTTGGGTTGAACTCAAGAGGCTGAAACTCAACATAACGGAACTGGAAGTTATTGTCGACGAAGTTGAGTACCGTTGATTCATATGTGGTGTTGTACACTGGCCTGCTGAGCTGCACCTGGATGGTTCCGCGAAACTCATCCGCAGAGAGCTGCTCGTCGAGGTTGATAAGCAGGTTGCACTCTATCCTTTCTGAAAAACTGAACAGATTGTCAGTCCAGACCATGCTGTTCATGAACTCGTAGATGTCACGCTGCATGTTCTGAAAAATCTCCCGGTTCGATCCCTGAATCTTCTGGGCCGACACCTGAACGTTGCAGTAAAGTTCCTGTGATCCGGCAGTACCGGTGCCCAGTACCATCAGAAATGCCGCCACGAAGAGCCTGATTCCGGTCAGTTGATTCATGGGCGATCAGTGCATCAATGAGATGATTTTCTTCAATATATCCAATGCAACCCCGTCCTTCGATTTCAACTCAAATTTATCAATATTATTGTTTCTGTCAATGATTGTGATCAGGTTGGTATCGTGGCCAAAACCTGCTCCATCGTCCCTCAGTGAGTTGAGAATGATCATGTCAAGGTTCTTCCTGCGCAGTTTACCCTTTGCATTTTCCAGCTCGTTGTCAGTTTCAAGTGCGAAGCCGGCAAGAAACTGCCCTCTTTTTTTGATTTTTCCGAGAGAGGCTGCAATGTCTTCCGTGGGCCTGAGCCGGATGACCATGTCACCATCACCCCTCTTCACCTTGGTCTCATGGGTTTTCTCCGGCGTGAAGTCCGCCACAGCCGCTGCAAGAATGGCAATCTCGCAGTCGCGAAAGGCTTCAAGGGATGCTGTCTTCATCTCAGCCGCCGTCTTTACCGGGATTATGACGACCGACTTCTGTGATGGTTTGAGACTCACCGGACCGAGCACGAGGGTCACCTCCGCACCAAGCCTGGCAGCCTCGTCAGCCAGAGCAATGCCCATTCGTCCCGATGAATAATTGCTGATGTAACGAACCGGGTCAATCGGTTCAACGGTAGGGCCTGCGTTGATGAAGACCCGTTTGCCACGAAGAGGCAGTTCAGTTATTTTTTTTTTTGAAAGGAACTCACTGAGATCCCCCACTATCGCCTCCGGCTCAGCCATCCGGCCCTTGCCCTCCAGCCCGCTGGCAAGCTCACCGGTGTCAGGCTCTATTATATGACAGCCAAAGGACTTCAGCTTTTCGATGTTGCTGACAGTGGCCGGGTGGGCCAGCATGTCGAGGTCCATCGCCGGGGCGAGGAAGACCGGGCACCTTGCTGAGAGATAAGTTGTAAGCAACAGGTTATCCGCTATTCCGGATGCCATCTTGCCCATTGTATTGGCGGTGGCAGGTGCTATTAGGAACAGGTCAGCCCAGAGACCAAGGTCTATGTGACTGTTCCATCGCCCGTCCTCCGGATCGAAAAAATCCACAAGGATTGGATTTTTGGAAAGGGTAGCCAGGGTGAGCGGGGTTATGAACTCCTTCGCCAGGGGTGTCATTATCACTTTGACCTCTGCCCCCTCTTTAACAAGCAACCGGATGATTACAGCGGCCTTGTAGGCTGCTATACCTCCGGTGACTCCAAGCAGTATTTTCCTGCCTTTCAGCATGTTGTGCTACTATTTTTTCGGCTTCTGCTCCTTATCGGGATTCCGATAATAGATCTTGCCGTCTTCAAACTCGGCCAGTGCTATGAGAGTGGGTTTCGGAAGCCTTTCGTAGAACTTGGATATCTCAATCTGTTCCCTGTTCTCGAACACCTCCTCCAGGTTGTCATTGAATGAAGCAAACTCCTCAAGCTTGGAGTTGAGCTCCTGCTTCATCTCAACGCTGATCTGGTTTGCACGCCTTGTGGCAATGATGACGCTCTCGTAGATGTTCTGGGTATCAACATCAAACTTGTCAATGTCCCTTGTGATTGTCGTGTAGGAAGCTGCTGTTTTCTTGTAATCCATATTGTTGATAATTCAATTATTTACAGTCTGTTGCACGGTCGTATCAACCTTCAGGAACCTCGCCGTGTTTTCGAAGATCCTTGCCACATCTTTGGAGAACCTGCTCTGCGGGAACTCCTCGATGAACGAATAATACTCGTCAAGTGCAGTCTGGAAACGCTCAACCTTCTTGTCCGGGATGCTGTTCTCGGCAAGCAGGTAAAGCGCATCAAGTTTGAGGAACATCAGCTCCTCGCGGTATTTTGTATCAGGGTACTCCTTCAGGCTGTTCGCCAGTGATACTGTTGCCGCCCGGTATTCCTTCAGGTCATAATAAAGCCTTGCACTCAGGTATGATTTCTCCACAAGCTTTTCCTGGAGTTCCATGATCCTGGCCTTGCAGTCATCGGTCCTTGTGCTGGTGGGATACCTCTGCATGAAGATGGTGAAGCTCTCTATAGCCTTTCTCGTGTATGACTGATCAAGCTCCGGCCTGGGACTCTGGTAATAATCGCACAGTGCTGCAAGATAGTGCGCCTCTTCTGCATTATTGCTGCCTGGGTAGGTGTCAGCAAAGTTTTGATAATAGGTGCCCGCCATCATGTAGTCACGTATCTTGAAATGTGCCTGGGCATTTATCCAGTTCAACTGCTCTGCTTCGTCAGTGGCCCTGTACCTTGGAAGTATCTGAGAAAGAAGCTCAATTGACCTCATGTACTTGCCGTCATCATAATACTCAAAGACCTTCTCCTTCTTAAGCTCGTTGTCCGTACTCTTGAGAAGTTTCTCATACTCACCGCATGATGAAACGATGAGAGCAAGCAATAAATATATTATCGGTCTGATCCTCATACCCGGAAATGTTGCGCAAAATTACTGTTTTTTTTGATAAGTCGGTTCATTATGTCACAAAAGTGCACCGTTTATGGATACGAAGTAGTTAAGGCAGTGTTAAAACATCGGAACAAATAGGTATAAATAGGTACTTTGCCTGAGTAATGTTTTTAATAATTTTGCGGGCATTAATCAAAACCAATACTGACGTGGATATTTTCGACAAGATCAAAAAGAACCGTGGTGCACTTGGACAGTACCAGGAACAGGCCGATGGATACTTTATGTTCCCCAAGCTGGAAGGTGAAATAGCCCCCCGAATGAAATTCATGGGCAGGGAAGTGCTTAACTGGAGTCTCAACAATTACCTGGGGCTTGCCAATCACCCCGAAGTGCGCAAGGTTGACGCCGAAGCTGCGGCTCAGTACGGACTGGCTTACCCGATGGGCGCCAGGATGATGTCAGGCCAGACCACCATGCACGAGAAGTTCGAGCAGATGGCTGCCGAATTTGTCGGAAAGGAATCCGCTTACCTGCTCAACTACGGTTACCAGGGGATGGTATCAATAATCGACTGTCTTGCAGGAAGGCATGATGTCATCGTGTATGACTCCGAGTCACACGCATGCATCATGGACGGGCTGAGGATGGTCCTGTCAAAGAGGTTCGTCTTTGCACACAATGACATGAAAAACTTCGGGAAGCAGCTGGAGCATGCACAGAATATCGTTGCCGGAACCGGCGGAGGCATACTCGTCATCACCGAGGGAGTCTTCGGGATGGCAGGCGACCTCGGCGCACTCGACAAGATTGTCGCATTTAAGGAAAAATACAAATTCCGCCTTCTGGTTGACGATGCCCACGGTATTGGAACTATGGGAAAAACAGGAGCAGGCACGGGCGAACACTTCGGCGTGCAGGACCAGATAGACGTCTACTTTGCCACATTCGCGAAGAGCTTCGCAGGAATAGGCGGATTCGTGGCAGGCGACAAGGATGTCATCAGCTACCTCAGGTTCAACCTGCGCTCACAGATTTATGCCAAGTCACTGCCTATGGCCATGACAATCGGTGCAATCAAGCGCCTCGAGATAATTAAGACCCATCCCGAGCTGCGCGAAAACCTCTGGAAGATCGCCCATGCACTGCAAAAGGGCTTCAGGGAGGCCGGGTTCGATATCGGAAAAACCCAGTCGCCTGTTACCCCCGTCTTCTTCAAGGGCGGCCTGGCACAGACCACACAGCTGATCAAGGACCTCAGGAAAAACTACGGTATATTCTGTTCAGTGGTAATTTACCCGGTGGTGCCGAGAGGCGTCATCATGCTCCGCATTATCCCGACCGCAGCCCACACCCCTGAGGATGTCAATTACACCATCAAGGCATTCACGGAGGTCAAGAAGAAGCTGGAAAGCAACGCCTATCCCGATGTGATGGCCGACTTCAGGGACTGAAGCGGCTCTTACCCGACCGGCTGGTCGTAATCATTAATTGTAAGAAAGGAGTACTGGTACTCCATAGGGAGTATTCTTGCATACTCTTCCAGTGTGCAATCCTCCATGAAAGCACTTATTATCCTTCGTCCAAGCGGTATGAGATCAGGTGTAAGAAATCCTGCGAGTTCCTTTCTGAAGAATTCACGCAGTATTGCCGCGCCGGCATCATACCCCTCTTCACCCACCTCTGCCTGGCGGTATACCTTGAGGAATCGCGTTGGTACGGGTGACCCTTCAATTGTAAGGTAGTTCAGCTCGTATCCCAGCAACGGGCAGCGTGCCGGGCTCAGCTGATCAGCCCTGAGCTTGGCATTGCCCCGCCTGGTTAAGTACTCCCTCATCAGAAGCTGTGGTTTGAACCCTACCTTCCATGCTCCGATGTGCTGGTTCGGAGTGAGTGTATAACGGACCCTGGGCGTATTGACGATCTGCTCCAGAAGGAGGTTGGCATGCCTCACTTTTTTCCCGGTGGCAAAGGGCCAGTATGACCCCGCCCCCTCACTCTCAAGATCACCACTGCCGGTGACACTCGGATTGGCATAGCCACGAGGGCTGACCAGTCGCCACAGCCATGCCAGCGCCGGGGGCAGGATGTGAAACAGGCCTGCAATGCCGTACGAAGGCCTCTCAACCGTACAGGGCGGCATCCTCACCCCAAAATTACGAACATCAACAGTGACCGGCCTGCTGATTACACCGGGGACTATATGGCGCGGAAGGACCACCCTGGGATTGGGACAGCGTTTACCCGGCGCATCTTCCTTATGGTTCCATATCAGTGCCGTGCCGTCGGGCCGGGTCTCAATGTTCAGGAAAAGAAGAGGCTCCCCGGGATTGATTGTAATCTTCTCAAGGAAGGGATCATCTCCGTAACCGGTAACACCGTCAACGCGTATGAACCATGCATTCTCGGCATCAGCCACCGTAAGCTTGCCATTGTTCTTCTGGTATGAGGGATGACATAACGCCATGTCGTCAGTAGCAGGAAAGAAGGAACAGAAGAGAGGGATGGAAATGACGCGTTTCTCCCCGGAAATGATGTTTTGGCCTATCAGGATCTGGCCGTTGGGCTCACGCACGAGGTTCTGGATCATCTCGCTTTTACCCCCGCCGCTGGCACCTTCATGCATGAAGGTTGTCATATTGTCATAAGGACTGACTGCCTGGACCGTAGAACAGTGTGCAGTAATCCATCCCTCCTTCTCCCCCTTGTCGAGCAGCACACTGTAAAAACCCTTCTTGGCACTCGGTCCCGGGTAGAGGTTGTAGGCGAACATCTCGTGCAGGCCCTCACGCCTGTTATGAACCACCACCTGGCGCCCTCCAAACCGGGTGTGACGGAAAGGAGGTGCAACATAGACAACCGACTCCACCCTGAATCCGTCAGGAACCTGGTCAACGGAAATTATACGCTGGAGAAGTGACAGGCCGAAGGCAAAGAACGAAGCGTTCAGGGGAATAATCACCACACCACCGGCCCCCACAGGATAGTTGCCGGCAAAACAGATGAAAATACCCACCTCCTGACCCTGCATCCACTCAAGCGTCTCGCTCCTAAGTGTGGAAAACGGATACCCGTACACGTCCTCAAACCTCTTCTTATCGGTCGGCCTCGAATCGCCTATCAGCATCGTCTCCGGGTCACGCCTTCTCATGTAAGGCTCAGTATAATTTGCAGAGAGTCCGTTGCTCACCCGGTGAAGGATCACTTCAACCACCTCCCCCCTGCCCGGGATATCATACTTCACCTCATAGCTGAGATCATCCCTGCCGGGGATGGAGGCCTCCAGAATCTCCGGAGAGGTGTTGAAGAAGCGCGCTCCTGGACAAAGGCCGGCCAACTGGCTGACCTCCGCCGGAAGTTCAACTCCACGGGTCTTGAGTATAGCAATAGCTTCAGATGCAGTCATTTATCAGAGAGATGGTTTTAGTTTACTTTTTTAATTATATAGATATTTTTCTGTCGATTTATCAACTTTCCGAGGGGTAAAAATAACATTATTGCATTCCATACTGTACCTGAAATACCGGCAGATATCAACACTTTATCAAAAAAAGAATGAAAATCAAGTAATGTTTTTGCCGCCCGTTCGTCAATGGTTCAGAAATCACACTAAAACGGACAGTCATGAAAAGAATGTTTCTTTTAATTGCCGCAGTTGCGATTGCCGCAGCGGTATCAGGACAGAGAACCTCGCTTGACGATTTCTTCAGCAAGTACAGCAACCGTGATGGTTACACCTCTGTCGTCATCAATGGAAGCCTGCTTAAATTCCTGGGGGAAAGCAGGGACTGTGACAGGGATGGGAATCCTGTCAGGAAAATTACCTCTATAAGACTGGTAGTCAGGGATAAGGAGAAGTTTCCCGCCGGCGAAGGCCTGCTCACGGAGATCAGGGGCATTATCAGGCGAGGCAGATATGATGAGCTGATGACTGTCAGGGATGACGGAGCTGATCTGCGCTTTATGGCAAGGATGGATAAGGAGATGATCAGGGAACTGCTCCTGGTTATTGATGGTGAGGATCAGGCAGTTGTACAGATTGAGGGTAACCTCACACGGGATGAGGCTGAGGAACTCTTCAGAAGCAACGGGGAAGGACTTGCCATACTCGAAGGACTGGAGATCGAGGGTAAATGATAAATTTGGGGAAGAGTTCAGAGAAACATGACCCCCGAAGAGTTCAGGAAGACAGTATTACCGGAGGGGCGGAGGCTGTATGCCCTCGCCTTCCGTTTCCTGAACAACAGGGAGGAGGCTGAAGATACAGTGCAGGAGGTGATGATGAAACTCTGGTCAGAGAGAGATGGAAAACGCGACTATGCCAGTGTGGCATCCTGGTGTACCACAGTGACACGCAATCACTGCATTGACCTGCTGAGGAGAAAAAAGAGACTGAGGCTCGAAGCTTTCGGCGATGCGGGCAGCAGTACAGCCGCGCTTGCTGAAAACTCAGCTGCGGGTGATGACCGGGAGGCTGTGAGAATGGTTGCAGCTATCGTCAGCCGGATGAAAGAGCCTGGAAGAAGCGCCATAATCATGCGGGACATGGAGGGATACTCCTACGAAGAGACCGCAGAGGCGATGGGAACGAATATCACTGCACTCCGCACAATGATCTCAAGGGCCAGAAAGCAGATAAGGGAAGAGATGGAAAGGTTATACCGATATGGAACAGGAGAAGATAAGAGAATTGTCCGGTAAATATTTCGAAGGAGAAACCAGCGAAGATGAGGAACTCCTGCTCAGGGAGTACCTTAATGATCCCTCTGCCCCGGAATCCGTCCGGAAGGAGTTCGGTTTCCTGCCCGGGCAAACGGACGAGGTGCCTGAACCATCCGAGGGATTTTACGACAGGCTTGAAGCCGTTACTCACAGGGAAATCAGCACGAAACCCCGCGGAAAAGTCTGGAGATACCTTACCGGAGTGGCCGGAGCAGCAGCCATCGTGGCCGGATTGTGGCTGGTCTTCCGGTTTCCCGGTTCGCCGCAGGTGAAAGACACATATGATGATCCGATGATCGCCATGGCTGAGGTCAGGAACATCCTCATGACCGTTTCGGAGAGGATGAACAGCGGAACCGAACAGCTTGAACAGGTCAGTACCTTCGCAGAGAAACCGGAAGAGCTGGAGGGCCTCGGCAGGATAGGCGACATCGTCGGGCAGAACCTCTACAGGCTTCGCTACCTCGGTGAGCTTAAGCCGGTGCAAAATGAAACTGAAACAGATTAAAAAAGCCAATATGAAAAAACAAGCACTCATCATACTGCTGCTGACGGCAATAACCGCTTCGCTCTGCGCGCAGAAAAGCCCTGTGGATGAATTGTTCGACAGGTACAACGGGAAAGAGGGATTCACCTCTGTTTATATATCCTCAAAAATGTTCAGTCTCCTCTCAAGAATTGACAGCGATGACGAGGAGTTCCGTAACCTGGTGACGAGGATCAAGGGAATCCGGATTCTCAGTATAGACAGCACTGCTGCCGTCCATGGGATAAACTTCGCCTCGGAGCTGATGCCCAGGCTGAGACGAAACGGCTATGAGGAGCTCATGACGGTCAGGGAGGAAAACAACGAGGTCTTCTTCATGATCCAGGAGGTTGGAGACAGGATCGCAGAACTGGTGATGATCACCGGCGGCGGAGGAACCTCTGTTGTATCAATCCAGGGTAACCTTGACCTGAAGACTATCGCCAGCCTCTCAGGAAGCATGGGCATCAAGGAACTGGAGGAGCTGGAAAAAGTAAAGAGGTGAACAATTTGCCGGATCATCATGTTATTGGGTTATGCAACCTGAATATCTGATGACTGGCAATATTGGCACAATGAATACCCCTGAAGAACTGCTACAGGCTTACACGGCACTATTTCTTTTTCTTGGCGGATCTGTTTCAATGTCACCAGGTGAAAGCGGATTGCCCAATCTGTGCGATGCAGGATTGTTGCGCAACCTTCCCGTCAGCAGCACCAACAGCCGGTTTGAGGCTGCCAGCCGGCTGCTCAGGGCGCCCTGTCCATTCAAGCAGCAGTGCCACCTGGCAGTGGGCGACAACTACAGGTCGCTGCTTGCTGGCGATACAGCTTCTGAAGCATATCCGGCAGCATCACACTGGATCAATGCCGGCATTTCAGTGGAGGAGCATCACAGTGAACTCTGCAGTCTGTACAGGAGATACGGATACAGCAGGACCGAGGACTGCGGACTGGCCGCGGATCATCTTGGAATCCAGCTGTTGTTTGCCAACCTGCTTATAGAAAAATACCTTACCGAAGATGATTATGAGATCAGGGCAATGATAGGCCGCGACCTGCTTGGTTTCATCAACAATGAGATGCTCACATGGCTGCCGCGATGGGCAGAGGCAGTATCCGGAAGTTCAAAGACGAAATGTTATATCGGTATTTCCGGCTTGATA
>DHGW01000081.1 GCA_002402965.1 Bacteroidales bacterium UBA4788
GAAAACCTTGCATAGTAACCGGAGGTCTTCATGTTCTTTTTTACCGGATACCTAACGGCCTCAACCGATGATACCTGTGACTTGCCGATCCTGATGACCTGGGGGGTTAAAACCTTAATATCCAGGTAGCCGTCCGTATCGCCAAGGATGGTTCCCGAAATCCGGGAACCATCGTAAAGCACAACAGTAGATTTGCGCTGCTGACCTGTTGCGGAGAGTGAAATCAAAACACAAACCGCAATTGCAGTTATTCTGAACATCTGTCTATTTATCAGTGATGGCTAAATGGCTTATCTGGATTATATTCTCAGGGTCACTGTAGTCATATTGATAGATTCCGTCTTCACCGACAAGCATCAGGATACCATCCATCGGGATAACGTCATAGGTATCAAAATCCGGGTAATGTGCAACCTTATTTGTGAGAATTGTCAGCGGGTCGGATTTGTCATAAATCTTAAGGCCGGCAGTGCCGTCGCAGACAAACAGCAGGTCGCCATCAGTTCCCAGTCCGTGCGGATTAAACATCGGGTATGATTTTACGAGATAGGGGTGCGTTAATGATGATATGTCGATGACCTCGAGCAGGTTCTGCCCGTTGTTGCACATGTTGCCCGTCCTGAGTGTCACGTATGCATACTCACCGTCAACCACAACAGGGTCACAGGCCCTTATATGATCGTAGGATGAAACCTGGGAGGGTTTTTTGGGATTGACAAGGTCGAAAATCAGCATCCCGGTGGTAGTTCCGATGAACAGGTTGTCCTCAAGACGGAAAAGAGTCTCCATGTTCCTCGGGATGTCAACACTGTCGATAACGGCCATATTTGCAGCCGTGGTAATGTCAACAGTTTTTAACCTTGTTGGTACCGCGATAACATACAGGTAGTTTTCATTCAGCATGAAGCGGGCCATGGATCCGCCGGTGCCGCTGCCCCCGGTCCACTTGGCTCCGGTTGTGGTGTTTACCATAAAGTCCATCTCGCCACGGAATATCCAGCCGCCCTGGTTATAATTTTCCATCTTCTCGGTGATCTTCTTCACCTCCCAGTCAACAATTACACCTTTGGATTTATCTACCATCGCGTAAGGGAACCATAACTCCCCCTCCGGAACGATTTCCGGAAAAACATTCTCAATGCGGTCAATTACAACGGGTTTGTCAATGTCAGTTATATCAATTGCCAGCAGGTCAATATAGCTGTCAGCGAAAAGGACATTGCCCTTTATTGCCATATCAACATTGCCCAGGATCTCGAAAAAGGCTACTTTTTCAGGATTAGAGGGGTCTGAGTTGTCAACCACATGAATACCCTTACCGTATTCATTGATAAAAAGATAATTGTCCTTGAAGTACATTTTCCCGGGATGGGAAATCGCGATTGGGGCGCTTTTTTCAAAGCTGGCCCTGAATTCATTGAAGGGCATGTACACTGGCACATTTGCCTCGTAGGTAATCAGTTCTTCGGTTCTGTCGTTGCAGGCTGTCAGAGCAGCCATCATAACGACCAGGAATGCTGCGGATTTGATCAGGTTTTTCATATCAGGTATTTCAATTGACGGTTGGAAATCAGTGAATGGTTCTCTATGCGGATTCATTTGATCAGTTAGCAAGCGGATTGACTACCTGCCCTATAAAGAGGAGGGCATTGGTGGTTCGTTCGCGTATGGCAAAGACAAACGGCTTGTCAATCACAAACTCCCGGGGCTGGGGCGGAAAGCTTGTCACTTCAACACCAATGGTTGTGACTGCGGCAGCTTCGGTACCTTTCTCGTCAACCTCGACAAAGGTGTTCTGCTTCACGAAACTGACAAATATCGAGGCATCGGCAATTCCCGAGAGGTTGGCCGTGCCGGGAATGAATGCGTCAATCATGCCCATGCTCTGCAGCTGGTCATTCAGGTACTTCTCGTACGAGAACTTATATTTTGGCATTGACACGGTCAGTTCACCGAATTCTTCCTGACCGTCAAGAGCTGATGTGATTGTTGCCCATTTCTCAGGAGTAAATGTTCCGATAAACTCAGAGAGGTTACTCTCCGGGACTATCACTACCATTGTGAAATTGGTGCAGCCATATGGAAGTTCAATGGCACTGTAATTGCTTCCCCCTGTCACCTTTGAACCAACCTCTCCCTTCATCGTGCTCACATCGACAGAGGTTGAGCTGTGTGTGTAGAATGGTTTTTCCGAGGTCAGATCTTTATCGAACTGGTAGCTCCAGTCGCCCTTGAAGTAAAGGGCATTCATCAGGAACATCACAGCATCAGGTGAAATTTCGTCAAGTACTTTCGGGATTTTACCGTTAGTGTTATCACTGGCCCATTTGTTAATGGTTGCAAGTGAGGATGGCAGGTTAAAATCAAGACCTGCGATCTCAGCATCAAAATCAGAGTCCATAATGGTGAGGAACGGGTTCTTGACGCTGAATCCCTGCCTGTAGAAAATTGCGTTTGCGAGGGCCAGTTTAACCTTTGGATCAACAACAAGCAACTGGGAAACAAGGCTTTTATAAACCTCGTTTATTTCGCTGATGGTCATCTGTTCGGGATATTTCAGCGTGGCCTTCAGCTGATCATATGTTTCTCCGCCACAGCCGTTTAGCAGCATTGTAAGTGCGGCACTTGCGCTCAGCGGTGAGAGCATGAAGTTTTTGTTTTCGGCAAGAGCAACTTTTGTAAAGAGCTCAACTCCGAATTCATTGTTATATGCGATGACGTCGGAGCTCTTGGCTGTCAGTGTAAGGTTTTCCGGGGTGAGATCGGGTTCCTGTCCATTATCCTTTGAACATGATGACAATGCGGCAAAGGTCAGGAAGCACAGAATTATCAATACTGGATTTTTCATACAGATTTTTTTAAGCAATGGTTCTACGAAATTCAGGTCTTTTATAACCTAATACGAGATGACACGCCGGAACGCTGCAATGGCAGAGAAAAAAATCAGGCAGAGGTCCGGTCTGAGGCCTTCAGGATACCTGAAAAGCAGTTTCAATTGTTTTTACTATCTTTGTTTGGCATTGCCAACTGTATTAATAATAAAAGGTTACAGGCTGTTCTTTTTCAGCAATGAAGGAAGCGAACCAATACATATTCATATTGAAAAGGCACAGTGTTATGCCAAATTCTGGATTGACCCTCTTTGTGTTGTGCTCAACTATGGATTTACAGGTAAGGAGCTAAGGGAAATAGGCGATATTATTGAGGATAATGAATTACTGATCAGGGGAAAATGGGATGAATACTTTAGCAGATAAATCAATAAATGCATTGGCCACCAAAGTATGGTTTACAAGGGATATGCTGTATGTGTTACTGCAGGATGGCAGAGAAGTAGGAGTTCCGCTTCTCTGGTTTCCCCGACTGCGAAAGGCCACCAAGGAACAATTAAGTAACTGGCGACTGATCGGTAATGGCATAGGCATTCACTGGGATGGCATAGATGAAGATATCTCGGTCGCAGCTCTACTTTAGCCCAAATTTCGTATAGTATATTAATTCAAGAGCGGGTTCTTGCCTGATACCCGATTTACTTAATTTCGCCTCCAACGACCGGTATCGTCACCTCAGTCCCGTCAAGGTCAATCATCAGCTCGGTGCCGGGCATGGGGTGCAGGGTGAATTCCTTGTCGCTTGAGAAGATCATAAGTCCTATCTGCTTTCCGGCAGGAATTATCTGGTCATCAGGCTCAAGTTCAAATGTCATCTCATAGAACTTACCCGGAACCAGCGGCTCACTCTCTGTCAGTGAACGGTGGTTCTGCAGGTCGGCCCATCCGCGGGTGATAATGTTATCAGTAATCTTCGCGGTGCGCCCATCATTCCATGGCAGTGCCACCAGCCATACCGACAGGTTCACGGCCGGCTTGCTTGAGGCCGCCCTTACCTTTACAGTAACCACACCTGAGATGTGTACAGAATCTGTCAGCACAGGAGTAAGGTAAAGAAGCCGGTGGTTCGTGTAGTCAGCCTGCGCCAGCATAGAGCCGGTGAAGGAGAAATTGTCAACCAGGGTTTCCTTGCCCTGCGCTGCCACTTTCCCGGTCACAAGACCGCCCGCCGCAGGTGCTCCGGGGGTGAGGTAGAATGTTACGGGCGCTGCATCGGGATGGGGGTAGTCAGCATAAGCTGTCGGGCTGTTGCGGTCAGCTGTCTCACGTACAATATATGCTTTCGGATCATTCTCCACGCCGTTTTCCACACCGAAAAGGTAATGTGTGAACCACCTGTTCATCATCTTAAAGGGAGGCTCACCTCCGTGGCTGCCCTGATGGTAGTATATCTGCAGCGGCACGCCTTTCTCTTTTAACACTTTAATAAACCGATAGCTATGGCTGGGGACAACGTTCCAGTCGTTGAATGCATGTGCCATCAGCACGGCTGCCCTGAAGGGCTCCATGTAGTTCATCAGATCACGCTTGTACCAGAATTCGTTGTAGTCGCCGGTGACACGGTCAAGACCCTTTGCCATCTCGATGTCTCTCACCACGCTGTCGCAGTAATTGCAGTTGTCGGGATTGGAGAAGACAAAATCATACAGCACGTCGGCATCTTCGCCGAGATATCCTCCCGGGCTTCTGACCAGCCCGTTGGAGCGATAATAATGATAGTACGATGTGTTAGGGGCTACGGGGATGATAGCCTCGAGACCCTCCACTCCGGTAGTAGCAGCGGCAAACGGGATCGTCCCGTTGTATGACGTGCCTATCATACCCACCTTGCCTGTTGCCCAGTAAGCTTTGACTTTCTCGTTTCCGTCGGGGGTGGTGTATCCCTTCGCCCTTCCGTTCAGCCAGTCAATAACCGCCTTGGGCGCCAGCGCCTCGATCCTCGTGCCAATTGTAGGGCAGCCCTGCGAGAGGCCTGTGCCCGGTGCAGAGGAATGCACTACTGCAAAACCGTACGGCACCCATGCTCTCACCTGGGAGTTGGATATTACAGGTCGTTCACCCCTGCGCTCTATCTGAGGCGGGTGTATATGTTTTTCAGGAACGGTGTTGAGTTCATGCCTGACATTCCAGAAATAATCCCTGTCGTTGCCGGCCGTCCCGGCGAAGTAGGGGCTCGATTCATAAATTACGGGAAGCTTTAAGCCTTCGGTATCCGTCTGTTTGGGACGGGTAACATCGACATGCATCCTGTCCGGTCTGCCATTACCGTCGCTGTCAAATTCAGTCTCAACCCAGAGATCCTCGCGAATCCAGTCCGTTGCATTCTCGAAGGCCGGAATCTTCTGTGCTTCGCCGTTAACGATAACCGGAACCGTTGTAGCTGTTGGTGTCTGCGGTTGTTCCTGCACCTGTAAAGGCGCCGCAGACTGAGCCGGAGTCTGCATTTTCCTGTTCTTCTGGGCAAAAAGGCCAGTGTGACCGCATATGATAAGCGCCAGCACCAGAGACAAAAAAGCAATCTTTTTCATGGGAGTTGTTCAGTAAGTTATCAGGTATACAAAAAAAACGAAAATTCCCGAAGATCGCGCAACGCGCAACATATTTCTTAATTTAGCATCTTCACCCGCAGAATGATGCCCGCTCATGACCGATAAGAGAAGTTTGTCCAGGACTCTTGGACTTGGCTATGTAGTCATTTTCGTTATAGCCAATATAATCGGCTCCGGGGTTTACAAGAAGATTGCCCCGATGGCTGATGAGCTTAACTCATCCGTCTGGATTCTGCTGGTCTGGATCACCGGGGGGATAATCACCCTGTTCGGTGCCCTGAGCAACGCCGAGCTGGCCGGAATGATGGCCGATACCGGTGGCGACTATGTTTACCTGAAGAAGATATACAAGCGTTTCTTTTCATTCCTCTACGGATGGTCTCTCTTTGTTGTCATCCAGACGGCAACAATCTCGTCGCTTGCCTATGTGTTTGTGCAGTCGCTTAACAGCATCTTCCCGATTCCCGACCTGCTCCCCGCATTGCACGATTTTTCAATCGGGGGTGTTTTCTTCCCATTTCAGGATTTCGGGATCAAACTGACAGCCATTATTGTGATTATGCTTCTGACACTGCTCAATGTGTCGGGACTCAGGAGCGGGGCCTGGACCGGCAAGGCGATTTTCTTTTTTGTTTGTGCCGGTCTGCTTGTGATTATTGTGGCCGGATTGACTACCGATAGCCCCAGGCCTGAGAACTTTATAAATTTTAAAGAGGTGGGCAACGGTTCAGTGACACTGTCTTCGTTCTATACGGCAATGCTTGCCGCATTCTGGGCGTACCAGGGCTGGGTTTCAGTGGGATTCATCGGTGGCGAGATTAAAAACGCCAACAGAAATATCCCGAAGGGGATAGCCATTGGTGTGCTGGTTGTGATAGTAATATATGTACTTGTCAACCTGGCATACATGCGAATCATGTCTATCCCTGACCTGGCGCAGGTACATGAGGCCGGGAACCAGATTGCTGCAGTGGAGGTCATAAGGAGCCTCTGGGGATCTGGTGGTGTGCTGTTCATCTCGCTGCTGATCCTGATAACCACACTCGGATGCCTGAATGCCAGTATCCTCACAGGCTCACGACCCTATTATGCCATGTCACAGGAAAAACTCTTCTTCAGGGGTATTGGTAAACTCAACAGCCGTAACGTGCCCGGCAACTCGTTGCTGTGGCAGGGGATATGGGCATCGGTCCTGGTGCTTTCCGGCACATTTGACCAGTTGACAGACATGCTGATCTTTGCAGTTTATATCTTCTACGGAGCAATGGCGACAGGAGTGTTCATTCTGCGCCGCCGCATGCCTGAGGCTCACCGGCCGTACAAGGTATGGGGTTATCCAATTGTGACTGCAATCTTCGTGCTTTTCTGCATAGGTCTCTTTATCAATACTATAATGACTCAGCCCCGTGAGGCTTTTATAGGTCTCACCCTGATCCTTACCGGCATACCGGTCTATTTCATATTCAGGAGGAAGTCTATGGATACTAATGGTGACTGATTTTGTCCCATAACCTTACAGCCAGCTTTCCTGATTCCTTCAGTATTACATCCTCATCAACTGTGGCGATTTGCCTCTCTCTGACTATAAGTCGGCCGGCTGATATGACGTCGGTTATGTGCCGTGAAGATATTCCGAAGAGAAGATGCCCAATGAAATTCTCTTTCGTGACGGGAGTGGGTGAATCATAATCGAGGATCACCAGGTTATTGTCCCCGTCACCCCTGAACCCGTTTTCATTCAGGTAGCGGTGCACGTTCCTGAAACGCCGGTAAGCCGAGACATAAGAAATGTTGTCATGTTGCTGCCCGGCAAAGAATGCTGCTCTGAGGCTCTGAAGCATGTCACTGTGCATCCCATCGGTACCGAGCATAATATTATCTCCCAGTCCTGCACCGTTGAAATAGCCCACTTTATTGTTAAGGTTGCTTTCACAGTTCTCTGCCACCCATGCCGGCGACTTCCTTATCAGATCCCTTTCCATGTCATCCAGATGGAGGCAATGAACCAGAATGCTTTTCGCGGAGCTTAGGACCCCCGCATCTGAAAGTCGTTCAACAACCCGTTTGCCATGTTCTGAGAGAGACTGTTCCTGGTCAATATTATCCTCGGCAACATGGATATGAATGCCGCTATTGTATTTATACATAAGGTCAACAGCCCTCTCAAGGGTCTCATCACTGACGGTGAATGATGCATGAAGCCCCACCAGGGCCTGGTGATCTTTAAGCCATGTCTCCGTCTCTTCAAGGCCTTCGCCGGCAATCACCTTCCCGTCGCGGTCGGACGTCTCGTAGCACAGCAGATGTGTAACACCCACTTTTTCAAATGCCCTGGCAATGATTCCGAGAGAACCGCTAACCGCGAAGGGGGAGGCGTGATGGTCTATCACGAAGGTCGAACCGTTCCGTGCACAATCCATGGCCGTGACGAGCGCAGATACCTCAATTAATTCAGCATCAAGTTTTTTGTCAAGATTCCACCAAACATACTGAAGGATCTCATGGAAGTTGCGAGGACTTATTTTCGGGGAGCCCATGCCCCTTGCCAGGGCCGAGTATGCATGATGATGGCCGACGGCGAAGGATTTTGTCACCAGCTTACCGGTACAGTCAATCACCTCGGTGTCAGGGTATACGAAGCCGTCATCATCAAGGGGTATGAGCTGGATATTATCGTCATCCGGCCGGACAATAATATTTTTGTTGCTGAAATCCAGCGTCTTCCAGTCAATGTATGTAGCATTCCTGAGGAGCAGGTTCATAAGCTATTGATTCAGGATTTATTTCTCTCTTCTGAGCGGTAATTTAGTTCTTCTGATTCCATCGAATGCACAGAGGGCATTTGCAATGGCCGCCGCTGTCGGGACCATTCCTATCTCACCAATGCCCTTGGCGCCATAGGGTCCGACAGGGTCGTGCTCTTCGATGCCTATAACTTCTATTTCCGGCATCTCATCAGCCCTCAGTATTCCGAGGTTATTGAATTTCATGCTCACCGGCCTGCCGTTCCTGAGGGGCAGATCCTCGGTCAGCGCGTAACCCATTCCCATATGTACGGCCCCTTCTATCTGTCCCTCAAAGAGCATCCGGTTCATTATTTTTCCGGCGTCATGGGCTGCAATGATCCTGCTGACAGAACCCTCATCATCAAGTATTGCCACCTGTGTTGCGTAACCGTAGGCGAAGTGGATTGCCGGGTCATCTGTTTTTTCTCCCGGTTTACATGTCCAGTCGCACACATACCTGCCCCGGTAATTACGGCCGGCAAGCTGTTGCAGGGAACCCTTTCTGAGGTCTTCCCTTATTCTTGACGAAGCGTCGATGATGGCGTTTCCCAGCAGCGCCGTTGCCCTGGAGGAGGTGGTCATTCCGGTGGGCAGTTCTGCCCCTGTGTCCACCTTTACCTCAATTATCCCAGGATCAATGCCTGTCTCCTGATGCAGTACCTGGATGGCCATGGTATGGATTCCCTGGCCCATCTCACTCCAACCGTGGCTGACGATCACCTTCCTGTCCGAGACGATCTCTACCGACACCTCGCTGTCGTCGGTCATCCCGTTACCCACGCCGGTGTTTTTTATGCCACATGCCAGCCCGGCAAACCGTGCGCTGTTGAAAGCATCCTTTACCGCCAGCAGCGTCTTCTTCAGTCCCACGCCTCTGAGGAGCTGTCCTGTAGCCGTTTTTTTGCCGTCTTCGAGGGCATTGTCAAAGCGTATCTGCCAGCGGTCAAATCCGCCCATGCGGCACAGTTCATCAATGCAGCTCTCAATGGCGAAGGTCACCTGCGGCACGCCGAAACCGCGCATAGCACCTGAGGGAATATTGTTCGTATATACCGTCACGGCCTTTATATCCACTGCCGGCATTGAGTATGCTCCGGTAGCGTGGCCAACCACTCTCTCCATCACCTTTGTCCCCACCGAGGCATAGGCGCCGGTGTCACCCAGGGCGTTGAGCCTGAGTGCCGTAAATTTTCCGTTGCTGTCGCAGGCAAGGCTTATCTCCATCCATACAGGATGTCGTTTCGGGTGCATGATAATCGATTCATCCCTGTTGAGGTGAACCTTTACCGGCCGTTTGACGTGCCATGCGAAGAGTGATGCATGGCCCTGGACAGTAATATCTTCCTTACCGCCAAAGCCGCCGCCATTCTGTACCTGTATCACCCTTACCTTTTCTGCCGGCAGGCCAAGTATCTCCGACACAGCCTTCCTGTCGACGTATGCGCCCTGTCCCTGGCTGTAGAGCCTGATGCCATCAGCTTCCGGCATGGCTATCGCCGTTTCGGTCTCGAGGAATGCATGTTCAATACGCTGAGTTTCATAGATGCCTGAGGTCAGCCAGGCGGCCCTGGCGAATTCATGATCAACATCTCCGGATCTGATGCTGCATGTCTCCAAAACGTTGGAACGGCCGGGATGCACCTCACTGCTGTCCGGCCTGGCAGCCTCATGCATATCGGTCACTGCATCAAGTACCTGATAGTCAATTTTTATCAGTTGTGCCGCCGCCCGGGCTTTCGCTTCCGTCTCAGCCACCACACCTGCCAGCACGTCCCCGATACAGTGTGTTGTCTCTCCTTCAGCCACTATTAGCGGCCAGTCACGGAAGATGAGTCCCGTTTTATGCATTCCAGGGATATCGGCTGCTGTAAAGATCCTTATCACCCCCTCAGACCTGAAGGCTTCTGAGGGATCAATTTTAATAACCCTGGCGCGGGGGTGGTCACTGAATCTCAGTGCTCCGTGAACCATACCCTCAAAAAACATGTCGTCAACGAAATCACGGGTTCCAAGCGATGTTGCGGCGGCCATGTATTTAGGGTAAGGCTCCCCGATCGCTGCAGAGGTCCTGTCCCCGGCTGCCAGGAGTTTGGGCCCGGCTGCCCGGGACACGTCCTCAGTTGCCGGTGGCCCGGCATCGGGTGTCAGTGTACCGTTCATTTTGGCAGATGCAGGATCTTTGTGCATTACCTCCCGTTCATTATTCAGCTCCTCAAATGCCGAGGCAATGGCATCAACAATCTTCACATACCCCGTGCACCGGCAAAGGTTAGGTTTAATGGCTTTAATGATCTCGTCACGTGAAGCTGCAGGCTTAATATTATACAGAGCCTTTGCCCTCATGATCATCCCCGGGGAGCAGAAGCCGCACTGCACGGCACCCTTCTCTGCAAATTGCCGGCTTATCACCTTTCTGAACCTCTCAGGCAGTCCTTCTGTGGTAAAAACCTCCGCCCCGTCGAGACTTTGCATTTTTGTACGGCATGCCAGCCTTGCCATGCCATTGATCTCAACGGTACATGCGCCACAGACGCCCTGCCCTGAGCAGCCGTCCTTTGCAGAGGTGATCCTGTTCTCTATCCTGAGGTGATCAAGAAGGGACTCCTCCGGATCTCCCTCAAAACTTCTCCGTACTCCGTTCAGGGTAAAGGTGATCATTGTACAAGCCTCTCCAGGTTTTCAAGTGCAGGGTAAACGGAGGCAGGCATCCTGGTCAGTGAGGAGACAGCTCCCGGATCCTTTAGCCCAGAACCGGTAAGTAACACCACGTTGGATGATCCGGGCCCTAAAAGGCCATTGCGGCTGTAAGAAAGGAATCCCGCGAATGCTGCAGCAGCTGCCGGCTCCGCGAAAAGTCCCGTGTTCCCGGACAACGCCTTCGATGCACTCAGGATGGCATCATCAGAAACAGTCTTTGTCTCGCCGTTGTATTCCTTGATGAACTGCCGTGCCATGTTGAAG
This sequence comes from Bacteroidales bacterium UBA4788, assembly GCA_002402965.1. Classification (GTDB taxonomy): domain Bacteria; phylum Bacteroidota; class Bacteroidia; order Bacteroidales; family VadinHA17; genus SR-FBR-E99. Next base: position 11,188 of record DHGW01000081.1, read on the forward strand.
TTCCTCGGTATATCAACGGAGATGGAGTCTGCCACGGTGGACGAAGGTATAGTACGGAATGTCTCCTGGCTGATATTTCTCACCAGGTTATCGCTCTTTTCCGACTGCACAGCAACGATAACGGGCATTCTTTCAATTATTCCGAGGCGAAGTAGATCCTCAAATCCCTTGTAGATACCTGCAAGGATCACGCCGTCGCCTGCCGGGATGAATATTCTGTCCGGTATCCGGCAGTGCAGTTGTTCAAACAGTTCAAACGACGCTGTCTTTTTTCCTTCTATGGTCAGGGGATTGAAGGCGGTGTTGCGGTTATACCATCCGAAGGCCTCAGTGGCCTTAACGCTCAGGTCAAACGCTTCATCATAGGTGCCTTTCACCGGTACTATAGTGGCACCATACATGACTATCTGGGTCAGTTTGGCCAGCGGGGCTGTCTCGGGAACGACTATCACCGCTCTCTGCCCTTGCGAGGCGCATATCCCGGCCATGGATGAGCCTGCGTTGCCTGTTGAGGCCGTGATAATTGTTCCATACTGGCTCTCCCCGGCATACGCCGAAACAAGCGCCGAAGCTCTGTCCTTGAATGACCACGTGGGATTCTGTGAGTCATCTTTCAGGTAAAGGCCGAAAGGAAGTCTTTTGCCATCAAGCTCCCTGACATGATATAAGGGAGTGTTCCCAACTCTCAGGGGTGGCAGGGAGGCAATGCTTCTGACGGGCAGCAAATCGATGAATCCTTTTTCCCTTAGTCCGGTGAATCCCGAAACGGTGTCTCTGATTGCCTCGTAGTCATAAAGTGTCTTCAGAACCCCGGACGGCGGGGCATCCGGCATCTGTCCCATGCTGCATGAGGGGCAGAGATACATCGTTCCGGTACTGTCATATTCCCTGCCGCAATCAGTGCACCTGTATGTGAATTTGCTCTTATCCATTTTACTCCCGGTCGGGATTAAAGTGACTTCAGCAGGCCGGTCCTGTCATTGAATTCATTGATCAGCTCATCCCATCGATCTACCTGCCTGAACATCGTGTTCCACACATCCCTGTCATACCATAGCTGATTAAGCTCTTCCGTGTTCTTTCCCTGCTGTTCTACCCAGGTATAGTACTTTAGGTTGTGTATAGCTTTCCTGTCGTTGTAGTTAAGCTCCTTCATGTTATCACAACGGGCTCCCGGAAGGCATTGCTCGTAGTCGCGTACGGCCTGCAGCGTTTCATATTCGCCCCTCTGGTTCCTTAGCTCCTCTATCCTTGAAGCGTACATTTCAGCCGAGTCTGTGGCTATTGTCACAATGATATCATCTGCCGTCATTTCAAAGTACCTGGCAGTCTTTATTGCCGAGAGAAGGTTGCCGATGCCGGAAATACCCAGCAGGGGAAGGTTTTGTATTACGCCGGGGTCAATCCCCATCTGTGACAGGTATTCGACTCCCTTTTTCTCGTTGAACAGTCTCAGCAGCCTCATGCAGTCCTCATCATCGATTGCGGTCACGACGTCAGTGTTTTTAACATTGTGTATCCACGGCACATGCTTGTCTCCGATGCCTTCAATCCTGTGGCCGCCGAAACCGTTCATCAGCAGGGTAGGGCACTGGAGTGCCTCTGAGGCAACCACCCTGATTCCGGGCATCACAGTCCTGAGATAATCTCCTGCTGCTATGGTGCCTGCCGATCCGGTAGCAGAGATATAGGCCGCAAGCCTGCTGCGGTCACTCTTCAGGGAGTTGTATACTTCCTCAATGGCCTGGCCTGTTATGTTATAGTGCCAGGCTCCGTTGCCGAACTCATCGAATTGGTTAAATATTATGCAATCAGGGCGGGTTCTGCGTATCTCCCAGCATTTGTCATAAATCTCCTTTACATTTGACTCGCATCCGGGTGTGGCTATCACCTCGGATCCTATTTCATCGCGCAGCCATTTGAAACGCTCCCTGCTCATCTCTTCAGGCAATATGGCAACCGATTCGGTACCCATAAGCTTTGAGTCAAAGGCGCCACCCCTGCAGTAGTTACCCGTTGAAGGCCATACGGCCTTCTGCCATGAAGGATCAAAGCCTCCTGTGATTATCCTTGGAGCGAGGCAGCCGTACGCTGCTCCTACCTTGTGAGCTCCCGTGGGGAACCATTTGCCAATGAGGAGGATTATGCGTGCATCCACTCCCGTGAGGTTCTGCGGCAACTCAATGAAGTTGACCCCGCCGAAGAGTCCGCCCTTTTCAACGGGCTCATTCTTCCAGGTAATGCGAAACAGGTTCAGGGGATTGATATCCCACAGTCCTGCATCCTTCAGCTTCGCTCTGATCTTTTCGGGTATCAGTTCTGGTCTTCTCTGCTGCTCGAAGGTGGGAAGTATTATTCCCCTCTCCCTGAAACGGCTGACAGCATTCTCCAGCGCTGTCTCACTGGTAATCTTATCAATAGGCTGGATCATAATATCCTTATGTTTTTATCAGATCTTCAATGCAAGATAGTCAATATGCCGCTAAATGATCCATGCCCTTTGTCATGCATGGAGAAGGCTCTCAGCTCCCTGCAGCAGAACGGTCATCTCTGCGGCCTTGTGAAAATGTGCCTCTTTGATGCAGGGAGTGAGGAATTTAGCTTTCGTGAGCCTGAATGTATCCCTGGTGAAGGTTGCTGACACGTGATCAGTCTCATAAATATATTCATCAGGCAATTCGGTAAGGGTTGCGAAGCTTCCTTTATGTTTATAGATCAGGTTTTTTTTGCCTCTCAGTACTGAGAGCATGTATCCTTCTTCGGCCTCATTGAAGGAAGCTGTCGTGAGCCAGAATTTCGGCTTCTCAAGGTATGGCGCTCCGGAGGTGGGGCAGAAGGTGTTACAGTTGCCGCACTCATTGCAGAAGTTGGCAATGTGCAGGATCTGGTATTTCTGTTTTATCTCAAAAAGGCAGTCGTCCCGGAAGATTATCCTATCCTCTTCTGTCCTGACAGCTTTCTTCAGCATCAGGCTGAAAGGCGTTACCATGTAGGTGCGGTTGGCGAAGTTGGGACAGACAGTGGTGCATATACTGCATATCTCATCACACCAGAGGCATCGGCCGGCTTCCTCTGTAATTGCCCTGCTGTTCTGCGGAGCGCTCAGGAGGCTGAAGGTACGTCTCTCTTCGTCACCGGGTTCAGCGGGGGGTCTGGCATGGATCCGGACGGCCCTTTTAATCATCAGGTCACTATATGAAAAGTCTCTCAGCAGATCCGGTATCAAAATACTGTGGCTGATGCCGGCATCCTGCATAATCTGTCCTGCAGCTTTTTTGCCGTCGCCGATGGCATTGATTGCCGTGGAGGCCCCTCGCATTGCGTCGCCGCCAGTATAGATGCCTTTCATCCGGGTAAGGTAGGGCCTGTCGCCGACGGATAGCTCATCACGACCAGCGATGTCAATTTCGGTAATCTGTCCGATTGCCGGGATGACTGTATCGCATGCTATCTCAAATTCGCTTCCATCAACTTTTACCGGGGCGGGTCTCCCGCTCTTGTCAACACCCTTCAGCTCCATCCTGCTGCAGACCAGTCCTGTCACTGTGCCATCTCTTACTGTTATCCTTTCCGGTGCCGTAAGTTCCAGTATGGTTATCCCTTCCTTCAGTACCTCCCTTATCTCTCCCTGGTCAGCGGGCATTTCGTTTACCGTTCGCCGGTAGACGACTGTCACCGTTCCTTCCCTGCCAGCAATGCGGTATGCTGTCCGTGCAGCATCCATGGCGGTATTTCCCCCTCCGATGATAACAATATTTTTGCCGATGCCCGTCGCGGTGCCCGCCCTGGCCGCGAAGAGAAACTGCAGCGGGTCAATGACGCCTGAAGCATTGGCACCCTCTATGTCGAGAGGCGTTGCAAGCTGCGCCCCCGGACCAATGAACATATAGTCATAGTTATTCTTCAGCTCCCCGAATTTTTGTCTGTCAATCCGGCTGTTGAAGTTGATATTCACTCCCAGCCCGGTGATGCGGCTGATGTCCCCGGCCACAGCTTCATCAGTGAGTCTGAAGCCGGGGATGGCATACTGAACCATGCCGCCGGCCTTTGGCCTGGCCTCGAACACGTCTGCGCTGAAGCCGGCCAGCCTCAGGTAGTACGCGCATGACAGTCCTGCCGGCCCGGCACCGATGACAGCCGCTTTCCTGCCGTTGTCAGGGGCGGAGTCCGGGCTGGCCTTGCCGCACGATGAGACAAAGCGTTTGACCTCCCGTATCTGCAACGGGTCATCGTAGTTAATCCTGGTACACTTGTTCTGGCACAGATGATCGCATACCATCCCGGTGACGGAGGGAAAGGGGTTGGTTCTGAGGATCACCCCGAAGGCTTTGTCAAAATCGCCCTGCGAGGTGTGCCAGAGGTAATCCGGTATGTCCTGGTGCGTGGCGCAGGCGTCACGGCAGGGCGCAGCTATGCAGTCGAACTGGTCAAGCTCCCTGCCCGATTTAATATCAGGCGGTCTGATATACTCCCTGCGGTATGCTGATGAAGCGGTTACTGTCTGACTGTAAGAATTCAGTGTTGCAAGTGCCGCCGCTTTCAGGTCAGTAATGCCGGCTGTCCGTGAAATGAAGTCATCTATGTTTTTGGAATTATTTTGCTGCATAGCGGCATTCAGCTCAGTGAAGTACTGGCTCATCCTCATGTAACCCCCCGGCCTGAGCAGGTCACTGCATACTGTGACTGTCCTGAACCCGCTGGAGATGAGGGAGGACACGTTAAAGGCATCGGCCCCGGCAGAGAAAGAGAGCAAAAGCTCACCACGAAACTCTTCCTGGAGCCTGGCGGCAAGATTTACCGAAATGGGATGAAGAGCACGCCCGCTCATATACATCATAGGGACATCACTGCCGAAGACAGTTTTGTTATTAACGGACTCCAGGGTATTGGTGAGCTTCAGGCCGAAGCCGACTCCCTTTTCAGTGCCAAGCTGACGGAGTGACTTTATCATCCTTACGGCATCATCATATTTCAGGTCATGGGCAAAGGCCTCATCAGTCACCCTTGTTTTAAATCCAAGCCTGTTGTTAAGTATCTCTCTCAGCATCTCCGGCCCCAGGAGTGTCGGATTAAGCTTGATGAGAGTATGGAGTTTTCTCTCTGAGATCAGGTACCTTGCTATAGCTTCTATCTCCTCAGGAGGACATCCGTGCATGGTTGAGAGGGTGATGTTGTCGGATATGTGTGAGGGAATGTCAGTCACAAATGCCTCAGGACAAATTTCCAGTATCTCCTCAAGCCTTGCATTCAGATGATCACCGCAATCATTCATCATATCAAGAAACCATTGCACATTTTCCTGCATGATCCCCTGAAGGTTATATCCGACGCTCATATTGAACACTATTCCGGGGTCATTGCCCCATCCGAACCTGCGGTTAAGTATATGTATCAGTATCCATGCATTCAGGTATTCATTGAAGCTCTCCCTGATCTTCAGTTCCTGTGACCACTCGCAGTTATAGCCTTCGTCCTGCATGTCAATACACGGCTTGGGCACCTCAAGTTCGTCAAGTGTCTGGACTGTCTTGAGCTCAATATACCGTGCACCCATAAGCCACGCGGCGACAATATTCTGTGCCATCTGGGTGTGCGGACCTGCGGCCACACCCACTGGAGACTGGAGAGAATGTCCGAATATCTCCGTACGCAAGGTTGCATTATCTGCCGGCACAAAAAATAGCTGCTGCGGTATCCCGAAGAGAGTGCCTTTATTATCCAGCTCTTTAAAAATCAGGCTTAGAAGTTGCTTCAGGGGAACAGGAGAAAATTTTCCGGACATCATTTCATTTTTTGTCATAAAGGCTCATCAGGACCCTCTCTGGTGTCAGTGGTGCCTGGTAGTCAGGTTTCCATGAGGGATTGAACGATCTGATGGCATTGTGCAGGGCGAAATATGCACCGATACCGTACATGAACGGCGGTTCGCCGATGGCTTTTGATTTAAGGAGGGCCAGCCCCGGCCCTTCTGTCTTAAGCGCCCGGAACTCGAGTATCTCAGGGGCGAAGTATATATCAGGAACCTTATAGGTAGAGAGGCTGTCTGAAAGCATTTTCCCTTCATTGTCAAAGAGTACCTCCTCCATCGTCATCCACCCTATGCCCTGCAACACGCCACCCTCCATCTGTCCCCTGTCGATGTCCGGATTAAGGTTGTTCCCGAAGTCGTGCACGATGAGCACCTTTTCAATCCTGTAAATTCCCCTGAGGCAGTCGAGCACCACTGTGACAACCGCAGTGCCATAGACATGATATGCAAACGGATGTCCCTTCTCCTTCGATTTGTCAAAGAAGATCTCCGGGGTTGCGTAATGGCCGTTCTCTGTGAGGGCGATTCTCATGAGGAAGGCTTCACGTATAAGCTTTTCCCATGTCATATCCGTCGGTGCACCGTTCCTGAATACCTTCTCTTCATGTAAGGTTATTTCTTCTGTGCTGCAGCCGAGCGAAATTGCTGCTGCTCCTTTCAGTCTCTCAATCAGCTTATTGCATGCAATGAGAAGAGCATTGCCGTTCAGGTCGGCACCAGTGCTGGCGGCTGTGGGTGATGTATTGGCCACCCGCGTTGTGTTTGTTGATTCGATCTTTATCCTGCCCTGATCAACCGAGAATGCACCCGCTGCAACCTTTGCAAGCTTGGCGTTGACTCCCTGCCCCATCTCCACCGCCCCGGTGCTTATGCCTATACTTCCGTCCTGGTAGATGTGCACCAGTGCACGGGCATGGTTCATTGTAGTGTTGGTGAAGGAGATGCCGAAACAGACAGGCATCAGGGCCATGCCCTTACGGTAGATGGAGTTACTGCGATTGAATTCGGCTATCTCATTTTCAATCTGCTCAATCTTAAATTCCCTGTCGAGTTCCATATAGCATTTACCGATGTTCACATCAAGGGCCACCTGGCCATACTGGAACAGATCATTGTCCTTAAGGAAGTTTGCCTTCTGGATCATACGGGCCGGGACATTCAGCTCCTCAGCTGCCTTTGCAATTGCGGCTTCGATCACGAACATGCCCTGGGGTGCGCCGAAGCCTCTGAAGGCGGTGTTGGGAGGCAGATTGGTACGGCAGCTGTGAACGGTAACCTCGGAGTTGGGAATGAAGTATGCATTTGTCGAGTGGAACAGCGTGCGTTCCATTATGGCAGGAGAGAGGTCTGCCGCAGCACCGCCATTCTGATAGAGCACTGCACTGTAAGCCTTTATCCTGTAATCCTTTGTCAGTCCAATCCGGAAATCGGCACTGTAGGGGTGTCGCTTGCCGGTCATGCGCATATCGTCACCGCGGCTGAGGGTGATCTTCACAGGTCGCTGCAGCAGCAATGATGACAGGGCAGCCATCACCGCCACGAAGGTGGCCTGGTCTTCTTTGCCGCCAAAGGCCCCTCCCAGTCGTGCCACATCCACCTCCACACGGTTCATTGGGAGTGACAGTACCCTGGCAGCTATCCTCTGGACGAGCGTCGGACTCTGCGTGGATGAGTGTATCCTGATGGAGCCGTTATCCACCGGATAGGAGTAGGCTCCCTGGGTCTCAAGATAAAGGTGCTCCTGTGCGCCACAGTCGGCCCTGCCTTCCACGATATAATCACATTCGTTCCATGCAGCTGAAATGTCACCCATTCTGAATGTGCGCGAGGGGATGAGGAGATGCCCCTTCTCCTTTGCCAGGCGCGGGTCAGTTACAGGTTCCTGCTCGTTTATCCCGATTTTGATAAGCTTCACTGCTTTTCTTGCAGCATGCTCGCTGTCAGCAACAACAAGCGCCACCGGCTGGCCCCGGTAATGCACCTCATCCCCGGCAAAGAGAGTCTCGTCAGATATGATTCCTCCAATATCATTCTTCCCGGGGATATCACTTTGGGTAAAAATCCTTTGGACACCGGTTATGGCGAGAGCCGCAGAAAGATCAAGGCCTGCTATCTTCCCGCGAGCAGATGGTGAACCGAAGATGACTCCGTAAAGGGTGTTCTTCAGAACCGGTATATCATCAAGGTACTGTGATCTCCCGGTCGCATGGTTTATTGCCTCCTGGTTGTTCATAGCTGCCCGATGTCAGGTTTTATCTTGTCAGGAAACAGCTTCATGAAGTGTGCAATAAGCAACTGACGCAGAAGCAGTCTCTTGTACCCCTCACTGCCCCTGGCGTCGCTGATGGGAGATGCTTCTTCCTGCATTATTTCATTTGCCAGCATCAGGCTCTCTGCGGAGACAGGCCGGCCTGTCAGAAAGGCACTTGTTTGCCTCATGTACAGAGGAACCGGGCCCACGCCGCCGGCAGAGAGATGGCATTCAGCAATGGTATCTCCTGCCATTCGAAGCTGTATTGCGCTGTTCACACTGGCTATGTCAAGGTGGGTCCTGCGGCTCACCTTTTCAAAGCTGAAGAGCGCCGATGCAGGATTGTATTCAAAGGAGACACTCCTTATGAATTCCTCAGGGGAGAGATCGAGCTTTTTGTAACCCAGGAAGAGATCACGCAGGGGCAGTATCCTGGTTTTCAGGTCCCCCTCAATAGTCACGTCGGCATTGAGCGCCAGGAGTATTATGGAAATGTCTCCAATGGGAGAGGCGTTGACTATGTTTCCGGCTACGGTGGCCATGTTCCTTACGTGTTCGGATGCTATAAGGCGGATGCAGGAGGAGATCTCCGGAAAATAGTGATTAAGTGTTTCCGATTCTCCTGCTTCGCTGATGGTTACAGATGCTCCGATAACGCATCTTCCGGCTTCGGTTTTTATCCCCTTCAGGTCTTTTCTTTCACTTAATGTGACTATTCCCGATTCCGCAAGGGCGTCCGCCTTCTGCACCATAAGGTCTGTGCCCCCCGCAATTCTCAATCTCATTCCGTGCTCCTCCGGGTGTTTTCCGTGTTTTGTGTGTTCCGCTTGTTCCGGAGGTGGCTCGGTTGCCTGGATTATCGCAAGTCTTTCCGGTATTGCCAGGAAGTATTCAGGCAACTGTTTCCGTTCAATAAGCCATCTTACCGGGTCGGTTATCTCCTTGTCACCGAGGAATGCCGAAATGGCTTCTGCCGCTCTTTCGATCGATTTATAGCCCGTGCACCTGCATATATTACCGCCTGTCGATGCAATTGCGGAATCCCTGGTTGTTTTCCTGTATGAGGTGCTCTCCGCCACAAGGGACATCACTACACCCGGGGTGCAGAATCCGCACTGGATGGCCCCCTGGTCTGCCATTGCCTGCTGTATGTGCGACAGATGACCGGTATTGATGCCCTCAATGGTGACAATATGCTTTCCGTGTGCATTACCGAGCGGCATAAGGCATGAGACAGCGCTCCTGTAGATGACGGTGTTTCCTGTCAGGGTGCCGGCAAGGACGGTGCACGCTCCGCAGTCGCCCTCACGACATCCGGTCTTGGTGCCGGTAAGTCCCATGTCATACCTTATGAAATCGAGCAGCGATGACCCCGTAGGTTTGGCGGTGCTGACCTGCTCATTGTTAAGGATGAATGTTACCATACACAAATATAATTCAAACGGGATTTATTCTAACTTTGATTTCCTTCATATAAAAAGGTATTATGGAAAATATATATCAGAAAATCAATGACCTCTCGGGAAAATACAGGTATTATACCGCGAACAATCTCTCAAAGCTTGTAAAGATCAAATCCTTAACCTCCGGGGAAAAGGATGTGCAGCTTGAGCTGAAGCGCCAGATGGAAGAGGCGGGCTTTGATGAGGTTTTCATTGACGGACTGGGCAATGTCATCGGAAGAATAGGAAACGGGAAGAAGATTCTGGCCATTGACGGTCATATGGATACCGTTGACCTTGGGGCATCAGGTAACTGGAGCTTTGATCCGCTTGGCGGTGAGATACGCGACGGGTTTGTTCACGGTCGCGGATCTGTTGACCAGAAGGGTGGGCCCGCGGCGTTTGTAACAGCCGGGAGGATACTCAAGGATCTCGGCTTTGACAGGGACCTTACTGTATATTTCACCGGCAGTGTGATGGAGGAGGACTGTGACGGATTGTGCTGGAAGTATATTATTGAAGAGGATAAGATCAAGCCTGATATGGTTGTTATCACAGAGCCAACCAACCTGGGGCTCTATCGTGGTCAGAGAGGAAGGATGGAGATGCAGGTCCATTTCCATGGCAGGTCATCACACGGGTCCGCCCCGGAGAGGGGGGTGAACGCCATCTACATGGCTTCACGGGCAGCCCTGGAGATAGAAAAGCTTAACGAAAGACTTGCACCTGACGCATTCCTGGGCAAGGGAAGCATAACCGTAACCGAAATAATCTCGCAAAGTCCTTCGCTCTGCGCCGTCTCCGATTATGCCCGCATACATCTCGACAGGAGGCTGACAACCGGAGAGACCACGGAGAGCGCCGTCAGCGAGATTGAGGAGCTTGTCAGGGGAATGAATGCGAAGGTTGAGGTGCTGTCATATTCAGAGAAGGCTTATACAGGGCTGGAGTACGGTATGGACAAATACTATCCCACCTGGACGGTACCGGAAGATCACGAAGCTGTGAAGACAGCAATAAAGGCGTTCACCGGACTCTTTGGCAGGAAACCGGTCGTTGACAAATGGACCTTCTCGACAAACGGGATCATGACATGCGGAACGTACGGCATACCCACGATTGGATTCGGCCCGGGGAACGAGGTGCTGGCCCATGCTCCGGATGAAAAGGTGCCGGTAAGTGATCTCGTGGCAGCATCAGCACTTTATGCTGCTTTTGTGTTTGAGATAGCCGGGTGATGCCGTGCATAAGTCTGTTTAACAGTTAAATGCATTATATGATAATGGATAAGGACCAGAGGGATCTGGAAAAGAGGATTGATGGCATCAAACAGCTGAAACCATCATTGTACGGGCATGATTTCCTTCTTACATGGGAAAAGGAAGAAGAAGACCTGCGGACAATTATCGAAGTGGCATCGGTGCTGAAGGAGATGCGCGCAGCCAACATTTCGCCAAAAGTGTTTGATTCAGGACTGGCGATTTCGAACTTCCGCGACAACTCCACACGTACCCGATTCTCGTTTGCCTCGGCAAGCAATCTGCTCGGGCTGGCAGTGCAGGATCTTGATGAGCAGAAGTCGCAGATAGCCCACGGTGAGACAGTACGCGAAACGGCAAACATGATCTCCTTCCTCTCAGATTTCATTGGAATACGTGATGATATTTTCCTCGGGGAGGGGAATAAATATATGCGTGAGGTTGGCGCTGCCCTTGATGATGGTTTTGAAAATGGCGTGTTGCCGGTGCGTCCGGGTATAATAAACCTGCAGTGCGACATGGATCATCCTACTCAGTCAATGGCCGACATGATGCATTTAATCTCTGTTTTCGGGTCTGCTGAGAACCTCAAAGGTAAAAAGCTGGTTATGAGCTGGGCCTATTCACCAAGCTATGGCAAGCCGATGTCGGTGCCACAGGGGATAATTGCGCTGATGTCACGGTTCGGGATGAACATAGAGCTGGCATATCCCGAAGGGTATGACCTTATCCCTGAGATAGTTGAGATTGCCGTGAAAAACACCGGCGCCAGTGGAGGATCTTTCCGTGTGAGCCACTCGATGGAAGAGTCGATGAGGGATGCGGATATCGTTTATCCCAAGAGCTGGGCGCCGTACCATATAATGCAGGCGAGGACAGAGCTGCTGCGTAAGGCCGACAAGGAAGGATTGAAAGAGCTTGAAAAGAGTTGCCTTGCAAACAACGCGAAATTCAAGGACTGGGAGTTTGATGATGATAAACTGAAGCTGACAAAGAACGGCAGTGCCCTGTATATGCACTGCCTGCCGGCTGACATCAGCGGTGTGTCATGCGACAGGGGGGAGGTCAGTGCCGCAGCCTTTGAACGATACAGGGTTGAGACCTACAGGGAGGCAGGATTCAAGCCGTATGTCATTGCGGCGATGATGCTTACCAACAGATTTGAGAATCCGGGTGAAATACTGTCAGGGATAATGCGGCGGAACCGCAGGCGAGTCGGAACAGAATGACAGGATAGAGGTGATTGTCCGGACTGCTGGTCATGTTTAACAATGCTTGCCAGCCTGATTTCCTCAGTTATCTTTTAAACTGGACGTGTCAGGAATCGTCCGCGAGTTGTGCCGGATGCCAGTTCCCCGTTTTCAACCACCACTCTACCTCCCTTGACTACATATTCAGCACGGCCTCTTACCGGCATATCCTCGTATATGTTGATATCACAATTCATCTTGTGTCTCCGGGCCGATATAATATCCTCCGCATCAGGATTCCATATTACCAGGTCAGCGTCTGAACCTTCCACAATTCTTCCTTTACTTTGGTGCAAGCCAAAGATCCGTGCAGGCGCTGCAGATATTAAATTAGCTATCTGGTTAAAATTTAACCTTTTGGTTAACAATCCGTATGTATAAAGCAGCTGCAGTCTGTGTTCAACACCTCCTGCACCGCCTGGTATCTTTCTGGAGTCTTCTAGACCTGCTTTCTTCTGTTCCATGGTAAAGGGACAGTGGTCGGTGCCGACTGTATCCAGGGTGCCGTCGGCGAGTGCCTCCCAGATTGCCCGGTTGTCTTCGGTTGTTCTGAGGGGCGGGCTCATGACATATGGGGCGGTCTGGGCGAATGTTCCCGTGTATTTTGATTCATCCAGCAGGAGGTACTGGGGGCAGGTCTCAGCAAATACGGGCTGTTTTTTCAGCTTGGTTTGCCTGATGTGCTTTAAGGATTCCTTTGATGAGACGTGAACGATATAGAGCGGGCAGTCAGCTCTCATTGCCAGCTCGATCGCTTTCTTCACTGCTGACGCTTCCAGCTCTGCCGGTCTGGACAGGGCGTGAAAGAGAGGAGTTAGTTGTCCGTTCCGGTAGTAGTTGTCCCGCAGTTTTTCAATCCTGTCTCCATCCTCGCAGTGTACGGTTACAATGCCGCCTGCCTTGCCAACCGCCCTCATTACCTTAAGAAGATTGTCGTCATCAAGACCTATTGTCTTCTTATACGCCATGTATACCTTGAATGAGGTAACACCCATTCTGATGCATTCACTGATCTCATCTGCGGTGCTGTTTCTCCAATCAACGGGACTGACGTGGAAGGAGTAATCGGCAATTGAGTTTTCAGCCTCCCGCAATCTCTTCTCCAGTGCATAAGGGAGTGCTTCCCCCCTGCCGGGTGTCACAAAATCGATAAGTGTTGTAGTTCCGCCGAAGAGGGCGGCGCGGCTTCCTGAAAGGAAATCATCAGATGAGTAACCGGCAGGAGTGGGAAGGTGCATGTGAACATGAGGGTCAACCCCGCCTGGAAGGATATACATCCCTGTTGCGTCAATCACCCTGTCTGTCTCGGAATCTGCAGTGAAATGTCCGATGCGGGAGATTCTGCCCTCCATGGTCAGTATATCTGCCCGTATGGTATCTGCAGATCTGACAAGTATGCCGTTTTTGATTAGTATGCTCATCCCGGGTTGGCATGGTGTTTCTACCGTAAAGTAATGAAATTAAATTGTGAAGTGAGATTTGCAATTACAGTCAATCAAATCGGGGTAATATAATTATTGGTAAAAGAGGTATTTATACTGGACCATTTAATTGAGTACTAACCAGGCTAACAAGGGCGAAGAAATATATCTGTCTCCTCCCGGATTTGTTTTGACAGGATGTCAGAGAGAACCTCAGATGACAAAGGAGGAGTATGTTCAACTTGTCATTGAGCAGGCGAGGTCTGACTGTCTTGAATCGTGCGTCAGGTTTTGAGCTTAGCTTATAATGCTTATGTCCAACCATTTCTTATTGAGACAGAACTCAGTCCAAATTATTATGAGACATTTTTTGACATGGGAGTTTTTCTATCATCCTAAAGTTGATAAAGCATCACTTTTTTTTGATATAGCATTAAAATATTTTGATTATCTATTAAATATCAGGTTGATAGCATAAAGTTTTTTAACTAATTTTAGGAGAGTTTAAATATCATCAGTCCATTCACAATTTTTAGGATTTTGGGAAAATTATTTACAGCATGACCTTAAGGGATATAATGGGAGGGTTATATATGTGTTATTACATTCTTGTAAGTAACTCCAAACTTGAAACCTTAAATAACAGCAATCACCTATGAGACAATTGATGGTTCTCCTGCTCATAATCTTAATGCCAGCCGTTTTAGCACAACAGAATGTAATAACCAGTGGCGGGTATGCTGTAGGAGCTGAAGGTTCGGTATCATTCAGCATTGGCCAAACAGCCTGGAATATTTCATCAGCATCAAACGGTTCAATTATCCAAGGTGTCCAGCAACCCTTTGAAATCTCCGTCATAAGTAGCTTCTCTGATTTGAATATCAATCTCAACTATTCAGTATACCCTAATCCAACACGGGGAATAATTACTTTAAGTATAGAGAAGCCCTACTGCATAGGACTAAAGTATCAGTTAATATCCTTAACAGGCGAAAGGCTTGAGGAAAAGATTATTGAAGCTACGAATACGGAAATAGATCTTAGTGGATTTGCTCCAGCTACATATTTACTAAGAATCTGCAGAGGTCAAGCACTTGTAAAACTGTTCAAAATTGTCAAACATTAGCAATACATGAAAAAGCTCTCGTTTCTCTTGGTCACATTGTTATTGAGTGCAGCTGTAATAGCACAAGCTCCTCAGAAAATGAGTTATCAGTGTGTAATACGTAATGCGACAGGTAATCTAATTACTAACCAGGCAATTGGTCTTAAAATAAGTATTATAAAAGATTCCCCTGCGGGAACAGTCGTATACTCAGAAACATACAACCCGAATCCTCAGTCAAACGCTAATGGCCTTGTAACCGTAGAGATAGGGACAGGATTAGTAATATCAGGTATTTTCTCGAATATTGACTGGTCCACAGGAGTTTTCTATTTAAAAACTGAAACAGATCCGAAAGGAGGAACAGACTATACGATAAGTGGGACCTCTCCACTACTAAGTGTTCCTTATGCATTATTTGCAAAAACTTCTGCAAATGGATTTAGCGGGAACTACAATGACCTTATAAACAAACCATTACTTTTTAGTGGCAGTTATAATGATCTTACGAATAAACCTAATATTTTTGACGGCTCATGGACAAACCTTACCGGAAAACCAACAACTCTTTCAGGTTACGGTATAACTGATGCGATGAGTACTGCGCATTCTGCCAATATCATATCAGCAACAAATATTTCGAATTGGAACACCGCCTATAGCTGGGGGAATCATGCTTCATCTGGCTATCTTACCTCCTTTACCGAGATCGACCCAATATTTATGGTTTGGGATAAATCGACAGGTATTTTAATTACTGAAAATCAAATTAGCGACTTCGGTAATTATATTGAAACTGAAACGCAAAACTTGGAACAGGTTTTAACACATGGTACAAGTGCCGGAAACAAGAACATAACTAACCTGGCCAACCCTGTGAATGAAAACGATGCAGTTACCAAATCATACGTGGATGCCTTATTAGCAAGAATTGAAGCTCTGGAAGAGGAGAATGTAGTTCTCAATGGTTTTACTGATATCAGGGATGGGAATCATTACGCTGTTACAATAATCGGGAGTCAGATTTGGATGGCTGAAAACTTAAAATACTTGCCAAGCGTAGTTGGCCCGGGTTCGTTTTCTAACGCGGTGCCTTATTGTTATGTTTATGGTTATAATGGTACCGATGTTAATGCAGCGAAGGCTCAAGTTAATTATGAACTTTATGGTGTGTTATACAATTGGCCTGCAGCTATGAACGGTGACGCATCCAGCAGTGCAAATCCAAGCGGTGTACAGGGCATGTGCCCCGATGGCTGGCACTTGCCCTCAGCTCTTGAATGGTCGGTATTGATTACATACCTGGGTGGAGACCTTATTGCTGGTGGAAAATTGAAAGAGATTGGCACTTCTTATTGGAGTAGTCCCAATGCCGGAGCGACCAACGAAACCGGCTTTAGAGCTCTGCCTGGTGGTTTAGTGGGTAATGGAGGTTTCTATGATCTTAGATACTACGGTTACTGGTGGACTGCTAACCAATACGGAACAATCGACGCTTCTTCCTTCAACATGCGGTATGATAACAGCTTGTTGGACGGAGATCTCGACAATATGTTATCGGGATTTTCAATTCGTTGTGTTAAAGACTAGAGAATCAGGAAATCAAATAGATGGATGTGGGACGTACTGGATTCGAACCAGTGACCTCTTGCGTGTGAAGCAAGCGCTCTAAACCGACTGAGCTAACGTCCCGGGCGGGGGCAAAGATAGTGAAATAATTTATCTTTGTTTTTATGGCAGCCAGCCGGAATTCCTGATGACAGAGCATCCAGCAACTGAAAAGAGAGAGAAATTGTGCTTCGGACTTATCCTTCATTTACATCCACGCAAAGTAAAGAGGTCGACACTCCATTTCACCCTGACCTTTGGACTGGGAGGGATGGCTGCATTGCTGATGGTGATACAGGTGGTCACCGGACTCCTGCTGAAGTTTCACTATGAACCTTCCCCGGAGAATGCCTATAACTCGATACTGAATCTCCAGGAGAGCCTGCTCTTCGGGAAGATGCTGCGCAATATCCACCACTGGAGTGCAATAGCCTTTGTATGGATTGCTTTCCTCCACATGCTCCGCACTGCCTTCACCGGCGCCTACCGCCCTCCCAGAGATGTGACATGGATAACCGGGATGGCTCTGCTGCTGCTCGTGGTCCTCTCCAACTTCACCGGCTACCTCCTGCCGTGGGACCAGCTGTCATACTGGGCGGTGACTGTGGGCACCAGCCTACTATCATACATCCCGCTTGCCGGAGAGCCGATCCGGCAGGCACTGCTGGGAGGGAAGGAGGTAGGTCAGCCCACTCTCACAAACTTCTTTAACCTGCATACCGGGGTTATCCCTCTTATGATTATCGCCCTGATGGCGTGGCATTTCTGGAGGATTCGTCGTGCCGGGGGAGTCATTGTGGCGGACAAAGACAGGGAGAGCCCCATGGTTGATACAAGACCGCACCTTGTCAACAGGGAGTTGGTGGTGGCGATCACTCTGCTCGCCGCGATTTTTATAATCAGCAGCCTCTTCGATGCGCCACTGCGGGAGCGGGCAAACCCCGCCTTCAGTCCGAATCCTGCCAAGGCCCCCTGGTATTTCATGGGATTGCAGGAGCTGCTGATTCACTTCCACCCGTTGTTCGCGGTCTTCATAATACCTGTAACGGTGCTGGGTGCAGCGGTATGGATGCCCTACATCAAGAGCACCGACACCAACCATGGAAAATGGTTCCTCACCGCCAGCGGCATCAGCTCAGCAAAGCTGGCCACCGCCGCAGGGATAATAGTGACAATCATCTTCATCACCCTGAGTGAGATACTTCCTGACCCGGAGGCGCTTCTGCCAGGGGTGCCTCCTCTGATTACAACCGGACTCGTTCCGTTCATCCTGACAGCCGGAACAATGTGGCTCTTCCTGAAATATCTAAGCAAGCGCTTTTCCCTGAACCGTTCGGAGCTGATACAATCCGTAATTATGCTTCTGGTTGTATCATACGCTGTGCTTACCATTACCGGGATATTCTTCAGGGGTGGGGGGATGAACCTGGGTTGGCCCTGGAAAATATGATGACACAAGAACCTAACCGCGAGATGGAGAGAAGAATGACAGATAAACCGGAGCAACCTGAAAGAGGAAGGCGGAGCTTCATGAAGAAGATCTGGCTGATACTGGGATTTGTTGCCCTGGCTGAATTCCTGTGTTTTATCATAAGCCTTCTCAGACCGTCGAAGGAGACCCATAAGAGCATTCCTGCAGAATCCCTCCGCGTGATCGGAAATGTGGAGGAGTTCCCGGCAGGATCAGTCACCCCGGACAGGGTCAACAGGCTCTATATCGTAAGGGAGAAGGACGGCGCTTTCCTGGCTCTCTCGCTTACCTGCCCGCATCTCGGCTGCTCGGTGCTGTGGAATGAGGAGAGCCAGCAATTCGACTGCCCCTGCCACTCATCGGCTTTTGACAGGAGGGGCATCGTTCTCAGCTCACCCGCTCCCAGGCCACTCGACTACCTTCCCGTCATCATAGAGGAGGGTAAGGTGAAGGTCGATATGACCGGTGTAACGAGACGAAAGAGGTTTGAACCCAGCCAGCTGACCTATGCCCTTTAATGATCACAGAGACGGGATGAGCGCCAGGGAAATGACAGGGTCTGGCAGCACGGACAGGATGAGGAACTGGAAGAGGATCGGCTTCATTGCCACCGTGGTTCTGGTGGTTTCCTTCCCGGTTTACCTGGTGCGGTCAACCCTTGAGAAACAGGGGGAGGAGCGGGCGCAGGGCCCCTCTTACGTTGGCGCCGCCACCTGCATCGAATGCCACAAGAGGGAGTATGACCTCTGGAAGGGATCGCACCATGACCTGGCTATGGACATCGCCACCGACAGCAGCGTGCTGGGCGATTTCAATAACTTTGAGTTCAGGCACCGGGGAGAGGTGCACCGCTTCTTCCGCAAGGGCGAAAAGTTCTTCGTCAACACCGAAGGCGCGACCGGCAGCTTCGAAGATTTCGAAGTCGCATATACCTTCGGATACACCCCCCTGCAGCAGTACCTCGTGCCGTTCGACGGGGGACGCCTTCAGTGCCTTCCGATAGCATGGGATACGGAGCAGGGAAAGTGGTTCCACCTGG
This sequence comes from Bacteroidales bacterium UBA4788, assembly GCA_002402965.1. Lineage (GTDB taxonomy): Bacteria > Bacteroidota > Bacteroidia > Bacteroidales > VadinHA17 > SR-FBR-E99. Next base: position 29,843 of record DHGW01000081.1, read on the forward strand.
GTGACACTGTATATACTGATGAGGAGGTGGGGCCCGGCAACTGGCTGCACTGGACACGGCAGGCACAGAACTGGAACGGCATGTGCGCCGACTGCCACTCAACCAACCTGAAGAAGAACTATCATCCTGTCACCAAAACATACAACACCACCTGGTCGGAGATCGATGTGAGCTGCGAGGCGTGCCACGGTCCCTCCTCGGAGCATCTGGTCTGGGCCGCACTGCCAGAGGGCTCGAGGCCGGCGGAAGTCAACACAGGACTGATTGTCCGAACCCGTGACCTGACAAACGGGGAGCTTCTTAACGTTTGCGCACGATGTCACTCACGCAGAGCGATTCTTGGTGACTATACCGATGACAACAGTGACCTGCTCAACTACATGATCCCGATGCTGACGGCACAGCCACTGTATCATGTTGACGGGCAGATACTCGACGAAGTCTATGAGTACGGTTCATTCACCCAGAGCAGGATGTTTGAGCAGGATGTAATGTGCAGCGACTGCCATGACTCGCACTCTGCCAAAACCATTGAAACTGACAACAGGCTCTGTCTCCAGTGCCACCGGCCGGATATCTATGACACTCCGAAGCATCACTTTCATAAGTTGGATCCGGGAATTGTGGCCGGCTGTGAGAGTGTCAGAGCAGCTGCAGGTAGTGCAGGATTTCCTAGCCCTGACCGCCAGGATGACCAGGGAGAAGCGGGAAATACCAGAGTCCCCGGTGTCTCCAACATCAAGCGGCTCAGCAATCGCGGAGAACCAAAATATGTTGAGGGTAGCGGTGCACAGTGCGTCAACTGCCACATGACCGGAGGGTATTACATGGGCAACGACTACCGCCGTGATCACAGCTTCAGGATACCCCGCCCTGATCTGACGGCAAAGACAGGCGCTCCCAACGCCTGCAACGCCTGTCACAAGGATAAAAGCACAGCATGGTCTCAGAGTTACATCCTGAAATGGTACGGTGAGCGCACGAGGCCGCACTACGGAGAGACCTTCGCGGCTGCGGAAAAAGGAGACCGGACCGTTATTTCTGATCTGATACTTTATTCGGAGAATGAGCTCTTTCCGCTGATGGTGAGGGCGACGGCGGTCAGGTTCCTGGGCCGGTTCAACACCATTGAGAGTAACCGTGCCGTGGAGCGGGCGTTAACAGATCCCTCCTCGCTGGTGAGACATACGGCGGT
>DHGW01000025.1:0-26154 GCA_002402965.1 Bacteroidales bacterium UBA4788
CCTCCGCCAAGTGCGGCGGCAGCACTCTTACGGAAGTCATATAACGCAAACTCCTCATCCGGACTGGTCTGCGAGGGCGCCTGTGCTGAAAGAATGTTTCCGAACCAGTAGTTCAGACCGCCTTCGAGTACAAAATTATTTTCATAGCCGAGCTGTCTGGCGATCATCCAGGCCTGGTTGGCATATACCGAACCGTTGGAATACAGGACGTTCATATAAGCATCCTGGTTCAGAATGTCAGTGTACTCCTCAGCAAGCAGGTTGCTAAGCGGTATATTAATGGCGCCGGGCATGCTGTAGGCTTCAAACTCCTCCGGGGTACGGACATCAATGAGCCGCAGAGAGGGATCCTTCTGAACGAGCATGTCAGCAACCACATCCGGGGAGACGAACTGTACCCCTGCGCCGGCCTCCTGAAGGAGCTCGTCGGCTGTAAGCCTGAAATGCTTCACCCTGTCAGGCGGTACGGCGGCGATGATTATTCCCAGCGGGATCACAAAAAATGCAAGTAATTTAAGCGGTTTCATCTTTATGATTTTTCGTTGTTTATTATATAACCTTAATATGCAATGCAATGTTCATTCCGATCACTGTTTGCCTAGTATTCCTCTCTCGGGAATTTTTTCTCAGCCCACTCGGCAACAGCAAACATACCTATTGCGGCAATTATCATGAACAGGCCGAAGAGGCCGTCTGACATGCCAAGCTTTTCGCTGACTTTCGGTTCGCCGAGATATTTTGCGAAATAGAGCTTCTCCCACCATCCGTATGTGAAGGCGAAGCCATAAACGCCCAGGAAGAGCCCGGCGACGAAAACCATGGCGTCAATCTTCCCGATGGCCGCACCGCAGAAGCTGGTGCCCGGGCAGAAACCGCCCATTATGAAGCCGGCTCCCATTATCACTCCGCCAACGATGGCTGAAGTGAGATATGTCGGGTTGACATAAACCAGATCAAGATCCACCCAGCCGAACAGGCTCATGAAGAGCAGCCCGAGCATGCATGTAATTGCGCCGGTGAAGAAGACCTTCAAAACCACGGCGTCATAACCGTAAAAGATGCCAGCCAGTTTGCGGCTCGACGAGAAGCCGGAGCTCTCGAGTACCCAGCCGAATCCGATGCCTATGAAGAATGCGAGGAGAAAGTTGGTGTTCTCCGAGATAATTTCGTATGGTGCTAATGGTCCCATTGTTTTCTCCTTTTGTTTAGATCCAGTTTCTCCTGAAGAAATATGCCAGTGCGAAGGCAGTGCCGAATATAGCCATCATGGTCACGAAGCCACCGAGTGAGAGCACAGCCATTCCGCTCAGTGCGGAGCCGCTTGTGCATCCGCGCCCGAGCTGCGAACCAAGGCCGAAGAGGGTCCCTCCGGCAAGTGCAAATATCAGCCTGCGCTTTGAGGTTATCTTCGGCGAATGCTCAACCTTAAGCTTCAGCCTCCCGGCAATGGCCCCCGAGAGAAATCCTCCCACGAGAACGCCCAGCATCTCGAAAACAAGCCATGATCTCATGGGGCTGCCGCTGTGTGACTCCGCATACTCGGCCATGAAGGGCATAGTGTTTACCGCATCCTTGTCAACCGCTTCTATTGTCGTGGCTACGACACTCTTTACCGCCCCGCTGGCTCCCAGGCCTCTGCCTGAAATAAAATTGGAGGCAAGCAGAACGAGGCCCAGAAGGACACCGCCCAGGTAGGGGTTGAGGTATCTCCTGCTCCTCTCATTTGTTGTAGTATTGCTCATATTGTTATGTGTTTTATTGTGATCAGTATAACCAGCGGCTCACCTGGCCGGCAAAGACAAATACAAAACGGAAGGCGAAACTGCCCATGAGAACAAGCACCCCGGGGATCAGTGCAGGTATATGTTTACCCCACAGCTCCATCAGGTCAAGCACCCCCGGGATGATAATGCCCAGTACAACCACGAAGATCCAGAAGACCATTGTATAGGGTCCGCCCAGAAATAGCTGAGCGGCTTCCTGCTGCACCTGTGTGCTTGCGAGGAAACCCATGAACATATGCACAATCAGGAAAAGTTCCGTGCCGAGAATGATTAGGTCGATTTTTGTAAATAGCAGTCTCTCCTCCCTGTTTTTGGATGCCAGCACTATTGACGCGGCGCCGGCTGACAGCCCTGAGGCCAGGAAAAGAGGTCCGAGCACGGAAGTGTTCCACAGCGGCCTGGCATTGAAGGCTGACAGCAGGATCCCGGTATAAACACCTGTGATGATTGCAAAGATCAGGATCACCCATGCAAGTGGTTTCTTATTCTTGTTGAAGAAAACCTCTATATCCTTCAGCCATTTGTACTTCCAGTCCCATCTGGGGAAAAACTCCCTGATGTGAAGTGCGCACCAGATGAATGAGGCGGTAGTGATTACAAGCAGGGTCCATGCGCCCCATGACATTGGCGACTGTATCCTGATAGTAGTGTACAGCTGCCAGAAAAAGGCTTTATGGTTAAGGTCATAAAAGAGGGCTGCCAGGCCCAGAACAAGCGCTACCGGGGCAATAAACGGCACCCGGCGCACGGCGGCGCGGTACTGCTCTTCCTTCCCCAGCAGATAATAGAGTGCAGCAAAAAACAGCACCCCGGCAGCCAGTCCACCAAGGAAAAGGTACAACGGGATGGGCCAGTGCCATATATGCAGTTGCGGGTCAACCATCAGGTTCTCTCTACCGCTGATAATAAGCTCTTCGTTCATCGTCTGCTCAGATTAGAAAATATAACTGCGGTTGGGTCCCGGCTTCGGGGATGAGTGTCTTTGACTTGCGTTTTTTAAGAATAACGCTCACCTCGCTGTTCGGGTCATCAAGATCACCGAAGTACATGCATTTGGTAGGGCATACTGCCACGCATGCTGGTTTCATTCCCTCCTTCACCCTGTGAATGCAGAAGGTGCACTTATCAACATAACCTTTGGGATGGGGGTATCGGGCGTCATAGGGACATGAGGCAATGCATGCCCCGCAGCCAATGCACTTATTCGGTTTGACAAGCACGATTCCGCCCTCGACTATATGGCTTGCCCCGGTAGGACAACATCTTACACACGGCGCGTTGGCGCAGTGGTTGCACCTCTCCGACCGCAGCTCGATCTCAAGCTGGGGGTATGTGCCATCCGTCACCTCCACCACCCAGTCGCGGCAGAAACCGATAGGCACATTGTTCTCCGTCTGGCATGCCACGACACAGTCACTGCATCCGACGCACTTTTTGGTATCAACAGCCATTGCGTATCTCATGATACCACCTCCTCTCCGGCCAGATCAGTGACAAAGGTCACGAAGTTGCCACGCATGCCTGTGCCTCCCATGAGGGGGTCGACAAGCACTTTGGTGATGAGGTTTGTGTCGCTGGCCCCCTTCCCGTAACATCGTCGAAGTTTCTTTTCCTGGTGGCCAAATCCGTGAACCATGTAGACAGAGTCCCAGCGGATACGCTCCGTCACCCTCACTTTTATCGGGAACTCTGACCGCTTGCCATCCTGGTTTACCAGGTGAACGTATTGTCCGGTGCTCAGTCCCCACTCTTTTGCCACACGCGGGTTGACCCACACGCTGTTTTCATCCATCAGGTCGGTCAGGTTGGGATTATTGGAAGTGCGGCTGAATGTATGCATCGGAGCCCTGCCGTAATTGAGGCGGTAAAAGCCTGCCGGCGGCTCCTCGTGAGCAGTATACTTTGGCATTGGATCGAAGCCTGCTCCTTCCAGTGCCGTTGAATAGAGTTCTATCTTTCCGGTAGCCGTATAGAACTCTACATTCTCATCAGGATAGAAATAAAGATCGTCGGCAGTGCGGTCAAAGGTCTTGACCCCTATCTTTTTCATCTCATCGAGGCTGCTTCCCACCTGCTTCAGCTGCCAGTCGAGCTGATCCTCCATCTTCTCAAAAGGAAAGTATTCAATCACTCCCAGCCTTTTTGCCAGTTCCCTGGCCATATAAAAGGCCGGTTTGGTGTCATAGGAGGGTTCGGCAGCCGGGGACCTGAGAGCTATCTGGGGCTTTCTGTGCGGCCCGACCCGGAGATCATCATACCTCTCGAGGTAAGTGCACTCGGGCAACACCACGTCAGCCCAGCCTGTAATCTCCATGGGCATTGTATCAACGACCACGAGCAGCTGAAGGGCCTGGATGGCCTTAAGGGTGTTCTCCTGGTTGGGTAGGGTCTCCATCAGGTTAGTGCCGTTGACAATCCATGCCTGGAACTTACAGTTGCGGCTCGGGTCAGGAACAGTGGCGTCACAGACGCCGTTGGCCAGCACCGTGTCAGCCAGCTTGTAGAGATCCGGAAACTCTGTCCTCCATGTTCTCTTTGGTGTTGGATATGCAGGGTGAGGCGGCTCAGGCAGTGCGAAGGTCTCGGTGCGGAAGAATCCGCCCCTGCGACCCCAGGAGCCCAGCAGGGCGTTAAGTATTGCCACGGCCCTCAGGCGCTGAGTGTCATCGCCGTACCACGTGACATGGCGACCGGGATGCACAATGACAGCCGGTGCGGCATTGGCCATTTCACGGGCAGTCTCGCGAATGACTGTGGGATCAATTGTAGTAATGCCGTAAGCCCATTCAGGGGTCATGTTTTTCACATGCTCCTTCAGGTACTCAAACCCGTAGGTATATTTCTCCACATAAGGTTTGTCGTAAAGCTCCTCGCTGATGATGACATTGATCCATGCCAGCAGAAGGGCCAGGTCGGTTGCCGGTTTTATCGGCAACCAGTATTTTGACTTGCCCGCGGCGGTGGAGAAGCGCGGGTCAACGGTTATGATGGTGGCTCCCTTGTCAATGGCGTCAGACATCTCCTGAACCTGTCCGTTATGCATGTTCTCACCCAGGTGGCTTCCGATCAGGACAAGGCACTTTGTATCTCGGATATCAAGAGGCTCCGGGCTGTCCAATGCTTCCCCGAATGTAGCCTGAAAAGCCACCTCGCGCGGTCCGCGGCACTGTGCATAGGATGGCGCAGCTATATGAGGTGATCCGAGGGCACGCAGAAGGGTTGAGAAATACTTACCGCCCGAGCCGTGGGTGAAAAGAGCGATGCACTCCGGGCCGTGTTCTGCGGAGATCACTTTTATCTTTTCGGCAATGTAATCAAAAGCCTCTTCCCAGGTGGCTTCACGGAAGCTCTGGGTGCCTCGGTCGTCGGTTCGTATCAGAGGCTTGCGGAGCCGGTCCTCGTCGTGGTACATCCCCACACCGCCGGTGCCGCGCGGACAGAAGCGGCCGTTGCAGTTCTGGTCCTCACTGTTGCCGATGATCTTCTTTATCGATCCCTTCTCGTCCCTGTAGACCCAACCGGCGCACTTCCAGAAACATACTTCGCAGTATGTGGGTGTCCGGCCAGTCAGGGCGGCCAGGGTGGCCTTCTGACCGTCAGTGAGACCGGAGCCGAGGAGCCTGATGCCGGCGGCACCGGCCATGACAGCTCCCGCTCCCATCGCTGAGATCCTGATGAATTGCCTGCGTGTTGCCATTATAAATCGTTGTCTTGTAGTTTGTTCAGGTTCTGTGCAACGGCGGTTATGTTATCCGGAAAACCACTACGCTGCTGAACAGCGAATTTACTGTTTTCAAAGTAACAGTCGAACTAAAATGATTTTTATAATAAATATGACCTGTCTTGCCATGAATTGCTTGCTAAATGTACCTGCCAGGAGCATTATCCGGCCCCCCGGAAGGTTGCAAAATTTTTATTATTATTATTTAAATCTTCCCAGAAACCCCACAGAGTGGACAATAGAGAATCTGCAGCATGGTTTTTTTGCTTGTTCAGGAGTGGTGATATTTGTTTTTAAAAAAAATATATCTTTAGCCTGTTAACCTAAACCTATACTCATATGAAGAAACTATTTATTTCTATTGCCCTAATTCTGTTCGCGGGAGTGGCAAGCCTGTCGGCTCAGACGAGGGTGATTACGGGTACAGTTACCTCAGCGGTTGAAGGTGAGGGTCCCATGCCAGGAGTCACTGTCCAGGTACTGGGAACAACCATCGGAACAATCACTGACGCTAACGGGATGTACTCACTTCAGGTACCCCAAAACGCCACAACCCTCGTTTTCTCCTACATCGGGATGAAAAAGCAGGAAGTTGAAATCTCAGGCAGATCTGTTATCACTGTAACCATGGAATCCGAATTACTCGGGTTGCAGGAGGTTGTAGTATCGGCATTTGGTATTAAGCGAAATGCCGGTGAAATCGGATCCGCCATTACTCAGGTTGAATCGGCTATGATCACCCAGGCCAGGCCTATAAGTGCTGCATCAGCTCTTTCAGGAAAGGTTGCCGGGCTCCAGATCAACACCGTAAACTCCTCAGTCAGCCCTGATGTAAGGGTGGTCCTCAGGGGTAACCGTTCATTCCTTGGTAACAACCAGGCACTCCTCGTTCTCGACGGTGTTCCTGTGAACCTTGCTTACCTGCAGACTCTCAACCCCAATGATATGGAGAGCATAAACATTCTCAAGGGCGCCAACGCTGCTGCTCTTTACGGATCAGAAGCTGCTAACGGCGTTATCGTTGTGACTACGAAGACCGGATCGAAAGACAAAACCCAGATCATCTTCAGTAATACAACAACCCTTGATAAGGTAGCCTACTTCCCCGAGATGCAGGACCGTTTCGGTTCAGGCTCATCGGCAGACGTATTTGGGAATCCTATATATGAAGCATTTGAAAACCAGTGCTGGGGTCCTGAATTCGACGACAGTCTTGTCAGAATAGGACTCTGGGATGAGAACGGTGACAGCCTTACCACAAACTATTCACCAAAACCAAGAGAGAAATACAATTTCTGGGATACAGGCATTACTATCCAGAATGACCTCTCCTTCTCTTCGGGGAACGAAACCGGCACCCTCTTCCTTTCTGTACAGGATGTTTTAATAAAAGGTGTGGTTCCCGGTGATGAGGCAAGGCGTGATATCATAAGACTCAACGGAACCAAGCAGTACAAGGGCTTTATGGCGGCGTTCAACTTCAACTATACCCTGCGCACCCAGGAGACATCCAATTCAAATGTCTACTGGAACGTATTGAACACCCCCATGCATATCCCCCTGACTGATTTTGAAGACTGGAATGCAGTGCTTACCAATCCTGACGGCAGCAGGAAAACCAACTGGGCCGACATTGACCATTTTTACAATGCCTATTATGAGAACCCCTACGAAGAACTGGCAAACCAGAGGCGCATAGGGAGAAATGATTACGTAACGGCAGTAATTGACCTTTCGCAGAAGCTCACCAAATGGCTTACCATACAGGCAAGAACGGCTATAGCTCCCAATACAAACTATTACGAGAACAGGCAGTACTTCAAGGATTACAGTCCATACGGCCACGCAATGTATACGCAGTATGGGCGAAGCATTAGCCGTGCTGATGTCAACTCGTCAATGAACACCGGAATCGAGTTCGGATGGCGCTGGACAAATGACTTCATCTTAACTTCGAACAATAAGTTCGCTGACTTTACCGTCAGGACAGTTGCCGGTGTAACAACCAGGGACAGCTATTCAAGATCTGCCTCCCTGACGGCAAACGCCCTGGAGATTGCTAATTTCTTCAATGTGAAGAACAGGGTCGGTGAACTCGGCGGAGCCGAGAGCTGGTCACAGCAGAGGCAGATGGGTGTCTTCGGTGACATTACCTTCGGCTACAAGAACAAGGCTTACCTGCATGCTTCAGGAAGGAATGACTGGAACTCGCTTCTCGACAAGTCGCAGTGGTCATTCTTCTACCCTGCTATAGATGCATCCGTAATCCTTACCGAGTTGATACCCGGGCTGAAGAGCAACATTCTCACCTATGCCAAACTGAGGGGTGGTGTATCAAAGGTCGGTTCAATCAACATCAGCAACTACTCGCTCGAGAACCTCTTCGGTACAGCAGGGGACTTCCCGTTCGGAAGCCTTTCGGCATATACGGTTGCCAACGGCCTGAACTACAGGTACCTGAAGCCCGAATTTACACTTTCAAAGGAGCTTGGTCTTGACCTTAGCTTCCTTGATGAAAGAATAAGCACAAACTTCACTGTTTACCAAACCAATACAACCAACCAGACTGTTGATATGAACGTCTCAAGGGCATCCGGGTACTCTTCATCCAAGATTAATGCCGGTGAGATGCTCAACAGGGGGTTTGAGTTTGAACTGAAAGCCACTCCGGTTGCAACATCCGACTGGAACTGGGATATATCAGCCAACTACGCTTACTGGTACAGCGAGGTTCTTTCGCTTGCAGGCGAACTGGAAGAGATTTCCCTGGGAAACTACGTTTATGCTATAAAAGATCTTCCTTTCCCGTATAACAAGGTGACAAGGTTCTATCAGGATCCGCAGGGCCGCGTGATAGTGGATGCAGTAACCGGAATGCCGTCCATCGACCCGATTACTTACCCGAGAGGACAGACCACGCCAAAGCATCTGATAGGCCTTCAGACCTCACTCAGCTGGAAAGGATTCACACTGGCAGGAAGCGCTGACTACAGGGGCGGACATGTATTCCGTAGCGATCTTTATTACGACCTGCTCTTCACCGGCATCGGTGCTCTCTCAGCATCCAATGGCCGCGAGAGGTTTGTGTTCCCCAATTCGGTCATCAATACCGGAACAGCTGAAAACCCCGTATATGTGGAGAATACCAATATAACGGTTCAGGAAGGCGGAGTTGCTTTCTGGACAAACACAATGAGGTCACTCAGCTACTATTCGGTTAACAGCGCCAGTGTATGGAAGATCAGAGAGCTTTCACTTGCATATGATGTTCCTGCTTCTGTCCTTGGATTTGCCAGGAACAGTATATCCGGCATCAGGATCGGATTTGTCGGAAGGAATCTCTTCATGTTCCTGCCGAAGAATAATATCTACGCTGACCCTGAGTTCATCGATTATTCCGCAAGTGGCGTCAACGCCAACGCCGTAGGTTTTTCTTCAAGTAACCAGACACCGGCAACAAGGTCCTACGGCTTAAACGTCACTCTGACCTTCTAAAAGTATTAACACACCAACGAAAGATTCAGAATATGAAAAAGTTAATTATAATCCTTATCACACTGGCGGTCATCGGTTCAACAGGCTGTGAAAACTGGCTTGATGTGAACTACAATCCGAATGACGCTACGTCCGCCACACCTGATCTGGTCCTTCCGGGGGTTCTTAAAACCTGGGGAGCACAGGTAAATGATTTTGCCACTACCACCGGTGCATGGATGGGCTACTGGGCTCATGCGGGAGGCTGGTCTGGCTGGTATACCACAAAAAAATATGAAGTAACCAGTTCATTCTACCCCGGACCGTTTGACGGATATTATATAGATGTCCTTACAGATACAAAATTCATACGTGAGAACAGCGGGACTAACTTCATTTATCCTGCAATAACACATGTGGTTGATGCATGGTATTTTGCACGCCTGGTAGACCTCTACGGTGATGTGCCTTATAAAGAGGCCAACTCCCCCGGAGTCACGCTTACCCCTGTTTATGATGACGACGCGGAAATCTATGCCGATCTGATAGTGAGGCTTGACACTGCAATTGCCATATTTAACAGGAAGACCACAACACCCTATGGTGCAACAAGCGCTGATTATTCATTCAAGAACGCAAGTGATGTAATGTTCGGAGGCGATTTCGCAAAATGGAAGCAGCTTGCCAACACACTCAAACTCAGACTTGTGATGAGGATGACGAACGTGAAATCCAACACTGAGCTTGCTTCTCTCATGAGCGGCACAGCCAGCCACGGATTCATCACTGCTGATGCTACTCTCAGTCCGGGATACTCCGCTTCATCGGGCAAAACGAATCCACTCTGGAATACCTTCGGAAAATCATATGACGGTGTTGCAACTACCGCAAATACCCAGTATGCCCTGAATGCGTATTTTCATGAAAAGCTATCATCCTACGATGATCCGAGGCTGAGACAGTATTTCCAGCCTGGTGTTTCTGCAGTACCTGCCGGTTCGCTTATTTCAATCAGGCTTGGTACTGACGGCGACCTGGTTGTTCAGCCGAATACAACTGTTGCAGCAGGTTATTCATGGGTGCCTATTGCAGCTGACGGCAGCGCGGAAGGATCAACAAAAACAGGTAACGGTGCGCTCGACAGGGTAAAGGTTTTCACTTATGCCGAGGCATGTTTCCTTCAGGCTGAAGCTATTGCCAGGGGAATTCTCTCCGGTGATGCAGGAATACAATATGAAAATGGTATCAAGGCTTCAATGACTGCTGCGAAAGTGCCTAACACAGATCCTGATTTTCTTGTTGATGAGTATCTCCTCAGTACGGCTGTTGCCTGGGATGGAGGTCTGCCGCTGGATCAGAAAGTAAAGAAGATTATCATTCAGAAGTATATTGCCAACTACTTTGTCAATACGTTCGAGTCATACTGTGATTACCGCAGGACCGGATTACCCAATCCCAAAAAGCCCGATGATGTTGAGTATGATCAGGAAAACGAGATGCTGAGCTATTATCCCTCAGGAATTATCCGCAGGCAGATACCCAGATTGTTCCCGTATCCTATTCAGGAATTTACACTGAACAAGGTGAACGCACAGGCTGCTGTTGATGCTCAGGGTGTACCCTTCACAACCGACAGCTATCCGTTCGATGCCAGGGTATTCTGGGATAATGCACCCAAGACTATCACATATTAACCCTACAAAACTGATCACAGATGAAAAAAATAAGAATAATTTTCACTGCTCTTCTGGTCACTGCGACACTGTCACTTACATCGTGTCTGAATGACCTGGAAGACTTCATGGGAGATTTTTCGGGCTCACCTGCAATTGCGGAACTGTCTGAAGCCCCCAGTGCAGCCACCGGTACAGTCAACCGGGAAATCATTGACCCTACCAAACCTCTGGAACTTAAATTCCGGGTTGCAATTGCAGTGGCCAAACCACTTGACAAGGCCACTACTATTACTCTGGCACTTGATAACGCGCTTGTTACAGCCTACAATGCGGCAAGAGGACTCACCGGAGACGCTGCTGCCTTGCCAGTGCCACTTGCAGGGCTCACAATTCCCGGCTATGACGTTACCATTCCTGCAGGGGAGCTTGAAACTGACTGGGTTATAAGCATTGATGCGTCAAAAGTGCCGGACATAGTGTCCAAATTCTATGTAATCCCCGTCAAGATTGCATCCGCAACCAACGGAGTTGTTGTAAGCGGCAACTTCGGGACCAAGATTATGAGGATCCTGGCAAGAAACAAGTATGACGGCGTCTATACCGTTGAAGGTACATTCGTGGATTATATCAATTCTGCATGGAGCGGTACTTATCCAAAGACGTTCCACCTTATAACCACTGGCCAGTATACCGTTGACAGGTATGATGTAGATTACGACGAACTCGGGTTTTACATCTTCGATGCAGGAGGCGGGTTAAGCTATTTCGGCGCCTGGGCCCCTTATTTCGAGTTTGACGTCAATGATAATCTGATTGGTGTGCCCAACTCCATACTTGACCCATTGCCAAGGGCACGTAACTCTGAAGTTGCTGTGGGCGAGGCCCCGAACAAGTTTAATAATGCTGACCGGAGCCTTGATGTAGCGTTTTACTTCACTCAGCAAAACGTTACTCCCGTCAGAAGAGCCCTCATTAAGGAGCAATTTACATATGTAGGCCCTAGACCATAAAGCTCCGATAGATCTTATGTAAAAAGGAGGGAAGCTTCACGTTTCCCTCCTTTTTAATTTCCTGCCTGTCAGCTAAATCTCAAATGGCGGACATCACTATTCCGAGTAGATCTTATTGCAATATTCTACAAGCCCTGTTACACTCGTGTAGCTCCCGAAATCAATGCTGTTATCACGGATGTATTTGTCAAGTTCCTTCTTTTTATCGGGAAAGATATTGAGAAACTGACGCTTGTTGTTAAAGTTGAGCATAACACCTTCTTTTAGTATCCAGTATCCGGTATCATCAACTATGCCGAATTCGTCAGGAAACCTCAGGTTAATTGCGCCGTTGCCGCCAAAGATCATTTTCACATAGTTGTAGCTGGTTGTCTGTGATCTCGCGCCAAAGGCGGTGGGAACTCCCATTGATTCAGCATAGGCCTTGTGCTGTATGAACAGGGTTGCCGGACCGGTAGTTGCCAGTTCGTAAAAGCCCTTTTCAAACGGGACAAATGTCCTGTTTGCCATATAAACCGTATCAATCAGCTGCGGGTCGTCGAGCACATAAAACTGATCCCTCTGCATGAAGACCATCTCCTGATCAATCAGATTGTAGTTCAGCACAGCTCTCTTTTTTTCGCCAGATTTCAGCTTGACGAGGCTGTTTGTGAAACGGGGTAAAAGCAGGTTGGGCAGGTTCTCAAGGCTGTCTGCCTGGGCACTTAGGCCTGCAGGGATCAGCAGTACTGCAAGCAGTGCGGCAACTCCGGGTATGGAATTCTTCATGACAGTAAAAGTTTTAATTATTGTCAGTTAAACATAACAAATATAATTCCGAAACGATCAAAAACGGTGCCATGATTTCACCCCGCCTCAAACCGGATTATTTCTGCCGCTCAGGACAGCTTTTTATACCTGAACCTTACCGGACCAACATTACCCGTGCGTTTGCGGTAATTCTCATCATACTCTGAAAAACTTCCCTCAAACCACACCACCTTTGAGTCACCCTCAAACGCAAGGATATGTGTTGCAACACGGTCAAGGAACCAGCGGTCATGCGATATGATAACAGCGCATCCCGCGAAGTTATCCAGCCCCTCCTCAAGGGCACGGAGGGTATTGACGTCGATGTCATTTGTGGGTTCGTCGAGCAGCAGGACGTTGGCGCCGCTCTTAAGCGTGAGGGCGAGATGCAGCCTGTTGCGCTCCCCTCCGGAGAGGACACCGCACTTCTTCTCCTGGTCGGCACCGGTGAAGTTGAAGCGGGCGGCGTAAGCCCTGGCATTTACGGGCCTGTTGCCAACCATTACCTCTTCAACACCTCCCGAAATAACCTCATAGACGCTCTTCTTCGGGTCAATGGAGGCATGGGCCTGATCAACATATCCGAGAGTCACCGTCTCTCCCACCACGAAGGTGCCACTGTCAGTCTTCTCCTGTCCCATGATCATGCGGAACAGGGTGGTCTTTCCTGCACCGTTGGGGCCGATTACCCCTACAATGCCGTTGGGCGGCAGGCTGAAATCCAGGCCTTCAAACAGTATCTTGTCGCCGAAGGCCTTGGTAACGCCGCGGGCATTTATTACCTTATCACCCAGCCTCGGACCATTGGGTATGAATATCTCCAGTTTGTCCTCCTTCTGCTTCACATCCTGGTTGAGCAGATTCTCATAGGCGCTCAGGCGGGCTTTCGCCTTGGCATGTCTTGCCTTTGGCGACATGCGAACCCATTCAAGCTCCCGCTCGAGTGTCTTGCGGCGCCTGACGCTGCCCTTCTCCTCCAGCTCCAGCCTTTTGGCCTTCTGCTCCAGCCACGATGAGTAGTTGCCCTTCCACGGTATACCTTCACCGCGGTCAAGCTCCAGGATCCATCCTGCCACATTGTCAAGGAAATACCTGTCATGCGTGATACATATGACGGTCCCCTTGTATTGTCTGAGGTGTGTCTCGAGCCATTGAACGCTCTCTGCATCGAGGTGGTTGGTGGGCTCGTCGAGCAGCAGCACATCGGGCTCAAGGAGCAACAGCCGGCAGAGCGCCACACGGCGGCGTTCACCTCCGGAAAGGATATTAACAGGAGTAGATGGGGCGGGACAGTTCAGTGCATCCATGGCGCGTTCCAGCCGGTGTTCGAGATTCCACCCGTCCAGGACCTCAATCTTCTCCTGGAGCACCGCCTGCCTCGCCATCAGTTTCTCCATTATGTCAGGATTCTCATATACCTCCGGCTCACCAAAACGAAGGTTTATCTCTTCATACTCCTTCATCACCGCGACCACCCCGGCAGCTCCCTCCTCCACTATCTCCCTGACGGTGCGGCTCTCATCGAGCAGGGGATCCTGCGGAAGGTGCCCCACCGTGTAACCCGGAGAGAAGACAACCTCTCCCTGGTACTCCTTCTCAATGCCTGCTATAATCCTCAGCAATGTCGATTTACCCGAGCCGTTAAGACCGATTATACCAATCTTGGCCCCGAGAAAAAATGAGAGGGATATGTCCTTTATTACCTGTTTGTGGGGAGGGTAGCTCTTGCTTACCCTGAACATGGAAAAAATGATCTTCTTGTCGTCTGCCATGACCTTGATGGTTAGACAACAAAAATAATCATTTTGTCTGCCCGGAGGCTGAGTTGATGATTCAGACCGACACCTTACCGTTCGGGCACCCCTTTTCAAACAGGGATACTGTCTCCGACTGCACCAGGACCCATATAATATAGACTCCCTTGAGGGTGCCAATAGGTACGTTCAGAAGGCCCATTGCTGCCATTACAAGGGTCAGAATCCTGGCCCATGGCTTGCAGTAGAAGAGTCCCACACCGCCGGCTATCATAGCTCCGCCAAAGAGCAGAAACAGAACCACCATCGGGGTTCCTACGATACCGAGTACCTTTAGTGCCGTGGGATCATCAACAAACTGATCGACAAACGCGAAGGCAAATGCAATGGCCATCGCGGCAAGCGCCAGTATCGAGCCAAATACAATCTGGAGGATGGCAGCAATATTGACATGCTTCTTCATCCTGTTCTCTTCAACGGTCACCACTGTGGGTGATGTGGCATTCTCTTCCATGATATGAAAAATTAAGGTTTACTCAAATTCACAATAATGACTCTAATTTATAAAAAATGCTGCACTGCAGCACCAATACTATTTGATTACCTTTGTCGTTATGTCATAAATGCCAGCTATGAGAAAGCTTCTGTACGCCATCTCTCTGATCCTGATCACCTGCCTCTTCAATTCATGCGAGATCCTGGGTGACGGGTGCCAGGTCTGCCAGACGGTTTCATATGAAAACGAACATCCGATTGCCTGGGGCACCGAAGCGGAGTACTGTGGCCAGGACCTTGTTGACATTAAGAGAATCCCGCCAACAACAAGCGGAGGGGTAACCACCTACTGGGAGTGTCGCTGAAAAAAGCCTGAAGCTCATTATATGACTGTCAGACACAATCTTATATCCTGTTTAAAAGTTGTTGTTAATAAGTTGTTACCAAGGTTGACATTTGAGGCAAAATTGTTTAATCTTGCTATTCCTCGCCGGATATCTTTACACTGAGTTCGGATCATTAACCCCGGGTTCACTTTATAGAAATGCTTAACATAACAGGCAAACGGATAGCCATCGTTGAGGACGATGCTGCATCACTGAGGTATTACGAGACCCTTCTCAGGGAGACCGGCGCAGAGGTTTCAGTCTACCGCAACGGAAAAGAGTTTGTAGATGCCATTACAGTCGGCAGGGTGCACTTCGACCTTGTCTTCATGGATTTTCTCGTTCCTCTTGTTAACGGCATTGAATGCACCAGGGCTTTCCGCCAGGTAAACCGGTCCGCTCCGGTGATACTCATCACTGCATATTACTCGGAACAGACAAAAAATGAGGCATATATAGCAGGATGTACCGAGTATAACCTAAAGCCTGTCTTTCCGGACAAGATCTACATGATAATTGAAAAATACCTGGCCCCCAGGCCGGCGTACCAGATGTACGACTGATCTTGCCAGGCAGCAGGCAAGAGGCGATAGGCAGTAGTGTCAGTCAAACAACAGTCTTCAGCAACCAACAGATATTTTTGATTTCCGGCTAAGGTCAGGTGTGTGTCATGCTTTTGTTCCAGCAGCCAATTCTTCACTATTGCCTAATGCCAACTGCCTGTTGCCTGATTTCCTTACTGATACATACCCCCATACCTGGAATAGAGCTCGTTGTATTTCACATTTATCTCCTCTGCAAGGTCCGTTTCACCGTTGTCAAAGCAAAGACGCGCAGCCTGAATCATCATCTGCAGTCCGTTGGCTATCTCTGCTTCGGCATACATAGCCACTGACGGTTTCTGATCAAGAATATAACCAGCACGGTCATAATAGTAATCCGCTAACCCTGATGACAGCTCCTTCGCCTTATCCCTCTCACCGGCAGCAAAGCATGCTGCGATTATATCACTGAAGTAGAAATCATATCCCAGCTTTGAAACGGGGAAGAGTTCAAGGCACCTGTTAATGACCTGAGATGCCCTGGCAGAGTCTCCCTCAGCGGCAAGCTGTTTTGCAAGCTTTGCATAGTTGAGGCGCGCCCTTACAACGGTGAGGGTGCGGTTATGATAGTAATCAATATAGACATCCGGATCTGATGACCCGGTCCAGGTGAACCTGTTCATCATATTCTCATAAAGTATATCCGTATCCATGCTGCCGTATTCAAACCAGCTTTTGTTCACTCCCTTTATGGGAACAAGCCTGTATGCCAGGCCTTCAAGCTGGAAGTACTCCTCCAGCCCCAGCGCGTCCTCGTGCTGGCCGGCCACGAAATAGACCGGCCGGGTCCAGTCATTATGAGCAAGGATGTCAAGAACCAGCAACTGGTTCTTCATGATCCAGGAACCCTTGAGGTTGATATCGATATAAGGCACGATCTTACCTGCATCCTCGGGTCTGACAGTACCGCTGGCCACTACCTTCGCGGAATCGACCGGAATACGCACTGTGCGAGTGGGGATATACCACAGATCCTCACCGTAGATTGACAGTTTCGACACTTTGCTGCCGCTGGTGATGAACTGCATCACTTCTTTTGCCGTTGCAGGCTCCTTCACCCGTTCAAAGACGGCAACCTGGTTGTTTACGCCGTCGTAGTATAACTCCTTCGGCAGGCTGATGGGCAACGGATCGGAGGTGTAAGCCTTATATTTCATCTGGTCAATGTACCAGTCGGTATTGAGGAGCATCAGGTTGCAGACCCTCACGTCAGTGCGTACCCCTTCCACCTCCTGGGCATACCAGAGGGGGAACGTGTCATTGTCGCCGCCCGTGAATAGAATGGCGTTGGGCGCGCATGAGTTAAGGTAGTTGAAGGCCACATCCCTTGCCAGGTATCGTCCGGAACGGTCATGGTCATCCCGGTTTTCGGATGCCATAAGCGCCGGCACGGCGGCAAAGGTCAGCACGGAGGCAACAACTGCTGCCGGCGCCTCACCGGTGATCTTCCGGATAAGCTCAAAGAGTGCAAGCACCCCGAGGCCGATCCATATTGTAAAGGCGTAAAACGAAGCCGCATAGGCATAGTCGCGCTCCCTCGGCTGGTTCGGATACTGGTTGAGATAGATGACGATGGCTATGCCCGTCATCACGAAGAGCAGCAGCACAATCCACCAGTTGCGGATATCGCGGTTGAAGTGCCACAGGAACCCGACAAGCCCGAGCAACAGAGGAAGTAGAAAATATTTATTGCGTGACGGAGCATTCTTCATATCATCCGGCATCTCCTTTACCGACCCGGTCCGCGGTGCATCGAGGAACTCAATCCCCGTAATCCAGTTGCCGTTGACCGGGCCCCCGGTACTCTGGATGTCATTCTGCCTGCCGCTGAAATTCCACATGAAGTACCTTAAATACATGAATCCCAGCTGGTACTGGAACATAAAACTCAGGTTCTGCCCGAAGGTGGGCACACGCACGGTAGTCGTCTCACCTGTCTGGGGATCCTTGACACGTATCGGCTTACCCTTCTTGCCGACATACTTTTCGTACTCCCTGATATGGTCAGGAGAGTCGCTCCACATCCTGGGGAAGACCGTCATGAACCGCTCATCATACTCGCGGGTGGTCTGACGGTTTGTTATGATATACCTGCCGTCAGCGGGGTTATAGGTGGGCTTCCCCTTGACATAATCGGTCACCGGCGCATTGTAATACGGGCCGCGGAAAAGAGGACGCTGACCATACTGCTCCCTGTTCAGGTAATAGAGAAGTGCAAAGGGATTTGACGGGTTGTTCTCATTCATCGGCGGATTGGCCGTGGACCGTATAAGAATGACGGCAAAGCTTGAATAGCCGATGACGATGACCATCAGCGCCGTCATGATAGTGTTCAACGCCACTCTCTGGCGGGTGGACAGATACCATGCCCCGTAAATTACCGCAGCGAGGATCGCAATGTTCAGCAGAAAAGAGCCGGTAAGCAGCCATAACCCTGAGAGGATCATTGTTGCAGCAGAAAGCATAAACCCCGTCTTGCCGTCACTGTGAGTGAATGTATACCAGACCGAAAGGATGAGGGCGGCAATGAACAGCAAAAGATGAATATACATGCCGCTGTTGAACGGCATGCCCAGGCTGTTCACAAAGAAGAGCTCAAATGCCGAGGTCACCCTGACTATTCCCGGAATGATGCCGTACATGATAATAACAAGCAGCAGCACTGAAATGCCTATTGAAGTGGCAAATCCCTTCCATGAGAACTCATACTTGCGGAAATACCAGATAAAGACAATTGCCGGTATTGCCAGGAGGTTGAGCAGGTGGACACCTATTGAGAGTCCCATCATGAGGGCTATCAGGATGATCCACCTGTCGGCATGAGGCTCGTCAGCCGCATCCTCCCATCTCAGCATGGCCCAGAAGACCACGGCAGTGAAGAGCGAAGAGGTTGCATACACCTCTCCCTCCACGGCGGAGAACCAGAATGTGTCAGAGAAGGCGTAAGCCAGTGCTCCGGTCACTCCGGCACCGAGAACGGCAATGATCCTGCCGGCGCTGTAGTCCGACTCCTGCTTCATGAAGATCCTTCTTGCCAGGTGAGTGACTGTCCAGAAGAGAAAGAGTATTGTCAGGGCGCTGAAAAGGCCTGACATGGCGTTTATCATCATGGCCACCTTTGATACATCGCCTCCGGCAAAATTGGCAAAAAACCTTCCGAGGATCATGAAGAAGGGTGCCCCGGGCGGGTGCCCAACCTCGAGCTTGTAAGACGAGGCGATGAACTCACTGCAGTCCCATAGGCTCATGGTTGGCTCAAGGGTCATCATATAGGTGATTGCCGCAACGGCAAATACCGCCCAGCCGATAATATTTTCCCAAAGCCTGAATTTCTTTATCATAACCGTTCTGTTTCCGTTCCAGATTTATACCGCACGAAAATAATAAGATTTTGCCGTGTACCGGAAGATATCGGCCAATTTTGGTATTTTTGAGCAAACGGCCCTGAATGAAAAGAGTAATTATTCTGCTCATAATGAGCCTGCTTGCTATTGCCAGGGCAGGCGCCCAGTATTATGATACCGGGCAGGATCCCTCTTCCCTCAGGTGGATGCAGATACGTACCCCTCATTTCCGGGTAATTTTTCCGGATGACTTCGGTGCGGAGGCCGGGCGTTATGCCAGCCTGCTGGAGGAATCATTTGAGAAGCTGTCGGTTCTCTATCCCGGGGTCAGGACGAATATTCCGGTTATAATACATAATCACTCAATGCAGTCCAACGGCTATGTCAGCTGGGCGCCACGCAGGATGGAACTCTTCCCTCTTCCCGGCCAGAACAATCTGCCGATGCATCCCGCATCACAGCTTGTGGTGCATGAGACCGCACACGTTCTTCAGCTCGGTTCACTCAACAACAGGGGACTGGGAAAGGCGCTGCTGTACCTGCTGGGCGAACAGGCAGCAGGGCTCAGCGCCGTGGAGATACCGATGTGGGCCTTCGAGGGCGATGCCGTATATGCCGAGACGGTCACGGGACTCTCCGGCAGGGGACGGAGCAATGCCTTTATCAGTGGGGCAAAGGCCCTGGCGGCAAGACCGGGTGGCATTTACGGCTATGACAAGATGCTCGCCGGGTCATACAGGAACTTCACACCTGACCACTATGTCTTCGGCTACCTGATGATGAACCATCTGCGCACAACAGACCCGGACGCGTGGGAGAAAGTCATGGAAAAGGTCTCATCGGGCAATTTTTTCAACCCGGTCAATGCAGCACTGAGACGCGAGACCGGCCTTACAAAAAAACGGCTCTTCGACTCCTCATTCGCCTCACTCGAAAAGAGATGGAACGGAAACATGGCTGAGGGAGTTAAGGATTACCAGCCACTGAGTATCATAAAAAAAAGAGACTATGTCAGCCACTTCGCTCCACGGAGGCTGGCTGACGGAAGGATCATCTCGCTGAGGACTTCCCTGTCTGACCCCTCGCGGTTCGTGATTACCGATCCCGCTAAAGGCAAAGAGATGACAGTGACCACCACCGGATATGTCTATCCATATATTTTTTCATGTTCCGGCACCACGATAGTATGGTCAGAGCAACACACTGACCCCAGGTGGGACAACCGTGACTACTCGGTGATCAAGAGACTTGACCTCCCTGACGGACCCGTAACCCAGGTTACGTACCGCAGTCGCTATACCGCTCCCGACCTCTCCCCTGACGGTAATACCATTGCGGCCGTGTCAACCACGCCTGATCTGCGCTGCTCACTGGTCTTGCTTGACGCATACACCGGCGAAGTGCTTATGAACATCGTTCCTCCTGACAGCCTGATCCTCCAGCGTCCCGCCTGGTCATCAGACGGCACTGAGGTGACCATGGTGACGCTCAGCGGGAAGGGCGAGGGGATAAGAACGTACAGGCCCACGGGCAAGAGATGGGTGGTGAATATGGAGGAGAGCATCAGAGATATCATTCAGGCGGAGATATTCAATGACACGCTCTTCTTCCTGGCGCAGGGCGACGGGTCTGACAACATCTACCGCATTGCCGGGGGTGGTCCGGCGGAACGGGTCACCGGTTCACGGTTCGGCATATCGGGGTTTTCGGTCAGCGCCGGTGAGGTGCTCTTTTCTGACTACACTGCAGGCGGAAACATCATTGCGTCAGTAAAGACATCGGCCACCGCCGGACCCGCCGGAATAACTGGGCACACCATCATTCCCCCGGTAGCGCCGATGTCCCCCGGAAAGGATAATGAAGCGGGCACCGGGTCGCTCATACCCGCACCAGTGCGGTACAGCAAAGCCGCACACCTGTTCAACTTCCACAGCTGGTTCCCGTTTTATGCTGACATTGACGAGCTGAAGAGTGATCCGACAGCTGTCAGACCCGGACTGACACTGATGTCGCAGAACCACCTCAGTACTCTTGTATCCACTGCAGGCTACGAGTACAGCGGCGGGAACCATTACCTGCACACAGGCATCAGGTGGAAGGGATGGCACCCGGTTGTTGATGCGGAGATGACCTGGGGAGGAGACCAGGTAATTTCAAGGGATACCAGCGCAAATTCTGAGATTCCGGAGACGGGAAGCGACCTTCAACTCAACGTCAGCATCTATGATCAGCTCTGGTTCGCATACGGCAGGTTCAGGCAGGTACTGATGCCGGCTGTTTATGCCAGCTACCGTAACAGGCTGACATTCCTCCGGGATGAGAACAGGTATGACAGAGATGTCATCAGCCTTACCGGCAGGCTCTATTTTTCAAACACTTTCCGCACCGCTTACCGTGACATCAATCCACGGTGGGGACAGGTGTTTGATCTCAGGCTTACGGCAACGCCATGGGACGCCAGCCTGTACCACAGCAGGAGTTATGCCAGGACCACCTTCTTTTTCCCGGGTATTCTACGCAACCACAGCTTCGCAGTAAGGGCAGGATGGGAAAACCAGTCTCCGGCACAGAAACTGATCTACCGTAACTCTATCCCATGGCCAAGGGGGTATAAGGACAACCTGATAGCGGAGAAGCTTTACTCGTTCTCGGCAGACTATACTTTGCCGCTCCTTTATCCGGACCTGGCAGCAGGCAGCCTTATCTACATCAAGAGGATCAGGGGATCACTATTCTATGATTACTCAAAGGGAGAGGGGGTGAACGACTACAATGACCGCAGCTTTACTGCCGGAGCGGAAAAATTCAAATCAATGGGTTCTGAACTGCTGGCCGATTTTTACCTGCTGCGGTTCCCCTTTGAGATGAGCGCAGGTGTCAGGGCCGGCTATATCCCGGGTGAGGAGAGATACTTTGTAAACGGGGTTTTCTCAGTCAATATCTACGGCACGGTCCTGGGAAGAGAGAGATAGTGCGCATTCTTTTATCAGCTCCCAGGCCTGCAGCACATGGCGTTCAGTGACATTTGTCTGTGCCGTTACCATGCGCAATACATACCTGCCGTGCACCTTTGTATGGGTCAGATAGATCTTCCCGGTGTCATTGAGTGCATGATTGATCTTCTCATTCAGCCGGTCGGTTTCCTCATCCCCCATATCCTTCGGACGGTAACGGAAACAGACCGTATTGAGCGGCACGGGAGCCATCAGTTCGAAGTCATTGTCAGCCTCTATCAGCCCTGCCAGCATCTTTGCCAGCCGGATGTGCTCACGTATCATTGACTGGAGCCCTTCAACCCCGTAGGAGCGTATAACAGCCCACAGCTTCAGCGCCCTGAAACGCCTGCCGAGCGGTATGCCCCAGTCGCGGTAATCGTTCACCTGTCCCCTGGTGCGTGTCTTAAGATACTCCGGAAGTATCTCGAAGGTGCGTATCAGCGATGCCGCATCCCGTACAAAGTATGCTGAACAGTCAAAGTTGGTGAACATCCACTTGTGCGGGTTGAACACAAAGGAGTCGGCATATTCGATGCCGTCAGACATCCACCGCATCTCGGGAAGAAGCAGCGCTGTGCCGCCCAGGGCGGCGTCGACGTGCAGCCAGACGCCGTGCTTCCGGCATATCTCTCCCACCGGTCTCAGCGGATCAACCGCCGTGGTGCCTGTGGTACCCATGGTGGCAACGGCGCAGCATGGGATATATCCGGCTGCAATATCCTTCTCTATTGCCCTCTCCAGGGCTTCAGGATCAATTGAAAAGTCATTCCGGACCTCCACCCTCACCATGTTATCACGACCGAATCCTGCCACTCCTGCGCCCTTCTCCACCGAAGAGTGGGTTTGCGTAGATACATATATGCGCAGCCGGCCGGACTCACGGAGGCCTTCCCTGTTCGAGCGAAAACCTGTGATTTTCTCACGGGCGGTGATAAGAGCAGCCAGGGTGGCTGAAGAGGCGCTGTCCTGTATGACTCCTTCAAATCCATCCGGCAACCCGGTCATTACACGCAGCCATCCCATCATCCTCTCCTCGAGCTCTGCGGCTGAGGGAGAGGTCTCCCACAGCATGCACTGCGCCCCCAGGGCTGAGGTGAGCATCTCTGCAAGAACCGAAGGGGGACTGCTGTTTGCGGGGAAATAGGCAAAGAAATCAGGACTCTGCCAGTGGGTTATTCCCGGCAATATTATCTCATCAAAATCCTTCAGGAACCGGTCAAAGGATTCGCTGCCGGAAGGTGGCAGTTCAGGCAGGGCTTTCATTATCTCACCAGGCCTGACCCGTGATTTGACCGGGTACTGCTCTATGTTTTCATAGTAACGGGCAATCCACTCGACTATGGCATGGCCCTGCCTGCGGAATTCGTTGCTGTCCATCACCCTCAGCTTTGGGTCACGGAGTCAGCGAGCAGGATGATCCTGTTCTTCTTCACTTCGATCACGCCACCGGTGATCTCAAACCTCAGTTCGGTACCCTGCTCGTCAGCGATGACAACAGGGCCGGCATCAAGGGTGGAGATGATGGGAGCGTGGTCCTTCAGTACCTGGAACGAGCCTTTCCTGCCGGGCACCCTCACCGAGCGCACTTCCCCAGAATAGATATTTTTGTCAGGTGTGATAATCTCTATCTTCACGTCCGGTCTCTTTTGATTTTACCTGCTCTCTGCAAGCAGCTTCTCGCCCTTGGCGATTGCATCCTCGATGGTTCCGACAAGCATGAAGGAAGCCTCCGGGTACTGATCAACACCACCGTCAATGATCATGTTGAAGCCCCTTATGGTGTCTTCTATCGATACCAGAACGCCGGGTATATTGGTAAACTGCTCGGCCACGTGGAAGGGCTGCGAGAGGAACCTCTGCACCCTGCGCGCGCGGTGAACAACCAGCTTGTCCTCCTCGGAGAGTTCATCCATACCAAGAATGGCGATAATATCCTGGAGTTCATTGTATCTCTGCAGTATCTCCTTGACCCTCTGTGCACAGCGATAGTGCTCCTCACCAACCACTTCAGGTGTCAGGATCCTTGAGGTAGAGTCCAGCGGGTCAACAGCCGGGTATATGCCCAGCTCCGATATCTTGCGGCTCAGCACCGTGGTGGCATCTAGGTGTGCAAATGTTGTTGCGGGCGCCGGGTCAGTAAGGTCATCGGCGGGCACATAAACAGCCTGCACCGAAGTGATTGACCCGTGACGCGTTGAGGTGATACGCTCCTGCATCACACCCATCTCAGAGGCCAGAGTGGGCTGGTAACCCACAGCGGACGGCATTCGTCCCAGCAGTGCGGATACCTCGGAGCCTGCCTGGGTGAAACGGAAGACGTTATCCATGAAGAAGAGGATATCCCTTCCTGTTCCTTCACCCTCACCGTCGCGGAAGTATTCGGCAACGGACAGTCCGGAAAGAGCCACGCGTGCACGTGCGCCGGGAGGCTCGTTCATCTGCCCGAAAACAAGTGCCAGCTTGGATTCCTTAAGAACTTCCCTGTCAACGAGATCAAGGTCCCATCCGCCCATCTCCTTGTTCTCCATGAACTCCCTGCCGTATGAGATGACATTTGCATCAAGCATTTCGCGCAGTAGGTCATTCCCCTCCCTGGTTCGCTCACCCACGCCTGCAAATACCGAAAGTCCCGAATATGCTTTTGCGATGTTGTTGATAAGCTCGAGGATGACAACAGTCTTGCCCACACCTGCGCCCCCGAAGAGGCCGATCTTACCTCCCTTGGAGTAGGGCTCTATGAGGTCAATCACCTTGATGCCGGTGTAGAGAACTTCCTTCTCGGTAGAGAGATCCTCATATTTCGGAGGCTTACGGTGAATGGGATAGCCTCCTTTCTTGTCGAGGGGGCCGATGCCGTCGATAGGCATACCGGTCACGTTCATCAGACGTCCCCTGATCTGGTCACCCACAGGCATCACTATCGGCTGGCCTGTGGCAATAACCTCCATGCCGCGCTGCAAACCATCTGTGGAGTCCATTGCTATCGCCCTGACGGTCTTCTCCCCGATGTGCTGCTGACACTCTACCACAAGCATCGAGCCGTCCTGCCGCGTAATCTCAAGTGCGTCCAGGATGTTGGGCATATCAGTGCCGGCCATATCGAAGGTAACGTCAACCACAGGTCCGATGACCTGACTTATCACTCCTGTTTTTTTTGCCATCTCTCTGACTTAAATCTGTTCAATAAATGCTGTAATATTCAAATAACCTTTTTGCCTCCCCTTTCCGGGGCCGGCCTTTATTTAACTCTTCCTATCAAATTCACTGCAAGCTGTTTAAGCTCATTCTTTCGCTCACCGTTAACCGATACCTGGTCAAGCGCCTGGAACGACCTGTTGAAATAGTCATATGCCAGGTTTTCAGCCTGCAGCCTGATATCCAGTTCATCATATATTTCCTTTACCGCCCTGACCTTTTCAGCGGGGTCATCGTTACCATCGCCGAGCAGCTTCCTGAGGCGGCTCAGCTTATTTCCTCCTGCCAGTTCAATGGCCTTCACCAGAAGGTAGGTTTTCTTGTTTGCCACGATATCGCTTCCGGTCTTCTTACCGAACATTTTGGTATCGCCATAGGTGTCAAGCACGTCGTCCTGAATCTGGAAGGCTATCCCGAGACAGCGTCCGAACTCATAAAGCAGGTCCTGGTCTTTTTCCTGCGCATCACCAATGATGGCTCCCATCTTCAGTGATGCAGCCACCAGCACGGCTGTCTTCAGTTCAATCATGCGCAGGTATTCAGTTTCAGAGACCACGCCCTTCTTCTCATAATCGAGATCGAGCTGCTGGCCGGTGCACACCTCAATAGCGGTGCGGTTGAAGAGCCTGAGTGCCTTCAGCAGCGCCTTTTCAGGGGCCTGACCAATACATTCCACAGCCACGAATGCCATGACATCGCCCGAGAGGATCGCCTGATCGGGACCCCATTTGGAGTGTACCGTGGGGGATCCTCTTCTCATGTCGGCCCGGTCGATTATATCATCATGGATCAGGGTGAAGTTATGGAAAACCTCTATGCCCACCGCAGGCATCACTGCCTCGTCAATCTTATCCTTGAAGATATTGCAGGCCAGAAGGCACATCACCGGTCTGAGTCTCTTGCCCCCGATGGACATTATGTATCTCAC
>DHGW01000025.1:26283-92991 GCA_002402965.1 Bacteroidales bacterium UBA4788
TCCCTGATAAGGTCGGTGGCGTTGTCCGTGGCCTGGTGCATGGCAGTCATTCGTGCCCCCTGTTCTGCGGCGAAGGAATCAAGCAGTGCCCTGTAGAGCTGGATCCGCAGCGTCTTCGGTATAAGTTCCGCTACTATGCTAACCTGGTCTGGCTCATAGATATAATCTGCCTGTATACTCTTCGCGCCTTCGGGAGAGTTCATCCGGACAGGAAGATAGATCTCGTGGGTAAGCTTCTGAACGGCAGCATTCTTGAACTTGTTGTAGACGATCTCGATGTTGTCATATTCCTTTGTCAGGTAAAGCTGCATCAGCCTGTCAGCCAGTGCGGCCACACTGGCAAATGTGAGACCGTGGTAAAGATCACTGTGGTCGGCCAGGATATTGCACTTCAACTTCTTCAGTACGTCATGCGCTTTTTTTCCAACCGTTATCACGGCCAGATCTCCCCGGCTTGCCTGTTCACCGTACTTCTCCGACATTATGCGTCTTGTCTCCCTGATCACATTGGCATTAAATGCCCCGCACAGGCCCTTGTTGGAGGTCACAACCACCAGCAGTACCTTGCCGTTGCCTGTCTTTCTTTCGGCATAAATATTTTCGATCTCGGTATCACGGAGGGCAGTGCTCAGACCGGCCTGTATCTCGTTTAGCTTATCGGCATAAGGCCTGAGCTGAACGCTCGCATCCTGTGCCTTGCGCAGCTTGGCGGCAGCCACCATCTTCATCGCAGAAGTGATCTGGCGGGTTGATTTAACCGAGCTGAGCCTTACCCTGATCTCCTTTAAGTTAGCCATCTTCTCTTCGTATCCTTAAATGCTAACGTGCTGAATAGCGTCCCGCAACATCTGCTGCAGCAGCGTCAAGAACCGCCATAATCTCATTGTCTATCACTCCCCCGGCAATCTTCTCAAGAACATCAGCATGATTGCTGCGTAGAAAAGCCAGGTAATCATTTTCAAAGTCCTTCACTTTGTGCACCGGCACACTCTTCAGCAGTCCCTTTGTGCCGCAGTATATTATTGCAACCTGTTCTTCCACCTTCATCGGTGAAAAGAGGTTCTGCTTGAGTATCTCAACGTTCTTTGATCCCTTGTCGAGTACTGCGAGAGTGGAAGGGTCAAGGTCGGACCCGAACTTTGAGAAGGCCTCAAGTTCACGGTACTGTGCCTGGTCAACCTTCAGTGTTCCGGCCACCTTCTTCATCGATTTGATCTGTGCGTTACCGCCAACCCTGGACACAGAGATACCCACGTTGATGGCGGGCCTGATACCGGCGTTGAAGAGGCTCGACTCAAGGAAGATCTGACCGTCAGTGATTGAAATGACGTTAGTGGGAATGTATGCCGAGACGTCACCTGCCTGTGTCTCTATGATAGGCAGGGCAGTCAGTGATCCTCCGCCTTTGACCAGATGCCTTATTGACTCGGGGATGTCATTCATGCGCTGTGCCACCTCATCTGATTCGATGATCTTTGCAGCTCTTTCAAGAAGGCGTGAATGGAGATAAAAGACGTCGCCCGGATATGCTTCGCGGCCAGGCGGGCGGCGTAGCAGAAGCGAAACCTCACGGTATGATACAGCCTGC
The DNA here is from genome assembly GCA_002402965.1 of Bacteroidales bacterium UBA4788. GTDB lineage: Bacteria > Bacteroidota > Bacteroidia > Bacteroidales > VadinHA17 > SR-FBR-E99. Next base: position 27,872 of record DHGW01000025.1, read on the forward strand.
TTGGAGAGGTCATCATATATGATCAGCGCATCCCGGCCCGTGTCACGAAAGAACTCTCCTATTGCGGCACCCGCAAAGGGCGCATAGAACTGTGCGGCGGCGGAGTCAGCAGCAGTGGCGGCGACAATCACGGTATATTCCATGGCACCGTAACTCTCGAGTGTTTTGGCGATATTCGCTACATTCGATCCCTTCTGTCCTATGGCCACATAGATGCAGTAGACCGGCCTGCCCCTGTCAAACTCACCCTTCTGGTTCAGTATGGTGTCAACAGCTATGGCGGTCTTGCCTGTCTGACGGTCTCCGATTATCAGCTCGCGCTGTCCGCGGCCAATGGGTATCATGGCATCAATGGCCTTCAGCCCCGTCTGCAAGGGCTGCTTCACCGGCTGGCGGAAGATCACTCCCGGAGCCTTTCTCTCGAAGGGCATCTCAAAAAGCTCGCCGGTAATTGGGCCGAGGCCGTCGATAGGTTCGCCGGTAGTGGTAATGACCCTGCCCAGCAGACCCTCGCCTACCATGATCGACGAAATGTGGCCTGTACGGCGTACGATGTCTCCCTCCTTTATCTTCTCTGAAGCGCCGAGGATAACGGCTCCCACATTATCCTCCTCAAGGTTGAGGACAATACCCTTTATGCCTGACTCAACGAACTCGATAAGCTCGTTGGAGCCGACGTTCATCAGACCGTATATGCGTGCAATGCCGTCACCGACCTGCAGCACCGTCCCCACCTCCTCAACGTCAATGGCCGTCTTTACTCCTTCAAGCTGCTGCCTTAAAATCTGTGATACCTCTGAAGGTTTGATATTAGTCATATCTCTGAATCTTATATACTACTTTTCGGCATAACCTGCCAGTGAAAATTCCTTTCTGAATTTATTGAGCCTGTTCCTCACGCTGGCGTCGATATAGGAATCGTCCACCCTGAGGATGAAGCCGCCGATGACAGATTTGTCGATCTGATCGTTGAATTCGATGGTGCCTGCTTCATGACCGGCAATCAGGGCTGCCATCTCATCTTTCAGCTCCCCGCTGACAGGCACTGCCGTGGTAAGCGTCACCTGGCGTATTCCCCTGTGTCTGCGGGTAAGGTCCGTGAAATTCCTTGCCGCTGCAGCGAGGTGATCGCCGCGTCCGTTGCTGAATACAAGCTCTATGAATTTTACAGTCAGCTTTTCGGCTTCATCGCCCGCAAGGGCAATTATGGCATCCTTTCTCTTCTGCATGGGTATTACAGGATTGCCGATCACCGCCTTCACCTCGTCCATGGCGCAGAGACGGCTGATGTTCTTCATGTCCCTGTAGACTCCATCCACAGCATTGCCCTCAAGGGCAAGGCCAAAGAGCGCCTTCGCATATCTGACAGCTATCCTGGCTGAATTCATGAGGTCAGTTCCTGTTAGCTTCGATCTCGTTAATGTATCTCTCTATCAGCTTCTGCTGCTCGGCATCGCTTTTCAGCGTCTCCCCGACGACCTTTGAAGCCACCTCGATGGCCAGTTTGGCCACCTCGCGCTTGACTTCGGCTATCGCTGACACCTTCTCACGTTCGATGAGCTCTTTTGTCCGGCGAACGAGTGCATCAGACTCCGACTGGCTCTTCTCCTTGGCCTCGGCCATCATACGGTCATAAGCCACGCGGGCATCGCGGAGGATCTTGTCACGCTCCTCGCGTGCCTTGCGGAGAATGATCTCATTGTCAGCCTGCAGCACCTTCATCTCTTCCCTGGCCTTCTCAGCCGAATCGAGAGCACTGTGAATCATATCCTCACGCGACTTGACAGCCTTCATGATAGGCCCCCATGCAAACTTCCAGAGAAGGAAGAGCAACATGAGGAAGATCAGTGTTGTCCAGAAAACGGTCCCGATGGCGGGAGTGGCAAGACTGCTTTGTAGTAACATATTATCCTGGTTTGTTTAATTCGTATTTAAAGCCTGCAACCAACCGTTGCAGGCTTAATTTTGATTTTAGCCCTTGATCATTGCAACAACGATTGCGAAGAGAGCTGCCCCTTCGATAAGCGCTGCCGAGATGATCATTGCAAGCTGAATCTTCGAGTAGGCCTCCGGCTGGCGTGCGATGGCGTCCATGGCCGAACCGCCGATGCGGCCGATACCGATTCCTGCCCCGATGACTGCCAGCCCTGCACCTACTGCTGCTAATGACATTACTGCTTGTGCTTCTTCCATAATATTAAATTTAAACTAACAATTTGATATATTGATTTTTAATGATGTTCCGGCTCAGCTGTGGCCATCCCGATGAAGAGAGCTGACAGCAGCGTGAAGACATACGCCTGCAGGAAGGCCACCAGAAGTTCGATGCAGTCCATGAAGAGCACGAAAAAGATGGAGACCGGGGCCACAAGCACCGACTTGAAGATGAATATGAGCGTTACAAGGCTCAGCACGATTATGTGGCCGGCCGTGATGTTCGCAAAAAGACGGATCATGAGGGCAAACGGCTTCGAGAAGAGCCCGATGATCTCGATGGGTATCATGATGGGCAGCAGCCAGAAAGGTACACCGGGTGCTGCAAAGACATGCCTCCAGTGTGATTTGTTGGCGCTGAACTGGGTGATCAGGAAGGTGAAAAGGGCCAGAACGAAGGTCACATTGACGTTGCCTGTGACGTTGGCTCCGAACGGAAATATGGGGATCAGACCCAGCAGGTTGTTGATCAGGATAAAGAAGAAGACCGTCAGCAGGTAGGGCATGAACTTCCCGTACTTGTGCTCCCCGATGTTGGGAATGGCAACATCATCCCTGATGAAGAGTATAACGGGCTCAAGCACCCCCTGGAGCCCCTTCGGTGCACTGATGCCGGTCTTCCTGTAGGATCTGGCAAGTGCAAGCATTAACCAGAGGAGAATGACAGAGGCAACCATCATCCCGAAAATGGCCTTGGTAATTGAAAAATCGAGAGGAGGCTTCGAGCCGTCAGGATGACCGTGTTCATCAACCCTCACGATCTTTCCCGCATACTTGCCCTCATGTTCAATGGAATATCCCCTGTAACTGTGCCCGTGGGCAATCTTACGGGAGGAAAAAAAATGAAGCCCGGATTCCCTGTCATAGATGATCACCGGAAGATAGACGGCCACATCAGTACCATCCTTCTTTGTCAGTATGTGCCACTCATGTGAGTCGGCGACGTGCTCCATAATGAAGGGTGCGGCATCAAACACCTCCTTTTTTTCCTGTGATTTTCCCTCATCTGCACTGATGCTCGCAGATGTGGCCTGAACAGATCCGGCCAGCAAAGCGAATACCAGAATCAGAAGATATAAATACCTGTTTTTCAAGCTAAGCTTCTTTAATCTGACTTCTTTTTCAGGACACCTGTAAATGTAAGAATTACACAAAAAGTGAAGGCCAAATATAGGATAAAAAACAATATTAATGAACCGGTTGAGTCGTTTTTGAAGACCAGCAGGAAAAACAGCGCGAGCACAAAAGAGAGCAGCATCTTCACTCCCAGTGCAATTAGTGTCATAAAAACACTTTTTTCGCGATCAGAGTAGAAACCGTTAAAAAAAATTAAAAGCGAGATAAACGCTGCCAGGGCGAATCCGGTGGTCAGTAAGACTGCAGAAATTGTATTGAATAAAACAGGAAAGAGTATGCCCAGGACAATTATCAGTGCGACGAGAACCAGGGAAAGCGCCAGGAGGCGGAGGTAGTATCTGATAGCCCGGGGATGAAACATTTTACTTGTTTCTGATGGCCTCCTTGATGACAAGCCACAATGCAGCCGCAACTCCAAGAAGTGAGAGTATCACAGTTAAGACCGGTTCGGTACCGGCCCATTTGTCAAGCTTTAGGCCGCCAAGTGATGTTATGACTATTATGACCACCATCTGGATGGCGATGGTGCTGTACCTGGAATATGCTTCGAGGCCGTTACCGCCTTTACTTTCCTTCTTCTTTGGGTCTGGCTGCTGCTGTTCCACCGTTTTCACCCTCCTTCATGACGCAGTTGCCCGTAAAGACTGCTCCCGGTTCGATGGAGAGCTTATTTGTAATGATTGTTCCGTTAATCTTCGATGAGGCTTTCAGGTTGAGCAGCTGAGACACGGTTATCTTGCCGTCAATCAGTCCGGAGATCTCTGAGTTCTTGCACTCTACTTCTCCCTTTACCCTGCCTGTAGGGCCAACAACCACCTTTCCCTTGGTATTCATATTGCCATTCAGGACGCCGTCAATGCGGATATCGCCCGTGGATTTAATGTCACCCGTGATCTCAGTACCCTGACTTATAAGGTTGACTGCCGTACCGTTGTCTGTCTCAATGATTTTTGCCATAGTAGTTCTGGTTTGTTCCCGTTTCCCTGAATAATGTTAACACACAAATATAAAAACTATTGTGCCGGATGAGGGAAAAAAGAGAGTTGAATTTCCAACCTCTGCCGTTTCCCGCTAAGCTGTCACGTGGTCATATGCCCATTTCAGCCAGATGCTTCCCCAGGTGAATCCGCCCCCGAAGGCTGCAAGGATTAGATTGTCTCCCTTCCTCAGCTTTTTTTCAAACTCCCAGAGAACCAGGGGTATGGTTGCGGCAGTAGTGTTGCCGTAGTTTTGTATGTTTATCATTACCTTCTCAGGTGGAAGTCCCATTCTCCTGCCGGTGGCATCTATTATCCTGAGGTTGGCCTGGTGAGGCACCAGCCATGCGATGTCTTCCGGGAGGAGGTTGTTCTTCTCCATAATCTCGGCAGCCACATCGGCCATGTTTGAGACGGCAAACTTGAAGACTGACTGTCCCTCCTGGTAGATGAAGTGTTCGCGTCCGCCAACGGTATCATGTGATGCGGGGCGCACTGATCCGCCTGCCTTCATGTGGAGGTATTTCTTGCCGGAACCGTCTGTTTTGAAGATATAGTCCATGATACCGTACTCCCCGAATGTTGGCTCAAGCATGACCGCTCCGGCGGCATCGCCGAAGAGGGTGCAGGTTGTGCGGTCAGTATAGTCTGTGATGGCAGACATCTTATCCGCTCCTACCACTATCACCTTTTTGTACCTGCCTGTTTCCACATAGGCAGCGGCTGTCTGCAGCGCGAAGAGGAAGCCCGAACAGGCGGCGTTCAGATCGAAGCTGAAGGCGTTTTTTATTCCCACCTTGTCAGAGATGATGTTGGCGGTAGCCGGGAAAGGCATGTCAGGCGTGACGGTTGCACAGATGAGAAGATCAACCTCATCAGGGCTTGTGCCGGTCTTCTCCAGCAAGCCCCTCACTGCCGGTTCTCCAAGGTCGGATGTACCCTTGCCTTCGCCTTTGAGGATCCTTCTCTCCCGGATTCCCACGCGCTGCATGATCCACTCATCGGTGGTCTCCACCATCTCCGAGAGCTCCTGGTTGGTAAGCCGGTACTCCGGCGTCCAGGCGTTAATACCTGTGATTGCTGCTCTGATCTTCGTCATGCTCCGAATGCTTCCTTGATCTTTCCGGCAAGATCAGCATGCACAACATCGCGGGTCTGGAGAATCATATTCATTATGGCCGTCCGGTTTGAGATGCCGTGTCCGACCACTACATTTTCATTTATGCCGAGAACCGGCGTACCCCCCACTACTTCGAAATTGAGCCTGTCAAAGAAGCTGTCTCTGATGCCTTTTAAACTTGTCACCACGTAAAATTTTTCAGCCATTTTAAGTATGATGTTTCCCACGAAGCCGTCACACACTATCACGTCGGTCATCTCATCGGTGAAGAGATGATGGCCTTCGATATTTCCCCTGAAGTTAACATCATTGCTTTCATTCAGGAGTTCATGGGCAGCTTTCACTGCCGCAGATCCCTTGGCTTCCTCCACCCCGATGTTGAGCAGGCCTACCGTGGGATTTTGTATTCCCAGCACGTGCTTTGCATAAACGGTGCCAAGCATGCCATACTGCAGCAGAACATCAGGTTTGCTGTCAGGATTGATCCCCACATCCAGTATGATGGATGATTTGCCGTTGACATTTGGCATCAGTGCTGCAAGTGCCGGCCGGTAGACGCCCGGTATCACATTCACCGTATAACTGGCGCCAACCATCATGGCTCCGGTGTTTCCTGCGCTTGCAAATCCGTCAATGAGTCTGCTCTTGAGCATACCGAACCCCACGGCTATTGATGAATCCCTCTTCTGGGAAAAGGCTTTCGCGGGGTGATCAGACATCTCTATCACCTGTGTTGTGGGTACTATATCAAAGAGCGATGGCTCGACATCCAGTGATGCGAGCTTTTTCCTTATCAGACCGTTGTCACCGATAAGCACAATACGGTCTCCTGACGGCAGCTGCCCCAGTGCATCAACAGCACCTTCAACAACAGCATCGGGAGCATAATCGCCCCCCATTGCATCAAGACCTATTTTCATCGTTCACTGTTTTTGAACGGAAAGCCGGTCAGGCCGTTGTCTTCTTTTCGACAGCAAGCTTGCCTCTGTAGTATCCGCATTCCGGGCAGACCCTGTGATAGAGGTGGGCCGATCCGCAGTTGGAACATGCTGCTACTGTCGGAGCAACAGCCTTGTAGTGTGTCCTCCTTTTGTCTCTCCTTGTACTGGAGTGTTTGTGTTTTGGATTTGGCATCGCAGTAATGAATTGAGTTAATTATTCCTTGTCAGCTTTTTAAGATCATCCCAGCGCGGATCGGGTTCAGCCTCACCGTGAAGAAGATGTTCATTGAGTTTCCTGATCATGTCGGGATTGCAGGTGCTGTTGCCGTCACCGTCATCAGGGTGAATACGCTTTATGGGTAACGCCAGGTGGATGTATTCATAGAAAAACTGACTCAGATCTAATTCATGTTCATCCAGCGGCATAGTAACCATGTCCGGGTCCTCTTCCTCCCACTCCCTGCCCTGCTTTACAAAAAGCCTGTTGGCAGACGTGAGTGGCATGTAAAAGGTTTCAAGACACCTGTCACACATCACCTCGGCACGACCGTTGATCACGATGTCAAGCTCAAGGTGCGTGGAACATTTCTGCAAAACCACAACCGCTCTGAACTCTCCCTTCTTAATCTCCGGCCCCTCAAAGCCTTCAAAGAAGTCGTCTCCTATCATGAATTCATAGGTATATCTGGCTTCCTTCAGTCCGGCCAGCGGTATGGAATACAATCCGGGCATCTCCCATTTTTTCGGTCTGCAAAATTAGGAATCCTCTTCCAATAAAAAAAATTATGAACAAAAAAGTAACACTGCCCGTTTTCTTCGCTGTTCACCGATGTATATCCGTCCCCTGCCGGAAATGATTGTACGGGGTGCACGGCACATAATATTTTTGAACCGTTAAATCAACTCTCGCGATATGAAAGACAAACATGGCAATCCGTTCACAGGCATCGCAAAGTTCCTTATTTCACTGGGACTGATGATGATTGTTGCAAAGCTTGACCTGTTTAAACTGGGAGATATCCCCGAATACTTTACCTGGCAGATGCTGCTCATATTCTTCGGATTGTGGTCACTCATAAGCCTCGAACTGGTGTCGTCCGTGATCCTCTTCGCAATCGGGTTCTGGTTTATCATGCCGGAGATGTCGGTTCAACTCACAGAGACCTATAAAAAGATCTACTGGCCCGCAGTACTTGTACTGGCAGGGGTGGCATTCATGATTAAACCCATTTTCAGAAACTGAAATCACCAGAACCATCAAAAAAATATAAAGCAATGGAAAACGAACTGAAAAAACCGGCACGGAACCCCGAAACCTCCAACAGGTTAATAATAGGGGTTTTGCTGATCATCGCGGGACTAATCCTCATGGTAAAGAAATCATCGGTTCTCCCGGAACCTCTTGACCACTTCATTGATGACATCATTTTCAGCTGGCAGATGCTTCTGATAGTCATCGGCGTGATCACCCTCACGGGCTCGGACAACAAAACACCGGGAATCGTTATGATCTCTGTCGGCGGCTTTTTTCTGATACCGGAACTCTTCACCGATTTCTTCAGGTCGTTCAATTTCTTCTGGCCTGCAATTTTCATAGTAGTGGGTGTGGTGCTCCTTATGAACTCGAAGAGACTGGTCAAAAAGCTCGACTTTTCAGGTTCAAACAAGGCTGATTACATCGATTACGTTAATATATTCAGCGGTGCGGAGAGGCAGCTCATCACTGAAAACTTCCAGGGTGGAAAAATCACTTCGGTCTTCGGCGGAGGAGAGGTTGACCTTACCAGGTCATCACTTGCTCCGGGTGACAATGTAATTGAAATTACATGTATATTTGGAGGAACAACCATAATTGTCCCGGACAACTGGAATGTGCTGATTGACGTTACTCCGATCCTCGGGGGATTCTCGGACAGCAGGAAGATGAGGGGTGATGTGATCAGGGACAATACAAGGTCGCTTGTTATCAGAGGTACCGTGATTTTCGGAGGGGGAGAGATCAAGAGTTACAAATAGGATATGAAGCATCCGTTACTGGAGAACAGNNNNATTTTGTGTCCGGAAACAAGGTTGAAGTGGCCATCGCCGACGGCCTGGTCTCCATGGTTATATTCGGTCTGCTGGGACTTGCAGTATGGTACCCCGTCAGGTTCCTTCTGAAAGACGAGAACCAGCTTTACACATCTGTATTCAACATTCTCCTTACCGGTTCTCTTACACTTGCAGTCTGGCTCTTCGGAACGCGGTTCATCGTAAGGGCCATGGTGTCAGAAAAGATCGATTACGACATCTTCTGGCACTCCGTGCTGGTCTTCAGGGCAACCGCCGGAATCCTGATCTTCTTCATGATGATACTGGTCTATTACCTTTTCCTCAGCGCTTCGAGACTGGCGGAAAAAGCTGCAAGGCAGTCGCAGCTGGAGACTCAGGTACGCGAAGGTGAGCTGAAGATGCTCCGGTCACAGATAAATCCACATTTCCTGTTTAACAGCCTCAACTCCGTCAGTTCACTCACTGTCACCAACCCATTAAAAGCCAGGGATATGATAGTGAAACTGTCAGACTTCATGCGTTACTCCCTATCCTCGAGGAACGAGCAGCCGGTCACACTGGGTAATGAGATGGAGAGCCTGAGGCTCTACCTGCAGATCGAAAAGGTTCGCTTCGGCGAACGGCTGGTGATAGAAGAGGACATCAGCCCTGAATGCATCCCGGCCCTGATGCCCGGAATGCTGCTCCAGCCCCTTTACGAAAATGCCGTCAAACACGGGGTGTACGAATCAACCGAAGAGGTTATTATAAAAACAACGGCAAGAAAAGAAAACGACACGGTGATAATAACGGTTACAAACAATGTCGACACTGACTCCGTCGTAACTAAAAAGGGTGCAGGCATAGGACTGAAGAATGTCAGCAGCCGGCTCGAGCTTTTTTTCGGCGACAGGGCTGATCTTACCGTGAACCGCGGAGAGGACAGCTTCACGGTGGTGGTGAGATTTCCTTTCCGTAAATCATAAAACATTGAATAATAAAGCCATGAATAAAATCAGAGCGCTGATCATCGAAGACGAAGCCCCGGCAAGGGAGCTGGTCAGGTTTATGCTCTCGGACCACCAGGAGATAGAGGTTATCGGCGAGTGCGGCGACGGGTTCTGCGGGGCAAGGGAGATTAGGGAAAAACACCCCGATCTGATCTTTCTCGATATCCAGATGCCCAAACTGACGGGTTTCGAGCTGCTCGAGGTTATCGATGAAAAGCCTGAGGTGATCTTCACCACTGCCTTTGACCAGTATGCCATCAGGGCATTTGAACTGAACGCGGTAGACTACCTCCTCAAGCCCTTCTCAAAGGAGCGTTTCGACGATGCCCTCTCCAAAGCGGTGAGCCGCCTCGAAAAGGAGGCCCCGGAACATGAAAAGATTGAGAAACTGGTGGCCGCAGCATCGGAGGCTGAAGGATTCCTGACCAGGATCGTCTTCAGAAAGGGGGCGGGCATCAAGATCATTCCCCTCAACAATGTATCATACCTCGCTGCAGAGGATGATTACGTGATGATCTATTATAATGAGGGAAAGGCACTGAAACCCAAGACCATGAAGTACTACGAGGATCATCTCCCCCCGGTCCTCTTCATGAGGGTGCACAGATCCTACATCGTCAACGTGGAACATATCAACCGCCTGGAACCATACAGCAAGGACAACTATGTTGCTGTCCTCAAATCCGGCGAAAAGATCCCGGTAAGCCGGGCCGGATATAAACTGCTCAGAGAAAAACTCTCCTTCTAGTCTCTCTCCTTCAGCCTGTTACAGCGGTCCGAGCGGCGCGGGCGCCAGCCTTCGGCACGATATTTCCTGAAGATGAACCGCGGCACGGGGTCATAACCGTGAGTGCCACCCGGCCTGCAGCGAAGAATCCTGTCTGTTGAAATTATCAGTCCTGTCAGCGGACCGTGTATTCTGAAGGCGTCAATGGTATACTGCGAACAGGTGGGCACGTGACGGCACGACGGGGGTGTCCACGGCGATATGAACCACCGGTAAAACCAGACAGGGATAAGAAACAAAAAAGATAATATCTTTGCTGCGCTCTTTAACATTGCCTCCAAAGATAAGCTGAATCGGCATGACAAAATGACCTGATGTCAGAACTTATAGATAACGGCAGGAGTTTTGTTGAAGGAAGTGGAAATATAAATTACCCGGGATAAATGGAAACAATGTTCTTACACAACGGTGCATACTGGATTATCTTCATAGTATTCATGATACTGAGCTGGATAGTCAGTGCCAGGCTCAAATCGAAATTCAGGACATATTCAAAGGTGCCCATCGCATCCGGCATGACCGGGCGCGACGTGGCTGAGAAGATGCTTCGCGACAGCGGCGTGACTGACGTTACAGTGCACAGTGTGACCGGCGAGCTCACCGATCACTATAATCCTCTCAAGAAGACAATCAACCTCAGCCGCGAGGTCTATTCAGGTGCCAGCGTGGCCGCTGCAGCAGTGGCAGCCCACGAGACGGGCCATGCCCTGCAGCACGCCCAGTCATATGCATGGCTGGGAATGAGATCAAAGCTCGCTCCCGTGGTCAGCTTCGCATCGAACTGGATACAATGGGTGCTGATAGCAGGACTGGTGCTGCTCAACTCGCGGCCTGAGATACTGCTTATTGGCATAGTGTTGTTCGCCATCACCACGCTGTTCAGCGTCATAACCCTCCCGGTGGAGATAAACGCATCAAAGAGAGCTCTGGCGTGGCTTGCAAATGCCGGCATAACATATTCGGGAACTCATGACAAGGCTCAGGATGCACTGAAGTGGGCAGCATATACCTATGTGATAGCAGCCCTTGGTTCACTGGCTACGCTGATCTATTACATCATGCTATTCCTTGGAGCAAGGGACAGGTAAAAGTCCCGGGAGCAGCAAAGTCTATCTGCCTTCCACATAGAGGAACTTGGTCCTCTTCACCAGGTACCGGATAATAGCCCAGAAGATAAGGGCAGCTACCAGAAGTGTGACATACATCGGTTCCAGACAGAACCTGCCCGTAACGGCGATATTGCGGCAGAGATCCAGGAACGCAAAAACGATGAAGATATTCGCAATGCTGTTGTATTCGCGCTTGAGAACGTTCCTGAACGAGAACGGAAGCTTTGACTTCACGTGGCGCCTGAATGATGGAATAACAGCTTTGACGCGGAAGGCCCAGGCGTCATACGTCTCTCCGAACTTGCGGCGCAGGTACTGCTCCTCGGCGAAGATTATACGCTCATAATAGAGCCAGTATGCCAGGATGAAAATTATCACCCACCAGACTGATCTTAGAAAGAGCACGGGTCCCAGCCACATCAGGAAATTACCGACATAGAGGGGATGGCGGACGACGGAATAGAGCCCGGTAGTGTTGAGATCATCGGCAAGCTGGTCAATCACGTTGCGCCCTGAGGTGTTTCGCGGCACGTGTCCGACGGTGTATGACCGCAGGAGTTCTCCTGCCACTGATACGAGGATACAGACGATCTCCCATGTGTAATTGAAGTAGATTACACTGCGGTTTGCGATGAAGAGGTATGCGGCCGCGGGAATAAGTATTGTCAGCGGTAACCAGCTTCTTCTTCGGAATAACCAGTTTCCGGATTTCTCAAGTTCATGGACAAGTGACATACTTACGGTTTTACTCCATAAAAGTATGAAAATTTCAGAAACTATATCTGAACCTCAGGAACCAGAGATTCAGCTTTGTCTCCAATCCTGCAATAGTACTGCTGAAATGCTGCCAGAGAATTGTCAGGTCGACATTCTCTGCCAGCGAAAAGTCAACGGAGGGGCCGGCATAAAACCCGTCGAGATCAGGAAACCATATCGCTGAGAATGAGATGTTCAGTAGCGGCAGGGGGGAGTAGCTCACCTGTCCCGCAGCGCTGAATTTCGAGAAGGCCAGCTGCCTGGCCGTCAGTCCGCCCCCGTAGAGCTCCGTGAAGCCGGTCAGGTCGACAGGATTGCTTGAGTACATAACCTGTGCGAGGGTCGTCACTTTGTCAGAAAAGGCTTTGTCAATACCGAGGGTGGCGATGAAGTTGCTTTCCTCCCCTGCCGGTTCTCCAGAATGTGTGAAGAGGGTAGCCTCTCCCCTTACCGAGACGGATCCGATTGCTCCCGACAGGCCGGTGCCGGCGGTGAAGAACTCATCGTCGGTCACCCCGGCAAGGAGCTGCATGTCAATGTTCAGGAGGCTGAAGCGGCCGAGTACGGCAGCCGTAATGCGGTTGCTGCCGTCGACTTTCACGGCTGTTTCCACAGATGATGACGGGCCGGTGGAGTAAGTCACACGGAGAGCGTCGCTGCCCGGTCTCTCTGTATAGTCGAAGTCAAAAAATGCATAGGTGTTGAATATGTCATTGGGATTCCATATCAGGGCCTGGCTCCAGTTTATGCGCTGTCGCCCTGCACGTACCTGCAGCCTGCCTGCATTAAAATCTATGTATGCCCTGTCTATCATCATGTTAAGCACATAGGAGTTTCCCTTTGAGATGTTCCATGAGAGATCAGCCCAGCCCGGATCAGCGGAGAGGTCCGTGATATAGGCGGGATCAAGCCGTACCATGTCACCCGTGACGAACCTGTTCCTTATCTCCAGGGCAAAGGTTGTTCTGTTTCCGGCATAAGCTTTGAAATTCAGCCGGTTATGAAGCATGTTGCTATTGACCCATACATCAGACGGCTTTTCGAACATGGCCGTGTGAAGCCAGGTGGCGTATCCCCCGGCAGAGAACCAGTCATTACCATGTCTGGCAGGGGACTCTTCCTGAAGGCCGCTCACGGGCTCCTGAGCGAGACCGGAAAGAGTGACAGCCAGTATTGCTATTACCGGGAAGATTCTTCGGTTCATGAATTATGATTTGTCCTGATATCCGAGACAACCTTTCCGTCCTCAAGGGTGATGACCCTACGGGCCCTCTTCATCACCCTGACGTCATGAGTTGAGAAGATAAATGTCATCTGCTCTTCGCGGTTGAGCTTTTCCATAATGTCAAGGAGGGTCTCGGCCGATTTTGTGTCGAGGTTTGCCGTAGGCTCATCGGCGAGAATGAATTCAGGCCTCGGTGCCAGGGCGCGGGCCACGGCCACCCTCTGCTGCTGACCACCGGAAAGCTGCGAGGGACGGCTCTTGTGACGGTCTGAGAGACCGACAGACTGGAGCATTTCATCTGTGCGTGCCTTCCGCTTCTCCTTCGGCCATCGCTGAAGGTTCATGATAAACTCAACGTTCTCTGCAGCGGTAAGAACCGGTATCAGGTTGTAAGACTGAAAAACGAAGCCTACATGCTCCATCCTGAAATCGATCAGCTGGGATGGCTTTAGCTCAGAGAGGCGGTGCCCGGCAACGATGATCTCGCCGGCAGTGGGATGATCAAGCCCGCCAATAAGGTTAAGAAGTGTTGTCTTACCGGATCCCGATGGACCGACGATCACCGCAAAATCGCCCTTTTCAAAGCTGAGCGTAACGCCGTCGACGGCCTTTACCTCAACCTCTGTATCATGATAGGTCTTGCAGACATCGTTGATTTCAACTACTTTCATTGTATTGTGTATTTATCGTTATTCTCCTCTTAATGCTTCCACCGGGTTCAGCTGCAAAGCCTTTCGTGCCGGGTATATTGCTGACAGTATTCCGGTAATTACGATCATCACGGTCAGAATGATAAAGAAATCCGCTCCTATTGTGGGATAGAGATTGGCAGAGTAGCCAAACGCCTCCATACCCTCTGCATACTTAACCAGGTTAATCCCTGTTTTCCCGGTAATGCCGATAACCACCGCGCTGACGGTCATACCTGCCAATCCGCCAACAATTGAAAGGAATATGGATTCAAGCATGATCATAACGAAAATCCGGCGGCGGTTCATCCCAATGGCTGACAGCATGCCAAGCTCACGCGTTCTCTCGAGGACTGACATCAGCATCGTGTTCACAATGCCGAATGCAAGGCCTGCCAGTATTATCGCCATGAATACCCCGTAGATCTGGTTTATGTAATCGGTTATCATCGCAAGGTCCGTCTGAATCTCCTTCCAGCTTAACACCTCAAGTCCGGGCAGGGACTCCCTGATTACCGGCGTCACACTTCCTGTGAGATCGTTGTCAGCGAGTTTTGCAATGATACGGTGATACTGTCCCTCATTGAGTCCCGTCAGCTCCCTCAGTTCGGCTTCCGGCACAAAGACGGAAAGGGCTTCGTACAGGTCATTGTTGGTGCGGTAGATGCCGCTTATTCTGAAAGCTGCACCGGTCTGATTGCCGCTTACATCCAGGAAGTTCAGGATGATCTTTGATCCCTCGCGGTAAGACCATGCCGCCTCTTTTATTGTCAGCCCGTAGCTCTTCATCTCCTTCGCCTGAAGTATTCCGGTCAGGGCCTTTGTTAGCTTCTTCTCCGTAGTGAATCTTACTCCTTCGATCTCCTTGAGTTTTTCAGTGACGCTTGCCGGCACACTTTCAGCAGTGAGTTTTTGGAAGGATTCGGGGGTGAGAATGTAGCGTATAATGTTAAGCTCCCGCGCCAGCTTCTCTCCGATGAAGACACTGTTCAGCCTGGTGTCAGCCCCGAAATAGCTTCCTGTACCCGGTATCAGCCTGCGGGAGAGGGTAAACATCCCAAGTTCCTTTTCAATGTTTATTCCAGTGATCTCAACCGCGGAACTGCCTGCTGATGTGGAAGCCATGCCTCTCACAATGACCCTGCCAGTCACATCTGTCACTCCTTCGGTCTGTTCCAGGCGGCTGATTACAGCCCCCGGGCCACTTATATAATCCAGCAGGTCACCGCTGCTCCTGAACTCCTTATTGTTCACCTGGATATGTGACAACTCCTCATTGACTGCGGCATCGATCCGCTGAACGATTGAGCTGTTTATTGCCGCCATTGAAAATACCCCGGCAAAAACACCTACCGTCACGGCAGCTATGACCGTAAGACTCCTGGTTTTATTACGCCAGACATTCTTCCATGCTATGGATGTTATCATGGTCCTGACCTTTTAGGCTCTGAGAGCGTTTATGATATTAAGTTTGAGGATTTTCCGCACGCTGAAGGCTACAGCTACAGCGATTATAAGCAGGACAATGACCACCTGCCAGAGGTAATAGGAGTCTGGTTGCAGCATCGGCATTACCGCTTCAAAGCCGTAATCCTCGTACATCTTTGCCATCTCACCCCTGAAGCGCAGTGGCCTGTCGTTGCCGTAAAAAACCAGCGGGAGCGATGCGGCTACGCCTGCCAGCACACCAAGCAGACCGATCATGAGCATCTCCAGGGATACCACTTTGGCAAGCCGGTGCTTCTGCATGCCGATTGATACAAGCATCCCGAACTCACGGCGCCGCTCGGCAAGCATCATGAGCACGGTGCCAAACACGCCGAATGCTATAACCAGGTAGAGAATGCCCAGCATGATTGCCCCGCTCTTGTTGTCTGCCTCCATCTGGTTCAGGAGAAGGGCGTTGAGCTCCCTCCAGTTTCTCACCTTCAGCTCCTCGCCAACTGCCTCATTGAGCCTCTCCTGTGTTTTGAAGAGGACCTTGTCTTCTCTGTTCCTGATGTTTATTATAGCCGACGTGGCCATCCCCGGTGCTGCATAGAACCAACGTGCAGCCTCGATGGGCAGATAAACGAATACGTTGTCAATGTCGGGCGTGGGAAGGCTCACTATTCCTTTTACGACAAACAAGCCGGCGGCAGATGTACCGTGGAATCCCTGTCCCATCAAAACCAATGTGTCGCCCACACCGGCCTGAAGGTATTCTGACAGTCCGCTTCCGATGATTGCGGAAGCTGTATCGGAAGAGCTCAGGTAACTGTTCTCAAACGAAGCATGCTTTCTCAGCAGGGGCATGAAAGCGGAGGAGTCGCCAGGACTCAGCCCAAGGTCAAGCAGCATCTTCTCCTCGTTGGTATATGATTCGTTGATAAGCAGATCAAGGAGCCTGGCGCTGCGTTCCGGCAGGACTTCGGTCTTTAGCGAAGCAACAGCCCCGGGTGTGAGCTTGTATTTAACCATCCGGTTCCTCATATTAAGGCCATCGTGCTCTTTTTCGGGATCCATTCCAATGACCATTACCCCCTGCGTACGACTTCCCGATGCGGTGAGGGCAAATGACTCAAGCCTCGGTATCACCGCTGTCACCTCCGGGTCAGCCTCCAGCCGGGCTATCATGGATTCATCTACTACAAATCCGTTGTCGAGGCCGGGTTCGTCAAGGAATTCAGAACTCTGCAACTGGAGATACCCCGAATAGGATTCAATAACGTCACTGTATAGCTTCTGATAGGTGCCCAGCTGGAACGATCTCATAATCAAGGCCAGAAAAACGGCAAAGAATACCGAAGCTGCGGTGATGAGAGTCCGCTTCCTGTTACGCCAGAGGTTTTTCCATGCGAGCTGATAATCTTTCATGAGATTAGCGCTTTCGTTATTATTAATGCAGTTATCTGATCGTCTTCATGTTCTGCTGAGAAAAGAAGCTCTCCCCAAGTTTGATGTTGAATTTTATCTCAAGGATTTTCAATACTGTCTTGCGGCCGGGCTCTTCAGCAGGTATGAGCTCTATCACTGTGGGTATGAACCTGCCGTCCATGGTCTTCAGCTCCGTGCCCCGCTCCGTTCTGACCAGGTAACCGTCCTCATCATAGAGTTCGGCTTTAAGTACGATGTATTCCTCCTTGTCAACCCACCATTCCTGGTGTCCCCACAGGACGCCGGCATCCTCCTTAGCCAGGAGTTTAATCCGGTGGCAGAGACGCCCGTCAATCTCTTCCTCCCCTATGAGCGTATGGGTATAATCGTTGATCACTGATGATTCCCTGAGGATATCATCATTTGTGTAATCGGAGCCCAGCCAGCCCTGTGACATCATTGACGGAGGGAGTTTGATCAGCCTGTTGATTGCCGGGTTCCAGCTCCACATCTCGTTGCCGCGTTTGAGGAGTGTCTGTCCCTTCTCCCTGGCCGGAGCCGTGATGAGGGTAAGAGCATAATCGTCTTCCAGGGACCATGACTTGAAATCCACGGTTCGCTGCCACGTGGGCCTGACGATTGTCATGCTCATCACACTGTAGCCTGACATCTCGCCGTTGAATTTTTCGTCAGCCCTGGTGACTATCTCTTTTGCCGTCAGTTGCTGCGCCGTCACCGGCTCTGTCATTGCCGGAAGAATCATTAGAGCAATTGCTGACGCGGTGGCCAGCCTGAAGATTACTTTCATCTGTATTTTTTGATTAAAATGTCTATCATTTTTTCAAAGTAAACATCGGGATACTGTTCCGGGGCGAAAATATAGGTCAGGGCAAATCCCTTTATTGTAGTTGAGAACATGAGCAACTCCGTCATCGGGTCATAATCAGCTCCTTCCGTTTCCTTTTTACGGCTGAAATAATCAGTCAGCAGCTTCATCATGCAGGCCGAGTATTCCATGAGGGGTGTTCCACCCACTTTAAATGGTGAGTCAGGGTCATCAAGCAGATGTTCATATACGCCCCGTTGCAGCATAACCCGGTAAATGAGTTTCCAGAACTGTCTCTTTTCGCGGAAGATGGCAAAGATTTTTCGGATAAACTGTTCGAATTCATCCGGTGTCAGGTTGCTGTCGCGGTCAGGGTTGAAACTCTTGTATATCTCATCAAGCGACCGGTTGATAATAGCAGCCAGGAGTTCCTCCTTGCTTTTGAAATAGTTGTACAGGAGGCCTTTTGAGATACCGGCATGTTTGGCCAGATGGCTGATTGTGGTTGAGTGGAAGCCGTAGTCTGAGAAGTGTTCCAGGGCCACGTCCATTATGAGGGTCTTTTTCTCCTCCCTCATCTCTTCAAACTGTGCAGATGATCTTGGTGACATATTTTTTGACTAATCGTTCATTCAACAAAACCCACTTAAAAAACCGTCTTTGATTGAACGGTCGGTCAAAGATAAAACGTGATTTTTGAAAATGCAAGTATTTTTTGAAAAACTTTAGCGCGTAGCGCGTCAAAAATTGTGACAGGTAACGGTTCCGCAGAAGGTAGCGCGCAGCGCTTACCTCATTGCAGAAGACAGGGGCATTACCGGATGTTGCACGCAGCGCTTACTGCATTGCAGAAAATCATGGTAACAATGGATGAAGCGCGGGGCTTACAGTATTGCGGGGTAGTGATTAATGAAATCTGCCCCGGCCCGGTGAAAGTCAAAAAAATCCGGGAGAGATACCCCTCCCGGATCAGTTAATTGCAGACGCACCGGCTTACAATCTTTCAAACTAATCTATTTCAGGGCGAAACTGATCGGAACAGAGTAGTATACGTTAACCGGTTTGCCACCTATTTTACCGGGTACCCATTCAGGGCAAAGCCTCATTACCCTTACCGCCTCATTATCAAGCACGGGGTCGACGCCCCTGATCACGCTGACGTTTTCCGTTTTGCCCTCAGAGGTAACAATAAACCGGAGGATGACCTTCCCCTGGATACCATTGTCTTTAGCCTGTGCCGGATATTTGATTGTTTTATATAAAAACTCGAACAGTGCGGCATCGCCACCGGGAAACTTTGGCATCTCATCCACCATGATATAAACGATCCCGTTGCTGATTTTATCAGGCAGCTGAAACCTGATCAGCATCTCTGAGGTGAAGGGTTCATTGGCTTCGGCGTTCTCCGGACCCTTCCACTTAGGCGAGGACTCCATCACCCTGGTGAGTTCCCCGGCAAAAGCCGGATCGGTGTCGGGTGACGGTTTTATCTGCGAGACGGAGCCGTCATTTTCAACGGTATAGCTCATCCTTGCCCAACCGCTGATCTGATTGGAGGCAGCATCCTTCGGGTATTTTGCCTTTTCTGCCACCCAGTCGGCAAATGCCAGGTAACTCTCACCCCTGAAAGTGGGAAAATCCGTTTCAGCCTTGCGCGGGTATGGCAGGATTACGCCCGACTCTCTTGCCTTGCTTCTTGAGATGACTTCAAAAGCTCCCTTGGCACCCTTTTCGCCATATTTTTCCTTAGCTGCCGCAGGGGCGAGGTAAGTTGTTTTGCCATAATCCTTTCCAAGCTTTTTAGTAGCATCTTCAGGAGTCAGGTCTGACACCTTGCCGTCAATAACGACAAGCCCTCCCCTGGATGAAGCACCAACTGATTCATACAGCGGATTGGCCTTCATCGTGACCGTTTTCCCGCGGGCAGATTCAGCAGTTAAGGATACGAACTCATAGCCTTTTGCACTGAACATGATAGCAACATATCCGGGAAGATCGCTGAAGTAAAATTTTCCTGCTTCATCAGTGGTTACGCTTAGGGCGGTTCCTGACACATTAACAGTCACTCCCGGAAAAGGTGTGCCGTCCTCTTTGACCACTGTTCCCTGAACATCCTTTATCATGCCTGCCGTGCCAGCGGATTCCTGGCTGTCTCTCCCGTCTGAATATGTATAAACCGGGTCGGCAAATGCGTAAAGCATAATTGCAATGAGAGGCAGCACAAGCAGCAGTTTAAGTTTCCTGTACGGAGAATAAGTTTTCTTTTTCATCATTTCAAATCTGTTTGTGTTAAATGAAAAGTTGAATGAATTCGAGAGACTGATCAGCCTGGCACTGAAGACCTGGTTGAGAAGAGCCGCCCTGTATCCGGCCGGGTCAGATGTGCTCTGCAGCGCCTCCTCATCGGCAAGATGCTCATGATTCTGCCTGACCAGTGCTGAACAGATCCATGCAAACGGATTCATCCACTGTATAAGGCTCATCATTTCAACAAGCAGGAGATCAAACCAGTGTTTTTGTCTCAGGTGCACCAGCTCATGGTTCAGTATCTCCCCGGCCTCCCGCCCGCTCACTGAAGGATTGATGAAAACATAATTGAAAAATGAGAAAGCGGAGGTATATTTTTCTGTTTTAACAACAATTGCTTCTCCGGCACGGCTTACAAGCCCCGTTTTTACAGTGTGATAAAGAGAAACGAAGAAGATCAGGGTCCGTAACAGCAGCAGCGCCATTCCTGCGGCATAGACAAACAGGATAACTTTAAGCGGGGATTTTGTTTGATTACGCTCAGTATCAGCAGCAGGCTGAATGTCTTGCGCCACTGTTCCGCCCTTCGCTTCCAGCACCACCGGAGCCGGCAGTTCAATCCTGTAATGCACCGTTAATAAAGGAAGCAGGAGCGACAGCACAATCCCTGCAACCAGGTATGCTCTCTTAAGCCTGAAGAACCTCTCCTTCCGGAGAAAAATAAGGTAAACGAGCGTGAAGCCCGCCAGCCATGCGGCCGATTTCAGCAGATAAAATGCAATCCCTTCCATATCTTATTCCTGTTGGTCATCATTCAACTCTTCCCTGGCCTCCTCAAGTATCCTGTCCAGGTCCTTAACCGTGAGGTTCTTCTCCCTGGCAAAGAAGGATGTCATTGCCGGGAAGGAGTTGTTGAAGTACCCCTCAAGCAGGCCGAAAAGCTGGTGCCTCGAATACTCGCTCTTCGATACCAGGGGATAATAGAGAAAGACATTGGCGTATGCCTTGTGATCAATATATCCCTTCTTCTCCAGCACCTTCAATACGGTGGAGATTGTATTGCGCGCAGGCTTCGGATCATCGAACTTTTCCCTGATGTCCTTCACCACTCCCTCTTGCAGATCCCATAAAATCTGCATTATCTGCTCTTCAGCCTTCGTCAGTTGCATAAAATATTTATTAAATAATACCACATCAATGCCCTCTGCAGGACATTACTTTTCAATCAATCCTTCATCGCAAATATACGACTATATTTATAGACGCGCAAATATTTGTGTGTTTTTCGTCTGTCTTTATAGTCAATTGGCGTAAAAAGATGTAATTTATGCCATTACAGTCAATTATTTTATGCAAAAAGAATAGTTCTCAGCCTCTGTTAAATCAGTCCCTGCCTCATAAAAAGCGATTTGATCTCAGAACGTCTCCAGCAATCTTACAAGTTTCTCCCGTTCAGTGCTGCCCGGAGCAGTTTTCAGCAATTCTGACAGCCATGACCCGTACATCGGGTTGGGAAGTACAATATACTTCGTGCCGAAAAGCCGCCGGTCGGCATCCACAGAACCCATGCCAAGATCACTGCCACGTTTTTCATATACCCCGCTGATATCTGCAAGGTTATCACCCACAAGAAGAATAATCTCGTAATCTTTCTCGATAAGCGCCCGCCTCTCCACCTTTGACGAGGTGGTCTCCTTCAGGAGCATATGCGTACTGTCGGCATTGGCAAAGCCAAGAGCGGCCATATTTTTAATAGTCGGGCCCATCTCCTGCACGGTTCTGTTCGAGACATAAAACACCTCTACCCCAAGTGAATCGGCATACCGGGTAAACTCCACAGCTCCGGGCAGAGGCCT
Organism: Bacteroidales bacterium UBA4788; assembly: GCA_002402965.1. GTDB lineage: Bacteria > Bacteroidota > Bacteroidia > Bacteroidales > VadinHA17 > SR-FBR-E99. Next base: position 49,653 of record DHGW01000025.1, read on the forward strand.
GGCGCGGGCAAGTTCAACCCACCGGAGCCAGTCGTCATTATTGAACTCCTTTGCCTCAAACACCTGCCATCCCTGGAACGGACTGTTGTCAAGCAGGGTCTCGTCGATATCAATAGCCACGGCAGCAGGCTTTGTCCGTCCTGTCCATGCGAGGTTTTCTGCGAGGGCAATCTCCGCGTTGCGGAAGCACTGGTAATAAAGTGCCCGCATCTCGGCCGATTTCTGATACCATAACGTTGCCAGAATCAGGTGGTCCTGATCGTCCGCCGCCTCTGCAACTGTTTTGTTGATGACTGCCCGGGCGGAATTGTCTTCAGCCGGAAGTACTGGCTGCCTCACCGTGGCGCAGGAAGCCAGCATTATGATTCCTGTAACAATAATGAGCTTTTTCATCCGTTTTTATTCTGTTGAAAATAAACTAATTGTCGAAAACCGGTCCATTTTGTTTGTTATTGCCTAAGTAACAAATAATTGGCCGATGCCGTTTATATTGTTTGAAAGATTTTTAACTTTAACCGTACCATACCAAAACGTAATCTGCAATGTCAACCTTAAAGCTGATGCTGGGGATGATCCCCTCAACCTCCAAAATTGAACAGGAAGAGAAGGCCCTGATTGCCGAGTATGAAAAGATGATCGCCTTTGCAGGCTCTGAAGCACTGGCAAGATATACCCGGCTTCACGAAAGTGTCAACTCGGCTGGTTTCAAACAGAAGAGACGGGAGCTGGAATCACTTACATACAAAGGCTCGGAGGAGCATGCCAGGGAGACCGAGTTCATGAATCTCAGGAAAGCGAAAGACATTGTATCATATTTTAAGACCGAAGGCAGCGCCCTGCTGAAAAACTTCACAACCATTGATGGCTCGTCCAGGATTAAGGAGATAGAAGACCTTCAGCTATTTGTCCAGTCTCCTGAATTCAGGCAGAAGGAGAGGATGAAACCGGTGACGTTCAAAGATACCGAAGAGTACGGAAAATGGCTGGAATTCAAGAAACTGAAAGGAGACAAGGAGGTTAAGAAGAACCTTAATCCCGAAAAGGTAAAAAGGTTTTCCGAATTACAGGCACTTGTGACTTCTTCCGCCTTCCTCCTGAAGAAAAACATGAAGCCTGTCACATTCAAGGATACTCCCGAGTATCATAAGCTTCAGGATCTTAAATCCAAAAAGAGTGCTTCGGACATTGTTTCCTATTACAAGTTTCGCAATTCAAAGGATTATCACAACTATACCCAGGTTAAGGATTCCGCCCGCCTGAAGAGGTATTTTGAACTCCAGGAGTACCTGAAATCGAAGGAATTCACGGAGAAAAAGGAGTACCTTCTCGACAAGCGCAGGTTCGAAAAGTCTGAGATGTTCAAGGAAATGAAGGAGTACGATACTCTCAGGAACTCTCCTGACGTCAAATGGTATTTCACAGTGAAGGATTCGAACAAGTTCGACATCCTCAGGAACCGGACGCTCACCTTCAGCGATGAATTCGACGGTACCGCCCCCGACGGCACAAAATGGCTTAACAGGTATTACTGGGGTGATAAGCTGCTTCACGACAGTTACAGCATTGCCACCGACCTGCACTGTTACACCCCGTCGGACAACTTCGAGGTGCGTCACAGCGTGCTCAGGATTTTAACGAAGCCACAGAAGATAAACGGTAAGGTATGGGATCCCGCAAAAGGTTTCTTCACCAAAGACTTCAATTTTACCTCCGGCATAATCAACACCGGGACCTCGTTCAGGCAGAAGTACGGTACCTTCAGCGCCAAGATAAAACTCTCGGATCCTAACGTGCGAAACGCCTTCTGGCTGATCGGCGACCGCATCACACCGCATGTTGATGTATGCAGGTCAGGCAGCGGAAAGGTTTGGTTTGACCTCTTCACCTCGCCGGGAAGCCATTTCATGAAGAACATCGGATCAAGATATCTCTCTGATTTCTACATATATACTCTTGAGTGGACGTCGCAAAGCCTCGTCTGGAAAATAAACGGGGTTGAGGTGATGCGCCAGACAACCGGCGTGCCGCAGGAGCCCATGTATATCAACCTTGCAGGAGGTGTTGACAAGCCCATCGGAGGAATCTCCTCCATGGAGATCGACTGGGTAAGGGTTTACCAGGATAAATAAAGCAATTTCACGCATACAGGCAGAGGCAGGCATTTGACCTGCCTCTGTTTTTTTTGGTGTACCTGTAACATTCGGCATTATACAGCCGTCTTTATGGTGTCAGTGCATTGACCCGAATGACAGTAAAGGAGTATAATAACGCCGTCAGGGAGTTCGGTGACCACGTCTACCGGTTCATCTTCCGCAGCATCAAGGACAGCCACAGGGCTGACGATATCGTACAGGATACCTACGAGAAACTGTGGCGGTGTGTCACTGAAATTGAGTACGGCGCTGTTAAATCATGGCTCTTCTCCACGGCCTACAACAGGATGATAGACGTCATCAGGAAAGACTCCAGGCTTGTCGGCGTTGAGGATTATGATGACAGCTCACTCTACGCCGATGAGAACAACAATGATCTGAACGAGGTGCTCCACAGGGCACTGCAGACCCTTCCGGAAGCCCAGAGGTCGGTCATTCTCCTGCGTGATTACGAAGGATACAGTTATAAGGAGATAGCCGATATCACCGGACTCTCCGAGGCACAGGTCAAAACATACATATTCAGGGGGCGTGTGGCTCTCAGAAACTATCTTGTAAAGACTTCGGTATGGCAATGACAGACGATATTGAATTTCCTCGCCTCACCCCCACAGGTGACAGGCTGCCGTCTGGCAAGAGGCTTTTTCGCAAGGCAGAGGAGCTGACTGATGATCAGCTTGACCTGCTTGCAGCGGCATGGGTTGAAGGTGATCTGGAGGGAGAAGCACTGGCAGAACTGGATTCGGTAATGTCGGCCATCCCCATGAGAGGTGAACGCGCAGCAAGTTTCCGACGTTTACACCTTACTCCCATGCATGAAAGCTGGCCCGGCATGCGGTCAAGCCTCAGGCCCTCTCCGGTCAGGGTGGCATTTCGCCGGACTATACTACCGGCCCTGATGGCAGCAGCAGCAATTATGGTACTGATAATCATGGGCCCCGCAGGGGCGAAGCTGAAGACTGCGAAATCACCAGGCATTGCTGCCGGAACTGCCGGAATGACAGTGGCAGAGATACCTGCCTCACACCCCATTGTGACAGTAAATAAAACGAATGAGACACGGGGTGATCTCCCTGCCGGAAAGTTTAGCCGTGAAGATGGAGTTCGGGGAGAACCGGCCTCTGGTATTTACAGCCGGGCAGCTGCCGAATCCGTGCGCTCACTGCCACTTGCGCTGGGATATGGCTACGCGGGTCCCTCATCAATTGCACCTGGAAAAGACCTCAGAATGGTACCCGTCAGCATGAAAGAAATCTCCCCGTCTCTGATTCCTGCTGTGGACAGGAACTGGATGCTCAGGAGTATCTCATTCCTGGCAGGTGCTGTGACCGGAAAGGAGAAGCAGATAGATGGCTATATGATCGCAAATGGTTGTATCACAGGCATAAATACTATTCTTGGATGGGAGATGGAACTGGAACAGGTCAGTAATATGAGAGGAGATCCTGTGGCGGTGAGCTTCAGCTCCTCACTCCTCTCATTCACCAAACCTGTGAACAAAACCACTCATTGAGTGTAACTTTCCGGCACCTGTGATCGTCACAGCATTAAACAACAAACAATTTTGATCCATGAAAAGAATATTGATCTCATCAGCGCTTATCGTTTCCCTCCTCCTTCCAGCGGCAGCACAGGAGAAGGAACAAAAGCTAAAGGAACTGGAACAGCTTGAGCAACAGCCTGAAAAAGTCACACCCCCCGACACCCTGGTTGGAGTGGTTGAAGACATTGAGGTTTTCATTGAAGATGATTTCGTGACAGTCGTCGGCAAAGATTCGCAGGATACCTCCCGCATTAAAATCGGAGATGTTGTTACCATAGAGGAGACCGATGATGAAACCGTCATCAGGATTGGCAAGAAGGCCGTGAAGATCTTCCAGGATAACGACAACACGGAAATACGCATTTATGACGAAGAGAATAAGGAAGTCCTGTATGACGACCGTCCGGGCAGCAGTTTTGACGGGCATCTTGGAGGCCTCGAGCTCGGGTATAACAGCTTTTCCACAGGCAGGTGGCTGTCAAATGAAACACCTCTTGAGGGATACCTTGACCAGAACACTGCAAAGTCGACAAACTTTAACATTGTGTCTCCCCCGGTTAGTCTTGGTTTTGCACGGCATTTCGGGCTGGTCACTGCGCTGGGGATCAATTTCAATAACTACCCCTTTGATGGCAACAACTCGATCGGTGTGGATGGGGAAGGCATTATCACTCCTCTCTATCCCCCTGAAAGCATCCGCTATGAAAAGAGCAAACTGGCAACTGTTTACGGTATTCTACCCGTGCTTCTCGAGGTGCAGATCCCTGTCTCACAAGGCAGTACCATCAACATTGGCGCGGGTGTGATCGGCGCCGTGAAGCTGGGATCACACACAAAGGTGGTTTATTACGATGACGGGAAGCAAAAGGATAAAAACCATGATGACTTCAACCTCAACGTTCTGAGATACGGCGTAACAGCCAGGGCGGGATACGAGATGGTACAGGTGTACGGCACATGCTATCTCTCGCCCATGTTTGAAAAAGGCAAGGGTCCGGAGCTCTATCCCTTTGAGATAGGACTTGCACTGACAATCAACGACTGACGCACATAACAAACTGTTATTGTGAGGGGGCGTTTCAACAGACGCCCTCTCTTTTTTTTATTTATCTTTCCCCCGCCAATCTGCCCGCCATCTTGAATGATCAGGATAGGGTGATTTTGTGTAAGTTTGAGACAATGACTGAGAGGGCAGTCAGCCAGCTGAATGACCCTGCGGAACCTGTAAAACGAAAGAGAAATGAGACTACTTCTTATCAGCAATTCAACCAATGCCGGAGAGGCATATCTCGATTATCCGAAGAACAATATCAGGGAATTCCTGGGAACCGGAACGGTAAAGGCGCTCTTCATCCCGTATGCCGCCGTTACATTCTCATATGACGAGTACGAGGCTAAGGTGAAGAACCGCTTCAACGAGGTGGGGCATGACGTTGTCTCCATCCACCGCTTCAAGGATCCTGTGAAGGCAATCATGGATGCTCCGGCAATCGTTGTCGGGGGAGGAAACACCTGGATGCTTCTGAAGTGCCTGAGAGACAAAAAGCTCATTGCCCCGGTAAGAAAAAAGGTCCTGGCCGGGACTCCCTACATTGGCTGGAGCGCCGGTTCAAATGTCACCTGTCCCACCCTCATGACAACCAATGACATGCCTGTCACTGCACCCTCCTCCTTCAGAGCCTTCGGGCTGATCCCCTTCCAGATCAACCCCCATTATCTCGATGCAAATCCGGCCGGGCATGCTGGTGAGACGCGCGAGCAGAGGATACAGGAGTTTATCGAGGTCAACAGGGATATCTATGTAGCCGGACTGCGCGAAGGAACCATGTTCATCCTCGAAGGCAGAAGTCTGTCACTCGTGGGACCGAGAAACGCACGTATCTTCCGGTACGGAAGCGATCCTTTGGAGATGAAGCCCGGAAGTGATCTCTCATTTCTGCTCAGAAAAAGCAAAAAATAAACAACAGCGCCCTGCCGGGCTATGAGACTGGTAAAAAAAATAGCGCTTTTTGCCGGCGGCCTGCTGCTGCTGGCCATGATGGTTCCGGGCCTCTATGCCGTACTGTGGCAGGAAAAAGTCACCGGCGCCCTTATCCGCAAGGTCAATGAGAGCGTTGACACCAGGATCTCATACGGAAACCTGCGCCTCACCATATTTGAATCTTTCCCCAATATAACGGTCAGGTTCAGCGATCTGCTGGTGGAGCCTTCTCCGTTTTATGACAACTTCCAGTTCAGGAATGAGGACACTGATACCCTTCTTTATACCTCATCGCTGTCGCTGACAGTATCGATGCCCTCGCTTCTGACTGGAACCGTTGCGGTAAAATCGATCACGGTCAGGGACGGAGAGGTGAACCTGCTCACAGACAGGAGAGGTGACATAAACTACAAGGTCTTCCCTGAAAAGAAAGGGGATGGTAAAAATGTAAGGCTGAAGAATATCAGCGCCGTGAATATCAGGGCGGTGTGGAATGACCGGAGTTCCGACATGCGCATTTCCGGCGGCATCGGGCAGGCAACCCTGGGCGGGGAGATATTCCGTACCGGAATCTTCCTGAACACCGTTCTGAACGCTGAGATCGACTCCGCAAGCCTCAACGGCAATACAATAAGGGACATCCCGGTGGAGGCCGGTGTCAAGCTCCGCAAATCAGCAAATTCACTGTCGGTTGCCAAAGGATCCCTCTCAGTTGCCGATCTGAAATTTGACATCAGTGGCAACATAAATTACTCATCATCAACACTCAACCTTTCCATCGACGGTAAAAGGGTAAACATTGCCACCGTCATTTCCCTCCTTCCCGAAAAATGGAAGTCATTCACCGGCACCTTCTCCCCTTCGGGAATACTCGACCTGAAGTGCGGCATTACGGGGCCATACGGCGAAGCCGGAAAGCCACACGTTGACCTGACATACGGCCTTTCAAACGGAAAGATGAGTCATTCAGCAAGCGGATTCAGGGTGAACAACCTGGAATTCAGCGGAGGCATAACCAATGGCGACCATAACTCAGCCGAGACATTCCGCTGCACGGTCGACAACCTCACAGCCCGTTACGGTTCTGCATCAGTGAGCGGTTCCTTCATGCTGAACAATCTCAGCAGGCCGCACCTAACCATGGCACTCGCCGGGGATCTCGACTTTGACGATCTTGGAAGGATCTTCAGATCGGACTACATTAAGGATCAGACAGGACTGGTATCGGGAAGTATTAAACTTGCCGGTACGTTGCCGGAAAATACCAGGCTGGTGGCTGCTTTGCCTTACCTTAAGCCTGAAGTATCCCTGCTGTTCAGGGATTTCGGAGCATCAATTGCAGACAGGGGCCTGGCTTTTTCAAATGTGAACGGTTCTCTCAACCTGAAGAATGACCTGTCAGCCGACAGCCTCAGCTTCACTTTCAGGGAACAGCGCTTCACATTGAATGCCGTCATGAAGAACTTCATCCCCTGGGTGTCAGGAGGAGCTGAGGTACTTGACATCAGGGGCGATGTACATGCAGACAGGCTGGTCACTTCGGCTTTTACATCAGGAAAGAAGGATACCCTTGCGACTGACGGCAAGCCGGTTGATCTATTCCCGGCAGACGTTTCCGCCAATGTGACGTTAAGGGCTGACAGCCTTATATTCAACAAATTCAGGGCTGCCAACTTCAGCACCAGGCTTATCTACAAACCCTACGTCATCTCATTTGAAGAGGCCAACGCAAACGGTCTTGACGGACACCTGAAAGGTCAGTTCATGCTTGGAAGGCAGAAAGAGGGCGGTTACATTACAAAAGCATGGCTTGACGCAATGGGAATTGACATAAATAAAGCCTTCACGGCCTTCAATAACTTCGGGCAGGATTTCATAGTAAGTGATAACCTGCAGGGTAAGCTTACAGGCAACATGACGTTGCTGGCACCCCTTGATGGCAATTACAGGATCTTCCGTAAAGCCCTGGTTGCAGAGGCGCACCTGGTTATCAGTGACGGAAAACTGGTCAGCTTTGGTCCCGCGGAGAGCCTCTCCTCATACCTCGACCTCGATGAACTCAAAAATATCAGTTTCTCAAGGATGGAAAATGACCTCTTCATCAATGCCGGTACCGTGTCGATACCCAAGATGCTTATAAACTCATCTGCAGTCAACTTCACCGTTTACGGAACGCACGGATTTGAAGGCGATTATTCATACCATGTGCGCCTGTTGCTTTCGGAGGTGCTTAGCCGCAAGGCCAGGGAACGCAACCGGGGAGTCAGCTCATTCGGGGAGGTTAAGATTGACGGCAGCGGCAAGGCTACAGTGCCGCTTAAAATAGAGTGTGTAAACGGCAAGACGAGTGTTGGTTATGATTTCGGACAGGCTCAGGATAACATAAAGAGTGACATTGCCATAGAGAAGCAGACGCTGAAGGGAATCCTCAATGAGGAGTACGGCTGGTACGAAACGGACACCACCAGGATCAGGCCGGCGGAGAACAAGCCCAGGTTCAGCATCACATGGGAGGAGGGCAAAGAGCAGCCGGCAGCCACTGAAACGCCACGGGAGGAAGTAAAGGAGAGCCCGATAAAGATCCTTCTCAAAAAGAAAAAATAGCCCATGGACATTTACCGAAAACGACTTATCTGGAAGGTATTGCTCCTTATCTTCGCCGTGGTCATAGGCCTAGGATCACTCTTCTACACGCATGACCTGGTTGACAGACTCAAGGAGGAAGAGCGGAAGAAAGCGGAGCAGTGGGCGGAGGCAACGCGCAGGCTTGTCATCTCTGACGACTTCGAGTTTCTCTTCAGTATCATAGAAGACAACACCACTGTTCCGGTGATACTTATTGATGAGGAAGAGAGTATCCTCTCTCACCGTAACCTTCCGGCTGCACTTGCCACTGACACCCTTGCGCTGGTACGAGAGCTGAAGCGCATGGCGAAACGGAATGAGCCCATCTCCATAGAGCTCCCCAACGGTATTGTCAACCACCTCTATTACCGTGAGAGCACCCTCCTCCGTCAGCTGAGAATCTATCCGTACGTTCAGATTGCTGTGATCCTGCTCTTCATCCTGGTAGCCTATGTGGCGTTCAGCGCCTCGCGAATGGCAGAGCAAAACCAGGTGTGGGTGGGGCTTTCCAGGGAGACAGCTCACCAGCTGGGAACACCCACCTCGTCGCTCTCGGCCTGGAGCGAGATCATCAGCAGCAGGTATCCCGGCACAGATATCGCGGAGGAGCTGCCCGCCGACGTGGAGAGACTCAGCAGGGTGGCGGAGCGATTCTCACTCATTGGCTCGAAACCAAAGCTTCAGCCTGATGACCTGCCTGCGCTGGCACAGGCCACAGCAGCTTACCTGAGAAAAAGGATTGCCTCAACAGTAGATCTAAGGGTAAAGAATGAGACCACGGGATGTACAGGCATTCCATTCAATCCCGTCCTCCTGGGATGGGTCATTGAAAACCTCGTCAAGAACTCCGCAGATGCCATGAAAGGCAGCGGGGTGATCACAGTCACGGTCACCGAGAGCAGCTCGGAGGCCTTCATTGACGTGGAGGATACGGGGAAAGGGATACCGAGAAAGGATTTCAAGACGATCTTCAAACCGGGTTACACAACCAGGGAACGGGGCTGGGGCCTGGGTCTGTCGCTTTCGAAAAGGATTGTTGAAGAGTATCACAAGGGAAAGATATTCGTGCTGCGCTCCGAGCCGGGGCATGGAAGCTGCATGCGTATAATACTGAAGAAGAAGGGATGATAACCTGATACCGGGATGAATAGAAGCGAAATTGAGATAATGGCTCCGGCCGGTTCCTGGGAGGCATTGCGTGCAGCCATAAAGGGCGGTGCAGACTCAGTCTACTTCGGCGTCGAGAAGATGAACATGAGGGCCCGCTCGTCGCACAACTTTACCACAACCGACCTGCCGGAGATAGTTGCGATATGCAGGCAGCACGGACTCAAAAGCTATCTTACCCTGAATATAGTCATCTATGACGGGGAAATCAGTGAGATGCAGGAGGTTCTGGCTGCAGCATCACAGGCGGGCGTGACAGCCGTGATAGCCACTGACCAGGCGGCCATCCTCGCCGCCCGTGAGGCCGGGATCGAGGTGCATCTTTCAACACAGCTGAACGTCTCCAACACCAGTGCTCTGAAATTTTATTCCCGATGGGCCGACGTAGCAGTCCTGTCACGTGAGCTTAACCTGCAGCAGGTAAAGACGATCCATGACTCCATCGTAAGTGATGATATACGAGGCCCCGGGGGCAACCTGATGAAACTGGAGATGTTCGTGCACGGTGCGCTCTGCATGGCCATATCAGGCAAGTGTTACCTGAGCCTGCATGAGTACAATGCCTCCGCCAACAGGGGTAACTGTTACCAGACCTGCCGGAGAGGTTACACGGTAAAAGACAGGGAGTCAGGTTATGAGCTGGACATTGATAACCAGTACATAATGTCACCCAAAGACCTGTGCACAATAGGATTCCTCGATCAGATAATCGATGCCGGAGCACGTGTACTGAAGATCGAGGGCCGGGCCCGACCGCCGGAGTATGTGGAAACTGTCTCCCGGTGTTACGGCGAGGCTGCCGCTGCCGTGGCTGACGGCACCTTCGGGCATAAGAAGGTCGGGGATTGGATGAGCCGGCTTGAGACAGTATTCAACAGGGGTTTCTGGGATGGCTATTATCTCGGTCAGCGGCTTGGCGAGTGGACCACAACATACGGTTCGGCAGCCACAAAGAGAAAAATATACCTTGGGAAGGTGACCAATTACTTCACAAAGCAGGGTGTTGCAGAGATCAGGCTCGAGACCGGTAACCTGAACGTTGGTGATGAGTTGATGATAACCGGCCCCACTACGGGGATGGTCAAACATGCAGTGACCGAACTCAGGGATGCGGCAGAAAAGGATACTTCGACCGTTCCTAAGGGAGAGCTCTGTTCAGTGAAGATCAGTGAGCCGGTGAGACGCTCTGACAAGGTCTTCCGGTGGGTTGATGCAACCGCCGTAAAGAAGGATTAAACCCACTTCAGGGCTTCAGATGCCTCCATCACCAGGGCCATATTGGTGGCTACATCATCGGTTTCAGTCCTGATATAGGTAACCTGTCCTACAGGCCTCCTGGACAGTCCGTGATGATATGATTTATCATAATACTCAAGGGTGATCCTGATGGCTGTCTGGTAATCTCCTTTCCCGAGGGCTTCGCGGGCTTCGCGGGTATGATCGCCGCCAAGCCTCTTTGATATTTTCATCACTGACGCCATTATCTCTTCGGCAGGGAATGAGGTATACTCCTCCAGCAACCTTGGCATGCGGGTTTCGATGCTCATCATCAGCGCTATCACTGGTGCGGCCTGCATCCGGGCATAGAAGCCATCAGGCATGAATACCGTACCAATGTTCCGGCTCTCATCCTCGAGCCAGACAGGCTCATCCTCATGCATTGCAGAGATATCATCAAAGAGAAGGTTCGCAAAGTGCTCTGATGATGGTTGGGGCGGCTGTCCAAGAGCGCCAAAGGCAGAACCTCTGTGTGAGGCCAGTCCTTCAAGATCGGATACCTGCTCGCCGGAAGACTTCATCTGCCTGAGAATGCCTGTTTTACCGCTGCCGGTCAGGCCTCCGAGGATTATGTACTTACGTTCCCTGCCAAGCTCTCCCAGGAGATGATTCCTGTATGCCTTGTATCCTCCGTCAAGCACCAGCGGTTCTATCCCTCCGGCTGAGAAAAGCCACGCCATTGCCTCCGATCGCATACCGCCTCTCCAGCAGTGTACAAGCAGCTTCCTTCCGGTGGCCAGGCCAAGTCCTCGCTTAAGTTTGGCCGACATCGCAGGTGCGGCCAGGTCAATCCCTCGCAGCACTGCCTCTCTGTTTCCCTCCTTTTTGTATATGGTGCCAACCTCGGCCCTCTGATCATCGTCAAACAGAGGTATGTTAACGGCTCCCGGAATATGCCCGACGGCATATTCTCCGGGTGATCTCACGTCGACGACGGGGATCGTCTCCCTGAGACTCAGGAATTCACAGGCAGGCAGTTTGCTCAGACTGAATGACATCTCCTATTTGGGCTTATGATACCTGTCAATCACCCTCCTGAGATCCTCAACGGTAACGGGTTTTGACAGCAGTTCCTTCATCCCGGTCTTTTCGGCCTTAAGCCTTGTCTCCGGCATGTTGTCAGCCGAGAGTGCAATTATCTGGGTATTATGGTCAAACCCAAGTATTGTTCGGGCTGCTTCAAAACCGTCTATCTCCGGCATAATGAGGTCCATCAGTATCAGGTCGTAAGACTTCTCACGGGCCATATCAATGGCTTCGGCAGCCCCGGCGGCAAATTCTGCCTTAACGCCGAGCACCTTTAGCAGTGAGCCCACAACCTTCCTGTTAAGGTAGTTATCGTCAACGACGAGCATAACCGGAAGCCCTGATCTGTCGGAGCTCAACCGGGCTGAATTTCCCCTGAGCAAGGGGAAGTGCTCCTTCATCACATTCATCAGATCCTCGGCTGCGAAAGGCTTAACCAGCAGATTGTCAATTCCCATGTCAACACATCTCGAGTAATGTCCTTTAGGGTCCCTGGAGGTAAACATTATCACTATATGCTCAGATGTCAGGCCTGCTTCCATCAGCGCTTTGGCAGCCTCAAATCCGTTGTTATCCGGCTCGTCAAAGATGACAAGCAGTATATACCTGCCATTCACGCTCTGCAGGCTGGTTTTTATCTGTGAGGTTGTATGCTTCTGGAAACTGGTCACCGAGACGGGCAGCCCCACCCTGTGCATAATGCTCAGGAAGTCGTCATCCCGTCCCTGGGTGCCGGTAATTACCAGTGTGCGTATTTCGGCCGGATCGGCATACCTGCCGAGGTCAAGCTTTTTGGATATCTTCTCGTTGAGATGGACATTAACCGTAAAGGTAACCTTCAGTCCCTTCTCATGGCCGGAAGCATCCCTTGCGGCTGGGCTTTCGGCAGTCAGCACGCCGCCCATAAGCTCGGTGAGCTGCCTTGCAAGGATCGGCCCAAGTTTCAGATCCTCTGCCCATTCAGAGCGCTCACTTAAAGTGGCAATATAATCTCCGAAAAGCTTCTTGATTTCGGCCTTTGTAAAGGTGTTACCTGTATCAGTGAGAATGAATTCAAGGGTGAATTTGTTTCCTTCCGACTTCCTTACACCGCAAATTAGCCTTATCTCCCCCGTCTGCGTTCCGGCTACGGAGTGGCTCATAAGGTTGATGAGCACCTGTCGCAATCTGTAGGGGTCTCCGATGAGGTTCTCCGGCACAGCCTGGTCAACATCGGATTCGAACCTGACGAGTGACTCCGGATTCTGGCGCCTGATGAGGTTCATACAGTACGCTACCTCCTCCCTTAGCCTGAATGGTATCTCATCAAGGATCATCTTGCCTGTTTCGACCTTGGAGACGTCGAAGATGTCGTTGATGATGTTGAGAAGAAGGTCGGCCGACCGTCTGAGCAGCCTGGCTATCTCCCTGGATTCTTCAGGCAGGTCGAATCTGTTGAGCATCTCCGTCATGCCCAGTATACCATTCAACGGAGTGCGGATCTCGAAGCTCATACGGGCAAGGAGCTCCGACTTGGCTATGTTGGCATCCGCCTCCTGGCGCCGTGCCAGTTCGAGTGAGGTGATGTCTATGAGCGCTACCAGGGTTTGATTACCGCCTCTGTAAGTTACAGGTATGGTATTAAAGAATAAGATCTTTTCGCCATTGGGAGCGGGGAGTTTTATTACCTTACCCTGGCTGAACTTTCCGGTGATATCAATATCATATTCATTCCGGGAAAGGTCAGGCATCAGCTTGCCGATCATCTCCGATTCGCTGTCAAAGGAGAAGAGCGAGGCTGCCTGCCTGTTTGCCCTGAGTATCTCCCTGCCTTCGTTATAGATGATGAATCCAACGGGCATCTGGTCGAGAATTGAGAGCAGGCTGCTCTCCGAGGCTCTCTTTTCCTCAAGTTGCCTTGACTGTTTCCGTATCAAGCGCCGGAAAAGAAGGATTATGAAAAGGATTGTGAACAGGGTCAACAACCCAAGGATGAGGGAGTTCCGGACGATATACTTCTGGAAAAACTCCGTTGGAGCCGAAAAGATCAGGCCGAAATCAAGGCCAAATATGTTAACCGGATAATATGATGAGAGTATCTCCTCCTTTCCCTGCTGGCCGGTCAATGAATGTGCCATCCTGCCGGAGTTGCCCTGTGCCAGGGCCTGCGTCAGGCGGTCGAGGTGCGTGTATCCCACATCGCTGCCGTAATTGTCAAAAACTATGGCCCCGGTTTCATCCACAACCCACTGCCACTGGTATTGCTCGAGATTATACTGGGTGACAACACTGGAAAAAAAACGCTTGAAGTCAATTGTAATCACCAGGTTGCCAAGCACTACACCGTCCTTCAGGACCGGCAGGTAGTACTTGTACCTTTCGCGTTCACGCTCAAGTGTTTCCGTCATGTGGATTGTCGGAACCGTCTGCGCCCTGTAGGACCCGTCGAGCCATGAATTCCTCTCTTCGTCCTTGAACAGGGTGTATACATCTCCGTCGGTGTTGTAAAGCATAAGACCGACGACAATTTCTTCGTAACGTGAGTAGTAAAGTTTCATCTTCTCCTTAGCCCGTTCATTTACGTCTTCGTCGGAAAAAAAGAGGGTGATGTCATCGGAGAAGTCAATCTCGGTGAGGTCGCTGACAATGTACATGCTTGTGTTGTCAATGTCAGACCCGGCTATTATTACCTGCCTGTCAAGCAGCTTGTTGGAGTATTCTATCTGGTTCCTGTAAAGGCTCAGGTAGAACAGCACCGTAATTAGTATCAGCAGTGCAAACGCGGTATACGCTGCCAGCGAGGTTCGTTTCATTCGTGATATGTGCCGTAATGATAACGCTTATCTGTACTTTTCATTGTCCTCCAGAAGAATGCTAATGTAGCTTTTGTATCTCCATGGTTCGATTTCATTCCGGGCCACCGCATCACGTACCGCACAGCCCGGTTCATCCATGTGAAGGCAGTTGTGGAACCTGCATTTATCGGATATCCTGAATATTTCCGGGAAGAAATGGTAAATCTCGCGGCGGTCAAAGTCAATCACCCCAAATCCCCTGATGCCCGGGGTATCAATGACATAGCCACCACCGGGCAGGGGGTGCATCTCAGGGAAAGTAGTGATATGCCTGCCCTGTTCATGATAGTCGGATATCGTACCTGTCTTCAGTGACAGAGAAGGATTGAGCCTGTTGAGGAGAGTGCTTTTGCCCACTCCCGAATTACCGGAGACAAGTGTTTTCTTGTTTGCCAGTGCATCTTCCAGGACTCCCAGATCCTCATCCTCCGTCACGGATATCAGAAGGACGGGGTATCCAATCTTTTGATAGACAGACTTTATCCGCAGGGCCTGGCTCATCTCTTCATTACCGCAGAGGTCTGTCTTATTAATTACAAGCACCGTCGGAATACGATACGCTTCCGCGGTTGCAAGGAAGCGGTCAACGAACTCTATGGGGGTGGCCGGCATTTTGACCGTAATAATGAGAAACGCCTGGTCAATGTTAGCTGCTATTATCTGCGATTCCCGGGAGAGGTTTGACGCCTTGCGGATGATGTAGTTCCTCCTGGGCGACAGGGCCACGATCAGGCCTTCTCCGGGATCAAAAGTCACATGATCACCCACTGCAACAGGATTGGTGGTGCGAACGCCACTGACCCTGAAGCGGCCTTTCAGCACGCATTCATGAGTGTTGCCCTCCTCGTCGAGAACCCTGTAGCGACTACCGGTAGATTTTATGACGATGCCCTTTTTCAATCCCATGATTTTGCAGTAAAAATAAAAAAGTGATGTCCCGTTTCAGCGGACATCACTCTCTTTATTGTCTGTTTTTCAACTTTTTTCAATACTCGGCAGCCATCAGGAAGAAGGGCTTCATCTCGAAGTTGGAGTAGTAAGGCCTGAGCCTTTCGACATTGTAATACTCCGACACTTTTACCACCTTTTTCGATGAGGTGACGACGTCAATCGGCACATTATCATAGCGTCCGTTCTTGAGTACCACAACCCTTCCGTGAATGCCCTTCATGATAAGGTCGAGGGCCAGGTTGCCGAATGCCATGGGTACTATTGAGTCCACAGCGTCAGGGTCACCGCCTCTGACCATATAGCCAAGCTTCTGGTTAATGATATTGATTGTTTTCCCGTTGTTGAATTTGGCGGTGTGTTCCTTGATCTCGGCAGAGACCAGATCGCCGATGCCGCCCAGTTTTGCATGGCCGTAAGCATCCCGTTCACTGTCCTGGAAAATCATATCGCCACCCTTGTAGAGCGCCCCTTCGGAAACCAGGACAATAGAGTACTTGCTTGGATTGGAGTTGCGGTCTTCAACGAGAAGTTTTGTAAGCTGTTCTATGTCGAACCTGTACTCGGGAATGACACAGCGGTTTGCAGCGCCGGCCATCGTGGGAAGCATCGCTGTGAAACCGGCATACCTTCCAAACACCTCGAGGACCATGATGCGTTCGTGTGAGCCGGCAGAGGTCCGCAGGGTGTTGGTCATCTGAATCGTGCGTGTAACGCAGGTGCTGAACCCGATACAGTAGTCTGTTCCCGGTACATCATTGTCCATCGTCTTTGGTATGGCAACCACCTTGAAACCCTGCTTATAGAGGTGGACCCCGTAGCTGAGGGTGTCATCCCCGCCGATTGGAATAAGAAAATCAACACCCAGCCACTCGAGGTTCTTGATTACCTCAGGTGTGAGGTCGTTGATCTCATCCTTGTAGGTGTCCTTCAGATGATCAGGAACTGCAATTTTAGCTACATGGCTCGGTCTTGTGCGCGAGGTATGAAGGAATGTTCCACCGGTCCTTCCCGACTTGTTTACGATGTCATCAGTGAGGATCTGGAAACAGTTGCTGTTATCAGCTTTCGGGTCTCTGATGATCTCAAGAATTCCCGCCCAGCCCCTGCGCAAACCTATAACCTTATATCCTTCCCTGTTAGCCCTGATTGTAACCGCCCTGATTGCTGGGTTGAGTCCCGGGACATCCCCTCCGCCTGTCAGGATACCAATCACTCCTTTGATTTTCTTCTGGTTTACCATTTTAAATGCTTTGTTTGATACAATTTGAATGCAGGCGGTAAAAGTAGAATTTTTCAAAATCATATCAAAAAGGTAATCTGCCACTACTTTAATTTTTTAATATTTTTGACAAAAAAGCGAATGAATAAAACAGATAAGGCTATCCGCCTCTTCAGGGACGGATATAGCTGTTCCCAGGCAGTGCTTATGGCGTTCGCCGGGGAGAGCGGAGCTGCGGCAATGGCGTCCGCCGCTTTCGGCGGAGGTATGGGCAGGCTGCAAAAGACATGCGGCGCAGTAACGGGCTCGTACATCTGGTTCGGGATGGCATACGGGACACCCGGCCTTCCCACGGAAAGTGACAAGGCCAGGGTATATGACAGGGTCAGGGAGTTCAACAGGATATTCACTGAAAGAAACGGAACCGACCAGTGCTCGGAGCTGCTTGGTGAGGACCTTAACAGCCGAGAGGGAAAGAAGCGTATCGCTCAACGGGGGCTAACGGAAACGGTGTGCGAGAAATGTATCCGTGACGCCGTTGAAATCATCGGGTCACTTGAATAAGAGATGCGCAGGGTTGTCATTACCGGTGGTTCCGGACTGATAGGCACTCATCTGAGCACCCTCATGGCAGGGGAGGGCTGGCATGTTGTTCATCTCACACGCAGCAAATTTAAGGGTGGTAGGTACCAGTCGTACAGGTGGGATCCTGAAAGCGGCTATTGTGACAGGGAGACCTTTCGGGAAGGCGACGCAATTATCCATCTCGCAGGGTCGAATATCGGGCAGGGCAGATGGACCGGATCACGCAGGAGGGAGATCATAGGCAGTCGTATTGTCACAGGGGAACTTCTCAGCAGAATGACGGTAGGTTCCGGCATTATCCCCTCAGTTTTCATAACAGCTTCGGGGGTAAATTATTACGGCTCTGAAACCTCTGAAAAGATATACACTGAGACCGATCCTCCAGCAGGCGATTTCCTCGGCGAGACCTGCAGGCTCTGGGAGGCTGCCGCTGATCCATTCACTGAAGCAGGTGTCAGGGTTGTAAAGGTGAGGACCGCAGTGGTGCTGGCCCGTTACGGATCTGCGCTCAACAGGATGACTGCTCCTGCAAAAGCCGGACTGGTGGTGAGGCTGGGGCCTGGTAATCAGTACTTTCCGTGGATTCACATCGATGACCTCTGCCGTGTGTATTACCAAACGCTGACTGATGACACCATGTCCGGTCCGTTCAATGCCGTTGCACCTCACCAGGTGACACATGACATGCTGATGAGTGAGGTGGCCCGCCATAAACGGCTGCCGGTATTCCTGCCGCACGTGCCGGAATGGCTTTTGCGAGCCGTTCTGGGAGAGATGTCCGTGATCCTGACAAAGGGCAGCCGTATATCGTCAGACCGACTTTCCGGGACCGGATTTCGCTTCAGATATCCGGATATTTCCTCTGCACTCAGGGTCTGCTGAAGTAAAGCCTGTACAAGCGGCAACCCTATCGCCCGGGGATGAAGATTACCTGATTATAAATTCCTTTTCAGGCAGGATTCCGGCCCTTGTGGTCACCACCGTTGCGTTGCCTTTCAGCTCTGATCCGCCAAATACCCTGATTATGAAATGAACCTCGGCGGTTGAGCCGCCGGGGGTGTATCCGGCAGTTGCAGAAATAAATCGGGGACTCCGGCCCTCATCATCTGACATTATCATGCTTTCGCGCCGGCGCGAGGCGGTTACCGGCTCAAGAATCCTGTACCGGGGCACGCTGTCACTGCCGTTTTCAATTGTTATCCTTACCTCATCCGGTCTGACAATCTTGACCAGGTGGGCCTGTCTGAGGGCCGTGGGGAGCTTGCCGGCATTCCTGAACCTGACGGTGAGGTCATAATCGACTGAATCACCGCGGTGGTTCTTTACCCTCTTTACGGAGAACTCCTCCCACTCCAGGCGCGGCAGGTGACTGATAAGCTCCTTGTTGAAGAGTGCCTGATTTGAGGCCCATTGCTCAAGATGGGCCGGAGGGGGGTTCTGGCTGAAGAATTTCGGATGGAAACCGCCGGCCTCGACACTGTCGTACAGAGGGTGGCTGATGGGTTTCCACTCGTGGAAACCCTCCCCTTTATTTGCCTCCTCATCCCAGGCAAGCATATCAATCTGGTCCTTGTCGCCATCACCGTCATAATCTTTTGGCCTCCCTCCGTTCCAAAGTTCGTCTCCGTACCATATCGCTCCATAGTACCAGTATCCGAAGTCGGGACCGTGACCGAAGAGGGGTTGTCCGTTTCCATAGTCATCATAGACATCCCCGGCCTTTTCATACCCGGTGATCCTGCTTGCCAGTGCGTCAAAATACCTGTACCACTTAAGGTCTTCCGGGTACATCCTCTCCTCCGAGGGTGATGTTGATGGAGGGCGGAGGTGCATGGGCACAGTGGTGTCCATTGAGTTGACAACATATATGTTCGGGTGGGTCATCAGGAAGGCGAACACGGCCCGTGTCTCAGGCTCGCTGAGTGGGTATTCGCCCGCTCCCCTCTGGGTGAAGCCCCTGCCGGTCATCTCACTCCCGGGCCGCCAGTTCTCGGGATAGTTGCGGTGCAGGTCGAGTCCGCCGATGCCGTCTTCATTGATCCGGCCGTCACCGTCATTGTCAATCCCTTCCACGGAGGTTGCATAAATTCCTTCGCCCCGCGGCACCCGCTTCATGATCCTTCCCGAAGAATCGGTGGTATCGGGGATCATGGTGCCGTTCTTCCTGTCAGGCCATCTGAGAGTCAGAATAATGCCGTCACCGTCAAGATCCTCCGGCGGGTCCTCGTCAAGCAGGCCGTCAGAATCATTGTCATCCGGCCTGACAGAGCTGCGATTGCTCTGCGCAGTATTCAGATAGAGATCATGGCCGTCAGGATTGTTGACGGGACGCAGATAGACTGAGAAATGATCTAGCAGGTCAGTTATTGCCGGGTCATTGCCATACCCTTCTATCAGGTGTCTGGCAAGCCAAAGGACTGACTCTGCGCTGGTTATCTCACCGCTGTGCCTGTTACCCTCAAAGAAAGCGGCAGGCTTGTCGGTGTCAGAACCGTTTTTCCCACTGGTGATTGTCATCTGCATTATGGGTCTCCCCCCGAAACTGCGGGCGACCTCATAAAGAGATACTATTTCAGGGTGCTCCTCCGCCCACCTGGTCATCCAGTGACAGATGACTCCATAGGTGTGATACCTGTCGAAGGCAAGGGTATCGCCGGGCGTGTATTCCACTCCCGGATGCTGAACGCGGGGGAAGAAACTGACGCCGTGCCGGGTTCCATCAATGGTGAAAACGGAGGAGTCCGGACCGGCCGGTTCATCTTGTGCCTTCAGGGAAGTGATGAATAACAGGAAGAGTGCAAAGATTAGAATCAGGGTAACGGTGGATCTGGTCATTACGGTTGGCTTAATTACTGAAAAACGCAATTAAGATAATGATTTAGCCTTTACGGTCAGCCTCGCCTCGAGATCACTTCGAGTTTATTAATGTCGGTAATCTCTATTGTCCGGCCGTTTGCCTTTATGATGCCGTCACGCCTGAATTCTGAAAATGTGCGTATTACGTTCGCTGAGCTCATGCTGATGAGATCAGCGATCTCCTTACGGGAAACAGGTAACTCAAATATCCGTGAATGGTATATCTCGTTTGAAAAATAGAGCAGGACAAATGCTATCCTCCCCGCAAGGTTCCTCCTCCTGAACTCGAGTCCCAGGGAAATAATGTTTTCGGAGGTCCTGGAAAGCACGGAGATGAGATTAAGCGCAAACTTTCCGTTCCGGAGAATAAGGTCACGGATAAGGTCAATCCTGATGCAGCAGACAACCGAATCTTCAAGCGCTGAGAGAGAATACCTGTACTTCTCCTCATGAAACAGGTTGGTATTGCTGACAAACTCAAATGGCCTTGTGATGGTTATAATCTGTTCATCCCCCTCATCGGTGCTCTTGTAAAGCTTGACCAGACCGGTCTTCAGGTACTTGAAATCACGGATAACGTCTCCCTCGCGGTGTATGATCTCGCCCTTGGCAAAAGACCTCTCTTCCCTTGTTTCACAGACGGTCCGGATATCATCTTCATCCAGTGTCGAAAAGGTAAGATTCCTGAGCTCACACGAGAGGCAGGTGCACTTTTTCTTGCTGGTGTTTGGATCAATGATCATGTAGTCTACAAATTTAGAACAATCCGTTAATTAATTCGCGCACCTTTCATATTTTTGACCCGGGGCAAATTAAACGAGGAGAGGAGATGATCTACGGAACGGACTATCATGTTCATACAACCTACAGCGACGGCAAGCGTGAGCCTGAGGCCTATATTGAGGCTGCGCTGAAGCTGGGACTGCGGGAGATCGGTTTCTCAGACCATCTCAATCCCGGGGGAGGTCCCCTGAAATGGTGTATGGCCCATGACAGGCTTCCTCTGTATGCAGAACATATTCTCCGGCTGAAAAGGGAGCACAAGGATATTGCCGTCAGACTGGGACTCGAGATCGATTATCTCCCGAATATTGAGGAGGTGACGGAAAGAATTATCAGGTCATTCCCTTTTGACTATATAATCGGGTCGGTCCATTACCTGGGAGAAGAAACTGTGGATCTGGACCCGGAATTCTTTATTGGGAAGGATATCAATCTAATTTATGAGAATTACTTTAACCTGGTTTGCGAGGCAGCGTCCACTGGCTTGTTCGACATTATTGGACATCCTGATTTCGTTCGCATCAACTGCCATTGTCCCGAATCAGATATCACGCATCTCTACAGCATGATGGCTTCCGCCTTTGAGATCCATGATGTTGCTTTCGAATTAAATACAAACGGACGTAACAAACCGCTGCACGATTTCTATCCGGACAGGCAATATCTCCATTTGTTTGCAGAACACGGGGTTCCTGTAACTGTCAATTCGGACGCTCATTTCCCGGAGCGGGTGGGCCAGTATTACCCTGAGGCCTATGACCTGCTCAAGAGGGCGGGATACAGGGAAATGGCCGTTTTCTCAGGCCGCGAGCGGTTCATGATACCGTTTTAATCTTTTTAGGGGAATTTCACGTTTCAGGGGCTTAGCTGACGCCATTGCGTCAGGTTTTCATGCACCAGCTATAAGATGTTCTGCAAGTATGCGAACTCCAATGGCTGCCAGAATTATACCCCCGATGATCTCAACCCGCGAGCCCAGGCGGTTTCCGGCTGACTTACCGATACGTATTGCTGTCATGGACGCCAGGAAGGTGACAGCACCAATTATCACACCAGCGCTCCATATCTGTAACCGCAGCAGGGCAAGGCTTATGCCAACGGCGAAGGCGTCAATGCTTGTTCCCAGGGCCATTGTGAGGAGGACCGGCCACCTGTTTATATCCATTGGCTGTCTCTCCGATTCACCCTTCCAGCCTCCGAGGATCATTCTGATTCCAAGAATCAGCAGCAGCAAAAAGGCAACCCAGTGGTCATATTTTTCAATATACCCGCTTACTGTTGAACCAAGGAAAAAGCCCAGAACCGTCAGTCCCCCCTGAAACAGGGCAAGGATAAATGCTATCCGCATGGCATTCCTGAAGCGTATCCTCGACTCGATGACGCCGCATGACAATGAGACGGCGAAGCTGTCGAACGAGAGGCCCAGGGCTATTGCTGTTATTGTTATCAGGTCCATGATTGCCGGATGGTCGCAAAAATAGTAATTATTGCTATTTTTACCATCCTGATTGAAGATATGAGAATAGTTGTACAGAGAGTTAAGAGGGCTTCCGTCTCCATTGACGGAAAAGTCCATGCATCAATAGGGCCGGGATTGCTGGTGCTGGCCGGTGTCGAGGATGCAGATACGCCAGAAGATGCATGGTGGCTTGCCTCGAAGGTGGTAAACCTTCGGCTCTTTGGAGACAACAATGGGGTGATGAACCTGTCAGCCATCGAGACGGGCAGCGAGATAATGATTGTCAGTCAGTTCACCCTGCATGCATCCACCAGGAAAGGCAACAGGCCGTCATATATCCGGGCTGCGAGGCCGGAAAAGGCAATCCCGCTGTATGAGGAGCTCATTGCCCGCACCGGGGAACTCCTCGGCCGCAGCCCTGCAACAGGCGTCTTCGGGGCAATGATGGACATAGAGCTTGTGAACGACGGTCCGGTAACGATATTCATAGACAGCAGGAACAGGGAATGACTGAGAGAGAACTCAAGAGATCTGTGCTGACGGTCACTGCCTTCGCCTCCTTCCTGACTCCGTTCATGGGATCAGCGGTCAACCTGGCGCTCCCCTCCATTGGTGAGGAGTTCAGTCTAAACGCCGTCACCCTTAACTGGATAGTGAGCAGCTACATGCTTACCACCTCCATGCTGCTGCTTCCTGCAGGAAGGGCCGGTGACATCCTGGGCCGCAGGAAGATATTCACTGCGGGAATGGTTGTCTTCACCCTCTCGATGATGCTGCTCACCTTCACCCCCGGCATAAGGTGGCTGATAGGCGCCAGGATACTGCAGGGTGTTGGCGGAGCCATGATGTTCGGCACCAATATGGCCATCCTGACCTCCGTCTTCCCGCCCGGAGAGAGAGGCAGGGCTATGGGAATCAATGTTACCGCAGTATACGCAGGGCTTGCGTCCGGGCCTTTTTTAGGCGGTATTCTGACCCGCTACCTCGGCTGGAGGAGCATCTTTGCCTTCCTTATTCCGATGGGGATCATCAGCCTGATCCTAATTCGCAGCAGGATGAAGAAGGAGTGGGCAGAAGCCAAAGGGGAAAGTTTCGACTGGACGGGTTCGGTCATCTACGGCCTTGCGATGGCAGCGCTGATATTCGGCTTCTCAAAACTGCCGACGGTGCAGGGATGGGTAATTACAGGCGCCGGACTGGTACTCATGCCACTCTTCGTCATGCGGGAGAAGCGGGTTCTTCATCCTCTCTTCGACATAACCCTCATCTCCGGGAACAGGGTCTTTACCTTCTCCAGCCTCGCTGCACTCATCCATTATGCCGCCACCAGCGCCATCGGCTTCTTTCTGAGCCTTTTCCTGCAGTACATAAAGGATCTGGGGCCCAGGGATGCCGGGTTCGTGCTCATGTCATGGCCTGTGACAATGACTCTCATATCACCTCTTGCCGGAAAGCTCTCAGATCATCATAATCCCGGCGTGCTTGCCTCCATAGGGATGGCAATATCTGCGGCAGGACTGGTAATGCTTTGCTTCCTGACCCCACAGACCTCCGTTGCATTCATTGTAGCAGTACTTCTGATTATGGGAGCCGGATTTTCTCTTTTCTCCTCCCCAAATTCCAACGCCATAATGAGCTCGGTTGAGAAGCGGCAACTGGGGAACGCTTCCGGCATGCTGGGAACCATGAGAAACGCGGGACAGACCTTAAGCATGGCAATAGCCCTGATGCTGCTTGCCCTCTATATGGGAAACGAAAAAATCAACCCGGACAACTACCCGCAACTCATGAATTCTATGAAAAGCGGATTCATAATATTCTCCATTCTCTGCTTTGCAGGGATATTCGCATCCCTGGCAAGAAATAAAAGCCTTCGCAAATAGTCTGATTTTTATTTGCTTTTCAGTAAAAAAAACTAAATTGACCCGCGTTTGACGACAGGTATGCAGGCTTTGTCTGATTATACATAACACTCATTATGAGCAAATTATACGAGAAACTATTAAATCATGACTACTCACCTGATGAGATGGGCGAGTGCATTGCAGAGGCAAGAAGGATACCCGCATCAGTTGAAAGGGCCCCTTTGCTGAGAGAGATTTTCTCCTGTCTCGATCTTACCAGTCTCAATACACAAGACAGTGACGGATCAATCAGGAGCTTCGCTGAGAGAACTGCTCATTTCCGCTACAGCTTCACCGACCAGGGCAATGTTGCGGCACTGTGTGTCTATCCAAACTTCGTGACGGTGGCACGTGAGGGGCTGGGCAGCAGCGGAGTGAAACTGGCAGTAGTGGCGGCATCATTCCCTGCCTCCCAGACCTTCAACGAGGTGAAGATAATGGAGACCTCCATGGCCGTAAAAATGGGGGCAGATGAGATCGATGTGGTAATACCAGTGGGCACTTTCCTCGAGGGAGCATATGACAGGGTTATCGATGAGCTTAAATCAATAAGGGATGCGGCCGGCGAGACCACCCTGAAGGTGATACTCGAGACAGGGTTGCTGAAGGATGAAAGGAACATTTACAGGGCTTCGATAATAGCAATGGAGTCGGGTGCTGATTTTATAAAGACCTCCACGGGTAAAAGCCAGGTATCGGCAACGCCAGAGGCAGCCTGGGTGATGTGCCGTGCGATACGGGATTACTACAGTGAAACAGGCATAATGATCGGGCTTAAGCCAGCAGGGGGAATTGTGACACCTGACGACGCCCTCATCTATTATTTCATTGTAAATAACATGCTTGGACCGAAGTGGCTCACTCCTGATTATTTTAGAATTGGGGCATCGCGCCTTGCAAACAACATACTGTCAGAACTCTATCCAGGCAAGCCGGCTTACTTTTAGCATCCTGAGATGAACAATGGTCCGGGCGATACAATCAGTGTTGCTGCTGACACCCTCAACGTCCCTGCACCGCAGGCTGAGTTCAGCATTGGCCGGATTATTCCCGTTATTTCTTCATCAGCTGTCCCTGCTGAAACCGGGGAAGGCACCTCCGGACTGAGTACGGATCATATAGCAGGCATGAGACGCATTGACGGAGATCCGAGACCTGCTGAGATGATTAATTCCGACCTGAGTTTCATCCTGCTCTCCTTCTCCCTGATGATCATTACAATCCTTACCGTCTTCGGCCGCAAGAATGTGATCAGCGGCCTGTCAGCCATCAGCTTCAGGAGGCACGGGGAGGTGATACCACCGGGCACGTCAGAGGTCTTTTCATGGCCGCCTATATTCAGAAACATCTTTACCATATTGAATATCAGTATCTTTGCCGCTATCACTATCCTGACCTGGGGGCTGGCTATCCCCGGCCTGTTCGGAGGATATGCCGGTATGACCGGAGTTCTCGCAGGCGCATTCCTCGCAGCCCTGCTAATCAGACATCTTACATGTATCGCGATGGCTGAGATAACCGGACTCCAGAGCCTCTTCCGCGAGTATATGAATATTGTATACAATACATGGTTTGCAGCTTCTGTTTTTTTGTTCATCTTCAACCTGATCATCCTTTTTGTACCTGCAGGGAATCCTGTCCCTTTCATATTTTCAGGCCTTACAATCACATCCATATTCCTTCTCATCAGGGCTTTAAGACTGCTGACAATTTTTAGCGAAAGGCGTGTTTCAGTTGTTTATTTCATTTTGTACCTTTGTGCCCTTGAAGTCTTGCCCGTCCTGGTCATACTTAAACTACTCGGTGTATTCTGACCGACGGCAAGAACGAGGAGGTTGAACTAAAAACTTATGGCTTTGAAAATAAGGAAGATATTAGTGTCGCAGCCTGAGCCAAACAATCCGAAATCACCATATTTCGAGCTCGCGAAAAAATACAATCTGAAGATCGACTTCAAACAGTTTATCCAGATTGAAGGGATTCCGGCAAAGGATTTCCGTCAGCAAAAGATCAATCTCGCTGACTTCACCGCAATAATCTTCACCTCAAAGACTGCAATAGACCACTATTTCAGGATCTGCGAAGAGATACGCTATACCGTCCCGGACACAATGAAATATTTCTGCATAACCGAGAATGTTGCATTTTACCTGCAGAAATACATTGTTTACCGCAAGCGTAAGATCTTCCACGGCAAAGCCAATTTCGAAGACCTTATTGATGTCATTATTAAGCATAAGGAGGAAAACTTCTTTGTCCCGCTGTCAGATCCTCACAAATCGGATATTCCCGAGCTGCTGAACAGCCATAAGATCAAGCATACGATAGGCACAATGTACCGCACCATCAGCAGGGACTTTGATTCCAAGGATCTTGATTATGATCTCCTTGTATTCTTCAGCCCGTCCGGTATCAAGTCGCTCAAGGAAAATTTCCCGGCCTTCGTGCAGGGAGATGTAAAGATTGCAGCCTTCGGCCCCACTACTGCCGAGGCGGTTACCAACGAGGGTTTCAGGCTTGACATTCAGGCCCCTAACCCCAAGGCGCCGTCGATGACAATGGCCCTCGACTGTTTTCTGAAGGATTTTAACAAGAACAACAAATAGCTCGTAAAAGAGATAGCGCTTAAACGGAAGCATCCATCCCCGCGGATTGATGCTTTCTTTTTCCCTATGAATAAACGGTTGGCATCATTTTCAAAAAGCGAAAGACTCTGCGGAGTAAAGACAGTCAGCGAGCTTTTCGAGGCAGGCCGGACCCTAACCATTCCGCACCTGAGGATAATATACCGGATCACTCCGGCCACGGTCGGACTCCCGCCGGCCAGGGTGCTGATCACCGTACCGAAACGTCACTTCAAAAGGGCTGTTGACCGTAACCTGATACGAAGACGGATCAGGGAAGCATGGAGAATAAACAAAGAGCCCCTCCTTGATGTTCTCAGGCAGAAAGGCCGGCATGCTGACATCGCAATTATCTGGAATGATACGGAGATCAAACCATATGACGTAACCGAAAAAGCCATAAAAGTGGTTATTGCAAGAGTGGCAGGGCTTAAATATTAACTTTGTGAAAATTTTCTTTATGAGAAGCATAAACAGAAAAAGGATACTGGTGATACCGGCAGTAGCCGTGACGGCTGTGCTCACGCTGGGATTTCTTATGGGAGGACAGGAGAATAAAGACTTCAAACTCACCAAGAATCTTGATATATACATCTCCCTTTTCAGGGAACTCAACGCATTTTATGTGGATGATATCGACCCCGAAAAGCTGGTTCACAAAAGTATAAACAGCATGTTGTCAACCCTCGACCCCTACACGGTATTCTACCCCGAAGAGGAGACCGGGGATCTGGATTTCATGACTACCGGCAGGTATGGAGGATTTGGTTCACTTATCAGGAAGTCAGGCGATTATATTGTTGTGACAAATGTCTATAAGGGCTTCCCCGCCGACAAGAGCGGGATAAGACCGGGTGACATTATGATCAGTATCGATGGCAAATCACTCAGGGGTGTCTCTTCAGACAAGGCTTCCGACATGCTCAAGGGAGAGCCGGGAACCGAAGCTGAGGTAATTATCCGGCGCAACGAAGAAGATATCACCAAAAATCTGAAACGAGAGAGAATAGCCATCTCTGCTGTTCCATATTACGGAATGGTAGATGAAAACACCGGTTACATCCGTTTTACGAATTTTACCCAGAACTGCATCGCAGAGGTAAGGGAAGCTCTGATTGACCTTAAAGACAAACAGGGAGCCGAGGACCTGATCCTCGACCTTAGAAGTAATCCCGGGGGTCTTGTCAATGAGGCCGTTGAGATTGTCAACCTCTTCGTCAAGCCCGGCCAGGAGGTGGTGAGTACAAGGGGCAGGGCAAAACAGTACGATGCAATCTTCCGCACCACGAAGAGCCCCGTGGCACCTGACATGCCCGTGGTGGTGCTTATCAACAGGAGTTCAGCCTCCGCATCTGAGATAGTGGCAGGTGCCATTCAGGATCTGGACCGCGGTATCATTGTCGGTGAAAGATCATACGGCAAGGGACTGGTGCAGGTGGCAAGGCCACTCAGCTATAAGGCACAGGTCAAGATGACAACCGCCAAATACTATATCCCCAGCGGGAGATGCATTCAGGCAGTAGACTTCTCCCACCCAAATGAAGACGGAAGCGTGGGGCTTATACCGGATTCACTTATCAAAACATTTAATACCCTGAACGGCAGGCCCGTAAAGGACGGAGGAGGAATTATCCCTGACGTCACCGTGCCATCTGATATGCTCAACAGGTTTACAAGCGAGCTATACGTGCAGAACATGATTTTTGACTATGCAACCCGTTATTACTGGTCGAAACCGCAGCCATCAACCCTTGACAGCCTTATGGTTACGGACGAAGAACTGGAGAGGTTCAAAGCATTCCTCACCGAAAGGAAATTCACCTATAAGACCGGCTCCGAGAGCCTCCTCGACGAGCTTGTCACGGTGGCCGGGCAAGAGGGACTCTATGAAGAAAACAGGGCGACACTTGACAGGCTTAAGTCCGGTCTCAGCCATACCCTTGACAGGGAGTTGACACAGTACAGCGCAGATGTGAAAGAACTCCTTGAGTCGGAGCTTGCCGGAAGATATTTCTATGACTGGGGAATGGTAAAATATTCCATCGGACGTGACACCCAGATAAGGGAAGCCATCAACATTGCAGGCGACAAAGCCCGTTATGCATCGCTGCTCAGGGCTCCGGCTGTTAACTGATTCATGCGGGCCGTCTTCAGAACAGCTCCTTTTTCCAAATGGGCAGTTTTTCCTTGACCATCTCAAGGGTATGGCGGCAGGCACGCGAGGCCTGATCACGGCGCCCGGCAGTGACCATTATGAACAACGACGCCTCTCCTGCCCTGACCACTCCCATTGAGTGGAGGATGAGGACCGACCTGACATCGCTGAAGGCGCTTCTGACAGTATTTACTATCCCGTCAGCCTCTCTCACGGCCATCTCCTCATAGGCTGAATATTCAATCGCGGTTACTCTTTTGCCTTCAATCTCATCGCCACGAACCTTCCCGATGAATATTGAGACTGCACCTGCGCCGGTATCATCATTGCCCAGCGTCATGAGTTCGGAAATAAGAAGAGGTGTGATTGGCCCCCCGACCAGATACCTGTTTTTCATAAACGGACGTGTATGATTCATCCCCCCTGGAATGGGGGAAGAACTGCAATAATATCATTTATTTTCAACACGGACTCCTCTTTCAGCAGGGTTTTGTTCAGGGCCATCCGGAATGGTATTCCGGCCAGGGCGGGATATTTCTCAGTCAGTTGCCTCCGAAGCGCTGCCGTATCCTGCGCGGTGAACGATTCTTCCGTTCTCCCGGCCGCTTCAGCTGCCGCTCCGAAAAAGAGCACTCTTACCAGCCCTCCCATCGTCAGTGAGCCTCCAGCCAGTTATTGCCCGTTCCGGTATCCACCTCGAGCGGCACCCTCAGCTCTGCCGCACCTTTCATCTCTTCCTTCACCAGCATGGCCAGCCTGTCAACATGACCGGTATCCACCTCAAAAATCAGTTCGTCATGTACCTGCAGGATCATCTTCGCTTCGGGCATCTCACGATCCAGCCTTGACGCGATCCTGATCATGGCGATTTTGATTATGTCTGCAGCGCTGCCCTGCAACGGTGCATTAATGGCGTTGCGTTCGGCGTTGCCCCTGACAACCTGGTTCCTTGAATGAATGTCAGGCAGGTAACGCCTGCGTCCGAACATAGTTGTGACATAACCAAACTCCCTTGCCCTGCGTATGCTCTCATCCATGTAGGCCTTAACTCCCGGGTAGGAGTTAAAGTAACCGTCAATAAGCTCTTTAGCCTCCTTGCGTCCGATTGTAAGGCGCTCTGAAAGACCGAAGGCCGAGATGCCGTAAATGATTCCGAAGTTTGCGGTTTTTGCCTTTGCGCGCATCTCGCGCGTCACTCCGGAAACGGGCACACCAAATATCTTCGAGGCGGTGGCAGAGTGAATATCCTGTCCCGATAGAAAATCGGAAATCATTGCACCGTCACCGCTGAGGTGAGCCATGAGCCTGAGCTCAATCTGTGAGTAGTCAGCGCTCAGGAAAATTTTCCCGGGGGCCGGTATGAAGGCTTTGCGTATCTCACGGCCCTCAGCGTCCCTCACCGGTATGTTCTGCAGGTTCGGATTTGTGGAACTGAGCCTGCCGGTGGAAGCGACCGCCTGGTTGTATGTGGTATGTATCCTGCCGGTGTTGCGGTCAATAAGCTGCGGCAGTGCTTCAACGTATGTTGAGAGCAGCTTTTTCAATCCCCTGTATTCGAGCACCTTGCCTATGATTGGATGCTTAGCGGTCAGCCGTTGCAGCACCTCCTCGTCGGTCCGGTACTGCCTGGTCTTTGTCAGTCGTGCTTTGTCGTCGAGACGCAGCCTGAGGAAGAGAATATCACCGAGCTGTTTCGGCGAGGAGATGTTAAACTCCTGTCCGGCAAGTACATAAATCTCCTGTTCGAGTTTAATGATCGTCTCCCTGAGGGTGACGGCATAGGCCGTAAGCACGCTCTCATCAATAAACACTCCCTCGCGTTCCATCGCGGCAAGCACCCGGATGAGAGGCATCTCGATTTTTTCGGCAAGGGTTTCAAGTTCCTCTTTCCTGAGCATAGGCTCGAAGAGCTTCATCAGCTGCCATGTCACGTCGGCATCTTCAACGGCATACTCCTTTACCTTCTCCTTTTCAACATCCCTCATGGTCAGCTGCCTGGGGCCGCGCTCGCCGATGAGCTCCTCGATGCGGACCGGCACATAGCCCAGGTACTGTGAGGCCAGAAGATCCATGTTGTGACGCATGTCAGGCTCAAGAAGATAATGGGCCAGCATTGTGTCAAAGAGCGGACCCCTGACGCTGATGCCATAACCAGCAAGCACCTGGATGTCAAACTTCAGGTTCTGCCCGGTCTTTCTTATCTTCTCGTTTTCAAAGACCGGTATGAGCGGTTGGAGCAGTTTCAGCGCCTCATCCCTGCCGGGCGGCAGCCAGAGCATGGTGCCGGAACCCTTGTCCCATGAAAAGGCGATTGAAACGAGCTGTGCGTTCAGAGGATCGAGGGAGTTGGTCTCAGTGTCAAAGCAGAAATCGGTCAGCGTCGAAAGGGCAGCTGACAGCTTCCGGACCTCCTCTTCCGATTCGATAAGGGTGTATTTATGAGGGGTTGTTGAGAGGTCAGATTTCCCTGTATTGCCGCCAGTTGCGGTTTCACCGAAGAGAGTACCCTGCATATCGCCGGAGGCTGGTTGTACGGAAGAAAACACGGCGACAGAAGAAGGTCCGGGAACCGAAGAAGTCACGGCGCCGGGTTTTTCGTCTGCCACAGCTTGCTTTTCAGCGACGCGTTCAGGCATGGTCTGCCGGCCTCCTGAAACAGTAAGGCGTGAGGCCATGGTCCGGAACTCAAGTTCCTCGTAAATCCTGCGCAGAGCCTCCGTATCAGCATCACTGCGGTGCAGGTCTGTGTGTCTGAACTCCACCGGCACATTCTGTTCTATGGTGGCAAGTCGCTTCGAGAGCAGTATCTGCTCCCTGTTCTGTTCGATAATATCCTTCTGACGGCCGGAGATCACTGATGTGTCACTGAGCAGCCTCTCTATGCTTCCATGCTCCCCGATGAGCTTACAGGCTGTTTTAGGGCCTATTCCGGGGGCTCCGGGAATGTTGTCGGAAGTGTCTCCCATAAGTCCGAGCAGGTCAGTGATATAAGCAGGGGGTACACCGTACTCCCTGACAATCTCTTTGGTTCCCCAGATCTCGGCCTCGCCGCCGGAACGCCCCGGCCTGTACATCACCACCCGGTCAGTCACCAGCTGTGCAAAATCCTTGTCAGGAGTCATCATATACGCAGTATAGCCCTCCTCCGCTGCCTTGCGGGCCAGTGTACCGATCACATCATCAGCCTCAAATCCAGGCACCTCGATGACTGGAATGCGGTAGGCCTCAAGCAGCTTTTTTATCCATGGAACGGCGATTTTTATGTCCTCAGGTGTGGCATCACGGTTAGCCTTGTATGCCGGGTAAATCTCATTCCTGAAAGTCGGCCCCGGCGGGTCAAAAACAACCGCTATATGAGAAGGTTTCTGTTTGGCCAGGAGATCTTCAAGTGTGAGTAGGAATCCGAATATGGCAGAGGTATTCATCCCCTTTGAAGTTACACGGGGATTCTTTATGAATGCATAGTATGATCTGAAGATCAATGCGTAGGCATCGAGCAGAAAGAGTTTCTTATCAAAGTCGGGAGTTGTCACCTGTTATCGGATGCATGCCACTCTGCATAGGAGGTGGCTGTTTCATATAACTTCACGCTGTGCAGGAAGGTGTCTGCAGGAGTCCTTCCTGAAAGAGTGGCGGCTATGTCAGCCACCAGGTTCTCACATGTTGGCTGGTACTCAGAGACAATGACGTTACCGAAATGCTGGCGGTAACTTTCAACCGTCGCTGCGGGCGCCTGGCCTGAAACCATCAGGGCATGATCAAACCTGTCCACAACACTTTCACGTACAAGCTTTTTCAGATCCCCGAAATCCAGTACCATACCGTTGCGGTTACTCTCCGGATCATTCACCGGAACCCCGGCAAACGTCACATAAAGAATGTATGAGTGGCCGTGCACATTTCGGCACGGGCCGTCATAGTTCCACAACGCGTGGGCCATCTCAAAACGAAATTCCTTTGTTACCCTGATTACGGCCATTGGTGCAAGTATTAGGTATCCGCAAAAATAAACTATTTAAAACGATTTTTGTTTGGCAGGGTATTTCAAGATGATATTTACACGTTTACATGTCATACATAACAATTAAAGCGTATCTTTGCGCCCAATATATTAATAACCAAATGAATAATAACGAGTTGTTGACTATCCCATTCCTTGCCGGAGAGAGCTTCAGGAAGCATGGCGGAAACAAGGCAATGGGTTTTGTGGGGGAGGAAGTAATAACCTATAATCAGCTTGAAGGCCGTATCAGGTCAATAATGAGGCTGCTTGAAGATTATTCAGTTAAACCAGGCGACAAGGTTGCCATACTCAGCACAAGCATGCCTAACTGGGGTGCAAGCTACTTTGCAATAACCTTCATGGGAGCGGTTGCCGTACCCATACTTCCGGACTTCACACCGGGGGAGATTGCAAATGTCCTGGACCACTCCGGCGCGAAGGCTCTCTTCGTCTCCGGTAACCTGACCCATAAGTTCGGAGAGTATGCCTCTGCAACACTGGAGACCGTGATTTCGATTGACGACTTCAGTATCATCTCCGGATCAAACGGAAAGAGCTACGGTGAAGGACTGGTGCCTGTCATAAATTACACCGTTGCCGAAGAGGATCTGGCAGTAATCATTTATACCTCGGGCACCACAGGCAAGTCGAAGGGAGTGATGCTCACGCATAAAAACATCAGCTTCACCGCAAAACAGGTGATGACAATACAGTATGTCGTGGAGAGTGATGTTTTCCTCTCCATCCTGCCGCTCTCCCATTCATATGAGCAGACTCTGGGACTGGTTCTTCCTGTCTTTAACGGTGCCATGGTATGGTATCTCCGCAAGGCTCCAACGCCTTCGGTGCTCCTTCCTGCGCTTGAGATTGTTAAACCAACCACGATGCTTACCGTGCCGCTGATAATGGAGAAGATCTATTTCAATAAGATAGTTCCAACATTCAGCAAGAACAAGATCGTTTCGTTTCTCTATCACAAGACCCCTGTCAGAAAGATGCTCAATAAGATCGCTGGCAAAAAGATCTACAAGACCTTCGGAGGAAGGCTCAGGTTCTTTGGCATCGGCGGGGCAAAACTGAATCCCACCGTGGAACAGTTCCTGCTTGATGCAAAATTCCCCTATGCCATCGGCTACGGACTTACCGAAACTTCGCCGCTGCTTGCCGGAACGAAAGTTGGCACCTGCAGACTGGGCTCCACCGGACCCGCAATGGAAGGGGTGATACTCAAGATAAACAATCCTGATCCTGTAACCGGCGAGGGAGAAGTATGGGCCCGTGGCGATAACGTCATGAAGGGCTACCATAAGGAGCCGGCCATGACTTCCGATGTGATAACACCTGATGGCTGGTTCAGAACCGGCGACCTGGGCGTTATTGACAGCAACAACTACCTGAGCCTCAAGGGAAGGCTCAAGAATATGATAGTCGGGTCAAGCGGTGAAAACATCTACCCGGAGGAGATTGAATCGGTCATCAACGATTTCAGTCATGTGATTGAATCCCTGGTAGTTCAGCAGAAGGGCAAGCTTGTAGCAATGGTTCACGTTAACCTTGAAGAGCTGCAGGTAAAATATACCCAGATGAAGAAAGAATTCTCCGACCAGGCTGAACTGATAATCAATGAGTACCTGGAAGAGCTCCGGAGATATGTCAATTCAAAGGTCAACAGATACAGCCAGGTACAGCTCGTGGTTTACCAGCCTGAGCCATTCCAGAAGACTGCCACCCTGAAGATCAAGAGATTTCTTTATTATTAATTGTTTCCCGGCGCAGGGCATCTGAACGTGTGATACACGCCCGGTGCAGGGCATCTGAACGGAATCACTACTCACTGAAAGATGAGGTGATTGCCGTTTTTTTGTTATTTTGCGGCCAAAATGCATTGTGATGTCAAACCGGACAAAAGCCCTGCTTCTGATTTTCTCGATCCTGTTAGTGGACCAGGTGGTAAAGATCATTATTAAAACAAATATGGTTATCGGCGAGGAGATCCCCGTCCTCGGCAACTGGTTCCGTATACACTTCCTTGAGAACAACGGCATGGCCTTCGGCATGGAATGGGGCGGAAAGACCGGGAAGGTTGCCCTGTCGATCTTCAGGATGGTGGCCATAGCGGGGATTGCCTGGTATCTGAACAGCCTGATCAAAAAGAACGCCAATACGGGACTGATCCTCGCGGTCAGCGCAATAATTGCAGGCGCGGCAGGCAACCTGATAGACAGTGCCTTTTATGGAATGATCTTCAGTGAGAGCTGGCACACAACGGCAGTCATGTTCCCCGAGGGAGGCGGATACTCCTCGTTTCTTCATGGCAGGGTGGTGGATATGCTCTATTTCCCGCTGATTGACAGCCACTGGCCCGACTGGTCACCAATCAGGCCCGGCCAGCCGTTCATATTCTTCAGGCCTGTATTCAACCTGGCCGACTCATCGATCACAACCGGGGTGCTGGCAATACTTGTTTTCCAGAAGAAGTTTCTTGGTGATCAAAAATAACCGGGACTTTACATGTAAAAACTGGCGATTGCATTCTGATTTCCCGGCATGGAATCAGCTTACCGGTTAAATGGAACAATTTGTTCCACATTTTGTCTTATTTTTGATATCATTACCTTTGGATCAGGATGGCAGGCCTTTCAGACATAAAGAAGCCGATTGCGGCAGAGATGCGTGAGTTTGAATCTTATTTCAGACGCACCCTGCAGAGCGATATTCCATTCTTTCATATAATCCTGAGCAACTTTATCCGTCGCAAAGGAAAACAGATGAGACCTTTGCTGGTCTTTCTGACCGCAAGGCTGAACGGGACCGTAAACGAGACCACCTTCATTGCCGCTACTTTCATAGAGCTGCTGCACACAGCCACCCTGGTACATGATGATGTGGTTGACGATGCCTCCGAAAGACGCGGGCTACCCTCCATGAATGTGCTCTATAATTCAAAGATTGCCGTTCTGGTAGGCGATTATCTCCTGGCCCAGGGACTACTGATAAGCGTGGAGAAGCAGAAATTCAACATGCTTGGTATAGTCTCCGATGCCGTGAGAGAGATAGTCAAGGGCGAACTGGTTCAGCTGCAGAAGACCCGAAAACTCGATATAAGAGAGAATGATTACTTCAGGATCATAAGAATGAAGACCGCTGCTCTCATCTCCGCCTGCACAGCCTGCGGGGCAAGCTCGGTGACGGAAGATCCGGAAACGATTGCCCGTATGAAGGAGCTCGGGGAGAACATCGGGATGGCATTCCAGATTAAGGATGACCTGCTTGACTATACCGGCGACGGACTGACAGGAAAGAGGGAAGGCAATGACATCAAGGAAAAGAAAATTACCCTTCCCCTGATTCACGCACTCCGGGAGGCTGGTCCGCTGGAAAGACGGCATATCCTCAGGCTGCTGAGGCGAAAGAAAAAAGGCAGCAGGGAGATCAGGGAGGTGATTGACTTCGTGAGAAAACATAAAGGCCTTGAATATGCCGAGTCAAAGATGCTGGAATACTCTGACAGGGCTATCCGCATACTGGAAGCTTATCCCGATTCCGAAACAAAATCAGCACTTATTGAATTCGTTATATTCTCAACACTTAGAAGAAAATAAAAGACGTTAGCCGCTTTCTGTCACTTGGGCGTTATGCCATCCCAGGAGTCTCGAGGGACCCGAAGAAATTCGGACAGGTCATGTTCAGGTATCTGCGCAAAAAAGGGATGGACGTAGTACCCGTTAATCCCGCCGCCGAAGCCATCGACGGGGTGAAATGCTACAGGACAATCAGTGAACTGCCGGCCGAAATCAGGGGCATCATTTTCATAACACCGAAGGAGGAGACCCTTTCGGTGGCAAGGGATGCGATTGCACACGGGATTAAAGATCTCTGGATTCAGCAGGGGGCAGAATCAAAAGAGACAATCACCGCACTTGAAAAGGAAGATGTCAACCTGATCCACGGCCAGTGCATGATGATGTTCTGGAAACCCGACGGTATCCATTCCTTTCACCGTTTTCTGAAGAAAATCTTCGGGGGATTGCCCGCCTGACGGGAAATTTTCCATTCTCACGTAGTTAACGCAGCAGGTAACATGGTCTTGACTGCTGTAATTCTGTATTTTATGCAGGTTTGTGAAGAAAATTGTTCCACGTGGAAAAAAATCATTTTTTGAGCGCTGCGGTAATCAGGGCGGCTTTTTTTATGCCGGCAACCTTTTCCAGCTCCCCGGAGGTGGCTTCGGAAATCTTTTTCACCGACCCGAATTTTTTCAGGAGACGCTCCTTTGTCTTATCCCCTATCCCGGGAATTTCATCGAGAAGGGACAGGTTCATTTTGGAGCTTCGCTTCCCCCGGTGGAAATTTATCCCGAACCGGTGGGCCTCGTTCCTTAGGTGCTGAATGATTTTAAGGGTAATACTGTTCTTGTCAAGATAGAGAGGCACGGAATCACCCGGGAAGTAAATCTCCTCGAGTTTCTTTGCGATTCCAATGATCGTTATCTCTCGCCTCAGTCCCAGCCCCTCCAGGCTCTTCACCGCCGAGGAGAGCTGGCCCTTCCCGCCATCGATGACCACAAGCTGTGGCAGTGGCTTATTCTCTTCGAGCATTCTCCTGTAACGCCGGTGGATCACCTCCTCCATTGATGCGTAGTCGTCCGGACCGGTAACGGTTTTGATATTGAAATGACGGTATTCTTTGTTGCTTGGCTTTCCGTTGCGGAACACAACGCATGCCGCCACGGCTGACTCTCCCTGGATGTTTGAGTTGTCAAAGCATTCAATATGAACAGGTAGCACCGGCATATGAAGGTCTTTCTTCATACGCTCCAGGTTCTTCCCTGTCCTGTTCTCCTTCGAACGATCCATCTCCTTTTTCTGCCTTTCAAGCTTGAAGAAGACAGCGTTGCGGTTTGCCAGCTCAAGCAGTTTATGACGGTCACCGCGTTGGGGAACGGTATATTTTACATTATCTAACAGTATATCAGGTATAAACGGGAGAATTATCTCGGGAGAATCGCTCGAGACCCTTTGCCTGATCTCGGTAACCGCTGTGGAGAGAAGCGACTCCTTCTCCTCCTCCAGTCGCACTTTCAGCTCAACGGACCACGACTGCACGATGGCACCGGAGACTACCTTCATATAGCTTACATACATCGAATCCTCATCAATTGAGCATCCGAAGACATCCACATTTTTTACGGAAGTATTGACAACAACAGATTTGCTGCGGTACTTTGAAAGCAGTTCCAGTTTGTCCTTGATTTTCTGGGCCTCCTCGAATTTAAGTTCCGAGGCAAATTCTTTCATGAGTGATTCAAGGTAAGCTGTCACACCGCCAAGGTCACCCTTTACGATTTCCTTTATCCTGTCAACCTGCAGGTTATAGTTCTCTTCGCTGATAAGCCCGATGCACGGAGCCTTGCAGTTACCCATATGATATTCAAGGCATACCTTAAATTTACCTTCACTGATTGATTGCTTCGAAAGTGGAAGAGAGCAGGTACGGATCTGGAAGAGGTGGCGGATCAGCTCGAGGAGTGTCCTAACCGCTGGTACAGAGGCGTATGGACCAAAATAGGCAGAGCCGTCAGGGATTAGCTTCCTTGTCAGGAATACACGTGGAAAGTGCTCATTCTTGATACAAATCCACGGGTATGTCTTGTCGTCTTTCAGGAGAATATTATACCGCGGCAGGTGCTTTTTGATGAGGCTGTTCTCAAGCAACAGGGCATCAGATTCATTATCAACGACGATATGCCGGATGTCTGCGGCACGGGATAGCATTACCCGGGTTTTCCCTGACTGGTTTTTTGAGAAGTATGAACCTACGCGTTTGCGCAGACTGCGGGCCTTTCCGACATAAAGAATTATACCTCCGGCGTCAATGAACTGGTAGACTCCCGGTTTGTCTGGCAGGGAGGATACTCTTGATCTTATGTTTTCCTTGTCTGGCAAAGTAACATGTGTTAATTTTATCTTTTTCGGTTCTATGCAAATTGAGCATTCCTGCCGGCTATTGTCATTTCTCCCGCCTGTTTCAATCTTATATCATTGTTTATCAGTGCCTTAATGATATAGCTATTGAACCCGGATGTGTGACCGGCAGGTTTGTTGCTTCGCGGATAAAGTTATGAAATATGATGAGAGACAGAAGGATGATATTGAGTCCCACACAAACACAGGACTTAATTCATTCATTTACTGACACTTAATAGTCTCCGGAGATTTCTCCGGTCAGCCTGGCCTTAAGTTTTATATTTGTCGTGCGGGTTGGGAACAAAGAGAGGTATGTGCCGGAATGTCAGGCCGTCGAAGAGTCCCCTGTCGCTTATTTTCAGTTTAGGAATGACAAGGAGCGCCATGAATGAAAGGGTCATGAAAGGAGCATCAAGCCTGCAGCCCAGGCTTTTAACCGTCTCTGAGAGTTTCTCATAGCGCGATGCCATGGCAGTTACAGGCAGGTCTGACATTATCCCGGCGACAGGGAGTTTAAGTATATCAGCTCCCTCGTCTGAGACAACGGACAATCCTCCGCCGGAATCAACTATCATGTTGATAGCAGCAACAATATCGCGGTCATTTGTGCCCACGGCGATTATGTTATGGCTGTCATGCGCCACGGAAGAAGCCATGGCACCTCGTTTCATGCCGAAGCCTTTAATAAATGCCACGGCCGGCGGTTTGTCGTTGTAGCGCTCTTTCACGACAATTTTCAGAATATCTTCTTCAATGTCCGGTGATACAAACGGCTCCTCCCCTGTTCTCAACACCTCCGAGCCAGTCAGCAGTTCGCCGTTTCGTGCCACAATCACATTCATTTTTTTCTCCTCATTGATGACCCTTATTTCATCCTGAAGCAGCCTGGTGCATTTGAATTTATTAACCTTTTCAACCTCTCCCGGGATGAAAAGCGTCCTGCCGTCCTGGTAAACGCACTGTCCGTCTATCCAGGTCTGAAGTATATTCATTTTTGACGGGTCATCAACAATGATAAAATCGGCTGGCTCGCCGGGTCTAAGCAATCCCGCGTTTATTCTGTAATGTTTAAATGCATTTGCTGAGGCAGCCTTTATTACGTTGAACATATCATAACCCATGCCGATCAGCCGAGCAACCAGCTTGTTTATATGCCCGGCTGCCAGCGTCTCAGGGTGAAGGTCGTCAGTGCAGAGCATTACTTCATCAGGATAATAATTAAGCAACGGGGCCAGCGCTTCAAGATTTTTTGCGGCGCTTCCTTCCCTTATCAGAATTTTCATTCCACCGGAAATTTTTTCAAGAGCCTCTTCCAGTGAGGAGCATTCATGGTCAGTTGTTATACCGGCTGCAATATATTTCTTAAGCTCCTCGCCCGTAAGCCCGGGTGCATGGCCGTCAACTGGTACTCCGGCATTTCTTGCAGCCTCCAGTTTGCTGTAGACCTCAACATCATCATATATTACCCCTGGGAAATTCATCATTTCAGCCAGGAATTTTACCCTTCCCTCCTGCAACATTTCACGGATATCTGCAGCGTTTATCTTTGCACCTGCGCTTTCCGACTGTGTTGCAGGCACGCATGACGGTGCTCCGAAAATCATTTTAACGGGTACGTTTTTTGCATTTTCAAGCATGAATTCTACACCCTGTCGTCCCAGAACATTCGCTATCTCATGCGGGTCTGCCACTACCGCAACCGTACCATGCTTAACTGCAGCCACGGCAAAGTGAGATGGCACAAGCATACTGCTCTCTATGTGGACATGCGCATCAGCAAGACCAGGCATAATGAAAATATCGGGACTCTTTTCCGTTTCGGTTATGGATTCTATCTTCCCGGATGAGATAGTAACAACCCCCGGATAGATGCGCCTTTTATGCACATCAATAATTTTACCTGTAATAATCATACTATATTGAAAATTTAGTGTTCCACGTGGAACACTATGCATTATCGACCGAGATACATGATAAGAATTGAAACATCCGAAGAAGAGACACCGCTGATTCTCGAAGCCTGACCAATAGTTGCGGGCCGGATCTTTGACAGCTTCTGTCTTCCTTCGGTGGATATTGAGGTGAGCTCATCAAAAACAATCTCATCAGGAATTCTTAGATCCTCCAGCCTCTTTACCTTATCCGCCACTTCTCTTTCTCTCTCCAGATATCCGGAATACTTGATCTTAATCTCAGCAGCCTCAATAATCTCTCTTCGTCGGGCAGAACTGTTAAACAGCAACAATTCAGCGCCCGGGATTTTCTTCAGTAGTTCTGACAGTTCAATTTGTGGTCTTGTAGCCAGGTTTACTGCTTTTATCTTCTGACTTATTTCTGCTGTTCCCCTTTCACGCAGGAATGGATTTATATCAACAGGAGAAATGCTGTAACTTTTCAGGAATGAAATTATTTCTTCCACTAACCTGTACTTCTCCTCCAGGCGAACTATCCTGTCACCCCTGACAGTGCCCAGAGCCTTCGC
Organism: Bacteroidales bacterium UBA4788; assembly: GCA_002402965.1. GTDB lineage: Bacteria > Bacteroidota > Bacteroidia > Bacteroidales > VadinHA17 > SR-FBR-E99. The sequence goes on from DHGW01000025.1 coordinate 91,247, forward strand.
TTTTGGTGTGAGCCTCTCATCAGCATTGTCCTGCCGCAGCAGAATCCTGTATTCTGCCCTGGATGTAAACATCCGGTATGGTTCATCAACGCCCTTTGTCACCAGGTCGTCTATCAAAACCCCTATATACGCATCGTCTCGCTTTAGAATGAACGGTTCTTTGCCATTTATCTTAAGAACAGCGTTTATACCAGCTATCAGACCCTGAGCACCCGCTTCCTCATATCCCGTAGTGCCGTTAATCTGTCCCGCAAAATATAATCCTCCAACTCTCTTTGTCTCCAGAGTATGTTTCAGCTGTGTCGGCTGGAAGAAATCATACTCTATCGCATATCCCGGCCTGTAAATAACTACATTCTCCAGTCCCCTGATTTGCTTCAGTGCTTCAATCTGCGTATCAAGCCGCAAACTGCTTGCAAAACCATTTATATAGTACTCATTGGTCTCCCATCCCTCGGGCTCAAGGAAAAGCTGGTGTGACTCCTTCCCTGCGAAAGTCACAATCTTATCCTCTACACTCGGACAATACCGAGGTCCCCGACCCTTTATCCTTCCCGTGAATAATGGAGAATACTTCAGCCCTCTCCTCAGAACCTCATGGGCCTTTTCATTAGTGTGTGTGATGTAACAGCTTCTCTCATCAATGATGTCAATCCTGTCATTCATGTAGGAGAAACATCTGCCGTCGCCATCGCCTTTCTGTTCAGTCATCAATGAAAAGTCGACGCTTCGGCCATCTACCCTCGCGCTTGTTCCGGTTTTTAATCGTTCCACCTCGAATCCCAGTTCTCTCAGCTGATCACTCAATCCTCTCGATTCGGAATCGCCCGATCTTCCTCCAGGCATTGTGCTGAATCCTACATGCATCAAACCGTTCAGAAAAGTCCCGTTAGTAAGGATCACTGCTTCGCTTCTGAATTCATTTCCAAATGTGGTTGTCACTCCCCTGACCTTTCCATCCTCAATAATCAGTTCAATCGCCTGTTCCTGCCAGATGCTGAGATTGTCCGTTCTTTCAAGCTCCTTCCGCCATTCATGACTGAAGAGCATCCTGTCACACTGTGCCCTCGGGCTCCACATGGCAGGACCTTTGCTCTGATTCAGCATCCTGAACTGTATCATAGTATGGTCCGTAACCAAACCTGACAGTCCTCCCAATGCATCTATTTCTCTGATTATCTGACCTTTGGCTATACCGCCCATGGCAGGGTTACATGACATCTGGGCAAGTTTCGTCATGTCCATCGTAATAAGAAGTGTTTTGGCTCCCATTACGGCGGCTATATGAGCAGCTTCGCAGCCAGCATGGCCGCCACCTACCACTATTATATCATATCTGAAGTTCATTCGGCATATGATAAATCCAGATACATATCTTCCATCTCCGACATCTTCTTTTTCTCCCCCTCTGTTCTGTCATCATATCCGCATAAATGGAGGAAGCCGTGGAAAATAACCCTTCTCATCTCGGAGCCAAAGGTCGTGCCGAATTTTTCTGCATTCTCCCTGACCCTGGGTTCGCTTATGTAGATCTCACCATTCAGGACGCTTCCCTTATTGTAATTGAAAGTAATAATATCAGTGTAGAAATCGTGCCCGAGAAACTCATTGTTTATCTCGAACACCTTCTCATCACTTGTAATTATAACGTCAGTGATCCCGATCTTCATTCCGGCATCACTCACAATTCTCCCTATAGTCCTTTTGATTATCCTGCTGTCACGCAGTCTGAATTTTCCAATATC
>DHGW01000044.1 GCA_002402965.1 Bacteroidales bacterium UBA4788
CAATGCTTTATGCGCTACGCGCAACTGTTGGCTGTAGGCCATTAAGCATTGTAGAAAAAGGCCGAAAAAACCCGTTTACTCGCGGCTCATCGAGCAGCCGCAACAACCGGCGCTGTCAATGGGGTTGCACCCTGTATCACTGTGCTGTGCACAGGTTATCCCGCGCTTGCGCATCTCCTTATTATGACTGATGTGAGTATCGGGGAACTGTCCCCTGGGCTTGAGCAGTATGGAGATTGCCAGACCTGCCATTGCCAGGCCAACAAGAATTGCTGTTATTATGAGAAGTTTCAGTAGCATCACTTAATACTATTATTTTGCAAATATACCTAATAAAGGNNCAAGACCACAAGACCGCAAGACCGCAAGACCACTAATTAAACACCCCTGCCTTCACTTTGTTCGCCTGTCGCATCAGCCCTCCTCCTGCTTGCAGAGCTCCCTGTCAGCCCTCCTCCTCCCTGTAGAGCTCCCTGTCCGCTGCATCGGCCTCCTCAAGCACCCTTGCGTGCTCCTCGGGAGTATAGCGTCTGATCTTGTATCCCACGGCGGCAATGAAGATGCTCATGAAGGGACTTATGATATTGAAGAAGCAATAGGGGGCGTAAGCCCAGGTTGAGACCCCGAGAACGCTCGACTGAGTGGCGCCGCAGGTGTTCCAAGGGACAAGCACCGAAGTGACCGTCCCGGAGTCCTCCAGCGAACGGCTGAGCAGCTCCGGCTTGAAGCCCATGTCACGGAACTTTTTGGCATACATCCTTCCGGGGATGACTATCGAGAGATACTGGTCTGATGCTGTGATGTTAAAGAAAAGGCAGGTAGCAACGGTTGATCCAACAAGGGTTCCGGCATTGTGCACGAACTTCATCAGTTTTCCGGTGATGGCTTTGAGCATTCCGCAGGCCTCCATGATTCCACCGAAGACCATTGCACAGATGATAAGCCAGACAGTGTTAAGCATGCCCGCCATACCTCGTGTCTTCAACAGCTCATCCACTGTAGCATCACCTGTGATCACAGCCACACTGCCGAACATGGTTTTGGTGACGGCAATGTAAGCCTGTTTCACGAATGATCCTCCCGTGGCAGCCACCTCCTCAAGAATATGAGGCTGGAAGATGACGGCAAACACCGCAGCCAAAAGCGTTCCGGCGAGCAGTGACGGGAGGGGCGGTACCTTCTTGACGATGATATAGATGAGCATAGCCGGGACCAGCAGCAGTACCGGTGTTATGTTGAATTTTGACTTTATGGCTGCCTGCACCGCATCTATGCTGGAAGGCCCTGCTTCGAGGTCGATTGTAAATCCGATCACCAGGAAGATGAGCAGAGTGATAGTCAGGGATGGTACTGTTGTTATTACCATATACCTGACATGTGTAAAGAGGTCCGTGCCGGCCACTGCCGGAGCGAGATTGGTGGTGTCGGAGAGGGGAGACATCTTGTCGCCGAAGTATGCCCCGGAGATGATGGCTCCGGCTATCATAGCCTCATTGAAGCCCAGGGCCTTGCCGATACCCAGCAGAGCCACTCCGATTGTTGCAACGGTAGACCAGGAGCTGCCCGTGGACACAGATACCAGGGCGCAGATCACCACCGCGGCAAAAAGGAATATCTTTGGATGAAGTATCTCAAGCCCGTAATAGATCAGCATTGGTACCACCCCGCTAATCATCCATGTGCCTGCCAATGATCCTATCAGAAAGAGTATCAGGATGGCAGGCATCGCCGTTCCGATGCCTTTGATGACCCGCTCAAGGATAAAGAGCCACCGGTAACCGAGACTGACCGCAATGACCCCCGCCACGGCGGCAGCCAGGATCAATGCAATCTGGTTGGCTCCCGAGAGCGTGTCGTCACGGAAAAACTTTACGTTGAGGGTCAGCAGGAGGATGAGTACCGCGATTGGCAGCAGCGACTGCAGCATCGACGGCGTTTTGTACTGTTTTAAAGACATGAATGCTTTTTGGCGATGAATCGTGCAATTTACTATTTTCAGCGATTTTTCTTGATTTTGAACGTAAAAGATGTTAATTTGTCTCTGCATTTTTGCTGTCAAATGGGCCAGTATCCTGATATTTTCAGCATCAATCCCGAGGATAAGATCCCGGGGAAGGGCAGGGTCCTTATCTCAGAACCCTTCCTGACCGACCGTTTTTTCAACCGGACCATAGTGTTTCTTACGGAGCACACAGCGGATGGTACCGTAGGTTTCATACTGAACAGGGTGATCGACCTGATGGTAAGCAGCGCTGTGGAGGGTTTTGACGGCTGGGATGAGCATCTCTCCGTTGGAGGACCCGTGGCTCCGGATACCCTTCACTATCTTCACACGCTTGGCTCGAAGGTGCCGGGCAGCGTGCCCGTGATACCAGGAATATGGTGGGGCGGGGAAATCGATGCCCTCCGCAACCTGATTTCAACCGGGACTGTGGGGCGTGACCAGGTAAGGTTCTTCCTGGGATACTCCGGCTGGGAGAAGGGGCAGCTGAAGAGGGAACTTGGAGAGAACTCATGGATGATAGCAAAGGTCCCCGGTGAGGTTATCATGAAGAGCCGTGGTAATGTGTGGCGGGACGTGCTCCGGTCGCTCAATAACAAATACCGTATCTGGGCGGAGTTCCCCGAATCACCGGAGATGAACTGACCCTTCCGGGTACCACAGATACTGAATCACGGTACTTAGGACTCTCTATACCGGAACCAAAAACATCGCATCCGGGTAACACAGACCCTGCGTCCCGGTCCGTGATCGTGGCAGACCAGATCAGTGCATTATCTTGAAAACGAGCTCGCGCAGCAGGTCGCCCGCATCGCTGCCGGCCTCGCCGAATCCCTTCGCCTTGAGATCATAAGACCGGATGAGACTGATGATATTCATGCATGCTCCTATGTTGTAGATGGCGGCTGCAGCCTTGAAATCCCTCACGTAACCGGGATAGGTTTTCAGCATCGCAACCACATTGCCATCACTCTTGTCCTTCAGGCTGTGATAGATGAGCACGCGGCTGAAACTCGAGAAAAGGACGGGAAAGATCAGGGGTATTATCTCTTTCTTTGAATGCCCAGCGAAGTAGTTCACCACCCTGGCCGCCTTCAACGGATCGCGGTAAACGATTGACCGCCACAGCTCATTGGGGGTGTAGTCCTTGCTAATGCCGATACTCTTTTCGATCAGCTCAGTGGTGATGCGCGGATTCTCCCTGGGTAGTGAAATGATCAGCTTGTCGAGCTCGTTGGCTATCTTCCCCAGGTCGTTGCCAAGGAACTCCGACAGGAGCCTCGATGCGTCCGTGCCTGTCATGATGCCCCTGTCAGTCAGGTACCTGTCGATCCAGCCGGGGAGCTGGTACTCCGGCACCTTTTCAGATTCGACATACCACCCCTTCTTCAGGAGCGATTTGTAGAGCGATTTCCTCTTGTCGAGGTCCTCGTACTTGTAGGCGATGACGAGGATCGTCGAGTTCAGGGGATTCTCGATATAGACAAGGAGATCATCAATCTTTTTAAGCTTCTGTGCCTCACGAACGATTACCACCTGCTGGTTGGCCATCATAGGGAACCGCCGGCAGGTCTCGATGACCTGCGTCACAGACACGTCGAGGCCGTACAGGACTGTCTGGTTGAAGTCCTTCTCCGATTCGTCAAGCACTTTTTCCTCGATGAAGTCAGTAATAAGATCAATGTAATATGGCTCCTTCCCGGCAAGGAAGTAAACGGGCTTGTAGATCTTGTTCCGCAGATCCCTTATTATCTCCTTGTAATCAGCAGCCATTAGAAACGCAGGTGTTTGACCGAGATCCCGTTATCCTTGATTTCAGTAAGTGCCTCTATGCCAATGCGAAGATGGGTATCCGTGAACTGACTGGTGACTTTGAGGTCGCTCAGACCGGTCTTGATGCCCGTGGAGATCATCGGCTGATCAGAGACGAGGAGCAGGGCACCGGTAGGTATCTCGTTTGCGAAGCCGACGGTAAAGATGGTGGCTGTCTCCATGTCTATGGCCATAGCCCTTGTCTTGACGAGGTATTTCTTGAAGCGGTCATCGTACTCCCACACCCGCCTGTTGGTTGTGTAGACCGTGCCGGTATAGTACTCCAGGTTGTTGCGCACGATGGCGGCGGAGACGGCACTCTGCAGCTTGAAGGCAGGCAGTGCCGGGATCTCCAGCGGGAGGTAGTCGTTTGATGTACCGTCGCTTCGTATTGCAGCGATGGGAAGGATCAGGTCGCCGAGCCTGTTCTTTTTCTTCAGCCCGCCGCATTTACCCAGGAAGAGCACGGCCTTTGGCGTGATGGCGCTGAGGAGATCCATCACCGTGGCGGCATTGGGACTCCCCATGCCGAAGTTAATGATGGTTATCCCTCCTGCCGTGGCGCTGGGCCAGTTCTTGTCCTTTCCCTCCACCGGCACATCGTTCCAGCGGGCAAAGGTTTCGACGTAAAGAGTGAAGTTGGTGAGGAGAATGAACTCACCGAAGGAATCGAGGTCCTTGCCCGTGTAACGGGGCAGCCAGTTGTTCACTATATCTTCCTTGGTTCTCATGTTCTCAAAAGCTGTTTGTTTATATTTGCCCTGCTAAAGGTTAACCAAAAATACAATAAAAGTTGAAACCACTGAAACTGCCTCCCTGTTCGCTGCGCATAAAAGAGGGTCCTGGCAACAGGCTTGTCTATGATGCACTTCGGAAGAAGTATGTGGTACTTACCCCTGAGGAGTGGGTGAGGCAGCATTTCATAAGTTACCTGACCGGCTGGCTCGGTTATCCGCCCGGACTAATCCGTATCGAGGCATCGTTCAGGCTGCATTCGATGTTGCGCAGAGCCGATATCCTGGTACATGACAGGACCGGGGAACCGGTGCTGATAGTGGAGTGCAAGGCTCCGGGAGTGAAGATCAGCCAGGAGGTCTTTGACCAGGTCATCAACTACAATTTCAACTACGGGGTCAGGTACCTGGTGGTCACCAATGGCATAACACATTTTGCGGGGAAGATCAATACAGTTGATCACAGCTTTGAGCTGCTTGATCATATTCCAGATTATGAATCTATTACAAGGACTGACCCATGATTGACGTGACATGCGCGGTGATCCGGAACGAGGAGGGGCTGGTTCTGGCGGTCCGGCGCGGTCCGCAAATGGGCAATGCGGGCAAGTGGGAGTTTCCCGGGGGAAAGACCAGGGCCGGGGAGGATCATGAGAATTGCATCATCAGGGAGATAGATGAGGAGCTCGGGATTGACATCGTCATCTGCGGCTGGCTCGATGAGGTTGTCCATGACTATGGCGATAAGAAGATAAAGCTGATACCGTTCATCTGTGACACCCTCTCGTCAAGGCCGTTATTGCGGGAACATGATGAATACAGATGGATGGAGCCTGGGAGGCTGGTGACGCTTGACCTGACTGCTGCGGACATTCCCGTTGCCGTTCAGTATGCGTCAGGCCATAATGCTGTGCCTGCCGCTGAAAAGGAAGCTGTTGAGGCTGTCATAACCGCTGAGGCGGGGACTGAGCTGGCACGAATGATGGGCCGTGTTTCAAGCGTAGAGGAAATTACCATGGTGGCACAGTCGGCCGTTAATGATACCATCCTGCTGTCACAGCTGGTGACTTTTTCATCGAGCACCGAGAAGAGGGTTGGCTCCATGTCTTCATGGGCTCTCTCGAAGGTTGTTGATATGGATCCGAAGGTGCTGGCTCCTTATCTGGCACTGATGATTGAGGCACTTCCTTCGGTGCCAAATGAAAGCGTACAGAGGTCGTTCATGAGGGTGCTGACGAAGAGCGACCTGAATGACATTCCTCAATCGCATCATGCCCCTCTGATTGACTACTGCATGACGGTCATGAGGGAGCAGGATCAGCCGGTGGCGCCCAAGGCATATGGCATGGAGATTATGGCATCATTCTGCACGCTATACCCCGAAATGGTGAATGAGGTTGTGGGGGTGGTGCAACTTGTCATCAATGATGCATCAGGCGGGATGAAGGCGGCAGGGCGAAAGTTGATTCATAGACTAGACAATAGGCAATAGGCAATAGGCAATAGTGTTGGCATTGTCAAGGTAGTGTTGGCATATTATGCAGAAAATCAGACTACTGCCTACTGCCTGATTTATTTCATCTTCACCGTTTTCCTGATCCAGCTGGTCATCAGCTCCAGTGTGGCCGGGGAGAAGGTCTCCTCGATTGAACCATACTCACCTGGAGCTCCCGTTTCAGAAGTCTGGAATAGATGGTTCAGATCCGGTATAATAACGGTTTTAACCTTTTTATTGCCACCCTTGCGTAAAGCGGCCTTTATGGCAGGCAGGTTCATCTCTTGGTTCACCTGAAGGTCCTTCTCTCCGTTAAGAGCCAGGACAGGGCACTTAACCCCGGACCAGAACTGCGCCGGGTCAGTATCGAGAAAGTATCTCATCCACGGGTTGTTTGCCGAGATCAATCCCTGTGTAAATGCTGACATCTTCTCCTTGCGCTCCTCCTGGCTGAGTCCCTTGCCGTCAAGTTCCTTTCCGTACCACTCCATTGCCTCTTTCACAAATTTGCGCTGATCGGATTCGGCAATCGCCATTTTAAAGAGCTGGCCGTTGGCGGTAACCGTCTCAGTAATTTCTGCCTCTGATACCCCTGAGGCTCTCATGATATCCTCCGATTGCCTGAGTATCAGATCATATCCCCTTACTCCCGGACCGGCAAGAGATACGATGAATGCTATGTTCGCATTGCGCGAAGCGACTATGGGAGCTATCAGTCCGCCCTCGCTGTGGCCGGCAAGACCGACTTTCTTTTTATTGATCTCAGGCCGCTGCATGAGGTAATTCACTGCAGCCTCGGCGTCATCGGCATTAGTCAGGGAGGTGGCATGGTTCGTCTTGCCCTTCGAGCCGCCGACACCCCGGTCATCATAGCGCAGCACGGCGATGCCGTTTCTTGTCAGGTGATCCGCGATGACCTTGAAAGGCTTGTGATTGTAGATTGTCTCGTCGCGGTCCTGCTGTCCCGATCCCGATATCAGCACCACGGCCGGGAAGGGACCTTCGCCCTGCGGAAGTGTGAGTGTCCCGGACAGGCTGAAGTTTTCGATGGTGTTCATGAAGGTTACCTCCTCCTCGCGATAGGGGTATGGGGGCTTCGGTTCCTGCGGTCTCTTCTGCTCCACCGGTTTGGCTCCCTTCTTCAGTTCGAGGTCATATCTGCCTCCCAACTGCGTCCAGACCCCGGTAATGACAGAGTCGCTGCTGAATCCGCCGCGGTACCAGCCTTTGACCATAGGTATATCAACGAAGAGTGTATCATTCTCCAGGGTGACCCTCCCGCAGGAAATTCCCTTTGCACCCTGATCCGGAGCATCAGCTGTAGCCTTAATGGTATCGGCATCCGTCATCGTGAAATGGAGCACCATCTGAAGCGCCCCTGCCGGGGTTTGCATCTTACCGGCCCAGGAGCCTTCAATATCATTAAAGGTGCGCTGACCGTAAGAGGCCATAGTAAGTAAGAGTACAGCAAAGATTGAGAGATAGGTTCTTTTCATGGCATTATTCTATGTAACCTTCAAAAGTAGCCATTTCTGCCTATATTTGTAACTATTTTGCAGCATATGAAATTAGTCGATACCCGCGGTCTCACCTGCCCGGCCCCGCTCATCAGAACAAGGCAGGGACTGAACGAGGCGGAACCCGATGAGCCCGTTCAGATTCTTATTGACAACACCACTTCTCTCAGCAATGTGAAGAGGTACCTGAAAGATAATAAGCTGGAATTCTCCGTCCGGGAGGAGGGTACCCTCGCCACGGTGACTGTAAGCAAGGGTACTGCCGGTGAAATCAGCGCAAACGAGACGGAGTACTGTACTACAGAGAGCCTCCAGGCGCCATCCGGCAACAGGAGAACTGTGGTGGCCGTTACCTCCGAAAGGATGGGCAGTGGCGATGATGATCTCGGGCGGAAGCTTATGATCTCATTCTTCAGGACCCTGGTGATGCTTGAGCCGGTACCAGCAGCTGTTGTCTTTTACAATGCCGGGGTGAAGATGGCGCTTGACGACTCTCCTGTTCTTGATCATATCAGGGAACTGGCTGACAGGGGAACCTCAATCTACCTGTGCAGCACATGCATCAGCCATTTCGGCATCCGTGACCGTCTGCCGGTGGGCAGCTTCAGCGACATGTACCAGATAATGAATGTGCTGAATGATGCGGATCATATAATAAGGCCGTAAAGGGAGAGACGCTTATGACCACACCGGATGACAACTCCATGCCATTTGATCTGCTTTCCACCGTCGAAACCGGTGGATGCTCGGCGAAGATACCGCCACGGGCACTTGAGGAGCTGCTGAAAGATTTTCCCGTTCCCACAGACCCGCGCATCCTGGTAGACATCTCTTCACACGATGATGCCGGGGTATATAAAATCAACGACGAGACGGCGCTTGTAATCACCACCGACTTCTTCCCGCCGATGGTGAGCGACGGCTATGATTTTGGACTGGTGGCCGCAACCAATTCGATAAGTGATGTTTATGCCATGGGAGGGACGCCGCTTGTGGCGCTTAATATCATGATGTTTCCTTCCACCCGTATCCCGATGGAAGTCTACAGGGAGATACTCAGGGGCGGCAACGACAAGGCCAGGGAGGCCGGTGTCAGTATCATCGGGGGACACACTCTTGATGACTATCCGCCGAAGTACGGCCTTGCCGTTATCGGCACGGTTGACCCTGAAAGAATCATCACTAACGGCGGGGTAAGGGAGGGCGACGAGCTCATCCTTACCAAACCGCTGGGGACGGGCATCATCCTTGCTGGTCATCGTCTGAATATGACCGCTCCCGGCCAGCTTGAAGCGGCCGTCAGTGCAATGAAGCATCTAAACTGTGATGGAGCTGCGCTGATGCAGAAGTACGGAGTTCGCGGTGCCACAGATATTACCGGCTTCGGCCTTGCAGGCCATGCCTTGAAGATGGCAAGGGCATCAGGTGTGACAATCAGAATCGACATGAAACAGGTACCCCTGCTTGCCGGCACTTACGTCCTTGCAGAACAGGGGTGCATCCCTGGCGCTGCTTTCCGCAACCTCGACTATACGGATGGGGAGACGAGCTTTGCGGAAGGTCTCGATTATAACCTTAAGATGATAGCGCATGACGCACAGACCTCAGGCGGACTGCTGATGGCTGTGGCGCCGGAAAAGGTGGAGGAACTGCTTCGGGACCTGCACGCTTCAGGACATCCGGAAGCAGTTGTAACAGGTAAAGCAATGGCCAGGGGAAAGGCCGCGCTGGTGCTCCGCTGACAGGGCGGATGTGCTGGTTATGCTGAATCAAACAGCCTCATCCTGTGCATTGCAGACAATAATTACCTCATGCCGGCAATGAGAAGATAAACTCCACGCCGCCACCGGGCCGGTTGCGGACGGAGATCTCACCCTTGTGAAGCAGGATGGCATTCTTTACTATCGCCAGCCCCAGCCCGGTACCTCCGCTCTTGCGCGAACGACCGTCGTCTATCCTGTAGAACCGCTCGAAGATCCTCTCCAGGTGCTCCTCGGGAATGCCTATGCCATTGTCGGCAAACGAGAAGGTACGGAAACCCGGCTCGCCGGGCAAGCTCCTCACGCTGACGGTGACCTTCTCTCCCGCATAGGCGATGGCGTTCTCAAGCAGGTTCTGGATGACTGACACGATGAGCGACCTGTTGCCGTTGACCTTTATGCCCTCATCAATTGCAATATCCATTGTCATCTGCCTCCTGTTGAGGTCAGTCATGAGATTGTCACGCACCTCCTTCACCACACTGACAAAATCAACCTCCTCGAACGGGAAGTTGCTGCCTGTCTCGTCAAGCTTGTTCAGGGTCACTATGTCATTGATCAGGTCGGTAAGCCGGGTCGATTGTCCAAGGGCCTTCTCAAGGAAGTGGTTACGCTTCTCTTCGTCGAGGTCCTTGTTTACAATGAGTGTTTCGAGATACCCCCTTACAGATGCAATCGGGGTCTTCAGCTCATGTGCGATATTCGATGTCATCTGCTGTCGCATTGTCTTGTTCTGCTCGGTACGGGTGATGTCAGTGATCACTATCTCGAAACTGTCATCGTTGAACAGGATACACCTGACTGCAAAGTGCCTGCCTCCCTTTTCGAGTCTCAGTTCCGTTGACGGGTTGTCCTGTTTCCTGGATGCATTATGCTGGTTACTGTCGAGGAATGACCTGATACCGCTGAAGAGAGAATGATCAATGAATCCTTCCGGTGTGAGTGAGTGTTCGCCCGTTATTGCGTTAAGGAAGACCATGAAGTGGCTGTTGGATAGTTCAACAGTGCGGTCGGCGGCAAAGAACGCCACACCCTCGTTGAGCACGTGCAGGTGCCTGAAGAGCTTCTCCTTCTGGATGCTCAGTTCCGTGGTATTACGGGCCAGGTTGTTGTATATCCTGACGATCTCCTTTCCTGTCTCACCTACCTCATTCTTCGGGAAGATGATGGAAGGGTCATTACCTTCGCCCCGGCGCATCCTGGCTGCAAAATCGCGGAGCATCGTTATACTTTTCCCCATTCGGCGGGTCACGGCTGCAAGCAGCGCCCAGATACAGGCGAATACGATGGCCATGAAAACGAAAAATATCCGTTCCCGCTTCAGGAAGCCCTTGATGTTGATATTGTACTCTTCGGCCAACCGCACGTAATGGATGTTGAAGTACCTCGACAGATAATAATAGTCCTTGCCGGTTGATTCCGAATGGCGCACGGCGGTGCCGTAGGGAGAGTAGAGCGATTTACCCACCTCGGGCCTGGTGAGGTGGTTCTCCATTGAAGACAAGTCGTCTACTGAGCTGTCATACAGCACCTTGCCGTCAATGGCGATAATTGTAACACGCAGATCAGGAATAGGTATCAGTTTAAAAATGGAGTCTGTCAGCAGGTAGTTTCCCGTTTCATTCAGGGAGTTTGCCCTGATGTAGTTGTTGACCAGCTCTGCCATATCGCTCAGCCTGGAATCCAGTGCGGCTATCCTTATCGCCTTTTCGCGGTGATACTGAAAGGTGAGGATAAGCACCATGAAGAGCAGGAAGATGCCGAAGTAGCCAAGGAATAGTCTGCGTTTAAAGCTTATTGATTTTGTCATGGGACTCATTTTTCATTCGCCTAAATAATAACCGTAACCCGATTTGTTCCTGATCATGATGCCTTTATCGCCCAGCTTTTTACGGATGCGCGCTATTGTCACATCCACAGTGCGGTCAGTGACTATCACGTCATCGCCCCATATACGGGACAATATCTCGTGCCTGGGGAAGATCCTGCCTTCATTGCGGATGAGGAGTGAGAGGATCTCGTACTCTTTGCGCGTCAGCTCGAGGGGCTTGCCGTCGGTGAGTATGAGATTGTTTTCGGTGTCAACCGTAAAAGACCCTCTCACGGTCTCCATAGTCACACGTGATGGTGCTGAACGGCGCAGCACAGCCTTCACCCTTGCCATCAGCTCCCTGATGCTGAATGGCTTGGCCAGGTAATCGTCGGCCCCGAGGTTAAAGCCGGTAATCCTGTCGTTCTCTGTGTCCCTGGCAGTGAGGAAGATTATGGGGGTGGCCAGAGCCATCTCCTTCCTGATTTTTTCCGCAAGGCGAAAGCCGGATACCTGGCCCATCATTACATCGAGGATGAAGAGGTCATAGGATTGGAGGTTTTTGCGCAATGCCTCCTCAGCTGAGAGACATGTGTCAACCGCATAGCCCTCTCCCTCGAGGTTGAACGAGAGGATTTCGAGGATGGGTTCCTCGTCATCAACGGCCAGTATCTTGTGTTTATCGCTCATTTACAATGCTTTATGCCCTACGGGCAATATAACGTGTTG
>DHGW01000078.1 GCA_002402965.1 Bacteroidales bacterium UBA4788
AGGCGTAGAGGCCGTCCGGCCAGCTCTTAAACCGGATCGATCACCCCGTACGGGAAGCACGGGGCGGAGGCGGTGAGCATCACGGTATTTGGAGTGATAAGCTTTTCGACTTCTGACACATCTACCCTCATGTCTGACGCAATCGGTGCATATTCAGCCTCCACTCCGGTGAAATGGCAGGCCTTTGAAAAGGCCGGGGGAGTGGTTACCGGTGCAATCATCTCAGGAGAGAGTATCTCCGGGTGGAGCTTTCTTGCCCGGTCACGACCGGTTTTGACCGCCATGATGATGCTCTCCGATCCTCCGGAGGTCATATTGCCTGCATAACCTTCCCCGGCGTGAAGCAGGTCTGCAACCATAGTCACTTTCTCGTTCTCCATTTTCCTGAGAGATGGGAAAAGCGAGGGGTTAAGTGCATTTTCATGAGAGAAGAGACGGTAAGCCTGTTCAATGGCCTTCGATTCTCTTCCACCCGGATGGTAGATGTAGCCGAACATCCTGCCGTTCTTCCAGGCCACATCTTTGGTTTTGAGTGTACTGATCCGGGAAAGCACGGCTTCTGCATCAAGACCTGTTTCAGGGAAACGGATAACCCGCTTGTTCATGGGGTAACATTTTTAATGAACGTTTGTTATATTCAAAGTTAGGCCAATGGAAAGACGAAGTCAAGTATCTGATTTATATATTTTTCGTTATTTTTGTGGCCTGAAAAAGCGAGAAGATGACGAAACTGAAATCACTTACATTAGCAGCTTTGTTGCTGATAACCACCGCAGTTGTCAACGCCCAGGTCCTTGAACCAGTAAGCTGGAGCTTCAAGAGTGAGAAGACAGCTGATAAGAGCTATGATATAGTTATGACGGCTGCCATAGATGACACCTGGCACCTCTATGCCATGGACCTTCCCGAAGGGGGGCCCGTAGCCACCAGCTTCACCTTCGGGGAATCGGACAGGTACACCCTGGAGGGCAAGCCGGTAGCGGTCAGCAAGCCGGAGGTAAAGTTTGACAACAGCTTCGGGATGGATATTGGCATGCACAGCGGCACCACGGAGTTCAGGCAGAAAATAACCGTTAAGGAGTTGCCGGTAACCGTAAGCGGTTTCGTCACCTTCATGTCATGCGATGATTCGCAGTGTCTTCCGCCACGTGATGTTGAGTTTTCGGTAGTTGTCGGCGGTGATGCCGCTGCCGCAGGTACCCAGTCCGTTGATGTCTCCTCCGGCGCTGTTGCATCCTCTGCGGATGCTGGTGTTGTGACCGCCTCTTCGGAGGGGAAGCCTGGTAAGGGATTACTGAAGTTTTTCCTGCTCTCGATGCTGGCCGGCCTGGCCGGGATACTCACACCGTGCGTCTTCCCGATGATACCGATGACCGTGGCATTCTTCTCGCAGGGTGGCGGATCAAAGGGTTCAGCAATTGGCAAGGCACTGATATTCGGACTCTCCATTGTACTTCTTTACTCGTCCCTCGGCATAATAGTATCACTCACCAGCGCAGGCGCCGGGTTTGCAAATACACTCAGCACACACTGGATCCCGAACCTGCTGTTCTTCACACTCTTCCTGGTGTTTGCCGCATCATTCTTCGGTGCGTTCGAGATAGTTCTTCCCTCCAAATGGGTAAGCTCAACTGACTCGAAGGTAGATAAGGGTGGGGCTTTGGCTGCCTTCTTCCTGGGACTGACAACCGTACTGGTTTCTTTCTCCTGCACCGGCCCGATAGTGGGAGCATTGCTCGTCGAGGCCGCCTCCGGCGATGTGCTTCGTCCCACCATAGGCATGTTCGGCTTCGGCCTTGCCTTTGCACTGCCCTTTACCCTCTTCGCCCTGTTCCCCTCGTGGCTCCAGAAGATGCCCAAGTCGGGCGGCTGGCTCAACTCGGTCAAAGTGGTGCTGGGATTCATCATGCTGGCCTTCAGTCTCAAGTTCGTATCAACGGTTGATACCGTATATAACCTGGGTATACTTTCACGGGACATCTACCTGGCAATATGGATCGTACTGTTCGTGCTGCTTGGCATCTACCTTATGGGCAAGATCAGGTTCTCTCACGACAGTGATGTGCCCCACATCGGGATATTCCGGCTGGTCCTTATCATAGCCTCGTTCACCTTCGCCCTTTACCTTCTCCCCGGTCTTTTCGGGGCGCCGCTGACGCGAATCTCTTCACTGCTGCCTCCGCGTGAGACATCGGGATTCAACCTGCTGAAGGCCATAAGCGAGAACAGGGGGCCTGCCACTACGGGAGTTTTTGCACCGGGTGTGGTGACCACGGCCGCTTCATCGCTTTGCGAGGAACCTAAATACGCCGATTTTCTTCACTTTGAATACGGCCTGCAGGGTTATTTCGACCTTGAACAGGGATTGGCTTGCGCCAGGGAGCTTGATAAACCGGTACTCATAGACTTCAAGGGTCACGCCTGTGCCAACTGCAAGGAGATGGATGCGCGCGTCTGGTCAGACCCCGAAGTGCAGAAGCGCATCAGGGAGAACTTCGTACTTGTTGGCCTATATGTTGATGACCGCACGAAACTGCCGGAGAACGAGGTGTTTGTTTCAAAGGTGGACGGAAAGGAGAAAAAGACGATCGGCAAAAAGAATGAGGATATTGAGATATCCATGTTCAACACCAATACACTGCCTCTGTACGCCATCGTTGATCCCTCGGGCAAGCCGCTGATAGAGACGCGCGGAACAGACTTTGACATTCAGGCCTACATAGACTGGCTCGACCGGGGCGCGGAAGCATACCGGAATAAGTAATTGCCGGCTGGCGCTTTCAGGTGCCGTATAACTCTTAGGAGCCGGTCCGCGAAAGGCCGGCTTTATTATTTCCCGGTCTTTGGCGTTATTCCGTGCCGACGATTCCCTCTCCCGGGCTTGCCCGTGCACCTGGGCCGGCTTTTTGCTGCCCGACAGCCTGGCCGCATGCCCCTTTATGTTTTGCATAAGGTAGTAAGCTCGCATGAAAATAAAGGCGTACATTTATGTAATAATTAAAAGTGTAAATAATACATTTAAAGATCATGAGGAAGAGTGTAGTTGTTTTATTTTCCGCTGCGTTACTACTGGGATCGGTCAGACCGACAGAGGTCTGCGCCCAGAAGAAGTCTCAGAATCATAATGATGTATGGGCCGGCCCGGTGACTGAATGGCCCAGGGTGATCCCCGCCAGAATCAGAGACGGAGAAAACAGGGATCTCTTTGTGATGACCCTTGGCGAGGTGACCACACCTATATCACAGGGCACTTTTGATCCGGTGAATGACCGGGTTACCCTCAGTGATGGGACGGTCATCAGCAACTACTATCGCGACTCACTCGGGGTAAAATTCTACAAGCCTCTTTCAAAGGCGATTTTCCCCCTTCCTCCATCAGGACTGTGCACCTGGTATTACTATTACCAGCACATCACAGACAGGGAGGTGAGGCTGAACACCGACTGGATAGCTGAAAACCTGAAGACCTATGGCGCTGAATATGTTCAGGTGGATGATGGCTGGCAGGTCCTGTCAGCAGCCGGCAGGAAGGGTTCACGCGACTGGACGGGGTTTGATCCGAACTTCTCCGGGGGTATGGCTGACCTGGCATCTTATATTAAATCAAAGGGCCTGGTGCCGGGGATCTGGATTGCACCCCACGGACAGTCGAATGGGGAGGTGGTAAAACAGAATCCGGGCGTCTTTATCCTCAAACCGGACGGCACCTCTCCCTCAAAGACCTGGGAGGGCGACTGGCTTCTTGATCCGACGTCGGAGGCAGGGAAAAAGTATTTTCATGACCTCTTTGCCACCATGGCCGGTTGGGGATATGAATATTTCAAGATTGATGGTCAGCCCATAGTGGTTGACGAATACGCGAAGCACTCCGAATTCATGGCAGTGCCGGGCGGGGCGGCTGACTCCCT
>DHGW01000082.1:0-60986 GCA_002402965.1 Bacteroidales bacterium UBA4788
GCCCATACAAATATACGGTGATGGAAATTCGTTCAGGGATTATACTTATATAGATGATGTGCTTCAGGGGATTGGCAATTCCATCAGCCGGCTGAAAGGATTTAACATCTATAATATCGGGGAGTCAAGGAAAGTATTGCTTTCAGAAGTGATAGAAACAATTGAAGATGCCCTGGGCAAAAAAGCGATCAAAGAGTTCCTGCCCTTTCAGGCCGGAGATGTAAATGCAACATATGCTGACATAAGCAAGGCCATGAGGGAACTGGATTATAAACCTTCATTCGAATTTAAGAAAGGTATAGCCGAATTTATCAGATGGAAGCTTGGCCGAGTTTTTTGACATTCTTCCCCAAGTTGAATTTACAGGAATACATGAACTGGATGATACCCAGTCCTCATGCCACTCCTTCAAAAGGGCTGAAAAACACCTTAAAAACCTGCGCTGCGTTGGGGTAACAAAAAGACCCTAACTGATTGGGTTAGAGTCCTTTGTGGAGCTGGCGGGAGTCGAACCCGCGTCCAGGCAAGGCGACCATATGCTTTCTACATGCTTATCCTGCCTTGATTTTCGGGAGTGACCAGGTGGCAGACAGCCGTGTCACACCTTATCTCCTGTTATTTCACCGTCAGGCCGGAGAGACCATCAGGCTAGCCCTGAATTGCGTGCGCTTCCTTATCGGGTTGGTACTGGGCATCACCGCCCGGGAAACGTCTCGTCCCAGCACCTTGTGCCGGGATTAAGCATAATCTGCTGTGCAGGTTACGCAGCAAGAGCGTAGTTATTCTCGCCAGTTGTTGTTTTGTGACACAGGTTATAGAGTAGCGTCACCACCCTCTGCATGCTTACATACCACCGCGGCTTGCTGTCAAAACCAGGTCAGCCCCATTTGTGGTATTATCAACGCAAAATTACTCATTTATGCGTTGCCCTGACAAAAGTACTCGCAAAAATCGGGCCGATTTCTTATCTTCACGCCAGTACTAAATTATTCTGACATGGAAAAGAGAGTGAAGGTAGGGCTCGTTCGCGAGACGAAGATACCACCAGACAGAAGAGTGCCCCTGACACCCGCACAGGTTGTGGAACTGAAGGAAAAATACCCGTTCGTGGAATTCTTTGCGCAGCCTTCAGATATCAGATGCTTTACTGATGACGAATACAAATACCTGAAGATACCTATGAAGGAAGACCTTAGTAACTGTGACATCCTGATGGGAGTCAAGGAGGTGGACAAGAGGGTCTTCATTCCCGGAAAAACCTATCTCTTTTTCGCCCACGTGGCAAAGAAACAGGATCATAACCTCGAGATGCTCCGCGAAATACTGAAACATAACGTGCGAGTGATAGACTACGAATACCTTACCACTGACAAGGGCCAGAGAGTAGTTGCCTTCGGACGGTGGGCAGGCATAGTAGGTGCTTATAACGCACTCAGGGCCAGGGGTA
The DNA here is from genome assembly GCA_002402965.1 of Bacteroidales bacterium UBA4788. Taxonomy (GTDB): domain Bacteria; phylum Bacteroidota; class Bacteroidia; order Bacteroidales; family VadinHA17; genus SR-FBR-E99. The sequence goes on from DHGW01000082.1 coordinate 1,448, forward strand.
TAAAGACTAACAGGTTCAAGCTCAAACCTGCTTACCAGTGCCATGACCTGAATGAGATGTGGGCCGGCCTCAGGCTGATACAGCTCAAACCCGGACTGAAGATCCTGGTGACGGGCGAGGGACGAGTGGCTAACGGTGCCATGGAGACACTGGAAAACTGCAACAACCTGCATAAGGTGACTCCGGAGGAGTTCCTGACAAAGGAATACGACGTGCCGACAGTCTGCCAGGTGGGACCCCAACACTATGTGAAACATGCTGACGGCCGCCCGTTTGATTTCATTAATTTCACTCAACACCCGGAGGATTACCATTCTGATTTCCTGAAATTCACGAGGGTGACTGATGTGCTCATCACCGGCCACTTCTGGGACCCGAAGTCGCCTGTCTTCTTCACGAAAGAAGATGTTGAAAAGCCTGACTTCAGGATCTCGGTCATTGGCGACATAAGCTGCGACATTGGCGGACCGATACCCACCACACTGAGGGCCACAACCATAGCTGATCCATTCTACAGTTACAATCGCCATAAACACTGCGAGGAGGATGCCTTCAGTAATCCTGACAACATTTCCGTCATGTCAATTGACAACCTGCCGGGAGAGCTTCCCCGGGATGCTTCGGGTGATTTCGGGAAGCAGCTGATAGATCACGTGCTTCATGACCTTTTCACAGGCAATGACTCACCGATGATAAAGCGTGCAACCATTACCTCCGGAGGTAACCTCGAGCCGCAGTACCGTTACCTGGCCGATTGGGTCAATACCGACCGCGGAAGCATATGATGCGTATAGTAATCTGTGGCCCTGCTCACCCCTACAGGGGCGGCATCGCCGCATACAACGAAAGACTGGCACAGCAGCTTCTCCAGGAGGGTGATGCAGCAGCCATCTACACCTTCAGGCTGCAGTATCCATCATTCCTTTTCCCCGGGAAATCACAGTATGATCACGGTTATGCACCCGAAGGAGTGCCGATTACCCGCGCCATCAATTCTGTCAACCCTATCAACTGGTTCAATATCGGCCTTCGTCTCAGACGTACGAGACCCGACCTGGTTATAATGCGCTACTGGCTTCCCTTCCTTGCCCCGGCGCTGGGGTTCATAGCAAGGCTGGTAAGGAGCAACAGGTATACACGGGTTATTACAATTTTCGACAACGTGGTTCCGCATGAGAAGAGGTTTGGCGACAGGCTGCTCACGAAGTTCTTCATCAGGAGTATTGACGGTGCGCTGGTGATGACGAAGGCTGTGGAGGACGACCTGCGGCAGTTCACCCCGGATATGCCGTGCGTGATTTCACCCCACCCGCTGTTCGACAATTACAGTGTTCCCGTATCACGTGCAGAAGCCATATTGCGCCTGAAACTGTGCCCCGCTGACCGGTTCATTCTCTTCTTCGGATTCATCAGGGAGTACAAGGGACTGGACCTGCTGCTCAGGGCAATGGCAGAACAATGTGTGCGCGACCTGGGAGTGAAACTCATTGTGGCGGGAGAATTCTATGAGGATGAAAAACCTTACTTCGATCTGATTCAAAACCTCGGCCTGGCTGACAGGATAACCTTCCATTCTCACTTTATCAACGATGAAGAGGTCAAGTATTATTTTTCAGCAGCCTCGCTGGTGGTGCAGCCCTACCGCAGCGCCACACAGAGCGGTGTTACCCAGGTGGCATACCATTTCAACAAGCCGATGGTGGTGACCAATGTCGGTGGATTGGCGGAGATCGTTCCCGACGGTCTTTGCGGGTATGTGGTTGAACCTGATCCTGTTGCCATTGCAGGGGCAATCTGCAGGTTCTTCAGCGGTGATGAGAACAGATTCCTTCCCGGCATCGAGGAGCAAAAGAAGCAGTACTCATGGGACAGGCTGACTGAATCCATCCGCAGCCTCGCAAGGGATGTGCAGAGGACTGGCAATAGGCAGTAGGCAGTAGACAATAGTGAAGCCGGCAGTGGGCAGTCCTCAGTCGGCAGTCATATCAGGCAACAGGCAGTAGACAATAGTGAAGCCGGCAGTGGGTCAGGGACCGCAAGACCTTCAGACTTCAGACTTTCAGACCTTCAGACTTCATATTGAGCCTGTCCTTTACCAGGTAACGGTTCCGGTCAGATGAACGCCTGTTAACCAGCTCTGCAAGAAAGCCGGTCAGGAAGAGGAATGACCCGATTATCATCACGGCGAGTGCAATATAGAACCAGGGACTGTCAGTGACAAGCGGAGCCCTCAGTCCATTCCAGACGAAGACCAGTTTGCGTATACCCAGGTAGGCGGCCATGATGAAGCCGGCGCCGAACATCAGTGTACCCAGCAACCCGAAGAAGTGCATGGGACTCTTACCGAACCTTGTTATGAAACTGATGGTAAGCATGTCAAGATACCCCTTGAAAAACCTGTCAAGACCGTATTTGGTTACCCCGTACTTGCGTGCACGGTGCTGAACCACCTTCTCTCCGATCTTTCTGAAACCGGCCTCCCTGGCCAGCATAGGTATGTACCTGTGCATCTCGCCGTAAACCTCGATGCTCTTCACCACCTCACCGTCATAGGCCTTCAACCCGCAGTTGAAGTCGTGCAGCCTGATTCCTGAAAATTTTCTTGCCGTATAGTTATAAAGCTTTGAAGTGGTTCGTTTTATAAAGGGATCATACCTCTTTTTCTTCCATCCCGAGACGATATGATATCCTTCCTTGCGCACCATATTGACCAGTTCGGGTATTTCGTCAGGGCTGTCCTGCAGGTCCGCGTCCATAGTGATAACCACTTCGCCCCTGGCGGCTTCAAAGCCCGTATGGAGAGCCGCAGCCTTGCCGTAGTTACGGCGGAAGCGTATACCTTTTATGCGTGTACTCCCTTCAGACAGGCGTCTGATCACATCCCAGCTCCCGTCGGAACTTCCGTCATCAATAATGATAAGCTCGTGGTCAATTGATGCCCCGGTGCATACCCTGTCAATCCACTCTGCCAGTTCAGGCAGTGACTCCGCTTCGTTGTAAGCGGGAACAACAACGGATAGGTCCATGTTAAAGTTTCTGCTCTTCCTCTTCCTCTGCCTCTTCAAGGAGAGGATTGCCCTTCTTCATTACAAAGAGTGAAACGATGAGTGAGAGGATAAGCCCGTAAAAGACACTGTTGATGATTCCCATAAGGGCGGTGAACCATGGCTTCATCATCTTGGCCTGCATCTCAATGGCCTTCTCAACAGCTTCCTCCGGAAGACCCCTGGCGATCATCTTCTCCTCGGCCAGTGCTATGGATTTGTCCATCAGTCCAGGATCAATGAACGCATAAAGCACATAAATATATATTGCGGTTATAATGGCTGAGTAGATACTAATGACAACACCGGCACCCACGGACTTTCCGTATGAGATGTAGCCGTTATTGTAATGGTCACGGTAGGAGCGCAGCAGGAAGTACAGAACGATAAGGCTTAGCAGCATACTTGGCCAGAGGATCCACGTTTTGAACGTGAGATCAAATATGTAGGTTAATACTGAGAATCCTACCCCTATCAGACCGAGGATGATTCCATAGTTAAGAGTCTCTTTCCAGATAGACCGTTTCTGTTCCATTATAGTGTTTTTTGAGATTTTGAAAACAAATATACTTTTTTTGCCGGAATCAGAATCCCAAATAAAGAAGAACCATTATTTGGCGGGACGCGGAAAAGTTGCTATTTTTGTGCGGGGTAAGTCTCATACGACCAGCTCCCTTTGAACTCCCCCAGGGTCGGAAGGCAGCAAGGGTAGAAGGTTGTAGCGGTGCGATGTGAGTAGCTTACCCTTTTTCTTTGATACCTGCTAAACAGAAGTTTATATATTTGCCGTCATTTAATTACAGGGATGCTGATCAAGATTTACCCGGAGAATCCGAACCCCGATTATGTACGCAGGGTGACGTTCGTCCTTGAACAGGGCGGAATAGTCATTTACCCTACGGATACGATCTATGCAATGGGGTGTGATATCAGGGCCGCCAAAGCCATTGAGAAGATTGCGCGGTTCAAGGGGCTCAACCCGGGTAATCCTGACATGTCAATGATCTTCGAATCGATGAGCCAGCTCTCTGAATATACTGTTATTCACGACAATAATCTCTTCAGGCTTTTAAAGCGAAACCTTCCGGGTCCATTCACCTTCATAGTTCCTGCGAACAACCAGATTCCGGCCATGTTCAGGCACCGTAAGAAGACTCTGGGGATCCGCATCCCGGACAACAGCATCACCATGGCCATAGTGCGTGACCTGGGCCGGCCGCTGATGACCACCTCAATCCACGACGATGACGAGGTCATTGAATACATCACTGATCCTGAGCTTATCCATGAGAAATATGATGATTTTGCCGACCTGGTAGTGGATGGCGGTTCCGGCAGCAATGAGCCTTCGACAGTGGTCGACTGCACCGGTCCCGAGCCGGTCATTCTAAGGCAGGGCATGGGAGTACTCGAGCTCTGACGGGACGCTGCCCCGGACCTAATGTCGATCGGAGTTGAAGAACCTGTTCAGCTTGTCAAAGGCAGTTGGCAGTGCAAATACCACGACCTTGTCATTAGCCTGTATCAGGGTATCACCAGTTGCGATGTAAGGCTTATAGTTGCGTATCCCCCCGCCTACAATGGCATCCTTCGGGAAGTCAATCAGCTTGAGAGGTCCGCTTGTGATTCGTGCATTCTCCGGAACGTTGTATTCGATCACCTCGGCCTCTGTACCTGTCATCATCTTGACCTGTGTAACGTTGGGATTCATAGTATGACGGAAGATGCGGCTTGCAGTGGCAATCTTCTTGTTGATAATGGTGTCAATCCCGGAGTTCTCCGCCAGGTTGATGTATTCCATGTTCTCGACCTCGGCAATTGTCTTCATCACACCAATCTTCTTTGCAAGAAGACAGGACAGGATGTTTGTCTCGGAGTTGCCGGTCACTGCCACAAAGGCGTCCATGTGCTGCAATCCCTCTTCGGCAAGCAGGTCTCCGTTCCTGCCGTCGCCGTGGATAACAAGTGTCTCCTCAAGCGTCTCTGCCAGGTCACGGCATTTCTCAAGGTCACGATCAATCAGTTTCACCTGGCATACATGCTGCAGGTTAAGAGCGATGTGCCTGCCTATACGGCTGCCTCCCAGGATCATTATGCTCTTGGCCTGAACATTGCGTTTGCCTGAGAACTTCATCAGGTCAGAAATGCCGTCACGCGTGGAGATTACAAATGCAAGATCGCCTTCCTTGAACTCCTCCTTACCCCGTGGGATGATCGTATTCTCATCTCTCTTTATGGCAACGGCACGGTACTTGATTGAATCGAGGGAGTGGGTGACCTCCTCGAGAGTGCGGTTCAGCACAGGAGCATTCTTCTCGAGCTTCTGCACGTACAGGGAAAGCAGACCCCCTGCAAAATCCATAAATTCAGTGGTGCCTGTCTCCTTGAGGAGGTTGATAACCTCCTTTGCTGCAATGAGTTCTGGATATATAAGGTGGTCGACGCCCATCTCACGGAAGAATTCCTTGTTAGCTCTTTCGAGGTATTCCATATTGTCAATGCGGGCAATTACCTTCTTTGCGCCAAGCTTCTTGGCCAGGATGGAGGCTGTTATGTTTGTGTCCTCGTAGTGTGCCACTGCGATGAAGAGGTCGGTGTGCTTCTTGACCGCCTCCTTCAGGATGTTGATAGATGTGGCTGATCCTTCATAGGTGAGCACGTCGATGGAGGCGTCAACAGGCTTGAGTCGCTCCACTTCCGAGTCAATAAGTATTATCTCGTGTTCGCCCTGCGAGAGCATCCTGGCCAGGTGTGTTCCCACCTCGCCTGCGCCTGCAATAACTATTCTCATTTCAGATCGGTTAAAACCAGCGCAAAGTTATACAAAAGAAATGTTACCCGGGGTCAATCAGCTCAATCTTTAGCCCTCGCGTGTAGGCATGTTTCCGTACCTCTGCCGGAACGTCTCCGTCCGCTGAGGGTACCAGCAGCAGTCTGCCGTACTGCCGAACCTTCAGTTTATCCCCTCTGAGGTTGTATGTTATAATCCTGTCGTGCCGCATCTCCTGCACTGTTTTGACGGTGTTGCACAGCAGCAGGAGGGTTGCTGCCGCAATGAACGGCCTGAGGGTGATCTTTTCCGTTCGAAGCAGTGATGTCAGCAGAAGTGCAGCAGACACTGTAAGCATTATTGTCTCTGAGGCTGACATGCCGATGTTCATTAACACCCCGTGATCCGCAGAGCTTATCATGCCGGTGAAGCCGAGGGTGAACCCTGCCAGCCGGTCAAGAAGCAGGGCGAACAGCGCCGCGACAGGAGGGAAGGGGGTTGTAAGGAGGAGCAGCATTGCCAGGACCAGTACAACGAATGAGATGGGGATAATAACGATGTTGGTCAGGAGGAAAAGGAGCGGAAAGATATTGAAAAGCCTGACAGAAAGTGCGAGGGTCCCGCCCTGCGCCACCAGTGAGACGGCAGTCATCTGCCACAGGTAATCGAGGATCCGGTTCTTGATCCTGATGAGGCGGTAGAGGGAGTTATAGAAGGCGATGATGAAACCCACGGCCAGGTATGAGAGCTGAAAGCCCGCCTCGAAGATCACCCCGGGGTGCACCGCGATGAGTATGAAGGCTGAAGCCAGGAGGCTGTTCATTCCGGCAGCCGGGCGATGAAGAAGTGAACCGGCCTGAAGGAATGTGAACATGATTGTGGCGCGCAGCACGGAGGGTGACATGCCCGTGATGAATGCAAATCCCCACAGGGCAGGCACAATGATCAGTGCCCTGACCCTTTTCAGCCTTCCCCGGAGGAAGAAGAGGAGCCAGGAGAGGGCCATGCTTATCATCCCTACATGCAATCCTGAGACTGCCATTATATGCATGGCTCCTGACCTTGAGAAGGTAGTAAGGCGTTCCTTTTCCAGCAGCTCCTTGTCGCCAATTGTCAGCGCAATGATGAGACCCAGCTCCTCGCCCTGCAATCCCGCCCTGCGGAAGGCGTCTGTCATCCTCCGGGCAGCGATCAGCGAGCTTTCACGCACGGAGCGGCGGACCCCGGCACTGTACCCTGTGATATCAGAAGCCCTGAAGAAAGCCATGTGCCTGATGCCCTGGCCCTCCAGCCAGCGCCGGTAGTTGAACTCGCAGGGATTGCCATTGTTCTCCACCTTTACCGGCCTGATATTCAGCCGCAGGATGTCGCCGGGTCTCCAGCCGGATGGGATCGTATCAGTCATGAACCACATGAGGAGCGAACCGCGGGGATGCGTGAGGGAGTCACCCTCCGACACGCTCAGAATTTTAGCCCTGAAGGAGCAGCCGCTGTTGCTCTTCGCAGGGTAGCCTGAGAGACGAACCGTGACCTCCTGCCGCTCCCCGCCCAGATCGCCGGGACGGAGTCGTTCGCTGTTGCGCAGGAGATAACCTGATGCTGATAGAAATACAATAAGGGCTGCCCCGAACAAAGTATCAGACCGATAGCTGGTCCGGAGGAGGCGTATTGTCATTACTGCCAGCGCCGCGAAAGCCGCAACAGCGGCAACAACGGAGCAACACGGCAGACATTCCGCCACGATCACGCCTGTGCACAACGGCACAGTTAACCTCAGGAACGGGATCTCCCTGGTATGCACGGGTCAGCAGCTTTTGACCCATGAAAGTTAAGAAAACAATTGATGCGGGGCAAGAGAGGTTATTTTACCTGCCGCCGGGAAGAACGGTGCGGTAGGTTGCTTCGAAATTCCCCTTGCTGATGTCGTTCAGCCTGCCCCTCAGGAGCCTGCGGCGCAGCGGACTGAGCCTGTCCGGGAAGAGTACACCGTCAAGATGGTCGTACTCATGCAGCACTACCCTGGCTTTGTAACCGGTATAAACCTCGTCTTGGAAGTTCCAATGCTGGTCATAGTACTGTATGCGTATCTCCGACTCACGATCGACCTCCTCATGCAAGCCGGGGAGACTGAGGCATCCTTCGTTCATTGGAACCTTCAAACCCTTGCGCTCCACCACCTGCGGATTGATGAATGCCTGCTTAAAGTCCTTCATCTCAGGATGATCCTCTGCCAGCGGCTCGCCGTCAATGACAAAAAGCCTGATCGATTTTCCAACCTGCGGGGCAGCAAGCCCCAGTCCGTCAGATTTGTACATCGTCTCGAACATGTCCTCAATGAATTTTTCCAGGTCAGGGTAATCGTGGTCAATAGCCTGTGCCACCTTGCGCAGGACCGGGTGTCCGTATACGTAAATCGGGTATATCATACTAATCTTCAATTCCTGTTTTTATTCTCCTCGAGTTTAAGCCACGACTGGAGGATGATTGAGGCGCTGATGCGGTCGACCATGGCCTTGTCACGCCTGCCGCTTTTGCTTACTCCGCCGTCGATCATCGTCTGAATGGCCATCTGTGAGGTAAATCGCTCATCGGCAAGGTGCAGGGATATTCCGGGAAAAATTTTCCTGAATCTTGCAATGAACGGGTCAATGTATTTTACGCTTTCGCTGGGCAGATTGTTCACGGTGACCGGGTATCCGATCACTACGTCGGTAACATTTTCGCGGGGGATATAATCCCTGAGGAATGCTTCCAGCCCTGCTGACGGCACTGTAGTCAGGGGAGAGGCGATGATTCTCATCGGGTCGGTGACTGCCACCCCGCACCTCTTTCTTCCATAGTCTATTGCCAGTGCCCTGCCCATTACATGTAATCAGTCTTTCTGGTGCAAATCTACCGCTTTTACAGCAGAAAAAAAATGAGAGCCGGTGCTGGCCGGCTCTCATTTGGTCTGTTGAACAGCTTATTCTGTTTTGGGTTCAGCCTCGGTTGCCACGGCACCGTATTCCAACTCAGAGAGACGCTTGTAGCCATTGTACCTCCACTTCGCGTTCTCCTCGGCCTTTTTGAACAATACGTCAGCTTCGCCGGGGAAGTCCTTCAGGAGTGAGGTATAGCGAACCTCTGACCTGAGGAAGTCCTGGAACTTGCTCCAGTCAGGCTCCTTCGAGTCGAGCTGGAACGGATTCTTACCTTCTGCCTCGAGGCGCGGGTCGAACCTGTAGAGATGCCAGTATCCTGATGTCACCGCATCCTCTGCCTGCTGCTGAGTCTTGCCCATGCCATTGCGGAGGCCGTGGTTGATACAGGGTGAGTAAGCGATGATGAGTGAAGGTCCCGGATACTCCTCTGCTTCGCGAATTGCCTTGAAGTACTGGTTCTGGCTTGAACCCATGCTTACCTGTGCCACATAGACATAACCGTAGGTCATGGCCATCTGCCCGAGGTCCTTCTTGCGTATCTTCTTCCCTGAGGCGGCGAACTTGGCAACGGCGCCTGCGGGAGTTGACTTCGATGCCTGGCCTCCGGTGTTGGAGTAGACTTCAGTGTCAAGGACGAGGACGTTGATGTTTTCACCTGAGGCAAGCACGTGATCGAGGCCACCGTACCCGATATCATAAGCCCATCCGTCGCCTCCGAATACCCAGTATGATTTCTTGACGAGGTATTTCTTCAGGTCGAGGATCTCCTTGCATACAGGAGCTTTGTCCTTCTCACAAGCGATAACGACTTTTTCAGAGATAGCCCTGCTGGCTTTGGCGTTGTCTTTTTCTGCAATCCATTCGTTGAATGCTGCCACGGTTTCGGGAGCAAGACTGCTGCCAAGGTTCTCCTTCATCAGGCGCTCGAGGCGCTCCCTGATGCGTGTTGCACCAAGCATAAGACCGAAGCCGTACTCGGCGTTGTCTTCAAAGAGAGAGTTGGCCCATGCCGGACCGTTACCGTTCTTGTTCGTGGTGTAGGGCATCGAGGGTGCCGAACCGCCATAGATCGATGAGCAACCGGTGGCGTTGGCGACGACCATACGGTCACCGAAGAGCTGGGTGATGGCCTTGATGTAAGGCGTCTCGCCGCAGCCGGCACATGCGCCGGAGAACTCGAAGAGAGGCTGTGCAAACTGAGAGTTCTTGACGTTGGTATACTTGTCAACGACAGTATCCTTGTAACCGACCTTCTCATGCATGTAGGTCCACCTGTCAGCCTGCTCAAGCTGTGTCTCAAGGGGCTTCATGATAAGGGCCTTTTCCTTGGAAGGACAAACATCGGCGCAGTTGCCGCAGCCGGTACAGTCATATACACTGACCTGGATCCTGTACTTGTGGCTCTTGGTGTTGCCGATACCCTGCTTGGCGGTAGTGCCTTCCGGTGCCGCTGCCAGCTCCTCATCGGTAAGGAGGAAGGGACGGATTGCAGCGTGAGGACAAACATAGGAGCACTGGTTGCACTGGATGCACTTGTCCATCTGCCACTCGGGTACGTTGACGGCGATGCCACGCTTTTCATATGCTGCCGTTCCTGCGGGGAATGTACCATCCTCGCGACCGACGAACGCGCTAACAGGCAGATCGTCACCCCTCATGCCGTTTATGACATCCACAACTTCACGTATGAAGGTGGGCTTGCTTTCATCTGTCTTTTCGGCCGTAACCTTAATCTTTGCCCACTCTTCGGGTATCTCAACCTTGACAACATCACCGCCTCGGTCAATGGCATTGTTGTTCATGCTGACAACATTCTCACCCTTTTTGCCGTAAGCCTTGATAACGGCATGCTTCATCTCGTCAACGGCGAGCTTGTAGGGAATGACTTCCGATACCTTGAAGAAGGCGCTCTGCATGATTGTGTTGGTCCTGGTGCCGAGCCCCAGTTCTTCAGCTATTGCCGTTGCGTTGATTGTATAGAGGCTGATGTTATTCTCAGCCATGTATTTCTTCATGTGGTCTGGCAGCTTGCTCTTAGTCTCCTCTGCATCCCAGATGGAGTTAAGGAGGAAGGTGCCGCCCTTCTTGAGTCCCCTCAGCATATCATACTTGTCAAGGTAGGCCGGCACGTGGCATGCCACGAAGTCGGGTGTGTTGACAAGATAGGGCGAACGGATCGGATGATCACCGAAACGAAGGTGCGAAGTGGTTACACCGCCTGATTTCTTTGAGTCATAGGCGAAGTATGCCTGGCAGTACTTGTCAGTAGTCTCGCCGATGATCTTGATGGAGTTCTTGTTTGCGCCGACGGTCCCGTCAGATCCTATACCATAGAACTTTGCTGAATAGGTGCCCTTGTGACTCACGTTAATCTCGGGAATGACAGGAAGCGACCTGAAGGTCACATCGTCAACAATACCTACCGTGAACTGGTTCATAGGCTTGTCCTTCTTCATGTTTTCGAAGACGGAGATCATCTGTGCGGGAGTGGTGTCCTTCGAGCTGAGGCCGTAGCGACCACCGAGGATGACCGGCTCCTTCGCATTTCCGTAGAACACCTCTTTTACGTCGAGGTAGAGAGGATCGCCGTTGGCGCCCGGTTCCTTGGTGCGGTCGAGCACTGTGATGCGCTTCACGCTCTTCGGAAGGACGTTGAACAGATATTTGGCCGAGAAGGGCCTGTAGAGATGTACACTGATAAGACCAAGCTTTTCGCCCTTTGTCTCAGCAAGGTAGTCGATGACCTCCTTGATGGTCTCGGTGACGGACCCCATCGCGATAATAATGTTCTCAGCATCGGGAGCGCCGTAATAGGTAAAGGGTTTGTAAGTGCGCCCGGTGATGGCGGTGATCTTATCCATGTATTCGTTGACTGTGTCGTCAAGATTGGTGTAGAAGCGGTTTGATGCCTCCTTGGCCTGGAAGAAGATGTCAGGGTTCTGTGCTGTTCCACGTGTGACTGGTTTTTCAGGATTGAGGGCCCTCTCACGGAATGCCTTCAGTGAATCAACGTCAACGAGTTTCTTCATATCGCTGATGCTCAGTTCCTCGACCTTCTGTATCTCATGTGATGAGCGGAATCCATCGAAGAAGTGCAGGAAGGGCACCCTTGATTTAATGGCTGCGAGGTGTGCCACACCCGCAAGGTCCATAATCTCCTGAACACTTCCGGTGGCGAGCAGTGCAAAGCCTGTCTGGCGTGTCGCATAGATGTCACCATGGTCACCGAAAATAGAGAGAGCATGTGCAGCAACAGTGCGTGCGCTGACATGGAATACGCCGGGAAGAAGTTCCCCGGCCATCTTATACATGTTGGGGATCATGAGAAGAAGCCCCTGTGATGCGGTGAATGTTGTTGTCAGAGCACCGGACTGAAGTGCACCGTGAACTGCTCCTGCTGCACCGGCCTCACTCTGCATCTCAACCACCTTTACCTCTTCACCGAACATATTTTTCAGTCCGTGTGCTGCCCACTCATCGACATATTCTGCCATGGTGGATGATGGGGTAATGGGATAGATGCAGGCTACCTCGCTGAACATATAGGCTATGTGCGATGCTGCCTGGTTACCGTCACAAGTGATGAATTTTTTTGTTGCCATTTCTTATTGGAAGTAATTATTGATCAAATAACCTATAAAAAAATAAATTGCAAATGTACTCATTTTTGATGGGAATTTTACTCACTGTTCATCGAAATAAGGAACTCCTCGTTGGAGCGTGTCTGGGTGATGCGGTCACGCAGGAATTCCATTGCCTCCACCGAGTTCATGTCAGTGAGGTAGTTGCGCAGGATCCATATCTTGCTGAGCATGTTCCTGTCAAGAAGCAGGTCTTCGCGCCTGGTGCTTGAGGCCGGGATGTCAATAGACGGGAAGATTCTCCTGTTGGAGAGTTTACGGTCAAGCTGCAGTTCCATGTTGCCGGTTCCCTTGAACTCTTCAAAGATCACGTCGTCCATCTTTGATCCGGTGTCAGTCAGCGCTGTCGCGATGATTGTAAGTGATCCGCCGTTCTCTATGTTTCGTGCCGCACCGAAGAAGCGCTTCGGTTTATGAAGGGCGTTGGAGTCGACACCGCCGGAGAGCACCTTGCCCGATGCGGGGGCTATTGTGTTGAATGCCCTGGCGAGACGGGTTATTGAGTCGAGCAGGATGACCACATCATGACCGCACTCAACAAGCCTCTTGGCCTTCTCCTGCACGATGGTGGCAATGCGTACGTGCCTCTCGGCAGGCTCATCAAAGGTCGAGGCAATGACCTCTGCATTAACGTTGCGGGCCATCTCGGTGACCTCCTCGGGACGCTCGTCGATGAGCAGTATCATCAGGTAGACCTCCGGGTGAAATTTCGCTATTGCATTTGCAATATCCTGGAGGAGGATTGTCTTACCGGTCTTGGGCTGTGCCACTATCAGGCCGCGCTGGCCTTTGCCAATCGGGCAGAACATGTCAACTATGCGGACAGAAAGGTTGCCTTCGCCGGGCCTGCAGAGAGTGAATTTCTCGTTAGGGAAGAGCGGGGTTAGGTAATCAAACGGGACCCTGTCACGGATGAAATCGGGTGTCCGGCCGTTGATCTCCTCTACCTTTATCAGCGGGAAATACTTTTCACCCTCACGCGGGGGACGGATGGTGCCCCTGATGGTGTCACCGGTCTTCAGTCCGAAGAGTTTGATCTGTGACTGTGATACATATATGTCGTCAGGCGAGCTGAGGTAATTGTAATCGGGTGAGCGGAGGAAGCCATAGCCGTCGGGCATGATCTCCAGCACGCCGGTGTTGGCAACGATGCCTTCGAAATCGTAGGCGCGTTCCCTTCTCTCCTCCCTGACGGGTTCGTGAACCTCAGTATGATTGTCAGGCATCTCAGATGCAACTGGCGGGATGACTACACCGTTTTCGGGAGCGGAAGCCTCTGCGATGATCCTCGTGTCGGTATCTGTCTCTGTGATCCTGAGCAGGTCCTGCTCATTGTCATTAATAGTTTCCTGTGCAAAGAGAAGCTTGTCAACCGGTGGCAGGTTCTGATCATTATTCTCATGCTGCTGCTGTTGTGGCTGCTGCTGTTGGGCAGGCGACTGTGCCGTCTCACCCTGGATGGCTGGAAACGACTGTTGCTGATGATGGGGACGTCCTGCATCAGGCCTGCGCTGACCCTGCTCCTCATTTTTATATGTGCGGGGACGCTTATCGCGGTTTTGCTGCCACTGCTGCTGATGCTGTGTCCTGTTTTGCTGGCCTTGCTGTTGGCCCTGCTGCGGCTGTTGAGGCTGACCCTGTGGTGCCCTGGGTTGCTGTCCCTGAGGCTGCTGCGTTTTTGGCTGCTGGCCCTGAGGCTGTTGTGTCCTTGGCAAATGGCCCTGCTGCAGTGGCTGCCCCTGAGGCTGTCCCTGAGGCTGCTGCACCCTGGGCTGCTGACCCTGCTGCGGAGGCTGCCCCTGCGGCTGACCCTTGGGCCGCTGCCCCTGCGGCTGCTTTTTCTGCTGCCCCTGGTTCGGATCCCTCGGTTGCTGAGGCTGTTTTTGTTCTTTTTGCTGCTGACCGGTCCTCTCAGTTGGCTTTTGCCTCTGTGGCTGTCCGCCACGGTCCTGCTGACGGTCAGATGCCGGGCTTTCAGCCCTGCCGGTTTTGCGTGTCTCAGCAGCGTCAATTGCCTGCTGGTCAAGGATCTTATATATCAGATCCTGCTTTTTGAGGAGTTCAATCCTCTTAATTTTGAGCTGCTTAGCTATTTCCCTCAATTCGGGAACAAGCATCTCGCTCAGTTCAAGAATATCATGCATGTTGTAGATTGTGTAGAAAATTAATTTCGATTGTTTTTGGTGAAGTGGGGAATGAAGCAATCCCTCCGACAGAGTAACTGACTCTCGTCATTATTCCGGTGCAAGTTTAAAAAAAAATTGGGTTAAATACAAATTACCGCTGCAAAAAATTGACCTGCTTATACTTTTTACAATCATTCCGGGCACTTTCAGGGTTAAAAATGTAAATAATTGCACATCATTTGTTTTTGTGAGAATATTTTAGTAGAATTGTAGGCTTTTGCTTAAAGAAACGGCAGAAAGCTTGCTAATTTATTGTCAATGCGTCAGTTAAAGATAACGAAGCAGGTCACTAACCGTGATACCCCTTCTCTTGACAAGTATTTGCAGGAGATTGGCAAGGTGGAGCTGATCTCGCCGGATGAGGAGGTTTCTCTGGCGCGACGTATCCGATCCGGTGACCATGATGCACTGGCCAGGCTTGTAAAGGCTAACCTGAGATTTGTCGTTTCAGTGGCAAAACAGTATCAGAACCAGGGAATGACCCTTCCTGACCTGATCAATGAAGGAAATCTCGGACTGATCAAGGCTGCCCAAAGGTTCGATGAGACCCGCGGGTTCAAATTCATCTCCTATGCGGTGTGGTGGATCCGTCAGGCCATCCTGCAATCACTTGCCGAACAGGCCAGGATAGTCAGGCTGCCCGTCAACAAGATAGGCTCCATCAACAGGATCAACAGGGCATACTCGAAGCTTGAACAGGAGTATGAAAGGGAGCCGTCTGCACAGGAGATAGCTGACCTTCTGGAGATTGCACCTGAGGATGTCAAGGAGGCAATTCGCACCAACGGACGTACACTGAGTATGGATGCCCCAATCAGCTCGGAAGAGGACAACAACATGTACGACGTGATGCAGAATGAAGACACGCCGAGTCCTGACCGCAATCTCATCAATGAATCGCTCTCATACGAGATAGAGAAGGCCCTGAACACACTCTCTCCCCGCGAGGCACGGGTACTGAAACTATATTTCGGCATTGGCATGAAACACCCGTTTACCCTTGAAGAGATTGGCGAAGAGCTGAAGCTGACCCGCGAGAGAGTGAGACAGATTAAGGAAAAGGCCATCAAAAGAATACAGTTCACTACCCGTTGCAGGATTTTAAAATCTTACCTGGGGTGATTTTTCAACCATTATTTCTTCAGACATGAGCCATCTTGTTGCACCCTCTCTTCTTGCTGCCGATTTTGCCAACCTCGCTTCCGAAGTGGAGATGATAAATGACAGTGAGGCCGACTGGCTTCATCTGGACATAATGGACGGGATCTTCGTTCCCAACATCTCATTCGGCTTTCCGGTGATGGAAGCCGTACGTGACCTTTCGGCCAAGCCGCTCGATGTTCACCTGATGATCACCGATCCCGACAGATACCTTGAACGGTTCAGGGAGGCAGGGGCGTCTACCCTGACGGTCCATTATGAAACCTGCAGACATCTGCACCGTACGGTGACAGAGATACGCAGGCTTGGGATGAGAGCCGGCGTGACACTCAATCCGCATTCACCGGTGATGCTGCTGAAAGATATACTGCCATATATTGATATGGTGTTGCTGATGACAGTGAACCCAGGCTATGGGGGACAGATCTTCATCCCGGGCAGCATCAACAAGATTGGCGAACTCCGGAGCATGATTGACGAGGGGGGGTATGATGTTCTTATTGAGGTCGATGGCGGGGTTGATCTTCAGAATGCTCCGGTCCTTGTACATGCCGGGGTTGATGTGCTCGTGGCAGGCAGCACGGTCTTTTCATCATCAAACCCTGCAGAGGTGATCAGGAGGCTGAAAGAGCCGGTCTGAGACCGGCAACTCCTTCTGGCAGTTGTCAAAACAGGAGGCCATCCGCACCTGCTACTCCTCCAGTTGGCTTTCTATCCAGGAAATCATCATTTCCCTTTCCGACGCATCAAACCAGTTTATCTCACTGTCTCTGTTCCACCATGTGAGTTGTTTGCGCGCATAGCGCCGCGTGTTCCTTTTTATGAGCATGATAGCCTGTTCACGTGTGATTTCTCTGTCGAACCACCTGAACATCTCCCGGTAACCCACCGTATTGAGGGCATTGAGGCCCCGGTACTGAATCAGTGAAGCAGCCTCATCTTCCAGCCCCTCACTGATCATTCTGTCAACCCTCGCGTCAATCCTGCGGTAAAGCTCGCTCCTCTCCCTTGTAATCCCGGCCTTGAGAATCCTGAAGCCGCGCTCCCTCACCGGTGCCGTGAGATAAGAGGAGTAGGGTCTGCCGGTGCTTGCAGTGATCTCCAGGGCGCGGAGTATGCGGCGTGGATTGTGAAGGTCGACCTTTGCATAATATCCGGGATCAACCATTTTCAGGGCCATGCGTAGCCCTGCTATGCCTTCCCTGCTGTACATCCCTGCATATTTTTGCCTTACAGCCGGATCAGTATCGGGTATGTCATCCATCCCCCGGCATATGGCATCCATGTAGAGCATGGAACCTCCTGTCATAATTGCAACAGGGTTGGAAGCAAAGAGGGTGGGAAGCAGTGCCATCACATCCCTCTCGAAGAGGCTAACACTGTAATAATCAGTAACCGAAAGGAATCCGATGAAATGGTGTCTTACCCTTGAGAGCTGTTTCTCATCCGGAGCGGCGGTACCTGTCTTCATCTCACGGTAGAACTGCCGTGAGTCACAGGATATGATTTCACAGTGCAGTCTTGATGCCAGATCTACGGCAAATTCGGTTTTCCCTACACCGGTGGGGCCGGGCAGGACGATAAGGGTATTCTTCATGTGACCGGGCAGCGGGAGGGATTAATCCTCCTCCTCCTCATCCAGGCTTTCGCTGGTATCGAATTCCGAGAGGTCTTCATCATCTTCGCCTTCGAAGAAGATCTCATCGTCAACGACATCTTCGTCAACGTCGACATCATCCTCATCATCATCGGTGACAACGAGGTTGTTGTATTTCTTGCGGGCGACACCTCCGAAGGTAACCTGTTTGGGAGGCAATCCCTTCGAATTGGTGCAAACCGGGTACTCCTTATCATCCTCCTCCTTGAACTCACCCACATATTCCACAAACAGAGCCCTGTCATTAAAGAAATCAAACACATAGAGCAGTTTCTGGTTCTTGCGGAAGATTACTTCCTCTAGTACGGCATTCTCCATGGTGGAAGATCCGGCGCCCATGTCAAACAGGGTGAATTCCTCCTCTTTCTCCCAACTCTCTGTTGCCATAAAGAATGAGGCTATCTGGGACCTGTCAAACTCAAGCTCCTCCTGCAGGGCATTGTGAAAATCAAGCAAATTCTGATTGTCGAGAAACTCAAACTCCCTCACAAATGCCTCATCTTCATCAGATAACACCACGAATCTGTAAACCATGACATTCACTTTTTGAACCTGTGCAATTTAATATTTTTTATATATAGATTCACCTCGCCTTATTTTTTTTTAGCAGGAAGCTGATCGTATCCGTATTGTCTGCATAATCCCATAATTCGGGCTGTTGCGTTGTGCCAAAGGGAAGGTAGCCATGCCCTGCAACGCATTGCAGCAACTCTCCCTCCATCTCCGGAGGTGCAAAAGGGAGGTCCTCCTGATGGTAAAACTCATAATGAACTACAGCCATCGGAGGCGAGAGTGATGGTGATTCCCTGAACAGTACAAATCCGCCGTCAAAGAACCGCTCCCTGTTCACAATCATTACGGCTTTGTTGTGATCATAGTTCACGGAGTATTTGTAATGGGAACGCAGTGTGCCGTACCTGCTCCAGTGGCGGGTCAGGCTCTCAGGATCATATCCTTCTGGAAGGTAAAGCTTTATGACGTTCCGGCACCCCAGTCCGAAATAGGTAAAGATGTCGTCACCCAGAAGCCCGAGTTCCCCGGGTGACTCCGTGCCGTCAATGATTGCGATGCTGTTGCGGTTTCGGCGGATGATGGAAGGAATATTCCTGAAATAGTATTCGAAATACCTTGATGTGTTGTTGCTTCCGGTTGCAATCACCTTCGTGAATCCCTTCAGCCTTTCTGTTGTGAGCTCAATCATGGGAGTGAATGCCTGGTCTATCGCTGAAAGAGTCTCGCTCACAGCTTTCATCAGGTGCTCATCCTTTGAACTGAGCCTTGCCTGCAGGCGGTTGCCGGTAATGAGCACGCAGAGCAGGTCATGGAATCCCACCATGGGTATGTTGCCTGCCATTACCACACTGACAGTTTCCGGTTCACGCTCCTCATTAAGCCCGGGGTAGGCCGAAAGCCACCTTGTAAGTTTTTCGCTGGTCAGGATATTGCCGGTGGCCTCAACTGCCCGCCTGGTATTCTCAGGAGTGAACCACGGATTCGAGAGATGGAGTGATTCAATCAGAGCAGCAAATCGCCCTGCATGGCCTGTCCGGACACCCGCTGCGCCATCCCGCATTACTGTTCCAAGGGCTGCGAAAGCCTCGATACCACGTTCCGTTGTCAGATGTTCACCTTTCACACGGGCAAAGGTAAAAAATGAAGATGATAATTTTCCGGGCTGGAATATGATTTTCGCGGGGACGGCTCCTGACACTCTCCCCAACATTTTTTGAGACTCATATGCAGTAATTAAGAAAAGCAGTATCTTAGTTCCTTCTTACAATCCGGAGGAAGTACAGTGAGAGGTTTAACGTTGTTCTGGGAGAACATAAGGGTTGCATTTAAGGCAATCAGGTCGAACAGGGTGAGGGCAGTGCTGACAATGTCCATAATTGCGTTTGGCATCATGGCTCTAGTAGGCATTCTTACCGCCATTGACGGTCTGAAGAGCACACTGACCGAGCAGTTCACAATGATGGGCGCCAACTCATTCTCAATCACCTCAAGATCAATGAGGGTGCAAATGGGCGACCAGCATTACAGAACAAGAAATCACCTCAACATCACCTACCGTGAAGCAGTGGAGTTCAAGGAGAAGTTCAGGGAGCCGGCATGGGTGTCTGTATCATTCAATGCATCAGGAATGGCGGAGTACCGCTTTGGCAACAAAAAGACCAATCCAAATATTTCAATCATTGGTGCTGATGAAAACTACCTTACAGTTGCGGGCCAGGAGATCGAATCAGGGCGCAACTTCTCACAGGAGGACCTGCTTGGCAACAGGCATGTTGTTCTGATAGGTCAGGATATTGTGCGGTTTCTTTTCCCGGGTGTCGATCCGATAGGGAAGGAGATAGGCCTGCCGGGACTGAAGCTTACCGTAATCGGCGTTGTCAGGAGCATGGGTGCCAGCATGATGGGAACTGACCAGGTGACGATCATCCCGATCACTACCGCCAGGCAATATTTCTCAAGGCCGAATATTACATATAATATCGGAGTCATGCCCCAGAAATCGGTCAGCCTTGATATGATGACGAGCGAGGCAGAGGGGATCTTCCGCATAGTTCGCAACCTTGACCCGAGGGATGAGTCGGATTTCAACATTCAGAAGAGTGATACCATCATTGAGATGCTAATGGAAAACATCAGGTACGTCACCCTGGCTGCCACCATAATTGGCCTCATTACACTGTTCGGTGCTGCGGTGGGACTGATGAACATCATGTTGGTATCGGTGACGGAGCGAACGAGGGAGATCGGTGTAAGAAAGGCCCTCGGTGCAAGAAAATCGGTAATCAGACAGCAGTTCCTCTTTGAATCGGTGATTATCGGACAGTTGGGAGGCCTGCTCGGCATCCTGGCCGGTATACTGATCGGCAACCTTGTATCACTGGGTATGGGTTCAAGTTTTACAGTCCCGTGGCTATGGGTTATCGGAGGAGTCCTTGCATGTTTCGTGGTTGGCATTGCTTCAGGTTATTTCCCGGCAGTAAAGGCCTCTGCGATTGATCCAATTGAGGCGCTGCGCTATGAGTAAATGACATTGCAGAAAATGTTTATTACTGAAGGTTGAAACAGGCAAAGCGATGAGCATAGAGATAATCCAGCCAGGATCAAACAACATACCGCGGATCACTTATGACCAGGATGAGGATGTGCTGAGCATTACCGGCCGCTCGATTGCTGAGAGGCCGGAAGTCATCTACGCTCCTCTCGAGGAATGGATCAAAGCACACCTGAACAGGTTCACCACTCTCAGGCTGGTAATATTTCTGGAGTATATCAACAGCGGTTCCTCGAAGGCGCTGCGCGATGTGCTGAGGATGATCAGCGGATACAGGGCTCCCCGTTACAGGATACGCATCACCTGGCTCTACGAGGAGGATGATGAGTCGATGCACGAACTGGGTGAACATTACCGCGATGCCGCCGGAGTCAACATGGACGTGCAGATGGTTTTGTGAACGTCTCCCTGATTGCATCATCCCGATGCAAACCCACATATATATATAACATAGCGGGAGGTCTGGAGACCTCCCGCTACGGTAAAAAAATGCAGTATTGTGTTGATCAGAGCGTCTTGCCCATCATCTCGATGAGGTCAACGCATCTGGCCGAATAACCCCACTCATTGTCATACCATGCAAGGACCTTGATCATGTTGCCGTTAACCATGGTGCTCTGTGCATCGAATATTGAGGAAGCTGGATTGTGGATCACATCAACGGAGACAATCTCGTCTTCAGTATATTCAAGTATCCCCTTCATGGGACCTTCAGCAGCCTTCTTGATTGCTGCATTGATTTCTTCCTTTGTTGCAGTTTTCTTCAGCACTGCAACAAGATCAACCAGTGAACCTGTGGGGGTCGGGACCCTGACAGAGATGCCATCAAGTTTACCCTTCAGGTCTGGAATGATCTTCCCGACAGATTTGGCGGCACCGGTGGTGGTTGGTATCTGTGAGAGAGCAGCTGACCTGGCCCTGCGCAGATCCTTATGCGGCAGGTCCAGAATACGCTGGTCATTGGTGTAGGAGTGTATCGTGGTCATGTAACCAAGCTCAATCCCGAAGTTGTCATTAAGAACCTTTGCCACGGGAGCAAGACAGTTGGTGGTGCATGAAGCATTCGAAACGCATAAGTGCTCTGGCTTAAGAGCCTCGTCATTGACGCCAACCACTATCATTGCATCAATGGCATCCTTTGCAGGAACGGTAAGGATAACCTTCTTCGCGCCGTTCTTGAGATGATCGCCGTAACCGCCCTTGGGGCTTTCTTTCGAGGTGAAAATACCGGTTGATTCAATTACGATGTCGGGTGTGACTTCCCAGGGAATTGCTGCAGGATTCTTTTCTGCCGTGACCTTTATCTTGTCACCCCTGACAATTATATTCTGGTCATCATATGTGACACCGGGGAACTGCCCCTGAGTAGAGTCATACTTCAGGAGATGAGCAAGGGTTTTTGTATCGGTAAGGTCATTGATCCCTACAAATTCAATATTGGGATTTTCAAATGCCAGTTTGAACACATTGCGGCCAATCCTTCCGAAACCGTTGATTGCTACTTTAATCTTTGCCATTGTTATATAGTTAATATGGTTACTTAAACGAGTGACAAAAATATAAAATAAAAAGGAGAGGCCAAATATGAGTGACAATTATTCTGCGGGCCTCCTGCGGAGAAGGTCGCGGAGACCGCGCTGGTTGACCGGGTCAAGGATCATCCCGATGCGGTAACTCACAAATAGTGAAGGGAAAAACTGTTTATTGTCATCGCTGGCCATGATGGGGATTGTCTTTGTAAAGGCATGCAGTGATGCGCCTACCTCCAGTGCGTGTGTGATCCTGTCATTCTTGCTGTATTCGAAGTTGAAGCCACTGCGTCCGTAGAGCCCGGGATATAGCTTAATTTCATCGAACCCCTTGAAGAAAGAGGCCTTGCTGACGATGTCGAGTGGCTGGTGAATGGTGAGGTCGAACTTCTGCTCCTCTGTGTCATAAAACCGTTCGTTCAGAATAATGGCTATCTTGTAGTAGATTGGTTTCGCGAAGAGGAGGGTGGCGCCGCCGCCGCCGAACCAGCTTATGGATACTCCGCCAAGGTCATGCTTGCCGAAAAGCTCTACCTGGTAGCCTGCTCCTGCACCGACGGTCCATGTGGAATTCAGTTTGCCGAATACAAACGAGGTCGGGCTCTGGAAATAGTAATTTGAAAGCTTTATCTCCTTTGGATGTTTAAAGCCTTCAACACTTCCTTCAAGAAACCAGCGATGACTTGGTTTGATCTGCCTTAGATCACGGTAAATAACGGACCACCCGTCTGAATTGAGGGCAGCACCCAATGACCACTCATTGCGCCAGAACATTCTGTCCTGCGGGTCAAGGTCTCCCTGTGCCGCAAGCGGCCCGCAGATCAAAACAAAGAAAATAACGTGCCACAATCTCTTAATCATGTTATACAGATGTTAAGACTGGCAGCGGGGGAGAATTGATGATCAGCCTGCCTGCTCCGTCAAAACGGTATCTGCACTGCTGTATGCCGGGCATGCAGCTTTGTTACATGAACTGAGCGCCAGTGCAGCAATGAATGCAAGGACAACGATGAGACCAACTTTTTTCATAATACCTGCCTTTAAGTCTGAGACAAAAATAACTTTATTTTTAAAACAACATTTGTGCCATATTATTATTTGGACCTAACTATTTTTAAACCAACGGATCCGAAAATTGTTATCTGGTAAACTGAGAAACAATGAAATCTCAAATGAGAATTGTCTTTATAATAATGATAGTATTGCTTTCAATGGAACAGAATACAAGATCACAGGAGAAGCCTGCATTCAATGACCTCACCGCTGAAGAGGCGAAGGTAATTATCAGCAAGGCAACTGAATATCCCTTCACCGGACTGTATGAAAAATTCAACGCGAAAGGGACATACCTCTGTAAACAGTGCGGCAACGCGCTCTTTCACTCAGAGACAAAGTTTGATGCGGCATGTGGCTGGCCCAGCTTCGATGATGAGATTGAGGGTGCGGTGAAAAGCGTCCGGGATGCCGACGGCATGCGTACCGAGATCGTCTGTGCATCATGCGGTGGCCATCTTGGACACGTCTTCACCGGTGAGGGATTCACACCGAAGAACACCCGTCACTGTGTCAACTCCATATCGCTCGACTTCGTGCCTCAGGTGTTACCGGCTGGAAACTACGGCACTGCCCTCTTCGCCGGCGGATGCTTCTGGGGTGTTGAATATTTCCTCCAGAAGGAGCCCGGAGTGGTTGCAGTTGTCTCAGGCTATACGGGCGGACAGGTGAAGAACCCGTCGTACCGGGAGGTCTGCACCGGCAACACCGGACACGCCGAGACGGTGCGGGTTACCTTTGACGCGAAAAAGACATCCTACGAAAAGCTGGTGAAGCTCTTCCTGGAGATACATGATCCTACCCAGGTGGACAGGCAGGGTCCTGACATCGGTGACCAGTACCGGTCTGAGATCTTTTATAAAAACGAGGAGCAGCGCAGGATCGCTCAGAAGTACCTGGGGCTGCTGAGGGACAAAGGGCTGAAGGTGGCAACCCGGGTGACCAAAGCTTCAGAGTTTTATCCCGCCGAAGAGTATCACCAGGATTACTATTTCCGCAATGGTAAGGTGCCATATTGCCACGCATACACTCAGAGGTTCTAGGCAATTTGAGGCTACGACGCAGGAAAAGTCCCGTACACGAAGTGTCGGGAAGCCTGCAGTAACAATTCTTGATGCGCTACGTGCAACCATTTGCCGTAGGCGATAAAGCATTGTATGATAATGATTTACGAAAAATATAATTCCTCGTAGAAGATTCAGAATTGTAGCAGCATGGCCCAATGATAACCTAAAAAAATGCCCCCGATAAACTTCATGAATACCGGGGGCAAAATTTATTTATAAATCGCAAATTTCCTACAACTTCGGCACCCTCCCCGATGTCCACGGCGCCTTAATCTCATCAAGCTTTGCATTGAGGGCATCAACCGCCTCTCCTGCCTTCTGAATCCTCTCGAGCAGAACCGGGAACTCCTTCTTCAGTATCCGGAACTGCTGATCGGATATGCCTGAGATATCACCGGTGTTGCCGTAGAGCGACCTTGACATGGCTGACAACCTTGCGGAGAGCGATACCGGCGACGGCGGCGTCTCCTCGGTGCTTGCACCTACGGAGATGCCCCTGATGAGATATGTTATCTCAGCCATCTCGTCACTCAGCGCGGCAGCTTCCTTCATCAGTGATGCGGGAGCGTCAGGTGACTGGTGTATCGTCTGCATGATGGTGTTAACCTTACCGTCGAGCTCGGCTGCATAAGAGATGGCACCGTATGCCGTCTTTGAAAAGACAGTGAGCTCCTTAATCCATTTCTCCTTCGCTGCAGCATCGGTGACAGGCATAGTCACAATGTCAAGCGGTTTGCATACGAATGGTTCCGGACCGGCCAGTTCAGTCACCTCGCCCTGCGCATACATGGCCATTGAGACTGAATACTTGCCGGGCATCACTGAGATGCCTCCGCCGCCCCAGCGGCTCCGGCCCTCGCCCTCGGAGACGGGATTGAACTTCTCTGCTGCCCTGACAGGCTGATAACCCGCACTGGTGAAGTTCCATGTCACACGGCCTACACCCTTGGATGCATTCTTGTACAGCTTGCGGATCACTGTCCCATCCTCATCGGTGATTGTGAAGATAAGATAAGGCTTAATCTCACGCTCCTCGAGACTCAGATCCCTGGCAGAAGGCTGGGGAATAAATTCTCCCTTTTCAGAGAGTTTCTTCTCCTTTTCTTTCCTTATATCGGCTGCCGTTTTGGGTACTGTATCGACGTAATAGGTGATCGTTGCTCCGTAAGGCGGATTCTTTGCCACGTAGTACATCGACCCCTGGTTGTCAAATTCACTGTTCTGTGCAAACATCTTTGCATCACTGATCGGGAAGATATAACCGGGTTTGCCGGTGATATCCTTCGAATAATTGCGCAGAGGAGTGTAGTCATCAATGACATAGAATCCCCTTCCGAACGTTGCAATTACGAGATCATTCTCACGCTCCTGAATGGCGATGTCACGCACCGGGATTGTCGGGAGACCTTTGTTGAACTCTGTCCAGGTTGCCCCGGCGTCAAACGAGACGAAGAAGCTGAACTCGGTTCCCAGGAAGAGCAGGTTCGGGTTGATATGATCCTGTTCAATTGTATGTACCGGTCCGTTTGCAGGCAGGTTGGCGCTTATGGATGTCCAGGTCTTGCCCTTGTCCGTGCTTTTGAGAACGTATGGCTTGAAGTCATCACGCTTGTGGTTGTTAAATGCCGCATAAACAACGTCAGCGTTGAACTTGTCGGCAAGAATATCGCTCACAAATGTGTATTCGGGAACGCCCGGGTATGTTTTGTTCATCCTCCAGTTGGCGCCGCCGTCCTCTGAGACAGCAATTACACCGTCATCGCTGCCCGTATATAAAAGGTCCTTCTGTACCTTTGATTCAGTCAGTGATACGATGGTGCCCCAGAGTGAAGTCGACTTATGTTTGGCAACTGCATCCGTCGGCCAGTATTTGTCCATTATCTTGAAGTTGTCCCTGTTTTCGTTCCTGGTCAGGTCCGGTGATATTGTTTTCCAGTTGCTTCCCATGTCCTCACTGCGGAAGAGGAAGTTGGCTGCCATATAAATCCGCTTGTTGCTGTGCGGGCTGATAAGGACAGGGGTGTCCCAGTTCCAGCGGTAAGTGAGTTCACCTTCTCCCGGGAAGGGCTTGATGCTTACGCTCTGGCCGCTCTTACGGTCATACCGCGAAGCGTTGCCGTACTGTGATTCTGTATAAACAATGTTCGGATCTTTTGGATCGATGGCCACCCAGAACCCGTCACCACCCTGTGTCACGAACCAGTCATCATTTGTGACACCGTCACTTGTGCTGGCCGAGGGGCCGCCCATGGAGTTGTTGTCCTGGGTTCCGCCGTAGATATAGTAAAAGGGATATGAATTGTCAACGGCCACCCTGTAGAACTGGGTAACGGGGAGGTTAGACTTGAAGATGAAGTTCTTCCCGTCGTCAAATGTCTCGTAGATACCGCCGTCACCGCCGATGTAGAAGTGTTTGGTGTTGGTCGGATCAATCCACATGGCATGGTCATCCACATGACGTCCGTTATTGCTCACTCTTGTGAAGGTACGTCCTCCGTCTGCGGTCACCTGGGTATAGGTGTCAAGACTGAAGACCCTGTCAGCATCCACCGGGTCGCAGATGATCTTGTTGTAGTACTGCCCGCTTGCATGGTATGAGTTCATCCTTTCCCATGATGCTCCCCTGTCGACTGACCTGAAGAATCCGCCCGATTCGCCCTGCGCTTCTACTATCAGGTAGAGGATGTCAGGATTAACGGGTGAGATTGCGAGGCCCATGCCTCCTATGTCACCTCCGGGGAGACCCTTCATGATCTTATCGAACGTCATTCCGCCGTTGGTTGACTTGTAGACGGCCGACTCAGGTCCGCCGCTGATCTTCATCCCCACATGCCTGCGGCGCTGTTCGCTGGTGGCGTAAATCACGTCCGGATTGCGGGGATCGAGCACCACGTTGTTGACACCGGTGTTTTCGCTGATATTAAGAATCTTTTCCCAGCTCTTTCCTCCGTTGGCCGACTTGTAGAGCCCGCGTTCACCTCCGGGTCCCCATACCGATCCTTCAGCAGCCACGTAGATGACGTCGCTGTTACGCGGATCGATGGCGATACCGCCGATCTGGCGGGATTCCTTCAGGCCCATATTCTTCCAGCTTGCACCAGCATCGTCGGAACGGTAGACACCGTCACCCCATCCAAGGGCACGCTGGTGATTGTTCTCGCCTGTCCCGGCCCAGATGACGTTGTGGTTGTTCGGGTCAATGACGATGCATCCAATGGCATATGCACCGTATTTGTCAAATACCGGCTGCCAGGTGGTGCCGTTGTTCATGCTCTTCCAGATATTGCCGGAGGCGATGGCAGCGTAGATCTCCGAATGGTTGGAGGGATTGACTGCCAGGTCGGCTATCCTTCCCGAAGCCCATGCGGGCCCAACGGACCTGAAAGAGATGGTGCTGAAGAATGATGAAGGCACCGAGGGCTTAACCTGGTTTTCGGATGCCCTGGCATCCTTCTTAACTTCTTTCTTCTGTGCCCAAAGGCTGCATGAGCCCGCCAGCACCAGTACAATGATCAGTGTGAGGATTTTTTTCATAGATTGGTATATTGGTTAGTTAATTACTAATCGCTAAGTTAAGATAAGGAAAATTGTCAGCTTATTTTTTAACGTTATTTAATTATTTTGCTGCGGATTAAACGGAACAGAAATGAACAGCACATATTTTACCAGGAGGACAATCAGGAAGTACGAAGCCAGGGATCTAGATGAAGGGTTGCTTGAACGAATCCTGACAGCAGGCATACGCGCATCGACTACTGGTAATATGCAGGTATACAGTATTATAGTGACCCGCGACAAGGAGATGAAGAAGAGGCTTGCCCCCGTGCACTTCAACCAGCCCATGGTGACTGAAGCTCCGGTGGTGCTGACCTTCTGTGCCGACTTCAACAGGTTTAACAAGTGGTGCAGGCAGCGTGACGCACATCCGGGGTATGAAAACTTTCTCTCCTTCATGACCGCTGCCATTGATGCGGTGATAGTGGCACAGACCGTTTGCTGTGCCGCTGAAGAGGAAGGACTCGGAATATGTTACCTGGGAACGGCTACCTACAATGCCGGCCAGATAACAGATGTGCTGGAGCTGCCTGAGGGTGTGGTGCCTGTTGCCACAGTGACCATGGGCTGGCCGGCTGAGGTGCCGGAGCAGCCTGACAGGCTCCCACTGAAGGCAGTGGTGCACCGTGAAAAATACCGCGACTTTACCCCTCAGATGATTGATGACCTGTACAGGGAAAAGGAGGCGCGTGCCGACTCACAGCAGTTTATTTCCGAGAACAATAAACAGACCCTGGCTCAGGTCTTCACTGATGTGCGCTACAAAAAGACTGACAACGAATACTTCTCGGAGAAATTCCTTGAAGTGATTCGAAAACAAGGCTTTCTTCCCCTCTGATATTATAAGTGTTTTATTTACATTTATAGCTGATTTTACTATATTTGTGTCAGATGATCTGATACCGGGATGCGCACCGGAAAAAAGGAGCCCTGGCAGGTCAACCCGAAATTGTTCTGTAACCCATTCATTGAAGAATATGAAAGGTCTGTCGAACTTCTGCAGTTTCATTGTAGCCGCCTGTGTGACTATTGGGCCTCTCTGCGGCCAGGGAGAGAATGATTCGGTGAATCTGGCCCTTGCGGCATCGGTCTCTGCATCATTTGTTTCATCGTGGGAGACACTTGCTGCGGTAAAGGATGGCTATGAACCGGCCGGGTCGGCGGATCATTCCCATGGCGCCTACGGCAACTGGAACGGGGAGGCGGATTATGGAAAATACAACTGGGTTCAGTATGAGTGGCCCCTGGCACAGAATGTGACCTCCTCGTCAGTATACTGGTGGGATGACGGCATGGGAATCGATAAGCCGACAGATGCATATATAACATTCTGGAACGGTTCGGTGTGGTCAGATACGGTCAGGATAGGGACCGATCCCGACAGGTACAACGCGGCCAGGTCAGATTTCAGGACAAACAGGGTACGCATCTGGATGAAGAGCCTGATGGCCACAGGCATTCTGGAGTGGAGAGTATTCGGAACTGCAAATACTACATGTGTTCCTACAGTCCTTTCTCCTATTGTTCAGGCAGGAAATCTGCCTGTGCAGGAATCAAATACTGTCAGTATTGCTTCCGGTGACTCGGTCCTTCTTGACATGGTTCCCGTCGATGGAGGTGACTGGAGCTGGTCCGGTCCGTCTGGATTCTCAGCCAGCACCAGGACTGTGAAAATCAGGGACATGATGCCCTCACAGTCGGGAACATACACTGTGTCTTTTCTTAACCAGTGCGGTGCATTCTCACGCAAGGATTTTTTTGTAACAGTATGGAGCGGTGCAGATCCGGCAGATCCGTTTACCTGGCCTGCCTTCAATCCTGCCATCAGCTATAGTTTCAGGGATGAGTTTCCGGGGCTGCAGGAACCGGTCATGGATCTTGAAGACTGCCCCGGTGTTGTCGGTCATGTCTCATCAGGGTGGTGGACCTTCAGGTGGGGAGCATCGGCAAATCCTCTGGTGACTTCAGCAGCCGTCAACCCTATGCTGGACAGGATGAACAGGGATTTTGCCTACTTCAGGAATGAGATGGGCTGGCCTCCTGATAAAAGGGCAAAGAGAGGGTACCGGAGCGCCATCTATCTTTACGGATCAGGCCTCTGCACTGACAACGCCTCCAACACTGAACTGGGCGGCTGGCAAAGCAGCATCACCTATAACGGTGAGTCGTGGCCGATGGTGCTTATTTCATACTATCCGGTTTACTGCTTTGATCCGTCATGCTCTTACAGCGACAAGGCTTACCAGACCGGCGCGGTGGTGCATGAAGGCATCCACTCTGTACTGGCTGACCTTCCGGGGTGCAGGCAGGCAGCGTGGTTCCACGAGGGTGGCAACACATGGCTGCAACAGGAGGCCTCTGCTGAGCAGTCCAATAACTACAGCAGCATGGGCTTCCTGAACGGTGCCTCGTTCATCGCCCCGTTTATGCCAATCGAGTGTTACAGCGGCTGGCTTCAGGACGGGTCATTTGGCGGCCCTTCTGCGGAAGGTGTCAACCGCTTCGACGGGAGCACCCAGATCTGCACCTGGAGAAATCTCCTGGGCGGAGTGCAGTACAGCAATGTATTCCCGACCTTCCTGGGGATGACGCTCGGCAAGCGAAGCATTGCCTGGATATGGAGGTATTGCCCCGACAGGGTCCTGGAAGGCATCTCTGCAGGGCTCGGGGATGCACAGACCCGCAGGCTGATTATTGAGTACAGGGCAAAGCAGGCACTCATTGACATGGGCAAATGGACAAATGCCATACGTGACCTGCTCGATTCCCAGTTCGGGACACAGATAAAGGCTGAGTGGCAGCCCAGCTGGCTGAATCCGCCTGTGTGGCAGGCAACACCCTACGTGAAGACAACGAACGACGGCAACGGACTTCTCACCCCGGAAAAAGCCACAACCCCCGGCTGGTCGGGAGCCAACCAGATACCCCTTAAGGTTACCGGTGACATTGTTACTGTCGAATTCACCCCCCTGTCACCCAATATGTCACTCCAGCTCTGCTACCGCTCCGCCGATGGTGAGCCGTTCTACAGCAATCCTGTTTATGGAGGGGACTGTAGTCTCAGGCTTGAAAAGGCACCTGCCAACGGAGTCATCTTCGCAGTCATATGCAACACGGATTATATATACAAGGGAGAAGAGACACGAACTGCCCATCATGATTACAGGATCAGGCTCGTCACGGGTGTAACCGGGACCGCAGATGTAAACACCCGGTGGTACCAGTGGGACAGGGACCTCTCCTCATCCACGGCTGTTGAGCATGTAAGCCTCGCCGGGAACTGCAGGATCTACCCGAATCCGGTCCTCCGCAGTGAGAATATCATAATTCACCCTTGCGAAGAGTCCCCGGAACCATTGTCAGTTGAGATATGGAACCTCAGCGGGGTAATGGTTCACCGTGAGAATCTGTCAGGCAGCAACAGGCTTTCAATGTCAAATGTTCCGGCTGCCGGGATCTATTTCCTTGTTGCCACAACGGAGAGAAGCAAATCGATAAACAGGATTATCGTCAGGTAGTACTCCATGACGGTTTATGGCTCCAGACCGGACTGTCAGGGCAGCAGGAGAAGCGTGGTTATCGCTTCCACCTGCCTGGCTGATCAAAAGCTTGATTGCGGTTATCAGTGCGGCAGTGCCTGGCTGATTAAAAGCTGAGCCCCAGCTCCCCTGCAATTGCCTTCAGGTCTTCAACCACTGCCGGAACGATGCTGATACCTGATCTCAGGTTCCGCTCCTCCGCTTCCCTTTCCGGATCACCCGGGATCATCACCCGCACCTCACCCTTTGCAGGTTTTGCGTTTCGGAATGTTCTGATCCACTGATCCATTGCCTCCCTGAACTCATTCGCAGGCCTGAAGGCGTCTATCCTCATGGCGCCGAAGAAGTGGCCTGTTCCCTTGCCCGGCTGGTTCTCCGGCACGGGGAGGTAGGCTACGCTTGGCGGGACGAAGGGTCCGAAGTTGGCGCCGCTGAAGAGAGCGCTGAAGATATCTATAACCGCAGTCATGCAGTAGCCCTTATGGCTCCCGTGGACACGGTCGCCCCCGAGGGTAACCATGCCTCCGCCGCGGCGCAGTATGCCGGGGTCATCGGAGGGATTGCCTTCCGCATCCTGAACATACCCCAGCGGCACCTTCTCGCCCTTCTTCTCAGACACTGCCAGCTTGCCGCGGGCGATGGGGGTGGTGGCGAAGTCGGCAACGAAGGGTGGCTCCTCCATGGCCGGCACAGCCACGGCCAGAGGGTTGGTGCCGAGATATCTGCTCACTGAAAAGGTTGGCACCACCAGGGGATTGGCGTTGGTGACGGTGATGCCTGCCATGTCATGCTCCAGGGCCATCATTGCGTAATAGCCTGCTATTCCGAAGTGATTTGAGTTGCGTGTTGCCACCCATCCCGTTCCTGTGGCGGCCGCTTTCTCGATGGCCAGACGCATTGACCTGACCCCTGCCACCATTCCGAAGCACCTGTCACCGTCAATGACGGCAGTGGAGGGAGTTTCATGTACCACCCTCACGTCAGGGGTGACGTTCACCCGTCCGCTCTTCCACAACTCATAGTATTCGCGTACCCGTATCATACCGTGTGATGAGTGGTCGCGCAACTCAGCTGCCACCAGCACCGCGGCTACAGCAGCAGCGTCATCACGGCTGCAACCAACGCCCATGAAGACATTGGTGGTGAATTCAAGCAAGTATTTGTGATCGTACATGTTATTCTGCAATTCTTTATGCCCTACAGGCAAATTAATCATGGGTATCTCTGATCTACAATGCTTAATCGCCTACGGCGAATAAATCAATATTTCCAAACTCGCACTTCGCACTCTGCACTTCACTACTTCCTGACTCTGACCGGATACGGGGGCCTGACGGGTTCGGCTGGCGGGTTCTTCTCCAGCTCCATGAGCGCCACTTCGATGGCCTTCTCAAGCTGCGGATCCCGGCCTTCGATCACATCGGCCGGCCACTGCTCAACCTCGATATCAGGTGCCACCCCTGCATTCTCCACCACATACCCGTCCTCCGTCCATATTGCAAGGTTGGGAGCGGTAACCATTCCGCCGTCCATCAGCTCCGGGAATCCCAGTGTTCCCACCAGGCCTCCCCAGGTGCGCTTCCCGACGAGGGTTCCGACGCCGAACTTACGAAACATCCAGGGAAGCATGTCGCCCCCTGAACCGGCGGTCTCGTCAATGATCATTACCTTGGGTCCCTGTATCGAGGCGCTTGGTGTCTTCAGGTCATTGCCGTAGCGCATGTTCCAGTACGACTGCATAGGCCGCTGAAGGAGATCAATGTAGTAGTCCGCAATCATACCACCACCGTTGAATCTCTCATCGACTATTATGGCTTTCCTGTTCGCCTGCGGGAAGAAGTACCTCTTGAAGTACTCATGACCCTGTCCGGCGGTGTTGGGAACATAAACATATGCAACCTTTCCGTCAGTGGCTTCAGTGACCTTCCTGAGATTACCCTCAACCCAGTCACGGTTTCTGAGGCTGAGCTCATTGCCGACAGGTACAACCCTGATGACACGTGAACCGGTATAATCGGGATTTGGCCCAACAGTAAGCTCTACGATCTTTCCGTCAGTGTTCTCGAGGAAGCTGTGGATATTTTTGTCAGCCGTGACATCTCTGCCGTCAATGGCAAGTATGTATTCTCCGGTCTTCACGTTCAGCCCGGGCTCTGTGAGCGGAGATCTGAGATCGGGGTTCCAGTTAAGCCCTCCGTAGATTTTCTTCAGGCGGTACCTGTTGTTCTCCACTAAGAAGTCTGCTCCCAGCAGTCCGCCGCCTATCCTCTGAGGCGTGTTCAGCCTGTCGCCACCGCCAACCCTGTGGTGCCCTACGCCAAGCTCGCTGCACATCCACTGTATCACCCTGTTGAGATCGCTCCTGCAGGTAAGATGAGGAAGGAACTGCGAATATTTTTCCTTCATCGCCTTCCAGTCAGCTCCGTGCATTCCCGGGTCATAGAAATAATCGCGGTTGACCCTCCATGCCTCATCAAAGATCTGCGGCCACTCCTCTCTGGGGTCGATCCTGACGGAAATAGCTCCCGTATTCAGGATTCCCTTGCCCGGTTCCGGTTTCCTGCCTGCGGCAGTCATGCCAACGGTCTGTCCCTTGAGGTACAGCATCTTCTTCCTGTCTGCCGAGACAATGTAGCTGTCAAGCTCCATAACCTCCTCATCCTTTCTCTCTTTGACGTTGTATTTCCTCAGTACGGATGGTCCGCTTCCGGCAGGTCTGGCAATGTAGAGTATCTCGCCGGTACCGGCCACCCCGAGATCCGTATAGCTGCCCGGTGACACCGGCACGTTCACTATCCTCTCCTGCAGACCGTCAGTCTCGATTTTAATCAGTTCAGTCTTAACCCCGGTCTCTTGTGCTTTGGCTGCATTTTTACCTGTGCTTTTGGCGGTACTCTTTGCGGAAGATTCAGGTGCAGGTTTTTCTGCATCAGCTTTATCTGCGGTGCCCTTCTCCTCGTCGCTCTCTTTCGTGAACGGCGATACTATATCCTTTCTGAGGGTAACGAGCCAGATCGAATTTGTCATCCGCATATCGGCGCTGGAGAGATCGAACCAGTTGACAACCGGACCTGCATCTGTTGAAGCGAAGAAACAGATGTACTCGCCATTGGGATCAAAGGCCGGTTCTGAGGCATCGCTCAGTCCGTCGGTTACAGGGAAGGATTTCTGCTGATCTGCAGAGTAGAGGTAAACTACCCTGAAGAAGTTGTTCAACGTCTTTGTGTAGACGATCCATCTTGAGTCAGAGGACCAGTCGCCGAACATGTCCCTGAAGGGTCCCGGGACGTACATCTCATCGGCATCGATCTTTTTTACTGCAGATGAGCTGACGTCTAGAAGCCAGAGGTTCCTGCCGTTGTCGGTGAAGCATATCTTCTTACTGTCGGGCGACCATTTCGGATAAGCGTAGAATCCTGTCCCGGGCAGGTCGAACACCTTGGGCTCTCCTTTACCGTCCTGTGCTTTGACATGGAGCTTGTATTCGCCGGAGGCGTCGGAGAAGTACGCAATTGATTTCCCGTCAGGAGACCATACAGGGTCTTTCTCATGTACGCCTGTGGTCATCGTGATGTTTCTCGGATCTCCCTTTTCTGCGGGCAGGGTGATGATCTCACCCCTGTAGCCGAAGACGGCGCGGCTTCCCGTGGGGGAAATGTCTGCGGTACGCATGTATCCCATCCCCTGCAGGTAGCGGGGACGAAACTCGAGCAGATCGGCGGCAATGCCCACCTTAAGCTTTGCCGTGACACCGGTGGCGACATCATATGCGTGAAGGTAACCGGCCTGTTCGAAGACGATCCTGCCGTCACGGCCAGCTGCCCCCAGTACAGGGAAGTCAGTAAAAGTAGTATGCTGTCTTATGTCTGCTCCGGAGCCGTTACAGGAGAAGAGGTTGAATTCTCCGTTCCTGTCGCTCAGAAAAAAAATCCTGTCGCCCATCCAAATCGGATGGGTGTCATTGGACCCGCCCTGCGGCTGAGACACCTTGATTACCGAACGATCAGCGAAGGTGTAGAGCCAGATGTTTGATGCCGTGCCGCCACGGTAGTTCTTCCATTGGGCGTGGACCGGGGGAATAGGCGTGTAGGCCATCCTGCTGCCGTCGGGCGACCATGATGCATAATATGCATTGGGTATCTCCAGTTTTTCGGGATAACCACCGTTTATATCCACAGTGTACAGCTGGGTGTACCTGCCCGTAAAGCTCTCTCTCTGAGAGATGAAGAGTACCTTTTTCCCGTCAGGGGTAAAACCTCTGACTGCATCGTTGCCAGGGTGCCAGGTGAGCCTGACAGGTACGCCTCCCTCCACCGGGACCGTGTAAATGTCAGTGTTTCCGTCGTACTGCGCGTGAAAAGCTATCAGCTTTCCGTCAGGGGAGAAGCATGGCTCTCCTTCAATCCCTTCATCCACGGTGAGCCTCCGGGGACTGGTGCCGTCGGCATTCATCACCCATAAATCCTCCGCGTAGATGAAAGCGATGTGAGATTTACTCGTTGCCGGCTGTGACATCATCCTTGTGTCGGAAGTGTCAATGCCGCTGAGAATGTCAGCCCCGCTGAACAGCAGGATTGAAATCATTCCTGTTGCAAAAAACTTACTTTTCATGGCTATTTGGTTTTTCTTAGAGTGTTTGTTGCGTTTGCCTGGGCCTTCGGGGTGATGACCAGGTCATTGATGCATACATGATCAGGCAGGCCGGCGCAGTAGTGGATGACGCCGGCAATATCCTCGCTCCTGAGAGGTTCAAGACCACTGTAGACTGCTGCTGCCCTGTCTTCATCGCCCTTGAAGCGGACCAGTGAGAACTCCGTTTCCACCATCCCTGGTGCTATGTTGGTGACCTTGATGCCGTGCTTAAGCAGATCAATGCGCATGGCTTTCGAGAGGGCATCTACGGCATGCTTGCTGGCACAATAAACCGAGCCGTTTTCATAGACTTCCTTACCTGCTATCGAGGCGATGTTGAAGATGTGCCCGGAACCCCTGCTGACCATCTTGGGTGCTATCACACGGGTGACATATAGCAGTCCTTTGACATTGGTGTCAATCATCCTGTCCCAGTCATCGGTGTCACCTTCGTCGATGTGGCTGAGACCCACGGCCAGCCCGGCATTATTTATCAGGATGTCAATTTGACTCCATTCCGGTGGCAACCCGCCAAGTTGCTTTTCAACCTCCTGCCTGTCCCTGACATCGAAACAGAGCGGCAGCACCTCCGTGCCCCAGGTGGCAGTCAGATGAGAGGCAAGTTCTTCGAGCCTCTCTTTTCTTCTTCCTGTGATTATCAATCTGTCAGATGATTCTGCAAACTTCGCCGCTGCGGCCTCACCAATGCCTGAAGTTGCACCTGTTATAAGTACTGTCTTTCGCATAGCTATCTTTTTCGGATTGGTAAATGTAAAAATTTTAAGGGTATCTTTGGCGCCTGATCGCAAAATGATGCAGGAAAATAGTCCTAAAAGCGGGCCGTCAGGTCAGCAGATTGAAGGGATGTTCGATTCGATATCGAAGCATTATGATCTTCTGAACCACCTCCTGTCCCTGGGCACTGACAGGCGCTGGCGAAGAAGAGCCGTGAATCTCATGGGCAGGCACGCCAGGCCTGTGACCATCCTCGATGTGGCTACCGGCACAGGTGACCTGGCTATTGAGGTGCTTCGACTCGGACCGGAGAAGGTGACAGGAATCGACCTCAGTTCCGGGATGCTGGAGGAGGGTCGCCGTAAGATCGAACGCCTGGGTTACAGCAGTCAGATTGAGCTGCTCAGGGGCGATGCCACCGGAACAGCTTTCGGCGAAGGATCATTTGACGCGGTGATGTCAGCATTCGGTGTCCGGAATTTTGAGGATACCCTGAAGGGACTCCGGGAGATGTGTCGCGTGATGAAACCGGGAGGGATGGTCATGATCCTTGAGTTCTCCAGACCCTCATGGTTCCCGTTCAAGCAGTTCTACGGATTCTATTTCAGAAGAATCCTGCCAATGATAGGAAGAAAGGTATCAGGTGATCCGCAGGCGTACACCTACCTTCCGGAATCGGTGATGTCATTCCCCGATAATGAAAAGTTTCTTGAGCTGATGTCTGCAGCGGGATTCCAGGCTGTGTGTCAGAAGAGGCTGTCCGGAGGCATTGCCAGCATCTACACTGGCTTCAAGGGTGGCACAAATGTTGCACAATAATACTTGAATATTCCGTTATACTAAACAGGACTCTTCAGAAGCGTGTATAAAAGAACTGCCATATTTATCCTTCTGCTTCTTATTCCTGTCGTTTTGGCTGCCCAGAAGGCTAAGCCGAAGAACGACTCGAATTATGATGACAGGCTCCTGCATTTCGGTTTCAGCATGGGTATGAACACGATGGATTTCATGATTAAGATGAAACCGGGCAGTCAGTACCTTGCCGAAGTGACATCGCTGAAACCAGGGATAAACATCCAGATAGTAACAGACTACAGGCCATCGACCTATCTCGATCTGAGGTTTCTCCCCGGAGTCTCCTTCGGTCAGAGAAACTTGGACTTTTATGATAATGACCGAAGCAAAATCGGTACTGTTCAAATCCCCTCTTCTTTCCTTGAATTTCCTCTCCTTCTGAAGGCAAAGGGGATGAGGCTAAACAACTCCAGGCCATACCTCATCGGCGGATTAAGTCTCAGGTATGACCTGGCAGGTAAAACCTCGATAGGTGATGAGGTTGCTATCCCCATAATTAATAAGGCAGATTTCAACTATGAGGTAGGAGCCGGGGTAGATTTTTACCTGCCTTATTTCAAACTTACCATTGAGGCGAAAATGTCAAACGGGTTGCGCGACGTATTGAACCATAACGCCAGTTACCCTTTGCCTTTCACGGAGGCTTTCAACGGGATTGAGTCGCTGAGATCACAGATGTGGACGCTCTCATTCCACTTTGAATAATCATGGCTGAGGAGCTGAACCTGGTATTGCCCCCTCATACAGCCTTTGATGAGGAGGCGCTCCGGAGATACCTTGAAAAAAAGACCGGCAGGCATGATTTCACCATCCGGATAATAAGGCGCTCTGTCGACGCCCGTAAACCTGATATCAGGATTAACCTTACCATACAACTGACTGAACCGGGAGATTCATTATCTGAGCCTGAGCCCTTCAGGATATCAGATGTATCCCGTTCCCGCGAGGTACTGATTGCCGGGAGCGGGCCGGCGGGACTCTTTGCCGCCCTGGCGCTGATCGAGGCGGGACTGAAGCCGGTGGTGCTTGAGAGGGGCAGGGAGGTTCGCGAACGCAAGCGCGATGTGGCCGCAATAAGCACGAAGCATTTAGTCGATCCTGACTCAAACTACTGTTTCGGCGAGGGAGGGGCCGGAACCTTCTCTGACGGCAAACTATATACCAGGTCTAAAAAGAGAGGAGATAACAGGCGTGTACTGGAGCTGCTCGTTCTGCACGGGGCTGATCCGGCGATACTGTATGAGGCGCACCCGCACCTTGGAACTGACAGGCTGCCCGGCGTTATCACGGCTGTCAGAAACAGCATCATCACGGCAGGAGGAGAAGTGCTCTTTGGCAAGAGAATTACAGGCATCGATGTCGGAGACGGCCGTTTCCACAGCATCACCGTCAATGGTGATGAACGATATGTAGCTGATAACCTGATTCTTGCTACCGGCCATTCGGCACGTGATATCTATTCATTGCTGCATGGAGCCGGGGTGAGACTCGGGTTCAAACCGTTCGCCATGGGGGTCAGGGTGGAGCATCCTCAGGAACTGATTGACCAGATACAGTATCATGGCAGGCTGAGAGGCGATTACCTGCCCGCAGCTGCATACAATCTTGTGACACAGGTCGACGGTCGCGGCGTTTATTCCTTCTGCATGTGCCCCGGAGGATTCATGGTTCCCTCAGCCACTGCCCCGGAAGAGGTGGTGGTCAACGGCATGTCGCCCTCCCGGCGCAACTCCCGATGGGCCAACAGCGGCATAGTCACGGAGATAAGGGAGGAAGATGCCCTGCATTACGGCAGCGGTCCTCTTGCGGGAGTGAAATACCAGGCAGCACTGGAGAGTATGGCCTGGAAGGAGGGCGGAATGACACAGCGTGCGCCGGCACAGCGACTGACTGATTTTGTGGAGGGAAGAGCCTCTTCAACCCTTCCGGAAGGCTCCTATTTCCCGGGCCTGACCCCGTCAGCGCTGCATGAGTGGCTGCCCGCAGACATAACCGGCAGGCTGAGGGCAGGATTCAGGGATTTCGGAAGGAAGATGAAGGGATACATCACCGGCGATGCCCTGGTGGCCGCGGTAGAATCCCGCACTTCATCACCGGTCAGGATGTTGCGTGACCCGCTGACACTCCATGCAGAGGGTGTTGCAGGACTATGGCCGGCAGGTGAGGGAGCCGGGTATGCGGGAGGGATAGTCTCGTCGGCTGTTGATGGAATGCTGGTGGCTCAGGCAATAGGCAGTAGGCAGTAGGCAATTGGCAGTAGTGATATATAGTTTATAATCAGCTTATTGACTGCAAGACTGCAAGACCCTCGGACTTTCAGACTTTCAGACCCTCAGGTCCTTCTCCTGGCAAATTCCGAACAGACTATAGCGGCGGCCATACTGACATTCAGTGATTCCAGCCCCGCCAGCGGTTTGCCCGGACCGGGGATGGTGATGCGGCTGGTGACATGCCGCAGAAGGATGTCACTGATCCCTTTCGATTCGTTGCCAAATAGTATGATGCCTTCGCTGCCGAGATTGCTCTCGTAAACCGGAGTGCCGTCAGTGGTGGTGCCGTAAACGGGGATGCCTTCACTGACAGCCCTGCCGAGCAGGTCGTCAAGCGGCCTGTACCAGACGTTGACATGCATGAATGCTCCCATGGTTGCCTGTATAACCTTCGGATTGTGGAAGTCGACGCAATCGGGTGAACATATGATATCTCCCATGCCGAACCATCCGGCGATTCGAATGATGGTACCGAGGTTGCCGGGGTCCTGCACATACTCCAGTGCGGGTATGAGTCTGCCCCTGAAGATGGTCTCGCTGAACTGCCCCTTCTGCATCGGGGCCACAGCCAGCACATTGTGCGGGGTTCTCAGCGAACTGATCCGCCTGAGCTCCTCGTAGCTGACGGTTGCAACCTCATCCGCACCCCTGATCACGTCCTCAGGCTCCCCGTCTATCCATTCGGGCTTGCCCGCCATGAGAACCACGCGGTTACCAGCCAGGATGTACTCCCTGACCATCTTGTCACCCTCGATCACGAAGAGGGAGCTCTCCTCCCTTACCTTTCGCTTCTGGAGTGAGAGAATCAGTTTTACCTGGTTGCGGGTGATCATCTTAAGCATTATTCCTTAATTGAAAATAGAGTTTATAATGGTATATTTGCGTGCATTACTCTTGCCGGGCAAGTGATCCATCAGACAGCAAATATAAAAATTACCGCTCCCAAACTGCTTTTGCTGGCATGCATAATTTTAACTGCCACATCGTGCAATCCCACAAAATATGTTCCCTCAGGGGATCTGCTCCTCAACAGTAATGAGATTGCCATTACCTCATCCGGAGTGCAGTTGCCTTCCACGGTCAGCCGCAGCGCAATGAAACCTTATATCAGGCAGCAGCCCAATAAGAAGATATTCGGGGTGAGATTCCATCTGGGGCTTTATAACCTTTCAAACCTGGAAAAGGAGAAATGGCCCCACGGCTGGCTCAGAAGGATCGGCGAGGAGCCGGTGATCCTTGACGAGGTGGCTGCAGAACGGTCTGCAGGTCAGATACAGAGCTGGCTTTGGTCTAAGGGCTTCTTCAACGCCAGGGTCAGTGACACTGTCAGAAGCGCGAGGCAGGAGGCGAAGGTGGTTTACGATGTCAATACCGGCAGACCCTATACAATTGCTGACATCAGGTATGAAGTACAGGACTCAAACGTCCGCGGACTGGTACTGATAGATTCTGCTAACTGTCTGATAGAGAGGGGAATGATTTACGATATAGATCTTCTTCAGCGTGAGCGTCAGAGACTTGAGCGCTTTATCAGGGACGTCGGCTACTATACCTTTTCCACCGAGGACATCTTTTTCCGGGTTGACAGTTCTCTGATGAAACACCAGGTTATAGTGTGGTATGTCGTCACTCCCAGAGTGACAGTGGACAGCCGTGGAGAGCAGGCGGCAGAAAACCATATTCTGTATCACATAAGGGATATCTATATCTATCCTGAATTTGATCCCCGGACTGCCCTGACGGGAGGTGAAGCATATCTCGAAACCCTTGACACCACCTACTACAACGAAATTCATTTCGTTGAACCGGCGGGCCGTACCCTCATTAAACCAGAGGTGCTGGCACAGTCTGTATATATCTTACCCGGTTCTCTCTACAGCGTCACCAACGTCGAAAGGACACAGTCACACCTTACTGATCTCAGGAATCACCGGTTGGTTAATGTCTCGTTCATTGATGTTCAAAGTGTTACCGGGGAGAGACGGGATGAGGGGATGCTTGATTGCGTCATTCAGCTTACACCCATGCAGAGGCAGTCGTTCACCGTTGAGCTTGAGGGAACGAATACCGGAGGTAATCTCGGGGGGGCGCTGAACCTCATCTACCAGAACAAGAGCCTGCTGAAGGGTGCGGAAGTATTCAGCATGAAGCTGAAGGGAGCCTACGAGACACTCACCGAGGATGTCAGCGGCTTCAGGAATACTCAGCAGTACGGGATAGAAGCGAGCCTCCGGTTACCCAAATTTCTGATCCCCTTCCCGGCAAAGGGGTCGTTCATACGGAACAATGATCCCAGGACAGTGCTGCAGGCAGGTTACAACTACCAGCGGCTGCCGGTCTTCTCCCGGTCGGTGGCAAACATCTCCCTGGGGTACTCCTGGAGTGGAAACAAATTCACCAGATTCAACATTAATCCTCTCTCTCTGAATGTTGTCAAGCTGCATTACATAAATCCTGATTACCAGGCAGTGATAGACACCATGCCCTATTTTTCCAACTCACTGCAGGACGTCAGAATTGTGGGGGGCAGGTATGACTTTGTCTACAATAACCAGATGATTCAGAGATCCAGGGATTTCTGGAATATACGCGTGGGACTTGATATTGCCGGCAACCTCTTAGATGCGATCTACCGGACAGCCAGTGCAGAGGTGGCACCTGACGGAACCTACCACCTTTTCCGTCAGCCTTTTGCACAGTTTCTGAAGGGAGAGATTGATGCCGCCTATAACTTCAGGTTCAACGAGGCGAGCAGCATTGTCTACAGGTTCTTTGCAGGGGTTGGATGGCCCTACGGCAACTCAGAGGTGATGCCGTTTGAGGAACAGTATTTCGGCGGAGGCGCCAACGATATAAGGGCATGGATGGTAAGGACCCT
The DNA here is from genome assembly GCA_002402965.1 of Bacteroidales bacterium UBA4788. Lineage (GTDB taxonomy): Bacteria > Bacteroidota > Bacteroidia > Bacteroidales > VadinHA17 > SR-FBR-E99. Next base: position 44,005 of record DHGW01000082.1, read on the forward strand.
GGGGCCCGGGTCGCACGTTCTGCCGGTGAGTGCATTCAATAACCAGACGGCTGACATGAAGCTGGAGGCCAACATCGAATACCGTTTCAAACTTTTCTGGATACTGGAGGGAGCCACCTTTATCGATGCAGGGAACATATGGACTGTCAGGGATGATTATGACCGGCCGGGGAGCCGCTTCAGGTTTGGCAGTTTCATGGATGACATCGCTGTCGGGACCGGCCTGGGATTAAGGTTTGACCTCAAGTTTGTGCTGCTGCGGGCCGACTTTGGTCTGAAGCTGCGTGATCCGCAGGAGAGGGAGGGCTCCAAATGGATTCCGCTCAGCAGACCCTTTAACCGTAAGCAGGATGTGACGATGGTGATCGGGATCGGGTATCCCTTCTAGAAGGCAGCAGTCTCCAGTCTTCAGTCAAATCAGGCAATAGACAGTAGCCATTAGGCAATAGTGTTGGCAAGATCGAACCATCAACTGCCTGTTGTAAAATATCACTCTACTGCCTATTGCCTATTGCCTACAGCCTCTTTTTACTGCCTATTGCCTCGTATCTCATTATTTCATACCTTGCATGTTGTCTTGTTGCATTACTAATGAAGCCATTAAGGAAACTGGTTACTTCACTTATTGGTTTTGACCGCCGGGAGAAACGGGGTACCTATATCCTGTCCGTCATGCTCATCACACTCCTGGTACTGCGGCTTGTTTTATTCAGGCCGGGGGAGGTCCCGGGACATCTTCCACCGCTGACAGGTGAAGCTGTAACTGTTGCTGCCGGCGAGGCTCCGCCGGCCCTGCCATTTAATTTTGATCCCAACACGGTTTCTTATGATGATCTGCTTAACCTGGGCCTTTCGGAACGACAGGCACGTACCCTGGTCAACTACCGCAAAAGCGGTGCGAGGTTCCGCAGGCCGGAGGACCTGTTACGTGTCTATGGCATCGATTCGGCAATGACTGCAAGGCTTCTTCCATATATAGTAATAGGTGATACAGGCGTGGTCCCGGTGAAGGGGGTGTCACACAGGAGCGCATGGCGTTTCGAGAGCAGCGCTGCAGGAGACAATGCTGCAGACGTCAGGGGACCGGCAGGCACGACATCCGGAGATGGAACGGCGGAATCGAAGGTGACAAACCATCCGGCACTGCTGCTGGACCTCAACAGGTGTACTGCCGAGGAGCTTATCAGCCTGCCGGGAATAGGATCGGTACTGTCGGTGAGAATAATACGCTACCGCAGCCTCCTCGGAGGATTCGTGGAGACTGATCAGCTGGCGGAGGTCTACGGGCTTGACAGTTCACTGGTGAGACTCGTTGCCGGGCGCCTGACGCTGACATATGATTCAGTCAGGGCACTGGAACTTGACAGCGTCACCTTCGGCGACCTCGCGCGTCACCCCTACCTGGGATATGAGGCTGCGCGGCAGATTACCAGGTACCGGTCAGTAACGGCGTCACCGGTCACCCTGGGAGAAATGGTGGTTCGCGGGGTCATCACACCGCAGCAGGCTGAGCGCATCGCTCCGTATGTCAGACCGGCCCGGGGCACCTCAGGAAGTGATTATGAATTTATTTTGTCAAAAGTTTTGAAATGATTTCAAGAGATATTAATTTTGCACCTCGATTTTAACACAAAGTTCAATATGATCATTGTACCGGTAAAAGAAGGCGAGAACATAGACAGGGCTCTGAAGAAATTCAAGAGGAAATTTGAGAAGACGGGTGTTATCCGGGAACTCAGGACACGTCAGGCTTTTGTCAAACCCTCGGTCCGCCGCAGGGAAGAGATAAAGAAGGCCGTCTATGTTCAGCAGCTGCAGCAGGAGGAGGAGTAGTCCATCCATCCCGGTTGTCTGCCTCATATATAAATCAAAAAGGTTCCTTTCATGGATATAAAGGAATCGTTCCTTCAATACATCCGTACCGAGAAGCGTTATTCACGGCACACGGTCACATCCTACAAGAACGATCTTGATCAGTTTTTCACCTGGCTGGAAGAGAGCCGGCCGGGCGCTGTGGCTGCCGATGTAACCCATGGTGATGTGAGAGGCTGGATGGTTTCGTTGCTGGAAGGCGGGGCTGCCACAAGCACGGTACACAGGAAGATATCTGCCCTCCGTACACTTTTCCGTTACATGCGAAGACATGAGCTGATCAGCACTGATCCGGTTGCCGGCCTGAAGCTCCCCAGGAAATCGAAACAGCTTCCCGTATTTGTAGCAGAGGATGCACTTGCAAGGCTGCTGGATGAATTCAGGTTCGGAGATAATTTTTCAGGGCTTCGTGACAGAATTGTTGTGGAGTTTTTGTATCTTACAGGCATGAGGAGGTCGGAACTGATCAACCTGCGTGACACTGACGTGGATCTCTCCGCGGGGCAGGTGAGGGTGACGGGTAAGCGTGAAAAGCAGAGGGTTATACCTCTCTCTGCCGGCTTCGTCAGATCTCTCCGTTCATATATTGCATCGCGTGACGGGAAGGGCTTCTCCGGCGGGTGGTTTTTCGTAACCGACAGGGGGAACAAAATGTATGACAAGGGTGTTTACAATTTAGTGACAAGATACCTTGCCATGGTTACCACGATAGAAAAGAAGAGCCCGCACGTCCTCAGGCACACATTCGCCACACACATGCTTAACCGGGGTGCAGACCTGAACTCGATCAAGGAGTTGCTCGGTCATGCCAGCCTCTCCGCCACGCAGGTTTACACCCACAATACATTCGAACAGTTAAAAAAAATATATAAACAGGCTCATCCAAGAGCATAAACTTTAATTTAACAGGAGGTACTGCCATGAATATTCAGATCCACTCACTCAAATTTGATGCAGACAAGAAGTTGCTCGACTTTGTTTCCCAGAAGGTAAACAAGCTTACGCAGTATACTGACGATATCGTCAGTGCCGAAGTATTTCTGAAGTTGGACAACGATGAGGACAGGGAGAACAAGATCACGGAGATCAAGGTAGAGTATCCCAGGGGGCCGCTTTTCGCCCGGAAACAGAGCAAAACTTTCGAGGAGGCAACCGACCTTGTGATTGAAGCTCTTAAGAAACAGATAGTCAAACAGAAGGGAAAGATGCGGGGGGAGTAATCCCACTGCTTCAAAAAAACTTGCGATAATTTTGAGATTTGAATTTTAAATTCCTACATTTGCAAACCGATTTTTGAGGGTAATTTCTCAGAAATCGGTCGTTCTTTCAAATGCCGATGTAGCTCAGTTGGCCAGAGCAGCTGATTTGTAATCTGCAGGTCGGGGGTTCGAATCCCTTCATCGGCTCATTATGTGATGAGTATGTGTATGTCAAACCAGGCATACTCTGTTAAGAAGGGGAGATACCAAAGTGGCCAACTGGGGCAGACTGTAAATCTGTTGTCTGATGACTTCGTAGGTTCGAATCCTGCTCTCCCCACTTTCTTAACGGTGTAAGCATCAATGCACTCTTTCCCTGCAAGGGGGTACCTGGGTGCCGGTTAAAGATATAAGCGGGAGTAGCTCAGTTGGTAGAGCATTAGCCTTCCAAGCTAAGGGCCGCGGATTCGAATTCCGTCTCCCGCTCATTATGCCGATGTAGCTCAGGGGTAGAGCACTTCCTTGGTAAGGAAGGGGTCATGAGTTCAATTCTCATCATCGGCTCAAACGATTTTGGATGTAAATTTAAATTAATAAGCTTTTAGTTATGGCAAAAGAAAAATTTGACAGGTCGAAGCCACACGTAAATATCGGTACGATCGGTCACGTCGACCACGGCAAGACCACCTTGACAGCTGCTATTACGATGGTTCTCGCTAAGAAAGGTCTCTCAGAAATCAGAGACTTCGATTCAATCGACAATGCTCCGGAAGAAAAGGAAAGGGGTATTACGATCAACACTGCTCACGTTGAGTATTCGACGGCGAACCGTCACTATGCGCACGTTGACTGTCCGGGTCACGCTGACTATGTTAAGAACATGGTTACAGGTGCTGCCCAGATGGACGGCGCGATCCTTGTTGTTGCCGCCACTGACGGCCCGATGCCACAGACACGCGAGCATATCCTGCTTGCACGTCAGGTGAACGTACCGCAGGTCCTTGTGTTTCTGAACAAGGTTGACCTGGTTGATGACGAGGAACTTATTGACCTCGTTGAGATGGAGGTGCGTGACCTGCTTACCTTCTACAAGTACGATGGTGAGAATTGCCCCGTTATCCGCGGTTCAGCACTCGGTGCCATGAACCACGAACCAAAATGGGAAGAGAAGGTCATGGAGCTGATGGATGCAGTCGACTCATTTATTCCGATTCCTCCTCGCGAGAACGAAAAACCGTTCCTCATGCCGGTTGAAGACGTCTTCTCAATCACTGGTCGTGGTACCGTTGCAACAGGCCGTATCGAAACAGGTATAGTTCATACCGGCGACGAACTTGAAATTGTGGGCCTAGGTGCTGAAAAACGCAAGTCAGTTTGTACAGGCGTTGAAATGTTCCGCAAGATCCTCGATCAGGGTGAAGCAGGTGACAACGTGGGTCTTCTCCTTCGCGGCGTTGACAAAAAAGAGATCAAGAGAGGCCATGTACTTGCAAAACCGGGTTCAATAACACCCCACACCAAGTTCAAGGCTGAGGTCTACGTTCTGAAGAAAGAGGAAGGCGGACGTCACACTCCGTTCCACAATAACTACCGTCCGCAGTTCTATCTCCGTACCCTTGACATCACCGGCGAGATTCAGCTCCCGGAAGGAACAGAGATGGTTATGCCAGGTGACAACGTGACCATAACAGTTGAGCTCATCTACCCGGTTGCAATAAACAAGGGTCTCCGTTTCGCTATCCGCGAAGGTGGACGTACCGTTGGTGCAGGCGCGGTTGTTGATATCCTCGTCTAAGACCTTATTAAATATATAAAATGGTAACCGTGCGCGATGGTGTGCGGTTACCATCAAAATGTACACGGGTGTAGCTCAGTTGGTAGAGCACTGGTCTCCAAAACCAGGTGTCGGGAGTTCGAGTCTCTCCTCCCGTGCAAAACTGAAGTATTATTATGAAGATAGGATCATACTTTAAGGAATCATATAACGAACTCATGCACAAGGTGACGTGGCCCTCATGGAATGAACTCCAGGGAAGCGCCACCCTTGTACTCGTGACCTCCGTCATCCTTGCCATCGTGATATGGGCAATGGACTTCGTTTTTGACAAGGCCATGGGTGCTGTTTACAGTTTATTATATTAAAAACATAACGGTCACAGATGAGTGAAAACGTTAAGAAGTGGTATGTGCTCAGAGCTATAGGCGGCAAGGAGAAGAAAGTCAAGGAATACCTTGAAAATGAAATCGTCCGCCTCAAGCTCCAGGATTACATCACCCAGGTGCTCATACCTGCGGAGAAGGTATACCAGATCCGTTCGGGCAAGAAGGTGAGCAAGGAGCGTACCTTCTTCCCGGGTTATGTAATCGTTGAGGCAGCCCTCGTGGGTGAGGTGCCGCATGTACTGCGAAACATACCCAACGTACTGGGTTTCCTGGGTACACAGTCCGGGGAACCGACACCGATACGGAAGGCGGAGATCAACCGTATCCTTGGCAAAGTAGATGAACTGGCAGCCAGCGAAGAGGAACTCAACGTTCCGTTCGTGGTAGGCGAGACGGTGAAAGTGATAGACGGACCCTTCAACAGCTTCACAGGAGTGATTGAAGAGGTCAATGAAGAGAAACGCAAGCTCAAGGTAATGGTCAAGATCTTCGGACGCAAGACCCCCCTGGAGCTCAGCTTTATGCAGGTAGAGAAAGAAAGTTAGGGAAATAAAGAAATTGACAGCCGTGAATTATAATGCTTCCTTAAGCGGCAGTCATGCTCTCGCTATAAACAATGCAAATTTTTAATTATGGCAAAAGAAGTTGCTGGATTAATCAAATTACAGATTAAAGGCGGAGCAGCCAATCCATCTCCACCAGTAGGACCCGCTTTGGGTTCCAAAGGTGTGAATATCATGGAGTTTTGTAAACAGTTCAATGCCCGGACACAGGATAAGGCAGGGAAAGTCATACCGGTAATCATCACCGTGTATAACGACAAGACGTTTGAGTTCGTCACCAAAACCCCTCCCGTAGCCGTGCAGCTAATCGAAGCATCAAAGGTAAAGAAAGGCTCGGCTGAGCCTAACCGCGCCAAAGTTGCCTCAATCACATGGAACCAGGTAAAGACTATTGCTGAGGATAAGATGCAGGATTTAAACTGCTTTACCCTCGACTCCGCGATGAAGATGGTGGCTGGAACAGCCAGAAGTATGGGCATCACCGTGACAGGTGCATTCCCCGGTAAATAACAAATTAAGCAAACAAAAATGGCTAAGCTTACCAAGAATCAGAAGTTTGCCCTCGCGAAAGTTGAGCAAGGCAAACTCTATACTTTGTCAGAAGCGGCAGCATTGGTTAAGGATATCACGACTACTAAGTTTGATGCCTCGGTTGATATTGACGTAAGGCTTGGAATTGACCCGCGAAAATCAAACCAGATGGTTCGCGGCGTCGTCTCCCTTCCTCACGGCACGGGCAAGGAGGTCAGGGTTCTAGCCCTGGTCACCCCCGACAAAGAGGCTGAAGCAAGAGAAGCAGGTGCAGATCATGTGGGGCTCGATGAGTGGGTTGAAAAGATCAAAGCAGGCTGGACAGACGTAGATGTCATTATAACCATGCCCTCAGTGATGGGTAAGATAGGTCAGCTGGGACGAGTCCTTGGTCCCCGTGGTCTCATGCCGAACCCCAAAAGCGGAACGGTAACCATGGAGATCAGCAAGGCTGTCAAGGAGGTTAAGCAGGGAAAAATCGACTTTAAAGTAGATAAAGCCGGTATAGTACATGCTTCCATCGGAAAAGTATCCTTCGAACCTCATAAGATCGTAGATAACGCCAAAGAGTTTCTCGGAATGATTAACAAACTCAAGCCCTCATCGGCAAAAGGAACATACATCAGAAGTATATTCCTTTCAAGCACAATGAGCCAGGGCCTGAAGGTTGATCCCAAGAGCCTTGATGTTTAACTGAAAGCACAAACTCAGAGAGATTATGAGAAGAGAAGAAAAAACCGATATAATTGACAGTCTGGCTACTACTCTCAAGGAGTACAGCCACTTTTACCTGACTGACACTGCACAGCTCAATGCTGCTGATACCAGTGACCTCCGAAGGAAGTGTTTTGAGAACCAGATCAAACTGGTTGTCGTTAAAAACACCCTCCTGAAGAGAGCTCTGGAGCAGGCAGGCCTCGAGTGCGGAGAACTTTTCCCCGTACTTAAGGGTTCAACTGCCGTAATGTTCTCGAATAACGGAAACACTCCTGCAAAAATGATTAAGGAGTTCCGTAGATCGCATCCGAAACCCCTGATAAAAGGAGCTTATATTGAAGAATCGGTTTACGTAGGTGACAACCTCCTTGAGACCCTCGTGGCACTCAAGTCGAGAGAAGAACTTATCGGCGATATCATCATGCTCCTCCAGTCGCCCGCGAAGAACGTCATCTCCGCGTTGCAATCAGGCGGTTCAACAATTCACGGTGTTCTGGAAACACTGTCAAAAAAAGAATAATCAATTAGTTAATCAAATTAAAAATTCCTATAGAAATGGCAGATCTTAAGAAATTTGCAGAAGAGTTGGTAAACTTAACCGTGAAAGAGGTTAACGAGCTTGCAAAAATATTGAAAGACGAGTATGGCATTGAACCCGCAGCAGCAGCAGTTGCAGTAGCAGCTCCCGCAGCTGCCGACGCAGCTCCGGCAGCAGCCGAGAAGACATCGTTCGATGTTATCCTCAAGAGTGCAGGCGGCCAGAAGCTTCAGATCGTCAAGCTGGTGAAAGATCTTACCGGTCTTGGCCTGAAAGAAGCAAAAGCTGTAGTTGACGCCGCTCCCGGCCCTGTGAAAGAGGGTGTATCAAAGGAAGAGGCAGAGAACATTAAGAAAACATTGGAAGAATCAGGAGCTGAAGTTGAACTTAAATAAGTTATACCTGATTACCGGGTTTACAGGTTTAGTTCCGCTACCAGGCGGAGCTAAGCCTTTTTGTCATTTTTCATAAGTTCACTTAATCCTACCATCAATGTCCTCAAATAATATCGAACGAGTTAGTTTCGCATCCAAGAAAGACCAGCTTGAATATCCTGATTTTCTTGAAATTCAGTTAAAATCTTTTTCCGAGTTTTTCCAGCTCGGAACAACACCCGAGAACAGGAGGAAAGAGGGCCTTTACCAGGTCTTCATGGAGAACTTCCCTATTACCGACACCAGGAACAACTTCGTGCTCGAGTTCCTTGACTACTCAATTGATCCGCCCCGTTATACAATCGATGAGTGCATCGAGCGGGGACTGACCTACAGTGTTCCGCTGAAGGCAAAACTGAAGCTTTACTGCACCGATCCCGAGCACGAGGATTTCGACACGGTCATCCAGGATGTATACCTGGGCGTCATTCCTTACATGACCGAACGCGGTACGTTCGTCATCAACGGTGCAGAGAGGGTTGTGGTATCACAGCTCCACAGATCGCCTGGCGTGTTCTTCGGACAGAGTGTCCATGCCAACGGCACCAAACTCTATTCCGCAAGGATAATCCCCTTCAAGGGTTCCTGGATAGAGTTCGCTACCGACATCAACAACGTGATGTACGCCTACATAGACAGGAAGAAGAAGCTGCCTGTCACCACTCTCCTGAGGGCCATCGGCTTTGAAGGCGATAAAGACATTCTCGAAATCTTCAACCTCGCCGAGGAACACAAGGTCTCGAAGGTCAACATCAAGAAGCTCGTTGGACGCAAGCTGGCAGCCAGGGTGCTTCGCACCTGGGTTGAAGACTTCGTTGACGAGGACACTGGCGAAGTAGTATCCATCGAGCGTAACGAGGTTGTGCTCGACAGGGAAACCGTCATCGAAAACGAACATGTTGACCTGATAGTTGATTCCGGGGCCAAGTCAATCCTGCTCCACCGCGATGACATGAGCCTCTCTGACTTTGCTATCATATACAATACCCTGCAGAAGGACCCCTGCAACTCGGAGAAGGAAGCCGTACTGTACATCTACAGGCAGCTCCGCAACGCCGAGCCGCCGGATGAGGCCACCGCACGTGACATCATTGACAAGCTCTTCTTCTCGGACAAGAGGTATGACCTGGGGGATGTCGGACGTTTCCGCATCAACCGCAAGCTCAACCTCAATATCGACATAACCACCAAGATACTCACCAGGGAAGATATCATTGCCATCATACGCTATCTCATCGAGCTTATCAACTCGAAGACTGATGTGGATGATATTGACCACCTTAGCAACAGGAGGGTGCGTACTGTCGGCGAACAGCTCTCGGCGCAGTTCAGCGTCGGTCTGGCCCGTATGGCCCGTACTATCCGCGAACGAATGAACGTACGTGACAACGAGGTCTTCACCCCGGTTGACCTGATCAACTCGAAGACACTCTCGTCGGTCATCAACTCATTCTTTGGCACCAACCAGCTGTCGCAGTTCATGGACCAGACCAACCCGCTGGCGGAGATGACCCACAAGCGTCGTCTCTCAGCCCTCGGTCCCGGCGGTCTTTCTCGCGAACGCGCAGGCTTCGAGGTGCGCGACGTGCACTACACTCATTACGGTCGTCTCTGCCCGATAGAGACGCCTGAAGGACCGAACATCGGTCTTATCTCTTCGCTCTGCGTCTATGCCCGCATAAACGAGCTCGGATTCATCGAGACTCCCTACCGGGATGTGATTGATGGCAAGGTCAACCTCAGCAACACTGATGTGAAGTGGCTTACCGCCGAGGATGAGGAGTACCTCACAGTTGCCCAGGCCAACGCGCCGGTGATGGATGACGGCACATTCGTTAATCCCAGGGCCAAATCAAGGCTCGGTGCCGACTATCCCTTCGAGGAGATCGCCAAGGTGCAGATGATGGACGTGGCGCCGAACCAGATAGCATCCATTGCTGCCTCACTGATACCCTTCCTTGAGCATGACGACGCCAACCGCGCACTCATGGGATCAAACATGATGCGCCAGGCTGTCCCGCTCGTGAAGCCCGAAGCCCCCATCGTGGGCACCGGCCTGGAAGCACAGGTAATAAAGGATTCCCGCATACTTATAGTTGCAGAAGGCGACGGCGTGGTTGAATATGTTGATGCCAACGAGATTGTCATTCGCTATATCCGCAACGACGAGGAGAAATTTGTCAGCTTCGACGAGGATATCAAACGCTATCAGCTTCCCAAGTACCATAAGACCAACCAGAACACCACAATCAACCTCATTCCCATCGTAAGGAAGGGAGAGAAGGTTGCAAAGGGTCAGGTGCTTACCGAAGGTTACGGTACCAAGAACGGTGAACTGGCTCTGGGACGTAACCTGAAGGTGGCGTTCATGCCCTGGAAGGGATACAACTTCGAGGATGCTATCGTGCTGAGCGAAAGGGTCGTGCAGGAAGACGTCTTCACCTCCGTGCATATTGACGAGTACCTCCTCGAGGTGCGCGACACCAAGCGCGGGATGGAGGAACTCACTTCAGACATACCCAACGTCAGCGAAGAGGCAACAAAAAACCTCGACGAAAACGGACTCATCCGCATTGGGGCGCAGATAAGGCCTGGTGACATACTCATCGGCAAGATCACCCCCAAAGGCGAATCAGACCCCTCACCGGAAGAGAAGCTCCTCAGGGCAATCTTCGGCGACAAGGCCGGGGATGTGAAGGACGCCTCACTCAAGGCAGGTCCGTCACTGGAGGGTGTAGTCATCGACAAGAAACTCTTCACCCGTGCCATCAAGGACCGCAAGGCAAAGACTGCCGAGAAACCCCTGCTGGACAAGATCGACGCCGACTTCAACAGGGCGGCTGATGATCTGAAAGCAAGGCTGGTGGACAAGCTCTTTATACTTGTCAACGGCAAGACCTCGCAGGGAGTGAAGGATTACCTCAACGTTGACATCATCCCCAAGGGAGCTAAGTTCACGCTGAAGCAGCTCCAGGAGATAGACTACCTGAATATCAATCCCAACAAGTGGACTACCGACAAGAAGAAGAACGACAGCATCAAACAGCTCCTCCACAACTACATCATCAAGTACAAGGAGATTGACGGTGTATACAAGAGGAAGAGGTATAACATCACTATCGGTGATGAGCTGCCTGCAGGCATTGTCAGGCTTGCCAAGGTCTATATTGCCAAGAAGCGCAAGGTCAGGGTGGGAGACAAGATGGCGGGCCGCCACGGTAACAAGGGTATTGTTGCCAAGATAGTCCGCGCTGAGGATATGCCATTCCTGGCTGACGGAACCCCAGTGGATATNNTACGAGACTGTTCTTGGCTGGGCTGGCAAGGAGCTGGGAATGCAGTTCTCAACGCCGATCTTCGACGGTGCGAAGCAGTCAGAGATCAATGATCTGACAGAAAAGGCAGGCATACCGCGCAACGGCACAACCTACCTGTATGACGGCGGCACCGGCGAGCGTTTTGACCAGCCGGCCACCGTGGGTATGATATACATGCTCAAGCTGGGCCACATGGTTGATGACAAGATGCACGCCCGTTCAATAGGGCCATACTCACTCATCACCCAGCAACCTCTCGGAGGCAAGGCCCAGTTCGGAGGCCAGAGATTCGGAGAGATGGAAGTGTGGGCTCTCGAAGCATTCGGTGCTGCACACATACTGCAGGAGATCCTTACAATCAAGTCCGACGACGTGATTGGAAGGGCAAAGGCTTATGAAGCTATCGTCAAGGGTGAACCTATGCCGCTCCCGGGCATACCCGAGTCGCTGAACGTGCTGCTGCACGAACTGCGCGGACTGGGACTGAGCATCAACCTTGAGTAATTAAGCTGAGCATACACAAAGTAATAAACGAAAACATAATATGTCATTCAGAAGGGATAACAAACAGAAGACCAGCTACACGAAGATCTCGATAGGGCTGGCATCGCCGGAGGAGATTCTTGACAAGTCAAGCGGCGAGGTCCTGAAACCTGAGACAATAAACTACCGTACCTACAAGCCTGAACGTGACGGCCTCTTCTGCGAGAGGATCTTCGGACCGGTAAAGGACTATGAGTGCCATTGCGGAAAGTACAAGAGGATACGTTACAAGGGTATCGTCTGTGACCGCTGCGGCGTTGAGGTTACGGAGAAGAAGGTCAGGCGCGAACGCATGGGACACATCTCACTGGTGGTTCCTGTAGCCCATATCTGGTACTTCAGATCGCTGCCCAACAAGATAGGCTATCTGCTTGGACTGCCGACAAAGAAGCTTGACAGCATCATCTACTATGAGAGGTACGTTGTCATCAACCCGGGAGTGAAAGCCGTTGATGGCGTCAAATACCTCGATTTCCTCTCTGAGGAGGAGTACATGGAGATTGTTGAGACACTGCCGAAGGAGAACCAGTACCTTGATGATGATCATCCTGACAAGTTCGTTGCCGAGATGGGAGCTGAGGCTCTCTACAAGCTGCTTGGCAAGCTCGATCTTGATGAGCTCTCCTATTCACTGCGGCACCGCGCCAACACTGAGACCTCTCAGCAGCGCAAGAGCGAGGCACTCAAGAGACTCCAGGTGGTTGAAGCCTTCAGGGAGTCAAAGAACATCAACAGACCAGAGTGGATGATCGTTAAGATCGTTCCGGTAATTCCGCCTGAACTGAGGCCCCTCGTCCCGCTTGACGGAGGCCGGTTTGCAACAAGTGACCTCAATGACCTGTACCGCAGGGTTATCATCCGCAACAACCGTCTCAAGAGACTTATCGAGATCAAGGCTCCCGAGGTTATTCTCCGTAATGAAAAGAGGATGCTCCAGGAAGCTGTTGACTCGCTCTTTGACAACTCACGCAAGGCGAACGCGGTAAAGACTGACGCCAACAGGCCTCTCAAGTCGCTCTCTGACAGCCTGAAGGGCAAGCAGGGGCGCTTCCGTCAGAACCTGCTCGGTAAGAGGGTTGACTACTCGGCACGTTCGGTTATTGTCGTAGGTCCTGAGCTGAAGCTTCATGAGACAGGTATCCCGAAGGATATGGCTGCCGAGCTTTACAAGCCGTTCATTATACGTAAGCTTATTGAGCGCGGCATTGTCAAGACCGTAAAGAGTGCCAAGAAGATAGTTGACCGCAAGGATCCGGTCGTGTGGGATATACTTGAGAATGTTCTCAAGGGCCACCCCGTGATGCTGAACCGTGCACCGACACTTCACAGGCTTGGTATCCAGGCCTTCCAGCCGAAGCTGATAGAAGGCAAGGCCATCCAGCTCCACCCGCTAGTCTGTACAGCATTCAACGCTGACTTCGACGGTGACCAGATGGCTGTCCACCTGCCTCTTGGCAACGCTGCCGTACTGGAGGCACAGATGCTCATGCTCGCATCACACAACATCCTCAACCCGGCAAACGGGGCGCCGATTACCGTGCCGTCACAGGACATGGTTCTCGGACTTTACTACATCACCAAGGCACGCAAGAGCACCGAGAAAATCAAGGTCAAGGGAGAAGGAACAATATTCTACTCTCATGAAGAGGTGCGCATAGCCTACAACGAAGGCAAAATAGATCTGCACGCCGTTATCAAGGTCAAGGTAGACGACATGGTTGACGGACAGAAGGTCAACCACCTGATAGAGACTACGGTAGGACGCGTGATATTCAATGAGTTCGTACCCGAAGAGGTTGGTTATATCAATGAGCTCCTGACGAAGAAATCACTCAGGGACATCATCGGCACAGTGCTCAAGAAAGCAGGCACAGCCAAGACAGCTGACTTCCTTGACGACATAAAGGACCTTGGATTCCGCATGGCGTTCACCGGTGGCCTCTCATTCAATCTTGATGACGTTATCATTCCCCAGGAGAAGGAGATGTTCGTCCAGGAGGGATACGAGCAGGTAGACGAGGTGCTCTCAAACTACAGCATGGGCTTCATCACCAACAATGAGAGGTACAACCAGATCATCGATATCTGGACCCATGTCAACGCACGCCTTACGCAGAGCCTGATGAAGCAGCTTTCAACTGACAAGCAGGGCTTCAACTCAGTATATATGATGCTTGACTCCGGCGCAAGGGGTTCAAAGGAACAGATCCGCCAGCTCTCCGGCATGAGGGGCCTTATGGCCAAGCCTCAGAAATCAGGCGCAACAGGATCTGAGATCATTGAAAACCCAATCCTTTCGAACTTCAAGGAGGGACTGTCCGTGCTTGAGTATTTCATCTCGACACACGGTGCCCGTAAGGGTCTTGCCGACACAGCACTCAAGACCGCTGACGCAGGTTATCTTACCCGTCGTCTCGTTGACGTGTCACAGGATGTGATTATTACCGAGGAGGACTGCGGTACACTTCGCGGACTGGTGGCAACAGCCATCAAGAACAACGAGGAGATCGTGGAGTCACTATATGACAGGATACTGGGCCGTACAACCGTCCACCATATCTATAATCCTCTTACCGGAGAGCTTATCATCTCCGCCGGAGAAGAGATCACTGAGGATGTGGCTAACCGCATTGACCAGTCGCCCATCGAACAGGTAGAAATCCGTTCGGTGCTTACCTGCGAATCGAAGAAGGGCGTGTGTGCCAAGTGTTACGGGCGTAACCTTGCCACGGGCCGGATGGTCCAGAAGGGCGAGGCTACAGGCGTCATTGCAGCGCAGAGTATCGGTGAACCCGGTACGCAGCTTACCCTCCGTACGTTCCACGTCGGTGGTACTGCATCCAACATTACCACTGAGTCGAGTCTTGTTGCAAGGTATGGCGGTATTGCCGTCATCGAGGAGGTAAGGACTGTCGTCAAAAAGGATCCCGAGAAGGGAAAGGTTGATGTCGTCATCGGCCGCCTCGGCGAACTCAGAATTATCGACAAAACCACAGGTATTGCCCTGACCACTCACACCATACCTTACGGAAGCAGGCTTTACATCAAGCCCAACCAGGAGGTGCAGAAGGGCGATCTCATCTGCGAATGGGATCCCTTCAATGCGGTCATCATATCTGAAGTGGCCGGCAAGGTGGCGTTTGACTACCTCATCGAGGGCGTGACCTTCCGCGAGGAGTCAGATGAGCAGACAGGCTTCAAGGAGAAGGTGATCATTGAAAGCAGGGACAAGACCAAAAACCCAACCATTAAGATCATGTCTCCCGAGGGAGTAGAGTTAAAAGCCTACAACCTGCCGGTGGGAGCTCACATGGTGACTGACCTCAACAAGCTTGTTGAAGCAGGTGATACGATCGTCAAGATTCCAAGGGCGGTGGGCAAGTCCGGTGACATCACCGGTGGTCTGCCGCGCGTGACCGAGCTCTTCGAGGCACGTAACCCGTCCAACCCGGCCATCGTGACCGAGATCGACGGCGAGGTGACCTACGGAAAGATCAAGAGGGGAAACAGGGAGATTACAATCACCTCCAAATCAGGCGAGATGAAGAAGTACCTGGTGCCGTTGTCAAAACAGATACTCGTACAGGAGAATGACTACGTAAGGGCGGGCATACCGCTGTCAGACGGTGCCATCACTCCTTCGGACATCCTTGCCATCAAGGGCCCGACAAAGGTGCAGGAGTATATCGTCAATGAGATACAGGAGGTCTACCGTCTCCAGGGTGTGAAGATCAACGACAAGCATTTTGAGATCATCGTCAGACAGATGATGCGCAAGGTGGAGATCATTGACCCGGGTGATACCAAGTTCCTTGAGCGCCAGGTGGTTGACAAGCTTGAGTTCATGGATGAGAACGACTGGGTTTACGGCAAGAAGATAGTGCTTGAGGCCGGTGACAGCCAGAATCTCAGGCCGGGACAGGTAATCACTGCCCGTAAGCTGAGAGATGAGAACTCGTTGCTCAAGCGCCGTGACCTCAAGCTGATTGAAGCCAGGGATGCCGTGCCTGCAACATCACAGCAGGTGCTGCAGGGTATCACCCGCGCCGCTCTTCAGACCAACAGCTTCTTCTCTGCTGCATCATTCCAGGAGACTACCAAGGTTCTGAATGAGGCAGCTATCCTTGGGAAGATCGACTTCCTGGAGGGCCTGAAGGAGAACGTTATCGTCGGACACCTTATCCCGGCCGGAACAGGCCTGAGGGAGTACAACAATGTCATCGTCGGCTCACTCGACGATTATGAATCACTTGTACACGCCGGACAGAGCACCAGCGAGGTGGAACAGGATTAAAAACACGATCATGCCAGACAACAAAAACCAGGGCCAGTTCAACATCGAACTAAGTGAAGAGGTTGCCGAAGGCGTCTACTCTAACCTGGCGGTCATAACCCACTCGCCGGCCGAATTTGTCATCGATTTCATAAGGATAATGCCGGGCGTGCCCAAATCAAAGGTCAAGTCGAGGATCATCCTTACACCGGAGCATGCCAAGAGGTTTGTGGCTGCCCTCAGTGACAATATAGCCAAATATGAGGCTGCACACGGCCCTATTCGGGAAGTAAAGGGATCAGGACCTGTCATACCGTTCACTTTCGGAGGACCGACAGCTCAGGCATGATATCTGACCATGCAGAAGATGAGCCGGTTGAGAAATCAACCGGCTTTCGTTATTGCAGAGACGGAAAATAAACGTTATTTTGCATGACATAAAGAGCACAGAACCATGAAAAGAAACAGGATGACGGCTGCACTGGCCATAATTCTCTTAGTTGCCGCCGGAGTGGTGCTGACAGGAGGCTGCAAGAAACAGCCAAAGTGCGGATGTGACGGCGATGCGCTGGATACGCTGATGCAGATGCATGTCAATATAGCTTATGACGCGGTTAATAAGACAGCCCAGTTTTCACCGATATGGGATCCTTACTCCGTCTATTACTTCTGCAATCCCTCCGAATGGATAAGCCAGCTGACCAAGTTCCCGCAGGGTGAGGAGATACTGGTATCCGGACCATACTTCTATGAGTGCAATTACCTGATGAACAGCAGCAACTCACCATATTACTATAGCATGAGGGTATACCAGATACAGGTGACCAACGTC
>DHGW01000082.1:61007-64894 GCA_002402965.1 Bacteroidales bacterium UBA4788
GCCGGCAACGTGGCGGAGTCGCTCGTTGCAGGGCTTGCCGCTGCCGGTCACAGGATAATCTCCGTTGCATCACGCAGCGGCGGGAGTGCCAGGATGCTGGCAGCTTCGTCAGGAGCCGAATGGCGCCGTGATCTGTCAGTGCCGGATAACTGCGATATTCTCATTCTCTCCGTTACTGATACCTCAGTTTCACAGGTGGCCGTGGATGCGGTCATACCCGCCGGGACAGTCATCGTCCATACTGCCGGCAGTGTGGCATTGGAAGCCCTGGGCCGTACCACCGGCGCCGGGGTTCTTTACCCCCTGCAGACCTTCACCAGGGGATTTCCCCCGGACCTCAGGAAAGTTCCGTTCTTCATTGAGGCCACTGATAATCGTACACTGAAGATAATCAGGGAGATAGGAGAGAGCATCGGGGCAGGCGCATGGGAGTGCGGCTCACAGGCCAGGAAGCAGCTCCATGTGGCAGCTGTGTTCACAAATAACTTTTCAAATTTCATGATGACAACCGGAGAGTCCATTGCCGCCAGGGCAGGGATTGATCCTCAACTGCTTCGTCCCCTCATTGAGGAGACAGCACGGAAAGCAGTTCGTACAGGTCCGGCAGCAGCCCAGACAGGCCCTGCTGTGCGACATGACTCCGGCACGATAAAAAGTCACCTCGAATTACTATCTTTCTCACCTCGATACCAGAAACTTTACCGGCTGGTCAGCAGTATGATATCCGGCCATTACAGGAAAAACAAAAGATGACCAACTTCAAGGAAGAGCTACGAGGCGTAAAAGCATTCGTATTTGACATTGACGGCGTACTGTCAACACAGACAATTGACCTTTCCGTCTGGGGCATTCCGCTACGGACCGTAAACCTCAGGGATGGCTATGCCTTACAACTGGCGGTGAAGAAGGGATATCATGTGGGAGTGATCTCAGGCGCCAACTCCAAAGAGTACATCAAGCGCCTGAAAACCCTGGGAGTAAATGACATTTTCCTCAACTCGAGGACAAAGAAGGATAGCATGAAGGAACTCGTTGCCAAATGGAACGTGGACCTTAAGAATGTGCTGTACATGGGTGATGACATACCCGATTTCGAGGTGATGAAGATGGTTGGAATGCCTGCATGCCCGGCAGACGCCGACAGCGAGATAAAACAGATTTCCGTTTACATATCCGACAAAAAGGGGGGAGAGGGATGTGTACGTGATGTGATTGAACAGGCTCTCCGCCTTCATAAAAACTGGATGGATCATGAAGCATTCTCGTGGTGAGAAGTTAATGGACCTCATGAACCTTATAAGGCTGCCTAACCTGATGGTTGTGGCACTGACCATGATGCTGATGAGGTATGCCGTCATCAGACCTCTTCTTGGTGCCATGCCTGTGACCCTGGCCGGTGATCAGGCAGTGAGCACCTTTATGACTTTCCGGCTCGGGTGGATTGATTTCCTCATACTGGTCATCTCAACCTGTTTGATAACTGCTGCCGGCTATGTGATAAACGACTACTTCGATATCCGCGCCGATTTCATCAACAGGGGCTCCATTATCGTGGGCAACACCATCACCAGGCGAATGGCAATGATGTATCATAACGTCTTCAACATCCTTGGTGTTGTTGGAGGCACATACGTCTCCGCGCGCATCGGGTTTGTATGGCTGGGAATATTTTTTGTCCTCATATCTGGCCTGCTCTGGTTCTACTCCACCACCTACAAGAGACAGTTACTCATCGGTAACCTCATCGTGGGGCTGCTCGTGGCAATGGTTCCCATGCTCGTGGTGGTGTATGACGCTGCCCCCATCTACAAATATTATTCACAGACAGCATTGGATTTCCCCGGCGTTGCCCTCCTCTTCTGGTGGGTCGGAGGGTTTGCCCTCTTTGCATTCCTCACTACCCTCATCCGTGAGATCATCAAGGACATGGAGGACTGTGAGGGAGACAGGGAGACAGGCAGGAAGACGCTTCCGGTTATAGCCGGGCTTTCCGTCTGCCGCGCAGTTGTGGTGCTTCTTGCACTGTTAACCATCGCCCTTCTCTACATCGTATGGCACAGGTACCTGCATGACTGGATTACCCTTGCCTGGCTTTCTCTTCTCATTGTCCTGCCCCTGGCCATTGTCATCTACAGGGTCGTCACCGGAAGAGAGAAGAAACACCTTCATTTCGCCAGCAGACTCATGAAACTGATAATGTTGTCTGGCATTCTGTATTCACTGGTTGCAGGTGCGATCATCACCTCGGGAAACATTACCTGATATGATTGCTGACGGACTGCAGGATTTTGATCTTATACTTGCTTCCGCGTCGCCCCGGCGCCGGCAGCTCATGGAGGATGCCGGCTTCAGGTTCAGGGTGGCTGAGACAGGATTTGCAGAGAGGTGGCCCGGCCAGCTAAGAGGCAGGGAGATAGCTGAATACCTGGCTGCCGGCAAGGCAGACTCGTGGTCAGAGGTCATTGCGCCGCACCAGGTAATCATTACGGCTGATACCATAGTATGGTGCCACGGGAAACTTCTGGGCAAACCGGCGGATGATGACGAGGCGATCCTCTTCCTTAAGCAGCTATCGGGATGCAGGCATGAGGTGATCACAGGTATCTGCCTCAGAGACAGTGAAAGGAAAAAACTCTTCTCAGTCACCACGGGTGTAAGCTTCCGGGAGCTGAGTAATAATGAGATAGAATACTATGTTAAGAACTACCAGCCACTTGACAAGGCCGGTGCCTATGGCATCCAGGAGTGGATCGGTCTCAGAGGCATTACCGGCATTGAAGGATCATACTACAATGTTGTAGGTATGCCCGTAAGTGAACTTTACTCCGCATTGCTTGAATTTACAAGAATCAATATCACAGAAATATGAAGAAACAAATCATTACTACAATGCTTTTACTGGCGCTGGCCGCTCCCGGAGCATTGGCAGACGAGGGGATGTGGATCCCTGTTCTCATTGAGAAGTATAACATCAAGCTGATGCAGGAGAACGGCTTCAAGCTGACAGCTGAGGATATCTACAGCATCAACGAAGCCTCTATGAAGGATGCAGTTGTGCTTTTTGGCGGAGGCTGTACGGGCGAGTTCATCTCTGACAAAGGACTTATAATCACCAATCATCACTGCGGTTACGGCCAGATCCAGAACCACTCCACCATGGAGCATGACTACCTCACAGATGGTTTCTGGGCCGCCTCCGGTGATGAGGAGTTGCCCAACCCGGGACTCTCAGTCACCATCCTGAAGTATATGGAAGATGTCACCGACAAAGTGCTCAAAGGTGTTACTGATGAAATGGACAGGGAAAAGCGTGACGCTGTGATAAATGCAAATATCACAGCCATTAATGCCGAAGCTGTTAAAGGTACCCATTACCTTTCGGCTGTCAGGCCATTCTTCCTTGGCAACCAGTATTTCCTCATCGTTAATGAGGTTTTTCGTGATGTCAGGCTTGTAGGGGCTCCCCCCTCAGCTATAGGCAAGTTCGGAGGTGATACTGACAACTGGGTTTGGCCCAGACATACCGGTGATTTCTCACTGTTCAGGGTCTATGCCAGCAAAGAGAACAAGCCAGCAGCCTGGTCAGCCGATAATGTACCTTACCGTCCTGCTTATCACTTCCCCGTGTCGCTTGCCGGGGTCAGAGAAGGCGATTTTACAATGGTTTTCGGTTATCCGGGCCGTACACAGGAGTATGCACCTTCCCATCACATAAGGATGCTGAAGGAGGTAATCTATCCGAAACAGGTGGAGATTCGCGGCAAAAAAATCTCAATCATGGATCAGGAAATGGCAAAGGATCCGCTGGTAAGGCTGAAGTACTCGGGAAAATCATTTGGCCTGGCCAATGGCTGGAAGAAATGGATCGGGGAGATACAGAGCCTTGA
>DHGW01000082.1:64899-70667 GCA_002402965.1 Bacteroidales bacterium UBA4788
GATCCGGAGCGCACACGCAAATACGGAAAGATACTTGACGAGTATGCTTCAATTTATGAGGACTATACCCATAACTACCTGGTTAACGTATATACCAGTGAGGTCTTCGGCTCTACGGGTGTGGAGCCGGCAGCCCTGGCAGGTGCCTTCAGAAGAGCTGTAGAGATGTCCCGGGAAAAGGATCCTGCCATTAAACCGGATCTGGACAAGGAGCTTCAGAGACTCCAGGGCTATGCTGACAACTATTTCCGCAACTTTGATGTCAATGTTTCGAAGCAGCTGTTCGTTGCTGTCATGGAGCTGTACGGGAAGAATATTGAACCGGAGTGGCAGGCAGATGCTTACAGGGAGCTTGCAGCCTCCTCCGGGGGCGACTTTGCTGCTGCAGCTGAAAAACTCTTTGAAAAGTCGATTTTCACAAATGAGGTGAAAATAAAGGATCTCATACGGAATTTCGATCCGAAGAAAGTAGAGAAGGATCCGTTCTATAAGATGGCTGTTTCGGCTGCCGGTCTCTTTGAGTCGAGGATAAGTGGCGAGATCCGCGCAGCTGACAACAGGCTGTCAGAGCTGAACAAACTTTACATGGCAGCACAGATGGAACAGGGGGGCGACAGGGTCTTTTACCCCGATGCCAACTCGACACTGAGGCTTGCCTACGGGAAGGTGATGGGATACGACTCTCGTGATGCCGTTTATCACAAGCATCAGACAACTCTCTCAGGAGTGATGGAGAAGGACAATCCTGAAATCTATGATTACGATGTTCCCGACAGACTCAGGGAGATTTATGAGAAAAAGGATTTCGGCAGGTATGCAGTTAACGGAGATGTGCCTGTATGCTTCATTGCCAACAATCATACCACCGGCGGTAACTCCGGCAGCCCGGTACTGAACGCCGAGGGTCATCTGATAGGCGTCAACTTTGACAGGGCGTGGGAGGGGGTTGCCTCGGACATAATGTACAACCCGAAGCAGAGCCGCAATATCAGCCTTGATATCAGGTATGCACTGTTTATAATTGACAAGTTAGGCGGTGCAGGTTACCTCATAGATGAGATGACACTGGTTGGCGAGCCTCAGCATACTCCCTGACCTGGAACATAAAGGCCTGCAGCCTGGTCTCAAGCGAGACGGTATCCTGTCCGTCGTAGGGGATATTCAGGAAGGGGATGTTGTCATTATCCTTTCTGAAGGAGTCGCTGACCGATGCGACAATTGTTCCGGGCATGCATGTGAAGGGAAGTATCGCAGCAATACCTGAGACTCCCCTCTTCGCCAGGGCAGCCGATGAGCCCATGGCAATGGGCGGGTCACCGTCATAGAATTCACTGACATATTTATTGCTCAGCTTCAGTATCTCATGGAGTGAGACGTCCTTCGTGGTGTCAGTGAGTTTGTTTATGCCCCTGATGAGATAGTCGACAATCACCTCCTGCCCGATGCCCTGTATCTTCGATCTGATAAGCCCCTTCGTGTCATTCTTCCAGCGGCTGTCACGAGTAAAGCGATGCGTTGAATAGGTGATCCATTCAGAGAAGGGTCCTATGACGACCTCCGCCCCGAGCGCTTCAAGCCTGTTGGCTATATTACCGTTACATCCTGCATTGTCACGCATATATATCTCTCCGAGTACCGCAACCACCGGTCGGCGGCGGCTCCTGTCAGCCTTCACGGCCATGAATTCGCCGGCAGTCTCCACAAGGATGCGCCGGAGTCCCCTGCAGTTGTTCTCCACGAATTTCTCAATCCTCTTCAGCGCATTCTGGTAGACGGCATCGGCTTCACCACTGTTGAGTTCATATGGACGTATCTCCCTGTATAGTTTCCTGATGTAGTCAAATGACACAAATCCTTTCCATGCATTGATCCTGAATCTTTTGCTTCTGTCTCCTGCAAGGTCGGCGTATGCAGTGTCATTTGAAGGTGTCACCAGCTCAGCATCCCTGAAACCGAGCCTGTCAAAGAGTATCCTCTGGAACTGGTTATACTGTCCGAACCGGCACGGGCCGTTATGGTCAGGCATGAAGAAGCTCATCTTCGAGGGATCAGCACCCGGCTCCATCAGTTTCTTGAGGAAACTGCCTGTGGTACATATCATCGGGAAGCACTCCTTTGAGGAGGTGTATTTCCTGCCCAGGGCGATATCCTCGTCTGTCTGTTTGGGAAGTACCTCCGAGGGAATGCCGACGCTTCGAGCCGCGGCGGCAACAAAATAGGCGCCGTCATGCATATAGGGGAAATAGAGTGTCCTGTTCACCGGGGGCTCTGAGGGACTGGGCCGGGGCCGGATGATCGTCAGATCCTTTTTTTCATTCTGTGCGGCTCCTGCAAGGCTGTCAAGGAAAGCCTCTATCCGCGTCACCATGCCTGCATCGGCAGAATGCTCGTCAACCTCCATGTGAAGGAAGGGCTTGCCTTTCAGCTCTTCGGTGACATAATGCCAGATGAATGAGTCTGGACCGCATCTGAAGTTGCTGATATACACCCCATAAAGACCATCAGTTTTGGCCACGTGCTGTGCTGCCGCAACCATCTTCTGGCCGTTAGGCCAGTACATGTTCCTGTAGTTGCTGTAGATCTCAGACACCTGAAGATCAAGCATATCAAGTGGTATGGGCATCACATTCTGCGCCAGCAGTTTCTCCGTAAGATTGAGGTTCAGGTGGGGGTCAGCGCTGTTATAGGGCCTTCCCAGGATGATCACCGGCCGGCAGCCTTCAGGAAGGGCATCCATCACTGTGCGCCCGTATTCAACAAGTCCTTTTTCGAAGGCGACCTGTACGCCATCAGCCTTGTAAACGGCATTCCTGATCCTTGCATCGTTCAGTCCAAATCTCTCACCGAAAAATGCGGTCAGCTCCTTCACAAGTGCACGCTCAAAATAGCGGAAGTGGAGGGTGGGGGTGAGTAACTTCGCATCATCAACCTTACCCCTGAGGGCGGCCTTCACCATGAAGGGAAACGACTGGACCCACGGGCAGTTGGAGTTGGTGGTAGTGTCGCCCTCCTTGTATTTGCCATTGACAATGAATGGAAGGAAAACATATTCGACTCCCCTGTCAAGCAGGTCAATGACGTGTCCGTGCATCAGCTCAACGGGGAGGCAGGTTTCGGAGGTAATGGTTTCAATTGACTGTGTGACAAGTTTTTTGTCAGACTCCCGTGACAGAACTACATTAAATCCCAACTCTTCAAAGAAGGTTCTCCAGAATGGAAACTGCTGATAGTAGATCATTAAAGCCCTTGGTATCCCGATTGTTGGCTTGCCGTCAGCCTCTCTCTCCACGTAATCGCCGGTAAGCATTTCGATCCTCTTTTTGAAGAGGTTCGGGATATGGTCCGTTTTCTTTTTCCGGCCGTCGGTCTCATATTTTTCACAGCGTCCCCCGTAGAACAGCGCCTTCTCCTCTCCCTCGATCTTTACCCTGCTTATTTCACAGTGGTTTACACAGGCGTTGCAGACGAACCTGCTGGTCTCATATGTTGCGTTTCTTATACCGAAGCCCTTGAAAGTCGTCTTCTGTCCTTCGGTCATGGATCTCTGGGCCAGTATGGCGGCTCCAATGGCGCCGGTAACGTCAAAATGAGGAGGGATGATTATTTTTTTGTCAAGCACCTGCTCGAAGGCTGCCACGACAGCCCTGTTATTCGTCACTCCTCCCTGGAAGAAGATCTTGTCACCCACCCTTCGGTCAGCTACCACCTTCTGGAGGTAGTTGTAAACGATGGAATAGGCCAGCCCGCCAACCAGGTTATCATTCCTGGCTCCCTTCTGCATGAAACTGTTAAGGTCAGATTCCATAAAGACGGTGCAGCGGTCTCCGAGCTTGACGGGTGACTCAGACTTCAGGGCCATGCTGCCGAACTCGTCCACGATTTTAATGTTCAGCTTTTCTGCCTGCTCCTCAAGGAATGAGCCGGTACCGGCAGCACAGACCTTATTCATCTCAAAGTCTACCACCACTCCGTTCTCAATGCTTATGTACTTTGAGTCCTGTCCGCCAATCTCAAAGATTGTGTCTACGGTGGGGTCATAATCGATTGCCGCCGTAGCCTGGGCCGTAATCTCGTTCCGAATTGTGTCAGCTCCTATGAAGTCGCCGGTAAGATAGCGTCCTGAACCGGTTGTACCTGCACCTATGACCTCTATATCGCTGCCCACCTCGTCATATATCTCCCTAATCCCTTTTTGTATTGCTTCAAGGGGTTTGCCTGCAGTGGGCAGGTATCTCCTGGCAACCACGTTATGCTCAGGGTCTATCAGTACCACGTTCGTACTCAAAGATCCTACATCGATACCCAGGTAGACTGGCAGTTTCTCGGTTCCGTTCTTCCTGAACTTCACTACCTTGTTGTATTCAGCATCAGATTCTTTAAGTTGAGGGAGACTGCTGAAAACGGTACTGTCATTTCCCAGGTACTCCTCCAGCTTTTCAAGTCCCGGAAAATGATTCATCTGCAATCCCTCTGACAGACCGTAGAGGACCGCCCCGATTGCGCCCATCGAGGCATGATGCTCAGGTATTATCAGCTCATCACCCTTGAGATCGAGTACTTCCCTGAATGCCCTTACCATTCCTATGTTTGCTGCCACGCCGCCAGAGAATATGACGGGTCTCTTGATCTCCTTGCTTCTTGCCACCGTGCTCCTGAAGTTCCTGGCGAGGGCAAAACATAGTCCTGCTACTATATCATGCAGGGGTGTGGCAAGCTGCTGATGATGAATCATGTCACTCTTGGCAAAGACGCTGCAACGCCCAGCTATGCGGGGAGGATTGACGGAACGCATGGCCATCTCACCGAACTCCTTCTCAATCGTGACACCAATCCTCTTTGCCTGCTGGTCGAGGAATGAACCAGTGCCTGCTGCGCAGATGCTGTTCATCTCAAAATCGACCAGCCTGGCATGCTCATCACCGGATTGTCTTTCAAGGAGGATAAGCTTTGAATCCTCGCCTCCGATTTCAATTACTGTTCGCGCTTCCGGGAAAAGCCTGCCGGCCGATGTGGCCTGGGCGATTATCTCATTGACGAATACACCACCGATCAGGCTAACTGCCAGCTTGCCCCCGGTTCCTGTCAGGGCGACGCCCTTTATCGTTGAGGCGGGATGTGCCTTTAGCAGTGAGGAGAGACGTTCATAAAGCACATTGAAGGGCTTGCCATGGACATAATCATAATAGTCCTCAAGAATGGCAAAACTCTCGTCCAGCACAACAGTATTAAGAGAAACGGACCCTATATCAATGCCGATCAGGACCCCGGTGCCTGATGAATCAGCAGTAGTATCCATGTCTTTTTGCATCATGATTTAGAGAACGAATTCCGCGACGGTAACTTGCATAAAGTTAGTCATTTTATGCACAATTGAATTAAGAACGTGCATAATATCATTTTGCCTCGTGGTAAAGGGTAAAAAAAACCGCCCCCGGGATGGGAGCGATTTCTTTTGCTTTGAATATTATTTAGTTAAGCAGGATCTTCATATCCTCATCGGGGGTGGTGATACCTGCAATCCCGAATTTCTCAACGAGTACGCTGACCACGTTGGGAGAGAGGAAGCCCGGGATTGTCGGTCCGAGGTGGATATTCTTCACACCGAGGTAGAGGAGAGCCAGCAGAACGATGACGGCCTTCTGCTCATACCATGCGATGTTGTAGGCGATCGGCAGCTCATTGATATCGTTTTTGCCGAAGATATCCTTGAGTGTAAGGGCTATCACTGCCAGCGAATAGGAGTCGTTGCACTGGCCGGCATCGAGAAC
>DHGW01000082.1:70729-80888 GCA_002402965.1 Bacteroidales bacterium UBA4788
TCGCGGCTCTTCATACGACCGTCGCATCCGCCCATCACAAAGAACTTGCGGATTGCACCGCTCTTCACCGCTTCTACTACCTTGTCAGCAAGTTTGATAACCTGGTTGTGGGCAAAGCCTCCAATGATTGTGCCTTCCTCGATTCCAACGGGAGGTTTGCACCTCTTTGCATGCTCTATTATAGCCGAGAAATCCTTCTCCTTGCCTGGCTCCCTGTCCGGAATATGCGGGCAGCCGGGATAGCCTGACGAACCGGTAGTATAGACTCGGTTACGGTAGCTTTCGCGAAGCGGGACGATGCAGTTGGTTGTAAAGAGAACCGGGCCGTTGAATGACTCGAACTCGGTTGTCTGCTTCCACCATGAGTTGCCGTAGTTACCGACGAAGTGGCTGTACTTCTTGAAAGCAGGGTAGTAATTTGCGGGAAGCATCTCACTGTGGGTGTAGACGTCAACGCCTGTTCCCTCGGTCTGGCGGAGAAGCTCCTCCATATCCTTCATATCATGCCCGCTGATCAGAATGGCAGGGTTGTTCCTGACACCAATGTTCACCTCGGTAATCTCAGGATTACCATATGATGTAGTGTTGGCCTTATCGAGCAGTGCCATCACCTCCACTCCGTGCTTGCCGGTCTCAAGAACAAGATCCACAAGCTCATCAGCGCTTAGCGAATCATCAGTTGTGGCAGCCAGAGCCCTCTGCATGAAAGCATCGACGCTGTCGCTGTTGTACCCCAGGTTGCCGGCATGCTCGGCGTATGCAGCCATACCCTTGACACCGTAGGTTGTCAGTTCACGCAACGAACGGACATCCTCGTCGGCAGTTGTGAGAACACCTACAGTAGCGGCTTTTGCAACCATCTCTGCCTCGCCTGAGGGGGTCCATGTAACACTTTCATGAATAGCTGAAGGGATGACAATGCCCTTGGCCTTCATCTCACCTGCAAACTTGTCCCTGAGAGCAATTCCTTCGTGGATCCTCCCGATGATTTTTGCCTTGTCAAAGTTAGCATTTGTGATAGTCGTGAAGAGAGCCTCCTGCACGAAGCGGTCAACCTTTGCATTTGAATAGCGGTTCTGGCGCGCAATGGTTCCAAGGATGGAAATACCTTTGGCAATCCACACCAGCATGTCCTGCATCTGGGCGACATCATCAGTCTTGCCGCATACGCCTTTTACTACGCATCCGGTTCCTTTTGCCGTTTCCTGGCACTGGTAACAAAACATACTCATTTCCTGATTTTTTAAATTGTTCGTATTATAAGTTTTCCTTTAGGTTATATCCAATCCTCCTGGAGTATCTTTCCGTCAACACTGACAATGACAGCCTTCACGGGCACCTTTCTCGAGGCCCTGACCATCGCTGCGCGCACCATCTGTATCAGACCCCCGCAGCACGGCACCTCCATCATCATAACGGTGATGGTGTTTACCCTGCCAGTGTCGATCATTACCGTCAGTTTGTCAATATAGGTTTCCGTCCCGTGGTCGAGCTTGGGACAGGCGATTGCCAGCGCTTTCCCCTTAAGGAACCGGCTGTGGAATGAGCCGAGTGAGAATGCCACGCAATCGGCTGCCAGCATCAGGTCAGCACCCCTGTAAACCGGTGAGTTGGGATTTATCAGGTGCATCTGCACAGGCCAGTGGGTGAGCTGCGAGGGGGCATCTGCCATGATGGTGGCGCCGGCAAAGGCCGGAGCCGGTGCTATAAGTCGCTCTGCGCTGCCCGGGCAACTGCCTCCCTGATGACGGTGAGCACCGCCATGTGCACCGTGTCCATGATTTTCTCCGTGGGCACTGTGTCCGTGACCGGTACCGTGTGCTACACTCATACCACTGACTGCGGTTGATGTATCCGCTCCGGATTCCCTGACCGGCTGGCCATTCACAGCTGCAAGGACCTCCTCAACGCTGAATGAGAGCTCTTTGCTGTGAACCTCGAGCCATGTGGTACCCTCTTCAAGATATCCGTATTCATGATGGTCGTTCAGATGCTTAAGGTGGGCAGTGACAGTGTTTGCCCCCTTCTTTACCATCTCGCTGATCACGGCTATCTCATCATAAGGTTCCGCCTCACGCCGCTCAATTGTGATAGCTCCCTCCGGACAGTGGCCTATGCATGCTCCCAGTCCGTCACACATAAGCTCCGAAACAAGCCTTACCTTGCCGTCAATCACCTGTAGCGCACCTTCGTGGCAGTTCGGCACACATAGTCCGCAACCGGTGCATTTCTCCTCGTCTATCCTGATAATGTCTCTTTCCAATGTCCTTTTTCTCTTATTCAGGAGCAAAAGTACCTTGAGGATCACAGTTAGACTGTAACATTTGTTACAAATTACGTTTTTTTTTAATTTTATGCAAAAAAAGATGCGATTTCCGGTGTTGAGTAATTCCCCGCTTTTCAGGGGGCTTGGTGATGAGGAGATAGAGAAACTGCTGGAGGCAGTGAATTACAGAATAAGGTTTTTTCATACAGGTGCGGTGATAGCACTTGCAGGGGAGGAGATACATTCGCTTATTATAGTCCTGTCTGGCAGTGTAAGAGGTGAGATGGCCGATCTGACGGGTCGTACGATGAAGATTGAGGACATAAATCCGCCCCAGGCTCTGGCCGCTGCGGTTTTATTCGGTGCCGGGGCGAGGTACCCGGTAAACGTCATCGCAAACTGTGATTCAGAGCTGCTGATAATAAACAAGAGCGATTACCTGACCCTGATGGCAGGTGACAGGCGCGTTCTGTCAAGCTACCTGACCTTTATCTGCTCCAAGGCGCAGTTTCTTTCAGGCCGTCTAAGGTTTCATTCCTTTCATACAATCAAGGGAAAGTTTGCCCATTATCTATCATCGCTTCCCGGTGCGACTTCGGGCAGGGTGGTAATAGACCGTACCCAGCAGGAACTGTCGGAATATTTCGGGGTGACTCGCCCGTCGCTTGCCAGGGTGATAGGAGAGATGGAGCATGAGGGTCTTATCTCGGTCGACCACCGGGAGGTCAGATTCCTGGATCTTAAGGGCCTTTCGCAGCTCTATGAGGGCTGATTGAAAAAATCCCTGCCTTTTTTGCCCTGGTCCGGGCCCGGCAGTATCACTGTAAAGCAGCTGCCGTTGTCTGGCTTGCTCTCCACGGTGATGGTACCCTTGCTTATCGTCACCAGCTCATGCACCAGCCTGAGACCGATACCGGTTCCCTTCTCCGAGTCGGTGCCAGGAGTCGATGTAATCTCATCCCCCGTGAAGAGTCTTTTCTGCCGTTCAGCGCTGATGCCTACTCCGTTGTCACAGATTTTAATTGTCACCCAGTCGCCTGAATCTTCCTTCTCCCTGACCAGAATGGTAACCTTCCCTCCGTGGTTCGTGTATTTTATGGCGTTGGAAAGCAGGTTCCTGATGACGATATCTACCAGGTCCCTGTCGAACCATCCCTTCGACCTTCCCACCTGTGTAAAGTTCAGGGAGATTTCCTTCCTGTCAGAGCCGTCTTTCAGGATGCTGATGTTGGTGAGGATGAGGTCAGCAAGGTCATGCTCCGCGGGAGCATACCGTATCATGTCTTCCTGGCCTCTTCCCCAGACCAGCATATTCTCAAGCAGGGTGATCAGTTGCTGGGAAGATTGTATGCATGAGTCGGCCAGAAGTTCAGTCTTGTCACGGAACTCCTCCTCCTTGAGCATATAAAGAGTGTAGAGAATATTAACTACGGGACTTCGCAGGTCATGAGAAATGACTGAGAAGATCTTGTTCTTGAGGTTAATCGTTTCTGAGAGCTTCCTGTTCTGACGGGCAATCTGTTCGTTCCTGGAGTTAAGCTCATCAGTCCTCTCCTGCAGCTCCGCGGTGCGTTTCTTAACCCTGTTCTCCAGATTGCGGTTAAGTTCTTCGAGCTGCATTGCCAGCTTTTCTCTCCCCTGTCCCCGTCTCACCCAGTCACGTATCAGCAGGGTGGCCTGGATAAAAACGAAGACCAGCATCAGAAAGGATAGAATGTACAGCTGCTGGTTCTCCTCCAGGGCGTTTGAGAGAAGTATGTCAGCCACCACTCCGACGGTGATGGCAAGAAATGCTGCCAGGTAAAGTATGTCAATCCTGTTGTGCTTTGCAATCCCCCGGATACTCATCATTATGACATAGATCAGGGCAAGCAGCGCCGTTGCCTGGATAAACCATACTGAATATGTGAAAAGGTGTACGGGCAGAAGGATGACAGCGGCGATCCCAAACAGGAAGATGATGTCTGTGGCGATAGAGAATCTTCTGAACCATTGCGTCGGGTATATCAGATATGCAAGCCACGCTCCGGATGTGATCATAAAATACAGGATCAGGTATTCTCCCCTGATAATGAGTTGCCAGTTCCTTATGTCAACTATTGTGGCCAGGTAGGGTGCTGAGAGGAAGGGACGGAGAGTCAGGCACAGCACCAGAATCGAAAACATCAGCAGTTTCCTGTCCCTTCTGTCAAGCAGGTAAAATATGAAAAAGAACAGAAATGAGGCAAAGAGCATCCCCGAGACCGCTATTGAGATAAACCACTGGTTGGTGAAGTCGGTCTGAATCTTATGGAATGTGCCTGTCTTCAGCGGCATCCAGAATCCGCCGCGACGATGTTCGTAATTGGAGACTCTTATAAGTAGCTCCAGGGTGTCACTCTTCGGCACATAACTGAAGAAGAGCGGCTCATAGGAGGGAATAGATTCCGCCCTGCTTCGCGCAGGAGTGCCGTTCCTTGCCAGAGTGACACCATTGATGCTGATCTCGTAGGAGGTGTCGAAGACAGGCATGTCAAAGCCCATCCTGTCACGGTATCCCCGGGGCAGGATTATCAGCGCCCTGTAGGTGCCGTATCCGAACCGCGGAAGCTGCAGGCTGTCAACAGTGTACTTACTCCAGTAACCCGGAACCTTGCCGTAGCAGTCAGGTGTGAGGGTATCAACAATTTCCCCGGGGGTGCCATAGATGAATGTGCCGAAAAAGAACTCCCACTCACCGTTCATGCGCACAGTGAAATCATCTCCCTGTTCTATATGCCTCAGATCAAGTACCCCCTTCACCACTTTTGCGGAGTGGTTTTCCGGGCTGCATGATATCAGCAAGAGTATGAGCAGGGTAAGGAAAGCTCTTCCCGGCACACCCATCCTGGCGTACATAGTCTATTGATTTAGAAAGCCCCTGTTTTCAAGCAGAGCTTCAATGCCCGGTTCACGGCCCCTGAAGGCTACCCACATCTCAAGCTCATCCTTTGACCCCTTACGTGACAGAATCTCCTTCTCGAAGCGTGCGGCAACCTCCCTGTTGAAGATGTCACCTGTCTCCCTGAAAGCCTTGAATGCATCTGCGTCAAGCTGCTCACACCATATGTAGCTGTAGTAACCTGCTGAATAGCCACCTATTATATGGTTGAAGTAGGTAGACCTGTAGCGGGGAATAATCTCCTTTATCAGGCCGTACTTTTCCATTGCTTTCTTTTCAAACTCACCGATGTTGATCTCGACGGGTTCAGTCAGCGAGTGATATTCCATGTCAAGCGAGGAAGCTGCAAGGTACTCGATGGTGGTGAAGCCGGCATTGAACTTGCCTGCCTTCTCTATCTTCTCTATCAGGGCATCAGGAATGACCTCGCCTGTCTTGTAATGCTTCGCGTAAACCTTGAGAACTTCGGGTTCGAATACCCAGTGTTCCATTATCTGCGACGGAAGCTCCACAAAATCGCGTGATACGCCGCTTGTATATTCAGTGTTTGACAGCAGATTGTGAAGCGCATGGCCAAACTCATGGAACAGGGTGCTTGCCTCGTCAGGGGTGAGCAGTGACGGTGTGTCGCCTGAAGGAGGTGTGAAGTTGGTAACCATGCTGACAAGCGGGGTTACGAATTTGCCCTTTTCATCAACCTTCTGAGGTCTCATCCCGCTGCACCATGCACCGCCCCTCTTGGAGGCTCTCGGATGATAATCTATCATCAGGATACCCACATGCTTCTGGTCTCTTTTTACCTCAAAGGTTTTTACATCAGGATGATACAGCGGAATGTCGTTCCTTTCGCTGAACTCCAGCCCGTAAAGCCTGTTGGCAACATAGAACATGCCGTCGGTAACATTTTTGGCTGAGAAATAGGGCTTTGTCTCTTCATCACTGAGGTCATACTTCTCCTTGCGGATCTTCTCAGTGTAATAGAACCAGTCCCACGGCTCGAGCCTGAACTTGCCGCCTTCCCTGTCAATCAGCTCCTGTTGTGCTGCTGCCTCTGCCTTTGCCACCGGCAGTGCGGCCTCCCATATCTGGGCAAGGAAGTTAAGTACTGTCTCCGGCTCCTTAGCCATGTTGCGCTCAAGCACATAATCAGCGTGACTCTCGTAGCCGAGCAGCCTGGCCTTTTCCACGCGAAGCCTGATGATATCTGCAAGAATCTGGTTGTTGTCATTCTCATTACCGTTGTTGCCACGCATCATGTAGCCTCTGAAAATCTTCTCCCTGAGCGCCCTGTTGTCAGCGTATGTCATAAAGGGGATATAGCTGGGATTCTGCAGGGTGAAAAGCCATTTGCCCTCCATGCCCTTTTCTGCTGCTGTTGCGGCAGCCTGGGCCCTGATACCTTCGGGAAGGCCGGAGAGATCCTGTTCGTTGTCAATGACCAGAGTGAAACCGTTGGTCTCGGCAAGAAGGTTCTGACCAAATTTTACGCCAAGAAGAGAAAGCTCGCTGTTAAGCTTGCGGAGCTTATCCTTATCCTCAGGAGAAAGGCCGATTCCGCTGCGGATGAAGTCGAGATAATCGTCTTCGAGCAGCTTGCTTTCCTCAGGGGTAAGGTTGAATTTGTCACGGTTTTCGTAGACTGATTTTACCCTTTCAAAGAGTTTTTCATTCAGTGAAATATCATCGTTGTGCTTTGAGAAGAGGGGAGACATCTCTCTCTGCAGTGCCTGTATGGAGTCATTTGTGTTGGCTCCGCTTAGAGGACCCATGGCCTGCTGTACTTTTTCCAGCAGTTTCCCGGTGAAATGCATTGCCCTGATTGTATTGTCAAAGGTGGGCTCCTCAGGATTATTGATGATGGCATTGACCTCAGCCATCTCCTCCTCCATGCCTTTCAGGTAGGCCGGCTTGAAATGTTCAAATTTGATCTGATCAAAAGGGGGTACCCCAAAGGGTGTGTCCCAGTCACAGTAGAAGGGATTCTCGCAGGTCTCCTTCTTACAGGCGACGGCTCCGAGAGAGACGATTAAAAACATGATGAAAAGTTTTTTCATTACAGTTGGCGTTTGGGTTTAGATGGCTAAAATATGGATTAATGCCATAAAATACAATCGCGACGGAGGCATTACAGTTGTTTTACTGCATTATCTGAATTGGCTGTCTAACAAAATTCGATCAGCGGATCTCCCTTGCTTATCTTGTCTCCGCTCTTAACAAGGATATTCTTTATAACACCCTTCCGGTCCGATACCACCTCCCTGATCGTTTTCCCGATCATGATATACATTAGTATCTCACCTTTCTTTACCGTTTCTCCCACGTTGAGAAGCTCCTCGTCAGGCCAGTAGGTGGCCGTTGCCCCCGAATAGAGGAATGCTATTCCGCCCTCGGGGGAGGGCAGGAGCTTCCGGGGTGAGACCCTGGCCGGTGCGCCTTTTGACAATTCTGCATGTTTATCGTCGATCTCCTTCAGGAACCGTTTCTTCGCAGCGCCGGATTTATAATCACGGTACTGCCTGTCATGCATTGCCAGTTCAAACAGCTCTTCCTCGTCAGGTCCGAGGGGCCATCCGTTATCTTCCATCTCCTTCCTGAAGCCTTCGAGAGCATCAGGGTAGTTGTCCTGCGGGTTGCCTTCGTAGAACTCCCTGCCCTCTTTCTTTGCCAGTTCTATCAGTTCGGGGGCCAGAGGGCCGGGCAGCTTGCCTGCCCGGCCAAGCAGCATGTCCCATGTGTTTGGATCGATCATCGCAAAGCGATCCTTGCCGTTGACCATGGAAACGATGTTCATAAGTGCCACGTTCTTGACATACTGGCTGAATGGGGTTACCAGCGGTGGATAGCCCATCATGGGCCAGATATGCTCCACCTCCCTGAAGAGCCAAACCACCAGCTCATCTTCGGTTATCTCCGGCTTGTTTTTAGCTTTAAGTGCGGCATTGATTCCCTGATGAACACCTTTCAGGTCAGCCATCATGCTCCCCATCATTCCCCCGGGGAGTCCCGATCCGATAAGAAGCGAGGTCATCTGCCTGTTACGCTGGTCAATGAAGTATCCGAGAAAGTCGTTAATGAACTCCTGGGTGAGTGATCTCACTTTCATATAGGCATCCATGTTAATGTCAGGGACGTCGAACCCGGCGTCCTTCATAATAGCCTGTATTGCTATCAAATCCGGGTGGACCATGCCCCAGCTGAGAGGCTCCATTGCCACATCCAGGTAGTCTGCCCCCGCTCTCGCAACCTCAAGCATTGAGGCCACCGACATCCCGGGGCCGCTGTGCCCATGATACTGAACCACAATTCCGGGGTATTTATCCTTTATCCGTCTGACCAGTTCTCCCAGTGATGCCGGCCTGCCGACACCAGCCATATCCTTGAGGCAGATCTCGTCTGCCCCGTATTCAACAACCCGGTCAACCACGCCCATAAAATAATCCACGGTGTGAACGGGGGAGTGGGTGATGGAGAGGGCAGCCTGCGATATCATCCCGGCCTCACGGGCGTATTTTACCGAGAGCTCAAGGTTGCGGTGATCATTAAGCCCGCAGAATGAACGGGCTATGTCTACACCCTGTGCTTTCTTGACCTTGTACATCAGCCGCCTTACATCCGCGGGTACCGGGTACATCCTGATACCATTCAGGGCACGCTCAAGCATATGTGTTTGTATGCCTGCACTGTTGAAGGGCTTTACCCACTCTCTAACTGCCGTATTTGGATTCTCCCCGTAAAGCAGCTGAACCTGCTCGAAAGCTCCTCCGTTAGTCTCTATCCTGTCAAAACAGCCCATCTCTACAATGTGGGGAGCCACGGCCGTCAGCTGATCTGCCCTCGGCTGGTATTTGCCTGATGATTGCCACATGTCGCGATACAGGAGGCTGAATTTAATCTTCTGTTTCATAGTCTGTTGAAATGCCCGGGCCTCAGTAGTATGGAGGCAGGTAATTCAGCATCAAAGATAATCCGCTTTGGCTCTTCAGAGGTGACATATATCAATAATATGTTTATGGCCGGAAAGGAACCGTCTGCCGGCTGCTGCCTGACAACCCCTGTGCAGCGGAGCCGCAAAAAGAAGAAGATACCCGAGAGGGGTATCTCCATTCAACCTAAACCTGATCGTAGACAGGCCGGACGGCCTGATTAAGGAAGAAAAAAAAGTCTTCTGCCGGGAGTTATTTTATAAGCTCCGGGTAATAGGATGCAATCAGCTGCATAGCGTCAAATTCGACAGGGCTGCCGTGGGTGATTAACTTCTGATGGAAGTAATCAAACCTGTCAAGCTTGTCGTCGCAGGTGCCGAGTCCGGCATCCATGTACTTCTTGTCCAGCCTGCTGACGCCTAAATACTTGCCATTGCATGTGTACATAATTGAAAGGTCGTCGGAAACAACTACATAGTTCCTGCATGTCTTTTCCTTGTCGACCAATACCTTTACCTGTAAAGGTGATTTCTCATAACTGATGAGATAGCATTTCAACTCCTCACCGGCGACAATCACCGGCTTGTCGGAGACTTCGATCCTGTAGGTGCCGAAGGGAGTGTTGGATTCCCCACGAATGACCACTTTTCCGAAAGAGAGCGCTGAGACTGCTGCAAAAAGCAGCGTACCAAGAATAATTCTTTTCATGACTAACCCGTTTTTGTTTAACACCTAAACTGTCCTTTAAAAAAAGCGGAACTGTCCTTTTCCATCTTCTTTCGATATAAAGACCGTCAACCCCCTCCTCTGTTGCATCAAAATACTGTTAAACTTTTGTTAATCGGATCTCCGGGACTGCAACGTTCATCAAATCAATCAAATACAATGATAAATTTTTTTCCGGGGTTTGATGGCAGTGCAAAATTTGGAAGATTCAGGTTTATTTGATACCTTTGTGTTCCATAATTAAGTATATGAACAGTCTGGAACACAGGTTTATGATGAACCGCCTCGGAAGGAGGCTTTATCATTGCCTCATGTTCTATGCCC
>DHGW01000062.1:0-430 GCA_002402965.1 Bacteroidales bacterium UBA4788
GTAAAGGAGGAAGAGAGATGAAGATTATTCTGAAGCAGGATATTGAGAAGTTGGGTCTGAAGAACGACATTCTGACCGTAAAGACCGGTTATGCAAGGAATTACCTCATACCCAAGGGACTGGCCATTCAGGCCTCCGGCTCCGCTGTCAAGGTTCACAATGAGAACCTGANNGCAGAGGGCTCACAAGGAAGAGCAGATCAGGAAAGAAGCTGAGAAGCTGGCTGAAAAGCTTGCCGGTGTGAAGCTCGTGATTGGTGCCAAGGTAAGTACTGCAGGCAAGATATTCGGATCGGTTAACACGATTCAGCTTGCCGAAGCCCTTAATTCCAAGGGTTTTGAGGTTGACCGCAAGAACATCACCCTGGGCGAAGATGCCATCAAGGAGGCTGGTAACTACAAGGCAGTTGTCAAGCTGCACCGCGATGTAA
>DHGW01000062.1:451-77109 GCA_002402965.1 Bacteroidales bacterium UBA4788
GGCGGGTCTGAAACCCGCCGTTACTGTTTTAATATACGACTACGAGCATTATTGTAACGCTATTATTTAACTGCCACTGTCTCTATCTCGATAAGGGCGCCCAGCGGCAGTCCCTTGACGGCGAAGGCAGCCCTGGCCGGCTGTTCAGAGGTATAGAACTGTGCGTAAACCTCGTTCATTGCCTTGAAGTCAGACATGTCAGAGAGCAGGCATGTCGATTTGACCACATCGTTCAGAGTATACCCCGCAGCAAGCAGTATCGCTTTGATGTTCTTCAAAGCCTGGGTTGTCTGTTCCGTGATGCCACCCTCAACAATCTTCCCGGTTGCAGGGTCTATGGGCACCTGGCCTGAAATGTAAAGCGTTCCGTTTGACTCCACCGCCTGGCTGTAAGGGCCAATAGCGCCCGGAGCAGCTGTTGTGCTGATAATCCTTTTCATTCCTGTTATTTTTATGTCATTAGTAATTCTCATGGTAGTCCTTCCTCCTTTCATACTTGAGATCCTGGAGCATACTCGCCTTGGCTCTGATGGTGAAGTTCCAGCTCTTCATATATCCGACCGGGATCCAGGAAAAGCTCATCTCCCAGCAGTGCAGGTCGCGACTGATACCCACACGGGTCATGGTTATCTCCTTCTGCTTGAAGTCGTAACCGGTATTGTAATTTATAGCCATCTTGGGTGTGAGCCTCACATCACCTGACAGTGTCATGGTCTGGTTAACATTGGTCCTCAGTCCGGGCTTGCTGTAGCTGAAGTTATAAGCCATCCTGAGTGACCACGGCACATCAAACCTGACATACCCGAATTCGTCGAGGTTTTTGTTTGCCAGCGGCAGGTTATTCGGGGCAGCACCCCCCGGAGCTCTGATATCGTCCGGCTGCCGTCCTGCTGAAGGACGCTGGCTCTCCTGGCCGGCGGCCTGCTGCTGCTTGTTACTGTCCTTACTGCCAAGCAACTGTCCCAGGTCAAGGTCAAGGCTCATATTGAAGCTGGTCATCCTTGCCAGTCCCATGCCCTGGGCTAAGGCAAGCTGCCTTACGGTACCACCGTTCTGATTCATTCCATATATCGAAAAACTGCTCCCCGCCTGGATATTGATATTCTGAGCCAGGGTGGTACGGAAGGACATGCTAACAGGCGACCAGTTGAGTGAGTCGGCAAAAATATTATATGAGGAGTTCAATGAAAGACTCTCAATTATTTTGACCTTTTTAGGTTTTCCCGTAGTGTCATTTTTTGCGAATACCTTGGCTTCCACCAGGTTGGTAAGGCTGAAAGAGACAGACCCTGCCCGTCTGCCGGTAGAAGGAGTCCCGAAAATGCTTGTCTCGTAAATCGAATACTCCCGGGTATGACCCAGGGTATCATATTGAACGGTCCTGAACATGTCACTCGTGAGCCTGTCAGCCTCCGGAGAGTAGGAGAAGCTCACCGATGGTTTCATTACGTGCCTGATTGATTCAACCCTGGAGCCCTTCCTGGTAAACTGGAATGTGCCGTATATTGACGGGTTGAATGAGGCGCTTACGGTCGGTACCAGCGCCTGGCCGTACGTCAATCCCCGGATAGTGTCATTAACCACTGAAGGGACGACCTTGTTCCTGTTTTCGTCATAGAAATCAGGATCCCATCTCTTCTCTGTACGCTCGGTATAGAGCACACCCGTATAGCGCAGTGAGGGTGATATTGAGAAGTTATTGAATGGCCTGATCTGAAGGCTCACAGGCACCTCATGCTTAAATCCGTTCTTCATGCTTTTCCATACGGCGCTGGTGAACAGGAGGCTGTCATAGGTGTCTATCTTGTTTTCAAAACTGGCTGAATACTGCGTTGTCAGATCATGATACCACCGGCTTTTTGCCACCGGCTTTTTAGGTTTGAAGGGATAGATGCGCGAGACGTTGAAACTGCCTTTTGGCAGGTTCAGGACCATCGTTTTATTCTGCACGTTCTGTGACTGGCTAAGGCTCGTGGCGAAGCTCATTGGCGTTCCTGCCCAGGATTTTGAATAGCTGATGCTTGACTGCCTGGTGGTTGTCACATGGTCAGCAACCTCATAGCTGTTGTTCTTGTCATAACCGCTGGAGCTCATGTTTACGCTTGCCGAGAAACGTGATCCGGGATTGGCTTTGGCGTCCTGGGCATGTGACCAGCTTACGCGGTAGTTTGTGTTTTTACCGTAATTGGGCAGTCCCTTGTAGCTAGTTACGTTATTTGCGTAGCTGAAGCCAAAGGAGCCCGAGTAACGGTATCGCAGCCGGTATGATGTACCGGCATCGGCGAGCCATGTGCCGTTTGTATAAATTGTTCCCGTTAGTTTCAGGTCAAAGTAATCACTCAGTGCAAAGTAGTACCCACCGTTTGAGAGAAAATAGCCCCTTCGCGCCTCCTGGCCGTACTTGGGCATGACGATGCCAGAGGCCCGCTTCTGCTGCACCGGAAAGAATCCGAAGGGCAGTATGAGGGGCAGGGGAATGTCCGCCACCACCATGTATGCCGGACCCGAGACTATCTTTTCACCCGGATAAACCTTGGCCCTGGGCAGGGCAAGGTAGAAATGGGGTTCCTCAGCGTCACAGGTGGTGAACTTGCTGTGGTTGACGTGCAATGTCCCATCCTCGTGCCGCTTGGTGGTCAGGCTCTGGAGGTAGCCCCCCTCCTGCTCAGTGGTGACATTGCGGATGACTCCCTTTTTGGATTTGAAGTTATATGTAAGTTCCTTGGATTCAAACTCTTCTGAGCCATCCTTATAGACTGGCAGTCCGATCATATTCCCGGCGGAATCAAGTCTGAAGGTGGCATAGACAGATCCGGTTTCCATGTCCAGAACAATAGAATCGGCAGTCAGAACAATGGTTCCGTAGGTTACTTTGGCGTTCTCTACAAGACTCACCTTTTTCGTGCGCAGATCAGTCTTCATGTATCCGTCAGCAGTATAAACGATAGGCTCATCCACGGCGTCCGGGGAGATGATCAGAGGTGGATTTGCTGCAGTGTCCGGCAGATAATAGAAGTCATTGGTGAAAATGGAGTCGCTGAGGATCAGGGGAGCTGCAACGCCGTCAGGTCCGGCTATCGCAACAGTGTCCGGGATGATCCTTCTGAGGGTGTCCTGCCGTACCTGCTCCTGGGCAGATAATGCTGCAGTGAAGAGAACCGGCATGAAAATTGTCACAAACAATCTTTGTGCATGAAAATGCAAGTTAAATGCTATTTTTGCGTAGTTGTTGCGCATCTCTGACATGGCAGCGACAAAACTAATTAAAATTCGCAAAGCAGTAATGCAGCAGAGTACCAAAATAAGAGGGTTGAAAGATATTCTGGCAGGTGCCGTTCTGGTGGCAGCAATTACCATGCCAGCAGGGCTGCAGGCGCAGGCGGTGCCGGCAGAAAATGATTGGGTGGTGGTGATTGATGCAGGTCACGGTGGCAAAGATCCGGGTGCCGTTGGCGCGAAAGCGAAGGAGAAGGTCATCAACCTGTCGGTTGCTCTCAGAACAGGCAGGTATATAAGTGAGAACCTGAAAGATGTAAAGGTAATCTATACGAGGGATGATGATACCTTTATCGGCCTTGCGGAGAGAGCAGAGGTGGCCAACAAACATAAGGCAGACCTCTTTATCTCGATTCATTCGAATGGGATGGACGACAAGCGTTTCTCAGGAGCTGAGACATATGTCCTCGGTCAGACTATGGATGAGGCGAACCTGCAGGTTGCAATGAAGGAGAACTCGGTCATCACATTTGAAAAGGATTACGAAACCATATACGAAGGATTCGACCCGAACTCAGTGGAGTCCTACATCATTTTTTCGCTTATGCAGAACACTTATCTCAAGCAGAGCACTGAGTTTGCCACCCTGATCCAGAACCAGTTCAGGGACAGGGTTGGCAGGAAGGACAGGGGAGTCAGGCAGGCCGGGTTCCAGGTGCTGTGGAGGACTACAATGCCTTCGGTGCTCGTTGAACTTGGTTTCGTCACCAATCCCGAAGAGGAAAAGTACCTGCAGACCGAGCAGGGTCAGGATTACCTTGCATCTGCCATCTTCAGGGCTTTCAGGGACTACAAGCAGGCCATTGACAACAGATCCGGTGTGAAGAACGGTAACGGGATTGCTTCGGCAGCAGCTGCCGCATCAACTCCTGCAGCCGGTGAAAAGGACAGCGTTGCCGCCCCGAAACCGGAACAGGCAGAACCTCCGGCAACAGAAAGGAGTGACAGCACGCCTTCAGCGGTTAAGACGGATGCGGCCCCTGCTGATGAAATATTCTTTATGGTTCAGGTGGCTGCGATGCCCAAAAGCAGAGGCCTGAGTCAGAGTCAGTTGAATGGACTTGAACCGCTAAGCAAAATAGAAGATTCTGACCGGATTAAATATGCATCCGGAAAATTCGTTTTATATGATGACGCACTGAAGCACAGGCGGACTATTACGGGTAGATTCCCGGACGCCTTCGTCATTGCTGTCAGAAACGGGAAGGTAATGCCTCTGAGGGAGGCCATTGAAGCAAAAAGAAGTAAATAAGTGCCCTATGAAGATATCCCATGAGGTTAAAGTCGGTGCCGTGGCACTGATTACAATCATCGCATTCATCCTGATGTTCGAGTTTCTCAAGGGCACTGCCCTCTTTACAAGTACTGACACCTACTATATCGTTTATGACAACATTGCCGGGCTGACGGAGTCAAACCCGGTTGAGATCAACGGATACCAGGCGGGTGTGGTTCAGGACGTCAGGCTGATAAATGACGGGTCAGGACTTATCCTGGTGTCGCTGTCGGTGGATAAGCATTTCAATATCCCGGAGGACACGAAGGCGGAGATAACAACTGCGACGCTGATAGCGGGTATGAAGATAGTACTCCGCATGGGTGAGAGCAGTGAGATGTGCCACAGTCATGACACACTTTCGGGTTATGTGGCAACTTCCATAATTGACCGGCTTAGTGAGACCATTTCTCCCCTTGAGGGCAACATAACCGATATTATAATCAAGCTCGACTCGGTAGTTTCGGCGCTG
This sequence comes from Bacteroidales bacterium UBA4788, assembly GCA_002402965.1. Classification (GTDB taxonomy): domain Bacteria; phylum Bacteroidota; class Bacteroidia; order Bacteroidales; family VadinHA17; genus SR-FBR-E99. Next base: position 5,476 of record DHGW01000062.1, read on the forward strand.
AATGATGTTTTCACACCCGAGATGACAGGTAACATTAAGTCTGCAATGTCAAATGTAAACAACATTACAGCCAGTCTGAAGGATGTCTCCGACAGCAGCAAGGATGAGCTTGTTGCAGCCATTGCCGAGCTGCAGACCTTCACCGCCATGCTCTCGGCCAACAGTGCAACTCTTGATTCAACCCTGAAGAATATCAGCGGGATCTCTGAGGCTGTGACTGAAGCAGACCTGGGGACGACGCTCTCCTCCCTGCGTTCCTCGCTCACCAGTCTTGACGGCATCGTAAAAGGCATCAGCAATGGAGAAGGATCAGCAGGCAAGCTTGTCACCAACGACAGTCTTTACAATAACCTTAGCAATACGCTGTACAATCTCGACCTTTTGCTGCGCGATATGAAGGAAAATCCGAAGAAATACGTCCACTTCTCCCTTTTTGGCAAAAAGTCCGAATAATTTGTTAAAATATTACTAAACAATACTGGATCACCTGATTGCAGGCATCCGGTAGCCTTTACCCGGAACATGACAGATCAGGACCGGAATATCCTCAATTACATAATCAGCTGTGATACATAGTTTTCTTGTTAAATTGCTGATTATCTGCACATTGAAAATTTTGACCAACGTTTACGATTTTAAGGACCTGAGGGTCATCACAGTAAAGAAGAAATGGGAAAGTCAATAGAAAAAAATTTTTTTTTTTACCTTTTTTTTTACAAATATTGTCCCGGGTTTCAGCACCAGAGAAATAAAGCTATTTTTTAATTTCTATCTGAATGAACAAGTCACACGATGAGGTGTGGAATAATTGTCTTGAAATAATCCGCGACATTATTCCTTCGGCCAGTTTTAAAACATGGTTTGAGCCTATTGTTCCTCTCAGGCTCGAAAAAAACATACTTACAATTCAGGTGCCAAGCCCTTTCTTTTACGAATACCTCGAAGAGCAGTATATAGACATCCTCCGCAAGACACTCAGGCGTGAGATCGGCAATGATGCAAAGCTTGAGTACAACATCATCATGGAGAACTCGGGCTACACAAACGGGAAGCCCTACACTGTCAGGTATCCTTCGAGAAACAAGTCCGATCTTCAGAACAAACCCATGCAGGTTCCCTTTGAGGTAACTCAGCCTGCCATCAGGAATCCGTTTATCATACCGGGCATCAAGAAGCTGCACTTTGATCCGAGGCTCAATCCCGACTACTCCTTCAGCAATTTTGTAGAGGGGGAATGCAACCGTCTCGCACGTTCAGCTGGTATTGCCGTGGGGAACAATCCCGGTGGCACCGCCTTTAATCCCCTGATGATCTACGGTGATTCTGGACTGGGAAAGACTCACCTGGTTCAGGCTATTGGCATCCTGGTAAAGGAAAAGTTCCCTGACAAGACAGTGCTTTACGTCAATGCCAACAAGTTCCAGACGCAATTTGTCGAATCGATACGAAATAACAACAAAAACGACTTCCTGCACTTCTACCAGATGATTGACGTCCTGATCATTGACGACGTACATGAGTTTGCCGGGAAGGAGAAGACGCAGGACACATTCTTCCACATATTCAACCACCTCCATCAGTCTGGCAAGCAGCTCATACTCACGTGTGACAAGCCCCCGGTTGAGCTTCAGGGGATGGAGCAGCGGCTGCTGTCACGTTTCAAATGGGGTTTGCTGGCTGATCTGCAGAAGCCTGATTTTGAGACCAGGCTTGCCATCCTGAGGAAGAAGGCTTACAATGACGGCATTGAGCTTCCCGACGAGATATTCGAGTTCCTGGCGGAGAATATCTCCTCCAACATCAGGGAGCTGGAATCAGGGCTTATTTCGCTCTACGCCCAGTCGACCCTCAACCGTAAGGAAGTGACTCTGGAGCTGGCCCGCCAGATGGTTGACAGGCTGGTCAACACCCAGCGAAGGGAGATTACAATTGATTACATCCAGAAGGTGGTATGTGAGTACTACAAGATACCCGTTGACCTGATGCAGGGCAAGACCCGCAAAAGGGAGATAGTTCAGGCAAGGCAGGTCTCGATGTATTTCTCGAAGAACCTGACCAAGGCCTCGCTGGCCAGTATCGGCTCATCAATCGGAGGCAAGGATCACGCAACCGTACTGCATGCATGCAAGACCGTAAACAACCTCATTGACACTGACCGGCATTTCAGGAGCCAGATTTTGGAAATTGAGAAAAAGCTCAAAGTATGAATGCTGACACAGATTATCTGAAGGAAGAGTTTTTCAGGTTATACGGGGACAGGGACAAAGAGCCTGTCCTTTTTTATTCACCCGGAAGGGTCAACCTGATCGGTGAGCACACTGACTACAACGCAGGATATGTTTTCCCCTGTGCGCTCGATTTCGGAACTACCCTGCTGGTGAGGAAAACAGGCAGGCACGAGATGAGGATGTACAGCATCAACTTTCCGGGCGAGGTGGTTATTCCCATAGCCCTCAATTACCTTCCGGTTGCGAAGAGCTGGACCAACTATCCGGTAGGTGTGATAAACGAGTTCGCCCGTAATGGTATAGGAGCTCCAGGAATGGAGATGCTGTTCATGGGTGACATACCCAATGGTGCAGGCCTCTCCTCCTCGGCATCCATTGAGATGGTTACTGCGGTGGCTTTGAATGATCTGACGGAGTCAGGGCTGGAGATGATGGAGCTGGTCAGGATGAGCCAGAAGGCCGAGAATGGTTTTGTGGGGATGAACTGCGGCATTATGGATCAGTTTGCGGTTGGCTTTGGCAGGAAAGACCATGCCATCAACCTCAACTGTGACACCCTCGAGTACCGTTATGCCCCTCTGAACCTGGGTGACAGGAGGCTGATCATCACCAACACCAACAAACGCAGGGGGCTGACCGACTCGAAGTACAATGAGCGGCGTTCTGAATGCGACAGGGCTGTGGCTCTGATCTCCGGTCACAAGCCTGTTCGCAACCTGAGTGAACTTACGGTAAGCGACCTCTGGATGCTTGACAAATACATTGCCGACCCCGTGGTAAGGAAGAGGGCAAAACATGTGATAACGGAGAACGGCCGGACTCTCGATGCGATCAAAGCTCTGGAGGACAACAATATAGAACTTTTCGGCAAGTTAATGAACGAATCTCATGATTCGCTCTGCACAGATTATGAGGTGACGGGAACGGAGCTTGACACCCTGGTTTACGAGGGACGGAAACTTCCGGGTGTTGTGGGCACCAGGATGACCGGTGCAGGGTTCGGGGGATGTACTGTCTCTATTGTGGAGAGCAGGTATACTGATGAATTCATCAGCCGGCTCGGCGAGGTCTACACCGCAAAGACAGGCCTGACGGCCGAATTCTATTTGCCGGGAATTGGTGACGGAGCCAGAAAGATTTAAGAGTTGTGATTCCCGAGTTTCGATTTATTCTGCAATTCGCAAATCGCAAATCATAAATCCTGTACGCACCTGAACCCAACGGTGGCACTCCGGTCATAGCCGGGTGAGACCAGAAGTTGCATCTGGGTCATTGTCAACGGCTGCGGGCCACCACGGACATACCACCAGCTTGATTCCGGCCTGAACCAGCTTCCTCCCCTGATTATATTGAAGTAGTAGGCACCATTGCTGTAGACATCGCCTGTCATCTGCCAAATATTGCCAACCAGATCCGCCACGCCGTAGGGGCTCTCCCCTTTCGGGAATGCATCCACGGGTGTTGGCCTGCCGAATCCGTTATTGCACTTGGTGGCGTGGAACTCGCTGCCCCACGGCCATTCCCTTCCATCAGTCCCCTGTGCTGCCAGCTGCCACTCAGCTTCGGTGGGGAGACGCTTGCCTGCCCATCGGACGTATGCCCTGGCATCCTCCAGGCTTACCCAGACGACAGGATAGCGTTCCTGGCCGCTGACAGGCAGTCCTGCCTCCCAGTGTCTCAGATAATTGGACGTATCCGAGGGAATATATCTTGTAGCCCTGATAAACCGCAGGTACTCCTCGTTTGTCACCGGGTATTTGTCGATCAGGAAGCTGTCAGGTGTTGCACTAATCTCTTTCCCGGCACCCGGATACGGAACGAACTCATCTGCAGACTTCAGGGTGTAGTGAATTGTTGCAGAGGGCACGAGGACCATCCCGGCAGGTATTTCCGTGGCAGGGGCAGTTCGTACTGTTTCAGAAACAAGCCATGTACCGTTTTGTCCGGGCTTCACCACTCTCTCATCAAGGAGGATTCCGTCACTGTCGGTCAGCTCGATGACTATTTTTTCACCTGTGATACCCAGCATTGTATCTGCGCTGATGAGAGTGTCAGCCGGTGCGCTGATCTCAAGTGGCGGATTACTGTAACCGGGTGCTCCCCTGCTGATATGCAGCGTGCCTTTAACCGGAGAGGCAACGCGGATGCTGCTGCCCCGGAATCCAGCCGTTATTATTTTTGGAAGCAACGCTACGCAGTCGACCGAGCTCTCGCGCCTGGTGCCGTCGTATGCCTGGCTCCATCCCGGGGTTTCCACCGGTGCCATAAGGGTGCCTTTAACAACCGGAGGGTCAAGCTCCTCGTGTCTCCAGAGAGAGACGAGGTGTTTGCCGGCAGTGTCTCCGGGACTGAATAGAGGTCCGCTGTAACCCCGGTGGTCCATGTTGAGGACCGTATAGACCTTCTTTTCCCCGGCGTTCCAGCTGTTGACATAGACCCTGTCAGCCCCGCTGTCTGTCAGGGGTGTCCAGTTGTCTCCGGCGAAGGCGTCGCTGTTTCTCCTGAGCAGGTAGGTTGTCTTCGCAAGGTACTCAAGGTCTTTGCGGAACTCCTCTCCCCTGCCTCCGGGTCTGAACATGTTAAGTTCGGTACCATAGCCGTTAAAGAAGGCCACGGATATCTCGCGGTGCAGCACATCTTCTCCCACGTCGGCCACCCTGAAGATGGCAAAATCGGGTCTGATGAGCTTGTTCAGGTTCAGTTCCGGGCTGAGGAAGAGGGCGTTATGCACCCTGGCGGCCACAATGCCCGGCATATCCTTAATCACAGGCATCCCCTCGGAGTACATCACAACGCCGCTGCGAACTGTATCAGCCGCCTGCTGCAGTCCTGACGATGACCTGCCTTCCGTATCGAGCACAACGCCATCAGCTTCGGTCTCAGCAATTATCTGTGTCATTCCGGCAAGGTGATCCTCGCCGCGTGTGCTCCTGTCCCAGGGGTTATATGCTATGAAAAACCGGCAGCCGTCTGCCCGTGCCTGCCTGCTGAGGCGCCTGAGGTCGGCTGTACCTCCAGGCAGGTCGCGGTAGAGGTCCCACTGGTTCCTGTCGTCCAGACCCAATCGCGGCCATGTGGGCCATATCCCGTAAACATCCACATGACCGAAGAGCCGGTTATAATCAGCCAGGTAGCTTTCCAGTCCGTTCGTTCCGTTGAAGCGATCATAAAACTCCCTGTCCCATGCCATCTGGAGGATCATCAGGTAGCTGGTGCGTATCCACTGCAGATCGTTACGCTCGTACAGGGTCTCATCGAATTTTCCCAGGTCATAAAGCCATCGCTCTGCGAACATAAGCCTGAGCCCCTCCTGCCATTCTCCCCTGAAGAGATCAGCCCATACATGGTAGGTCACGCTTGCTCCCGGAGGAAGGATCGTTTCGTACCGCCTCATTGTACCGTTATCGGTTTTTATGCGCCTTGCGATCGCAGTCACGGACAGATCGCCTGAAGTCCTGAAGGTACTGAATCCCATCTCCCAGGCGTTGTCAGGCAGAATGACCCGCAACGGGCTCTTCCCGGGCAGGTTAAGGTACGCCCGTGCCAGGTCGCGTGGTCCCGCTCCGGTAATGAAGGCATCATTATTCTTTTCGCCGAATGGCACAACATCACTTACGGTGATTGTATCATTCCAGTTATTGCGTAAAACCAGCTCAGCCATGAAACCCGGGTGGGATCCGCCGCGGGGCGTGTAACCGGCCTCAGCTCCTCCCGGAAAAATCATCAGGAAACGGCTTCCGACAAGGCCTGACGGCACGTCATCCGATTCAAAGCTGACCCCGTCAAGCCTGAAGCTGAAGAGCGGCCGGGGCGCTACCAGGTTAACAACAGTACTGTCATCCAGGATCAGGGAGACAACCAATGCCCCGTTATCTCGTACAACTCCAATATTTTGAAGCGACTGGCCGGGAGCTGCCAGGCAGATTATGAAAAAAATGAAGGAAAACCGAAACCTAAAGCTGCACATCGGAGTTTAATCTCATATAATTAGCTTCCCAACCAAACGGGAGTGCAATTTATGATATTGTATCTGAAAATAAAAGCGAAGATACAGTGAATGAATAAATTTAGAGATACTAATTAACTGTGTTTGCACGTTACAGATATACTTCTGCTTTTAGAAATTAGTCAAGACCAAACTGATGAAAAAAGTTAACTGCAAGGGCATCACTCTCATAATCCTGATTCTATCGGCGATTATGCTGATGCCTGGTTGTGCAGCCACAAAGAAGAATCCGTATTATGCCAGCCGGAAGAACTCCTACATTGATACTTCCCAGCTGGGACGAAACAAATACTTCTTCTCCAAGAAATACCAGAAGAAGCTGTACAGGTATAAAAAGAGGTAGATTTCTTTCCGCATACCACATCAGTGCCATGCTGTTGCAGGAGAGAAAATTTTCAGCTTAATCTTCGCAGACCACTTCCAGTCCATCCCAGGCTAAAGTCACATTGACCGGCAGTTCACGGTTTACCTCGGCGTGTTTTCCCATCTGATGGCCTATGTGGGTAATATAGGCTTTTCTGGGTGAGACCTCCCGTACCAGGTCCAGGGCTTCGCCCAGGCTGAAGTGGGAAATATGCTTCTCTTTCCTGAGTGCATTGATAACCAGGTATTTTACTCCAAAAAGTTTCTCCTTCGTCTCTTCAGAGATGTAGTTGGCGTCAGTGATATAAGCCATATCTCCTATTCTGAAGCCGAAGATCGGGAGGCGGTAATGGAATATTCGCAAGGGGATGATAGTATCTCCCTTAATATTGATATTGTAGTTGTCTATTGTGTGAAGCTCCATCCTTGGCACTCCGGGATAATGGTTTTCCGAAAAGACATAGGCGTACTCCTTTCTGACGGCTGTCTGGACTCTTTCCTCTGCATATATGTCTATGGCTGCCTGGCTCTTGTAGTTGAAAGCTCTCAGGTCGTCCATTCCTGCTATATGATCCTTGTGTTCATGAGTAAGGAGGATAGCATCAAGTTTTTTTACCCGTGCATTGAGCATCTGTTGCCTGAAATCAGGACCGGCGTCAATTACAAAAGTATTCAGGGCTGTCTCCACCAGCAGGGAAGCCCTCAGCCTTTTGTCCTTGTTGTCAGGTGAGGCACAAACAGCACATTCACATGCTATTACAGGTACTCCCTGGGATGTTCCGGTGCCGAGGAAGGTGATTTTCACTGTCTCAGTTTTGTCACTGCAAACATAACCCGAAAATGAGAGAAGAACAATATCCGGATTCACTTTAGCTGTCAAGAGGCTAAATGGATATCTTTATGTTATCTAAAGTTCAACCGATGAGCGGAACAGTATATATGATCCCGGTAACGCTGGGCGATTCCGATCCTGACCTGAGCATACCTCGCGGAACGAGAGATATAACCCTGTCAATCAGACTGTTTGCTGTTGAGGAAGTAAGAACGGCACGGCGCTGGCTCAGGAGGCTCGACAGGACCTTTCCCGTTGACGAAACACTCTTTTTTCCTGTAGGGAAGCATTCCGACCCCTCGGGTCTGAGTGAATTCCTTGACAGGGTAGCGGAGGGGGCCGATGCCGGTGTGATGAGCGAGGCCGGCATGCCGGGTCTGGCTGACCCGGGAAGCATTGTTGCGGCGGAGGCGCACCACCGGGGCATAAGGGTCACTCCCCTGTCAGGTCCTTCTTCGGTTATGCTGGCGCTGGTGGCATCAGGACTGAACGGGCAGTCTTTCGCATTTCACGGTTATCTGCCTGTTGATGGACAGGGCCGCAGGAAGGCAATCAGAGACCTTGAAAGGCTTTCATCTGGTGGGCAAACGCAGGTTTTTATGGAGACCCCTTTCAGGAACGCGAAAATCATTGAAGAGATCCTTTCGGTGTGCCAGCCATCAACCAGGCTCTGCATAGCTGCCGACATTACCCTGGCAAGTGAGGAGATACGCACCATGAGTATTGCGGAGTGGCGCAGGCAGGTTCCCGTGCTGGATAAGAGACCTGCGGTGTTCCTGATCCTGGCATGATCCGGCTGGATCTGGCAATAGGCAATAGGCAATAGTCTGGAAGTAGACATGCGGATGGTTGGTAAACCACTGCAGATGTATTGCAGAACACATAACCATAACCCCTGCCAATTCAATAAAATGGTTAAATTGTGTCCGTTAAAAGATACAATGATGACCAGAAAAACCATCCTGTCCGCTTTACTGATTATGATTTCAGCCTTTATGACAGGGCAGAAGACCGACATGTCGCTTTTCAACAGCATCAAACCAAGGAACATCGGTCCCGGCGGCATGAGCGGAAGGGTCACCGCATTTGCAGTTGACCCGCGCAATGAGAATATCTTTTTTGTCGGTACAGCATCGGGCGGCTTGTGGAAAACCGTCAATGCAGGCACCACTTTCTTCCCGCTCTTTGATCAGGAGGCGGTGGCGTCCATTGGTGCGCTGGCCATTGACCCACAGAGGCCCGATATTATCTGGGCCGGCACGGGTGAAGGCAATCCGCGCAACAGTCTCACGGGGGGTTACGGCATATACAAAAGCGTTGACGGCGGGCGGACATGGAAGTGTATGGGACTTGAGCTGACGAGGTATATTCACCGTGTAATAGTTGATCCGGTCGATCCTGACATAATCTATGCAGGTGCCATCGGCAATCCGTGGGCTCCGCATCAGGAAAGGGGCTTTTACCGTTCAAAGGACGGTGGGCAGACATGGCAAAGGCTGCTCTTCACCAACGAGACCTCGGGTGTGGCAGACATGGTGATGGATCCGTCGAATCCCGGCAAGATCTTCGTTGCCATGTGGGATCATCAGCGCTGGCCATGGTTCTTTACATCCTCCTCAGCCGGATCGGGGCTTTGGCTGACGCGTAACGGCGGGGATACCTTCGAGCAGGTCAGTGAAGGATTGCCTGAGAAAGTTGGACGTATCGGGCTGGCCATCGCCAGGTCAAAACCTGATTATGTATATGCCTTCGTAGAGTCGGAGCCTTCGGCCATATACCGCAGCACCGACGGGGGAAGGAGATGGGAGAAGCGCGGTGAGCGGAACATAGGCAACAGGCCTTTTTACTATGCAGAGATATACGTTGACCCGCAGAACGAAAACAGGGTTTACACTCTCTTCTCGGGGGTCAACGTGAGCGAAGACGGTGCCCTCACCTTTGACCAGCGTACCGCTGAATCGGTCCACCTTGACCACCATGCCTGGTATATTGACCCGGTCAACCCGGACCGAATGCTTGACGGCAATGACGGTGGCATGGGTATCACCTATGACCGTGGAGCAACATGGCGACACATCGAGAACCTGCCTGTGGGTCAGTTTTACCATATTAATGTGGACAACGAGATCCCCTACAACATCTACGGCGGGCTACAGGACAACGGCTCATGGCGAGGTCCGGCATACTCATGGCATAACGCTTCTCTGATAAACGAGATGTACGACTTTCTTATGGGGGGTGACGGCTTTGATGCCATGCCCGTGCCGGGAGACAGCCGGTATTGTTATGCACAGTCGCAGGGCGGATCGTTGCGCAGGTTCGATGTACTTACCGGATGGAACAAGAGCATCAGGCCTGCGGCCGAAGACGGAGAGAGGCTTCGTTTCAACTGGAACGCAGCGCTGGCACAGGATCCCTTTGACAACAATACCATCTATTTCGGCAGCCAGTTTGTACACAAAAGCAGTGACAGGGGCGACTCATGGTCCAGGATCTCACCTGATCTCACCACAAACGATCCGGAAAAGCAGAAGCAGGACCAGAGTGGTGGCATCACCAGAGAGGCCACCGGCGCAGAGAACCACTGCACGGTCATTTCCATCTCCCCCAGTCCTCTCAGGAATGGGGTCATATGGGCAGGCACTGATGACGGCATGATACAGGTCACGGAAGATGGTGGAAAAAACTGGAAGAACACCTCCCAGAATATCAAGGGCATGCCGCGCAACGGCTGGGTACCCCAGGTAACGGCCTCAGCCCATGATGCCGGGGAGGCCTTTGCAGTGGTGAATGATTACCGCCAGGGCGATAATGCCGCATATCTCTTCAGGACGAAGGATTACGGCCGGAGCTGGCAGCGCATCATTGACGACACCGACGTGTGGGGCTATGTACTCTGCTTTGTTCAGGATCCGATTGAGCCAAAGCTGATGTTCGCCGGAACGGAGTACGGTCTCTATGTCTCCTTTGATGGCGGTGACGCATGGAACAAGTGGACAAGCGGCTACCCGACAGTATCGACCTATGACATGGCTATTCATCCACGCGAGCATGATCTCGTCATAGCCACTTTCGGGCGTGCCGTCTGGGTGCTTGATGACATCAGGCCTCTTCGGGCCCTTGCATCATCGGGAAAGAAGCTGCTTAACAGCGGGATTGCACTCTTCGAGGTTCCGGAGGCGTACCTCGCATCAATGAAGAACCTCCCTGGCTACTACTTCTACGGTGACGCAATGTACCGGGGCCAGAACAGGGAGTCCGGTGCGATGGTAACATTCTATTCTTCGGCAGATTCAGGCAAGGTCTCGGTGGAGATAAAAGACGATGCAGGCAAGGTGGTTAAAACCAACGAGATGACTGCGGAGAAGGGATTCAACCGCTTCATCTGGCGTCTCGAACGCAATTCACTCCCCCAGGTCACCTATCCGTCTGACAGGGACCAGCAGCAGGATCCCAGAGCGAGGTACTTCTCCAGGGGTTTCGGCGGGTTAGTCTTTCCCGGTACCTATACAGTCACTCTCTCACGGGGCAATGACAGGTCATCCGCCGTTGTAAAGGTGAATCATGACCCCAGAATGACGGCGCCGGACACTGATGAGCTTCGCAAAAACTATGATAACGCGGTGAAAATCGGAGCCGGTATCGAATCGCTCAACGCGAAGCTCAAAGCCATCACCGAAGTTCGTGAAGGCCTTGCGAAGAGTGAGAAGCTGTTTCCGAATAACCCCGGCTTCGCCAGAGCCGTCACCGAAGAACATAAGGCTGTCAGAGAGGAACTTGCAAGGCTGGATGAGGCCTTCGGAAGGCGCCAGGACGGACTGACTTCACGGATCGGCGGTTACAGGGTGCTGCTAACTGCTTCAGGCCCCCTGACAGACCAGGAGGAGAAGAGTATTGCCGATTCCGAAACTGCTCTTGCGGAAGCCGGGAGGATGACCGATGCTCTCATTGATGGCAGCTGGGCAAGGTACAGGGAAAAGCTTAAGGAGATAACCCTCACGGGTGAAGCAGTGGTTCTGAAATAAAAAAAAAGCGCCGTCATCCGGCGCATTCACTTTATTTTTTGGTTTTCCTTACCAGTTCCACTACTTCGATTTCAAAGAGAAGCGGAGTGTACCCCGGTATCAGGGTATAATAATAACCGTACATATCATACTGCCCGAAGCCCATGGTACCGTATGCCACCTTGGACGGCAGCAGAACTTCGGCTTTTGTTCCCAGCCTCATTTTTACCAGAGCCAGAGACCATCCCTCAATGAGGTAAGGTGACCCTACCCTGAACCTGTAAGGTGTGGTTGCTTCCAAATTGCTGTCAAACTGTTTTCCGCTGAGAAAGGCGCCTGTATACCATACCCCTACCGAGTCTCCAACCTGGATCAGATCTCCGGTGCCCGGATTCTCCGGAATAATGTAGATCCCGTTTGCATCAGGAGAGACAGTAATATTGTTATTGGCAATGAAGTCCTCGATAAGGCTTTTCTCCTCTTCCTCATATTTCTTTGCAGGGTTACACGAAACAACCAGTATTGCAAGTAATGTAATCGCTGCGGAGTAGAACTTCTTTTTCATATTTCGGAATATTTCCCCCAATTCCCTCAAATATCGTTCCAAATTAAATAATATCCTTTATTCGTATCCTGTAGATCAGTATTGCCCTCCCGGGTATTTTACCCCCGTCACCCGTCAGTCCGTATGCCAGGTAAGGAGGTACAATAAACAGGTAATCACTTCCTTCCTGCATAAGCTGGAGACCTTCCGTAACGCCGCTGCCGGCATCGGCATAGCCCACTCTGATTGTCTGTGTTCCGCTGTAACAGGGATTACCGTCGAGGAGAGTACATTCGAAGTCGTAATTCACATCATCACCGGTTTTGATTGTACGTCCCGTTCCGGTTTCTATCACACTGTACCAGAGGCCGGTATTCGTTTCAGTAAACTGGCGGCTGGTTTTGCTCAGGTAGCCGTTTATCTGTTCGCGGTCCTGCGTGATGAGCGACTTATTGATTTCAATCAGTTCAGCTTCGGTGCGCGGAGCGGATGCGCTCCTGCTGTCAGGTTTATTCTGGCATCCGGTGAAAAGGAGCATTAATGATATAATGAGTGCCATTTTCATCTCAACATTTCTTCTGCTGCTTCTTCCAGCTCCCTGCGGAAGGCAGGAAGGGTGTTCTCGAAGTGATTTACAACCTCATGAATGGTTCCTTTCATCTCCCCGCCAGCTGCATTGCGGTGTCCTCCCCCGTTGAAGCATTTGCGGGAGAGCTCATTGGCATTGAAGCTTCCCTTTGAGCGCAGTGACATCTTCACGAATCCCGTACGCTCGACGAACAGAACCGAGAGCACGATACCCTGCATGGTGAGCAAAACATTGGCAAATCCCTCGGTGTCACCCTTAACGTGCCGGAACCTGTCGAGATCTTCCTTTGTAAGCCATATATAGGCGGTATGGAGATCGGGATGGACAACCATGCGGCTGTGAAGTGCGAATCCCTTTAGCCTGATCCTGTCAGCCGAGAAGTTACTGAAGATATGATCATGGATCATCTCCTTATCCACTCCCATGTCAAGCAGGTGGCCTACAGTACGCATCGTGTCACCGGTATAGTAACCGTGTTCGAAGTTGCCGGTGTCAGTGATGATTCCGACATAAACCGCGGTTATGAAGTCGCTGTCACTGAATTCCGTGCCCTCCATACCATTCACCAGGAAGTAGATCAGTTCAGAGGTCGAACTCCGGCTTACGTCAGAGATTACCAGCTCGGCATATTTGCCCGGGTCCGGGTGATGGTCAATCATGACCTTCCTGGCGCCGGAACTGACTACCAGTTGCTCAGCCTTGCCCATCCTTGAAGGGGTGTTGAAATCGACCATAATGATAAGGTCGGCCTCATTAATGAGTTTGGCACCCTCAACCGGGTTGTGGTGGAAATCGACCACTCTCTCCACGTCCTTCATCCACAGGAGGAATTTCTGGAGTGCATTCGGGGAGATCATCCGGGCATCCTTTCCCTGTGAGATGATCCACCTTCGCAATGCCAGCATAGCGCCAATGGCGTCACCATCGGGGTTGATGTGGCAGACGAGCACAATATGCTCTGCCTCTTCGATCAGCTTCTTTAATTCTTTTGTATATTTACCGAACTCTGGCACTTTATTTTAGCCTTTTAAGCCGACAAAGATAAGAAAATATTAAGTTTTTGAAAAAGAGTTCAATTCACCCCATTTTCATACAATTATGAGTAACGATATCACTTTTTCGATCATCAAGCCCGATGCGCTTGGCAGGGGCGATGCAGGAAGAATACTTGCCAGGATCACTGATACCGGGTTCCGGATTGCAGCCCTCAGGATGCTGCACATGACCCTGAGGCAGGCGGAGGGCTTTTATGCCGTACATCGTGAGAGGCCGTTCTACCAGGGTCTCGTGGAGTTCATGTCATCAGGTCCGGTGATCGTGATGGTACTCAGACACCCGGATGCAGTCGAAGAGTTCCGCCGGTTTATAGGCACCACTGATCCTGCTAAAGCTGGACCGGGAACCATCAGGGCTGAGTTCGGCACGGACGTAAGGATGAATGCAGTTCATGGCTCAGACTCTCCTGAAAATGCACTCCTGGAAGCCTCCTATTTCTTTTCCGCCATCGATATATTCTGAAGGCAACAATAAACCACATTGCTTGTTATGCTAATAAATTGAAATGACTAAAACGTTTACCCCTGACTTTTCGGATAAAAAGACCCTGGAAAAGTACTCTTCGGCATATACCCTCTCCGACATGGAGATCTTCATTTTCCCGGATCTCTTCTATCCCCTGGTGCTGGCAAACATCATGTCCCCGGTCATATGGCAATGGCGTGACGACCCCTGGTTCAGGGATATGCACCGCAAGAACTTCATCAGCAAAGCCAACAGGATCAAGCAGTTCATCATCGACAACTACATCTTCAACCTTGATCTGGAGACGTGGGGGCTGACTGAGAAGGATAAGGAGACGGCGAGGTTCAGCGATTTCTTTGACACTGAGCTCCTGAAGCAGTCTAATGCCCTCTTCGGTTACGAGGGTGACAAATATTATTTTGATATTGACATAAGGCGTCACTTCGGCCTCGACAAGTACAACACCTCTGCCATCCCTTACTGGAAGACGGAGACAATTGAGGCAATGACAGCATTCAGGCATAAGGAACACTACACTACCGGTGCCGGTGAGTGCGTCAGCCTGGCAGCCCTGTATGCAGCTGCAATGTTCATCCTGGGTGAGGTGCCGCTGGCAAAGATCTTCATGATGGCCACGCCACTGCACTCGCAAAATTACATAGATGAGAAGGATGGCCTGATGACAAACAACCGGAGGATCATGACGAAGAACATGTGGTTCAACGGCACTTCCCTCTCAGGAAAGGCAAGAAGGGCGCTTGAGAATGAAAAGGTAACAATAGTCTCTCACATCACCGGTCACATACACACAGTAGATGGAACAGCTACCATTGACAGGGAGGCTTACCTTTCCTTTACGGAGAAGCTGAACAGCTTCGTTAAAAGTTCGCTCACTCCTGCCATCTTTGTTAACTTTTTGAGATTCAAATCTGAATACAAGTGCCTGTTCCAGTATCACTACCTGCGCACCGGGATCAGCCATTACATAACACTTGAGAAACTCTTTGAATACGAACACTCCTCAAAGTCAGGCATGAACGAGGAGACACGTGACAAACTACTGGCCGAGGTTGATCAGGAGGAATTCCTCTATGATCCCATTCCCGGCAAGATCATGCTGAATAATGTTGAGGAATTTATAAAAAAAAGCAAAGGTACTGACCTTCAGGTTCTTGAGGAAGAGTTTACAAAGGCTTTCCCCACAGAACATACCGACTGTGTCAGCCGGATGTTCAAGGATATAAGTAATTTCATCATGACCGAGCCACGGCTCCCCTCCTCTGACAAAAAGTTTGTTCCCGGGATTTACCCCAGGATTGCTGTGACCGACAGCCGTGATGAGATCATAAGCAAAATCAGGGACCTTGCCTCCGTTTCGGAGATGGCCCTGCTGACGCTTTACGCTTACAGGGAGATGGAACTGACGGACTGGAGGCCGTTTGTGAAGGCTGCCATCGAAAGGAATCCCGTATGCCATGAACCCCTCAGGGGAAAAAGCGCTGAAGAGATTTTCAGCCTTATTGATAAGCTGAAGAACAAGTCGATCTATGATTCAGGCAGGATGGCACAGCCGGATGAGGTATGGAACTTCGGGCGCGGTGACGGCGCCGAGAAGGCGTTTCTGATGGCCGATGCACTTCTCTTCAATGACCCCGGTGCCGGGGTTGCTGTATCTCTTCATGATGATCACGCAATGGTTGGTTACGGGGGAAAGGATTATCGTTTCGTCACCGCCAAAGGTCACAGTAAAAAGATTCTGATAAAGGGAAATGAGTACAAAGTTCTCTGAGAGCGGACGTCAGAGAGGGCTTTTGCACAGACGCTGACTACAAATCTGTCTGACGGGTTGACTGACCGGTCGGCAGCCTGATCAGTGGAGAACTATATCCCTGATCACCTCTTCCCCCGCCCTGCTGTTGATCTGGGTTTTCATGGCATCGCGGAGCATCATCAGCTCGTTTTTTACGACCGAAGAGGTAAGATGGATGTGAAGCACACCATTCTTCACATATGTCTTTTTGGTGCGTGCAGTGATAACCTTGCCGGCGATTGATTCCCAGATATTTATCACAGTGGCTTCTTTCAGTCCGGGACCGAGTCTGTATTCCCTGATGAGATCCTGGAGAGCCTCTCCCAGAGTTATGGTCTTATTCCTTCGCATTGTTCACCTCGATCCGTTGGAAATCTCTTCCTCGATGCCCTTTTTCCCGATCCGGTAGAGGCGAAAATCTACTCCCGTATTGTCGAGTATACGGTGGATGCGCTCCTGCTGGGTGTCAGTGATAAAGACCTGGCCGAACTCTCCAGAGCCTGCAAGTCTTATGATCTCCTCCACCCTTGTCTGGTCGAATTTGTCGAAGATGTCATCGAGCAGCAGCGCAGGAGCGAATCCGTTCATCCTGCTTATCAGACCGAATTTGGCCAGCTTCAATGCCACGATGAATGACTTTTGCTGTCCCTGGCTGGCGGTGGTCCTTGCAGAATGGCCATCTATCTCGAACACGAGGTCATCACGGTGTATCCCTGCCGTCGTATACTGCAGTGCAAAATCCCTGTCCCTGGATTCCGCGAGCTGGTGGGGGTAATCGCCGCTGCTGAGTTGTGACCGGTAGCGGATTGTCACCTTTTCGGCACCGCCGGATATCTTTTCATAGTAGGAACGGAAGAGCGGAAGGAGATTGTCAGTGAGTTTGCGTCTCGACTGGTAAATCAGTTCAGCCTCAGGGGCCATCTGTTCGTCATAAATCTCAAGCAGGCCGGATGCATCGAAACCACCTCCGCGAAGGATCCTGTTTCGTTGCATCAGAGCTTTGTTGTAGCGCATATGGGCTTCGAGGTAGGCAGGATCATACTGGCTTATGATCATGTTCAGGAACCTTCGGCGCTCCTCGCTGCTGCCGGTGATGAGGGTGCTGTCAGCCGGCGAGAGCATTACCACCGGGAATTTGCCCACATGGTCTGACATCCGCTGGTATTCCTTGCCGTTGAGCCTGAAGATCTTCTGTTTCTGTTTCTGAAAGGCGCAGTGCAGCTCGTCACTGATGTCGTCAGTGACGAAGGTTCCCTTTATCATGAAATAATCCTCACCGTGGCGGATGCTGAGAGTGTCAGAGCTGTTGAAGAAACTTTTGGTAAGGGAGAGGTAGTGTACTGCATCGAGGATATTTGTCTTGCCCACCCCGTTGTTACCCACGAAGCAATTAAACCCCGGCGAAAATTCCAGGGCCACCTCCTCATAGTTCTTGAAATTGGTCAGTTCCAGTCTTGCCAGGTGCATCATTGTTGTCAGCCTTTGCAGGATGCCAAAGTTACGAAAAGAAACGTCTGTGGCAAGCGCCGGGGGATCATTGCCGGCATGCTGCAAATTGCCGTTCTTTTTTTTAACCCAATTGTTTTTAAATAATGCCAGAAATACTACTTTTGCGAAGTTATTTTTTGACCTGTTACTGAGAACATTGATATGAGCAAGAAAAAGGAGAACCCAAAAGGGATAGAGAACGTTGAACAGACGCTGACAAATACCGAACAGTTTCTGGAACAGAATTATAGACCTCTTCTGTATGTACTTGTGGGTGCTGTTGTGCTTGTTGGAATTTTTTGGCTTCTCAAGATGTACACCAGCAAGCAGAACGAGGAAGCGCTGAGCCAGATGTATATGGCTGAACAGTATTTCGGTGAGGACTCGCTCAAACTTGCTCTCTACGGCGACGGGAACAATCTTGGTTTTATAGATATAGCCAAGGAATACAGGAGCACAAAATCAGGCAAGCTTGCCAATTTCTATGCAGGCACATGCCTGATGCATCTCGGAGAGTACGAGGAAGCTGTCAGCTATCTCAACAAGTACAAGCTGGATGATGAGGTGCTCACTCCCCAGGCAAAAGGACTTATCGGGGACGCAAAGGTTGAGCTCGGTGACAATGCTGCCGGGATCAAATACTACCTTGAGGCAGCAGAACTGGCTGAAAATTCTTTCCACAGCCCCATCTACCTTATGAAAGCAGGCATGCTCCGTGAAAGCGAGGGCAGCTATGCCGAAGCCCTCAAACTGTATGAACAGATCCAGGAAAAATACCCGGAAAGCAACGAAGGCAGGAGCATTGATAAATACATTGCCAGGGTCAAACTTCACATCGACTAGGAAGTGGCAACCCGCGACCTGTCGGATTATGATCCCTCACGTGTCCCCGATGCCTCTGGGATGAGGTTCGGCATTGTGGTGGCCGACTGGAACAGCGAAGTCACCCATTCCCTTCTGAACGGAGCGGTCAGTACTCTCCTGCGCCACGGTGTGGCCGACGACGATATTGTCGTCAGGCATGTGCCCGGCACCTTTGAGATCACCCTTGGGGCTCAGTGGATGGCCGAGTACGAAGACCTTGACGGTGTCATCTGCCTCGGCTGCGTGATACAGGGAGAGACTCCTCACTTCACCTATATATGTGAGGGAGTAACGCAGGGGATCACCCAGCTAAATCTCGACTATAACATACCATTCATCTTCGGCGTACTTACCACCCTCAACCTGCAGCAGTCCCTTGACCGTGCCGGCGGCAAGCACGGCAACAAAGGTGATGAGGCAGCAGTGACGGCCATAAAGATGGCGGCTCTGCAGAGGCTCATGGAGAAATAATCGCTGATTTCCGGCTTATCTGGTTTTCGTGCATGGGCAATCATGTTACATGCGGCATGATAAGCTATCTCCTGCAGAGAGTCCTGTAGGGGCATGAGGTACAGCGGCGCCGGAAGGAAGTCATTGTAAAATTCTCACTGTCAGAAAATATCCTGTTCAGCGTCACGCCCAGTTCGCTGCGGAACCCTGTCATGAAGGTACTCCAATCCTCGCGGCTGGCGGCCGGGCCCTCAAGACCGGGCGCCGCGGCGTAGGGAGTAAAGTCGTCCGATGAGAGCTGCTGAACCCAGTAGATGGCCGGGAGCACGAGCCTGCCGGGATGGCTCCGCTCGATGAGCGTGCAGTAGAGCAGCGCCTGCAGCACTGCATCATTGCGTTTTTCCTTCTCCTCATCAAAGAGTAGTTCAGCCGTGATGGCCTCCCTCTTAGGTGCTCCGGTCTTGTAATCGACCACCCTCACCGCTCCGCCGGTAATGTCAACCCTGTCAGCCCTGCCTCCTACCCGTACCTTCACTTCACCTGCACCCGTGTTTACAGTATAAATACCCGTGAAATCATCCTCGAGGTGAATCAGGGTGAGGTCGATGTTGCTGCCGTCATATTCAAGCAACTCCCTGGAATACCTTTCGAGCACATCAATAATGATCACGCCCTTTCCGGACATGAGGGTCTCCCTGTCCCAGTGCATCTCATCCATGGCTGCCGCAATGATGGTCTCCCTGATGTGTTCCCGCTCCTTTACCATCCGGGCGATAGTGCTGCCGGCGCCCGGAGACCCCTTCAGAGGCTCATACAGTCTCCTGAGGGTGTCATGCATTATGTTTCCGAACCTGCGCTGGTCAATCTCCTTTTCAAGCATCTCCTCCTCTGGCATGCCGCATACATACCTGTAGTAGAAGCGCATGCGACAGTTAACCCACGTATTTACAGCACTGGGTGAGAGGAACTTGCCTCCCTCGCTTTCCTCTCCGTAGAGGCGGAGGAGAGCCCTGCTGTGTTCAGCCTTCCGGGGAAGCGTTTCTGCCATCATCCTGCTGCGGCCCACGCTGATATGTACCGTGCGGTGCCGCGGGGCAAACAGAGGACTGTAGCTCATCCGCACCAGGTAGCGGCTCATCTCGCCACTACTGAGACCCTGCGTGGTGGAGTTGTACATGAACCATCCCCTTGCCGGTTTGCGCAGCAGTCTGAAGAAGTAATAAGAGTAGATGGACTCATGCTCGTTGACCGTCGGCAGTCCGAAGGCCCGCCTGATGTTATAAGGGATGTAGGTGTTGTCATATGACATGCCCGGAAAAACACCCTCATTCAGGGAGAGGATTATGATGTTCTTAAATTCCAGAGCCCTTGTTTCGAGCATTCCCATGACCTGGATTCCCCGGAGGGGCTCTCCGGAGAAGGGGACGATCATCTTCCTGAAGACCCTGTCAAGCAGCCTGATGCATGTATCGGGTTTAAGATCGAGTTTGTAGCTGCTGATGAGGTTGGCCAATCTCACCATGCTGCTCATTGCCATCCTCAGGTATTCACGATCGACGCTCAATGTCAACCCCTCCTTCTCCGCAGTGAAGGTGGCTTCTTCAAGCATCTCCATCACCGCAGCCAGATGCCCGGGTATCTCAGACCCTCTTTCAGGCACGGCAAAGAGCTGTTTCAGCCTGAACCGGTCACTCAGGACGGCAGAGCTCACCCTGATCATGTTTCCCTTTATTATCTCCCGAACAACCGTGTCGCCCTCATTGCCGGCCAGCAGTCTGAAATACTGGTGCCGCAGCAGGGCGAGTACGTCATCACTCCGGAAGGTGAGATTACCCTTGCTCTCCCTGGCAGACCGGATGAGCGCCATAAGCTGCTTCAGGAAAGAGTAGAGCGAAGTCAGCCGGAACGGGTGTCCCATAGTGACATTCACATCCTCCACCGATGCCGGCAGTGAGCCGAGTACCGGCATCAGGAGCTTCTCGTCAGCGAGTATGACAGCCGTTGAGGTCAGGTCATCCGCTCCTGTTATATTCTCATTTTCAAGTAACTGCGCCACCATACGTGCCTGTACAGTATCCGAAGGGGCATCAATGATCTGCCAGTTGCCGCGGGGGGGTTCATGGAAGCGGACATCCGGCTGGCCAATTGAATTCCCGAAGATGCGCCTGTTCTCCCTTATGAAGAGCGAGGCCTTGTGTTCCGGGTCGTCCATGAAAAAGTGATCGTCATCCCAGTAAAAATCAGCCAGACCTTGCTGTTTAAGGTATCTGAAAAGTGTCTTTTCGCAGTTATTGAGCGCGTTCAGTCCTACGATATGCCAGCGCTTTCCTTCCGGCACCCGGAGCCTGTCCGAGAGGGCCTTTTCCGCCACCTCGCGGCAGAGCATGCCATCACCGGCCATACCCCGAGCCCGCATCGCGTCTCTTAAACCGCAGTAGAGCGGTGCCAGTCTCTGCCATACGGAACGGAACCTTGAGCGGGCTTCACTGCCAGATGAAGCAGGGTCAAACGATTTCCAGAAACCGCGGATTATCTCTACCTGTTCGTCTGTAAGGCCGCCAAACCTGGCATCAATCTCCTTCAGATCGGAGATGTTGCTGTAAAGCTTGACGGCATCGGCCATATAGAGGTCTATATCGTTGAAGTCATTGATAATCACCTCACCCCACGGCCAGAAATCGTCGAAGCTCATCTCCTCGCCGAAAAGTTTCCGGTATACATTATAGAGCTCAAAGATCTGTGTGTCGGAGTCCGCCGGTGTGAGATCCGTGAACGAACGAAACAGGTCGCTGACGGTTAGCATTGAGGGTGACCATATGGGTTTGTCACTCAGCTTCGCCAGGGAGCGAGTCAGCCATAGTCCAGCCCTCCGGCTGGGGAGCACCACTGTCTGCTTCTCCATTTCTCCGCCATGCTGTTCACGGAGCCTGTATGCGACCCTGTCAAGAAAATCCATTTTCAGCTCTTTTTGTAATGTCTCCCCTGCCAGGTGTCATTCTCTTCGAGTCTCTTCTCAAAGAGCCTGAATATCTCATTGCTGCGCATGTGCCAGTCACGCGGGTCATCCAGAAGCCGTGGTGGCGCCTCGCCGCTGATACGGTCTATCATGATGCCCGGCGCCAGTCTTTCGGTAAAGGAGATCACCAGGTCAAGGTACTCATCGGGTGTGAACAGGTCGAACGCAGCAGGGTCCTTTTTGTACTCCCCTGCCATGACCGTGCCCCTGATCAGCTGCAGCTGCCTGATTTTCAGCGATGTCAGTGGCAGGGATGAGATGATGTCAGCGCTGTCGGCAATGTGTTTGCGGCTCTCACCGGGGAGTCCGAAGATCAGGTGGGCTCCCACATTCAGACCTCGTGCAGCTGTCTCACAGACAGCTTTAACTGCTGAGGCAAAGTCGTGCCCCCGGTTAATCCTCTTAAGGGTCTCATCACTGACGGATTCGATCCCGTATTCAATCATAATGAAGTAGTCACGTGCCATCACTGCCAGCCTGTCGAGCAGCTCGCCGCTGATGCAGTCGGGACGTGTACCGATCACAATTCCTGTGACCGAAGGGTGGTTCAGGGCTTCATCATATAACCCGGTCAATTTATCTATACCTGCATATGTGTTTGTATATGCCTGGAAATATGCAATATATCTTTCAACTCGACGGTATCTCCGGCGGTGGAAGGCGATGCCCTGTTCAATCTGTTCAGTCACACTTTTCACCGGGGTGCAGTAGCCGGGGATGAATGCCTCGTTATTACAGTAAGTGCATCCTCCGTAGCCGAGTGTGCCGTCGCGGTTAGGGCAGGTGAATCCTGCGTTGATGCTTAGCTTCTGTACCCTTCCGCCGAAGAGGTTTGCGAACCAGTCGGCGTAGGAGTTATACCTCCGGGTTGTTCCCCAATCGTATGTTTTGTCTACGCTCATGCCTCTTCGATAATATTTTTCTCGACGTACCAGAGCCACGACCTTACGTTGCCGTACCCCATCCGGGTCAGTAGTTCGCGGTATGTCGCCGCCTGCTGTCGGTGGCGTGGCGACGGCTCCCCGAATTTATAGTCGACCACTGTTATCCGGCTTTCGTCTGTCATGACCCTGTCGGGGCGGCGGGTGGCGCCCGAGGGAAGGATGACGGATGCCTCTGTCATCACGTTGCAGGAGCCGTCGAACCAAGTGCGCACCTTCTCTGAAGAGAGCATCTCCCTTAGGAGGGATACGGTGGCATCACGGCGTAGCAGGGGCAGCAGGCCTTCGGTACAGGCCTGATCAACGGCCTGTTCAATATCATCGGTAGTTGTAATATGGCTGAGCAGCTCATGCATCATGATGCCGTAGGCTCTTCCGCCCGGTTCTCCGAGTTTCAGTTCATCCTGAGGGAGGGCTCCGCCCGTCCTTAGCCTGAGGGAGCCACGCGGCTCGCTGACTGTATATCGGTCCATCTCTATCTGCAGCTCACGTTCCTCCCTGGCCACCGGAGGCAGCTCACCGCACTCAATGATCTTAAGGGATTCTGCCTCCCTCCTGATGAAGTTTTCCGGGAGCCGGCCCAGGGCTTCATTGAGGAGGCTGCCTGCATTGGCGCCTCCGGCAGGCGGTTTAAAAACCTCTGGAACCATGACATACAGTGCATCAACAGCCCTGGTGAATGCCACATACAGCAGGTTAATCCCGTCAAGCCAGTCGGAGGCTTTTTCCATGCCTGCTTCCCCGGCGAAGAGAGACTCATCGAGCCGGCTGCTCATCTCCGGCAGCACTACCGGCATGGGTGCAAAGGGAGCCGGCACATTAGTGACCCAGAGGAGGGGCCTGTTGAATCCGCCCCTCGAGAAATCCCACGAGGCAAAGGGCACGATTACAACCCTGCCCTGCAGGCCTTTCGCCTTATGGACAGTCATCACGCGCATCGCCTCCTGCCTGTCTGACTGGCTAAGCGTGGTCCTGCTTCCCTCATCATCCCACCACCGTACGAAGGCAGAGATGTCAGAGCTGTGACGGCCTGACCATGTCAGTATTGTATCCTGGAATGAACTTATGTATGCGATATTTTCACTCTTTTCTCCAAGGCAGAAGCATCGGATCATGTTTTCCGTCGCGCTGAAGAGAGAGGTATTGCGGAATGATTCGAGCATCTCCTCCCAGCCTGCCGGCAGAGCCTCACCGGTCATCTCCTCCGTATCGCCGGTGTAGAGCAGTTGCTCATCACGACCTGTTGCCAGGACATATGAGCGCACCATCTGGCTGCGGTTGATCCGACTGCCGGGGTCGGTAAGGTACCTGAGACAAGCTATGATAAGTGTTACTGCAGGGTTGCGCTCGAGCTGGAGTGATTCGCCCGAGGTGATCTCATAGTTATATTGCCGGAGCTGATCCGGAGTGCAGGTGGAACTGTACTCGAGGATGCGGCTGATGATCTGCTTGCCTTCCTCGTTGGTACGGCAGAGGAAGAGTATCTCATCGGCGCTGTAGCCGTGATCCTGTATCTGCTCTATCACCGATGGCAGATCACGGAGCACTCTCTCTTTCCATCCCTCATCCTCGCTTTTCGGATAGAGGGTCACTCTCACGAAACCTCCCTTCCTTTTATCAGTGCCCTTCTGCCAGGAGTCCGAATAGACGTCGCTCAGCCTCAGCCTGTCGAATGCCAGCTTCTCATCGCAGGCAGCCGGGATTGAATCGGGACTGAAGAGGCTGTTGTTGAAGGTGATGATATTCTCACGGCTCCGGTAGTTGGTGCTGAGGTGTATTGTACGCACGGACTCTTCTCCAAAAGCCTGTGCCGCCTCACTGTGGATGATGCGCCAGTCACTGTTGCGCCAGCGGTAGATAGACTGCTTGACGTCGCCAACTACAAGGTTATCTCTGCCGCGCGAGAGTGTCTCGGCAATAAGAGGCCTGAAGTTGTTCCACTGTATACGGGATGTATCCTGAAATTCGTCTATTATAAAATGGTCATACACTGCACCTATCTTCTCATAGATGAACGGTGTGTCGTCATCGGCTATCAGCCTGCTGATCAGCTCTCCGGAGTCAGACAGCAGAAAGAGGTTCTGTTCATGTGCCTGCTCGCGCACCCTCTCGCTTATGGCGCCGAGGATGCCGATCACGTGAATTGTTCTCACCTGTGCCAGGGCGGAGACATAGAGGCGATATTCCTTATCAAACCATTCCGAAATTGCGGTCACCGTATTGCCAAGTCCTCTGCTCATGGCTTCCCCGAAAGCTCTGGCAACATCAGGTTTGGCTCCTCCGGCAAAATATTTACCCTCCTCAACAGCCTTGATCCATGCGGAGCCGGGTTTACGGGTATCGCCCTGCGCGTATCTCCTGAGGGCTTCGCCCACTCCTCCCCTGCTCTTTGAGAGGAAATCATCCGGGGTGAGTCCGCACTCTGTGAAGATTCTCACTCCGGTGGCTGCAAGGTTCTTCAGTTCCGACTCAAAAATGGTCTTAATGGAATACACACCGGAAGCATACTTTGCCATTACGCCGTAATCACTTATCTTCTTGAGGTCCTCCGGGCTCAATTGCCGGAAATTTTCGCGGAAGATCTGGTCTGCCACAACCAGGATCTCGCGCCGTATATCCCATCCTTTGCTGTCATCGAGACGAGAGGCCACGTAGGATGAGATCCAGTCGAGCAGTTTCATATCAGTTGCAACTTCAGCAAGCAGGCTGTCCACAGCGTCCGAGAGGAGAGCCTGATGTTCGAGCTCGATTTCGTATCCCGCCGGGATATCTATTTCACGTGCGAAGGCCCTGATCACCCTCTGAAAGAAAGAGTCAATTGTTCCCACGGTGAACCGTGAGTAGTCCTGCAGTATATTGCCCAATGCCACCGGCGCATTCCTGCGGACAGTGACCGTAGCTGCCTCGCGGTCCGGCCAAAGGTCAGGAAAGAACTCGCATAGGTATTCAGTGAATTCTCTCCTCTCGTTCTCACCCTTCTGATTCTCAAGGCCGAGAAGGTGCAGTCTCTTCAGGATACGGCTCTTCATCTCGGCTGCAGCGGCGTTGGTGAAAGTGACGGCAAGGATATGCCGGTAAGCCGCCGGGTCATGGAGGACCCGTGAGAGGTAGAAAGCAGTGAGGGCATGAGTCTTTCCGGATCCTGCCGATGCACTGTATTTCAATAGCTTACCTGATGAATTCATCTTTTGAAAAATAGTAAAAAAAGTGCCATGAAGACGGCCCGCACGGAAGTAGTTTTCAACATATTGAGTTAAAGAATTACCTTTGCGCCGTGAAGAAGAAGGTAATAGTCGGATTGTCAGGTGGAGTCGACTCCAGTGTGGCAGCATGGCTGCTGAAGGAACAGGGCTATGAGGTTGAAGGGCTTTTCATGATCAACTGGCACGACAGCCGCGGGCTGCTGAAGGGCAATTGTCCGTATGATGAAGACATAACCTTTGCCGAGATGGTTGCCAGGAAACTGGGAATCAGGCTACGCACTGTCGATCTGAGCGATGAGTATCGCAGGAGGGTTGTGGATTACATGTTCAGTGAATATGCTGCAGGACGTACTCCCAATCCCGATGTGCTCTGTAACCGTGAGATCAAGTTCGACTCCTTTGCACTTGAGGCGTTGAAGCACGGAGCTGATTACATTGCCACGGGGCACTACTGCCGTAATGAGCAGGCGGAGACGTCCGGGGGAAGGGTGAACCGCCTGCTTGCAGGTGTTGACCGCAACAAGGACCAGAGCTATTTCCTCTGCCAGGTCAGCCAGGGACAGCTTGACAATGTGCTCTTTCCGGTGGGGTCACTAACCAAGCCGGAAGTGCGGAAGATAGCAACGGATCTTGGGCTGGCCACAGCTGTCAGGAAGGATTCGCAGGGCATCTGCTTTGTCGGCAAGGTAGACCTTCCTGTATTCCTCCAGCAAAAGCTCGAGGCGCGTAAGGGAAGGGTGATTTATGTGCCCGCTGCCAAAGGTTTCGAAGGCTGGGGTGAAGGGCTGCCAGGCGAGGGCATAAGCAATGAGGATCTGGCGATGATGGTCAGGGCGCACAGGATGAGCCCCGGCGACGGGGTTACGGCCGGGGTGCACAATGGTGCTCATTTCTATACCGTGGGCCAGCGCAAGGGGCTCAACCTCGGGGGATACAAAGAGCCTCTCTTTGTGATAGGAACTGATACAGTAAACAATATCGTCTATGTGGGTGAAGGGCAGATGCACCCCGGCCTCTACCGCAAGGGACTGCTGATAAAATCTGAGGTTGTACACTGGATAAGACATGACCTGGCCATGAAGACCGGAGAAAGTCGTGATTACATGGTACGCATCCGTTACCGTCAGCCGCTGCAGCATGCGCGCATCCATGCCCGGGAAGAGGGTTATTACATCATCTTTGAAAAAGACCAGAGGGGAATAACCCCAGGACAGTTTGCCGCATGGTATGACGGTGAGGAGCTGATGGGTTCAGGAGCAATACATGAATGATTTCGGTAAACCGAAAAACATCTTTAAACAATAATTGTTATAGCTCTGCCGTTATCCTGAATTGTTACGTAAAACCAAGTACCAATGAAAAAACTAATCCTTTCCTTTGTGTTTGTTGCTTTCGCATTTGGAATAAATGCACAGAGCAATGTAATCAAAACCAATCCTCTCGCCCTGGCTTTCGGAAACTTCAACGCCACCTATGAGAGAGTATTCGGTACCAGCTCCTCTCTCCTCGTCAGGGGGCAGTACATGTACAAGCTGCTGGGCTCAGATGTAAGCCTCACAGGGTTTGGACTAGGCTACAGGTATTACTTTACTCATGCCAAGAAACCGGTGCCGGGCGGATTCTACATCAATCCCCAGGTAGCATTTTCATTTGGAAAAATCACAAACGACATGGATGAAGAATACAGCGCCACCACTGTTGGTTTCGGCGCAGAAATTGGTTATCAGTGGGTCTGGGAAAGCGGTTTTGTACTGGACCTAGGAATAGGGCCCATGTACACAATTGCCAAAGGAGGGGACAGTGAGAACAGTCTGGACGGAATCATGCCAAGCGTCACCCTGGCTATTGGCTACGCATTCTAGGGCTGAACACAATACAGAGGATAAGGCAGGCGGAGAGATCCGCCTGTTTTTTTTGGTATAGGCAGAAGGCAGTCTTCAATGACAGCCGTTAATCAATCTGGTTGACTGCCGACATATTTGATGCTCGTAGAGCATCTGCCAGATGTTGCCAACACTATTGCCTTCCCTGCAATCCGGCTCCTTCGCTAAAATGACCCACCGGGTCATTTTTTCACGCTCGGCCCTCTGTTGCCTGCTCAGGATAGTCTGTCGCGGTAATCACTGTAACCGAACTCCCTGACGAGTCTGAATTTCTGATCTGAGGTCCAGATACCAATGTGCGGATGGGGCACGCCGTTGAAAGTTGTGGTCTTGACCATTGTATAGTGGATCATATCCCAGAAGATGATCCTGTCACCAACCTCCAGCTCACGGTGGAACGACCAGTCGCCCATGAAGTCGCCTGAGAGGCAGGAGTTGCCTCCCATGCGGTAGGCAGGTTTGCCCGGCACCGGATCAAAGGCACCCATTATCACTGGTTTGTAGGGCATCTCGAGGCAGTCTGGCATATGTGCAGTGAAGGAGACGTCAAGGATTGCCGTTTTGATTCCATCACGGACAATGATATCCTCTACGGTAGCCACCAGTTCACCTGTCTCCCAGGCGAAGGCGCTTCCAGGCTCCAGGATGAGATGAATATTGTATTTCTCCCTGAAACGTTTCAACAGTCCTATAAGGTGTCCGGTATCGTAATCACGGCGCGTCATCAGATGCCCGCCACCCATATTAAGCCATTTGAGTTTTGGCAGCAAGTGCCCGAACTTCTCTTCTACCACTGCAAGCACCTTCTCCAGAGTATATGAGTCCGACTCGAACAGCACATGGAAATGCAGTCCCTCCACCCCTTCCGGCAGTCCGTCTGCAAGATCGGCGGTTGTGACTCCCAGGCGTGATCCCGGTGAGCAGGGGTTATAGATTCCGTGCGCTATCTCCGAGTATTCGGGGTTTATGCGAAGACCGGGAGAAATATGCTTGCCCTCTTTCTGCAGGGCAGGCAGAAATTTCCTGTACTGTGCCAGCGAGTTGAATGTAATGTGTGAACTGTAACGCAGTATCGTGCCGAACTCCTCCCTGCGGAAGGCAGGTGCGTATGTATGTGCCGGAACTCCCATCTCCTCGTAGCAGAGCCTGGCCTCGTGAATGGAGCTGGCAGCCGCACCTGAAACATATTCGCGTACAATCGGAAAGACCGACCACATAGCGAAACCCTTGAATGCAAGTATTATCTCGGCGCCCGAAGCCTGTGCAACATCCCTTATCAGGTTGAGATTCCGCCTAAGCCTCTCCTCGTCAATGACATAGCACGGTGAAGGAACCTTCTGGTAATCAATCATATCAGAGTTCGAGGTCAATGTCAAACTTTTCGTGCCACGGCAGGCCGAGGCGAGAGAGTTCAGTGAGGAAGGGATCGGGATCAAACTGTTCCACATTCCATACGCCGGGTTTCTTCCAGAGACCCTTCATGTACATCATGGCACCCGTTGTTGCAGGTACGCCGGTGGTAAAGCTAACAGCCTGTGTTCCGGTCTCGCGGTATGCCTCCTCGTGGCTGCAGTTGTTCCATATATAGTAGGTCCGCTCCTTCCCCTGCTTGTCGAGGCCACGGATCCGGCATCCTATTGAAGTCCATCCTTTGTAGTTCTCACCCAGTTCCCCCGGGTTGGGAAGAACTGCCTTGAGGAATTGTATCGGTATGATCTCCATGCCGTTGTACATGACCGGATCGATCCTGGCCATCCCGATGTTCTGTATCACCCTGAGGTGAGTTAGATACTCCTGTCCGAAAGTCATCCAGAAACGGGCCCTGCGGATAGCCGGGAAGTGTTTAACAAGTGACTCAAGTTCCTCGTGATAAATGAGATATGACTCCTTCGGTCCGATACCCGGGTAGGTCAGCAGCTTGTGAATCTCATGGGGTTCGGTGTAAATCCATTTGCCATTCTCCCAGTACTTACCCTTCTGTGTCACTTCGCGGATGTTTATCTCGGGATTGAAGTTGGTTGCGAAAGCCTTCCCGTGGTCGCCCGCGTTACAGTCGACTATATCGAGGCAATGTATCTCACTGAAGTGATGTTTTGCGGCATGGGCGGTGAACACTCCCGTCACTCCCGGGTCGAAGCCGCAGCCGAGTATTGCGGTCAGCCCTGCTTCGCGGTAGCGGTCGTTGTAAGCCCACTGCCATGAATATTCATATTTAGCCTCTTCGGGCGGTTCATAATTGGCCGTGTCAAGATAGGCGACGCCGGTGGCAAGGCATGCTTCCATGATGTTGAGGTCCTGGTACGGCAGAGCCAGGTTGACCACCAGGTCAGGTCTGAAGGAGCGGATCAACTCAGTCATCTCAGTCACATTGTCGGCATCGACCCTGGCGGTTTGAATCCTGTTGCCGCCGATCCTTTCAGCAATTGCATCGCACTTTGATTTGGTGCGGCTGGCCAGTAAAATTTCGTCAAAAACATCAGGCAACTTTGCCATCTTTGTCACAGCCACTGTTCCCACGCCGCCGGCTCCAACAACAAGTACCTTTCCCATCACGTTATAATTAGGTTTAATGCAAAGGTAATTTTTTTGGACATTTTTTTGCGGCTCCGGGATGCGGTTAGTATAAAAGTTATATTTTTGCACTCGTATCAATACAGTTGTCTATTATGGACGATTATCACGCGAGCCGTTTTATTAATTTAGTTCTGCCGAGGTAAGCCGGAAGCGGTACCTCTGTGGAACAAAAA
This sequence comes from Bacteroidales bacterium UBA4788, assembly GCA_002402965.1. GTDB lineage: Bacteria > Bacteroidota > Bacteroidia > Bacteroidales > VadinHA17 > SR-FBR-E99. The sequence continues at coordinate 35,965 of DHGW01000062.1, forward strand.
AGAGGAGGTACTAGAATGATTACTTACTGGCAGATGATCCCCAACGGTCTCCTTCCGTTGAACTCATTTGAAAAAGGTTGCATCGTTAACGTCACTGATCCCACTCCTTCAGAGCTGGGTATTCTTAAGTCCACCCTGAAGGTTCCGGAGGACTTTCTTGCTGACATTCTTGACGTTGACGAGCGATCTCGCATGGAGGTCGAGGATGACATGCTGCTGATGATCTACCGTATCCCTTACCAGAATCAGTCGAACGGATTTCCTTTTACCACCATACCGCTCGGGCTCGTGCTTGACAAGAACAGCCTGGTGATAATATGCCACCGGAATAATGAGGTGCTTGACGACTTCTTCAGCCGCAGCGGCAAAGGAATTACAATTGAGACCAAGATTGACCTGATCCTGCATCTTTTCCTGAGGACTACGATGTTCTACCACCGTTACCTGAAGCAGATAAACAACCAGACTGCGATGATTGAGCAGGATCTGGAGAAGTCGACCCGCAACCAGGAGCTGCACAGGCTTCTGAAGATGGAGAAGTGCCTGGTATATTTCACAACTTCTCTCCGGTCCAATGAGATGATGATGCTTAAGCTTAAGAATTCGAAGTGGATTCGTGACTACGAATTCTCGTCAGACCTTCTGGAGGAAGCCACCATCGAAAACCGGCAGGCGATTGAGATGGCAAAGATTTACAGTGACATTCAGAGCGGGATGATGGATGCCTTTGCATCTGTCATATCGAATAACCTGAACATCGTGATGAAATCGCTGACCATCGTCACGATCATACTGATGATACCAACCCTCATTGCCAGCTTCTACGGGATGAACGTACCCAACAGGCTGGAGCACAACATGAATGCATTCTGGTTTATACTCGGGGGATCGGTCATACTGGCCACAGCCGGTGTGCTGCTCCTCAGAAGAAAGAAATGGATGTAACACGCTTTGCAATAATGTTTTTCACGACGTATTGACATCTATGGCGTCCATTCGCCATTTGTCAGGCTATTGAGGAAACCAGTTTTTACTTCCCGTCACGTAGGTGGGCCCGTATCTTCTCAAGGTTCTTCGGCGTCCCGCAGTCGAACCAGTAACCGTAGTCATGCAGGCAGGTCATAATTTTGTGGTTCTTTGCCAGCATGATATAGAGGGAGGTCAGGGAGTAGATTCCCTCAGTCATCAGGCCAAAAATGGAGGGTGAAAGCATCTGTATACCGGAGAAGCCCACCTCTTCGAGCTTCCTGCTGCTCTCCACCGTGATTATCTCCTCCTTTGTAGCGTTGTTGCGCCATCCGCGAAGACGACCCGCATTGTCCACCAGCAGCATCCTGTTGCCAGGTCTGTGCCGTACCGCCAGAGTCGCGAGGGCGCCAGATTCAATATGCTGCCGGTACATCCCGGCCAGATCCAGGTCAGTGAACTCATCCACATTGTGGCAGAGGAAGGGTCTGTCATCAAAAAAGTTTCTGGCCTTCAGCAATCCGCCAGCAGTGTCGAGCAATTCATCCCGCTCATCGGAGACGGTGATTGTATAACCCTTTCCGCTCAGTTTCTCAATCTCTCCGAGCATCTGTTCCGGGTGGTGGTGGATATTAATCAGCAGGTCATCAAACCCTGCCCTGACGAGCTTCTCAGCCGTAAGTTCCAGCATGGTCCGGCCGTTGATGTCAGCCAGAGCCTTGGGTATTGAGCGCGTCAGCTCTCCCAGCCTTGTGCCGAGGCCGGCGGCAAAGATCATTGCTTTCATTTTCCGAGCACAGTATGGTTAACGGTCACTTCAACACCCGGCATAGCCGAGAGCATGGAAGACACCCTCTCACCGCACCAGACAGAGCGATGATGCCCTCCTATACAGCCGAAAGCAACGTGAATATCCAGTATTCCCTTTCTTCTCATCATAGGAAGTGAGTTGCGGATGATGTTGGTGCAGTCGCCTGCGAAAGCTACTGCCTCATCGTCATTGTTGAAGAACTCAATGATTTCAGGATCGAGTCCGTTGAGCTCGTTCAGTTCAGCCACAGTCACAGGATTGCGCAGTCCGCGGCAATCAAATACAAATCCGCTGCCATTGTCATAGCTGATCATTCTTCCCCTTACGTAAGAAAAGCTTTCAATGTGTATCGTGACCAGGTCCTGGTAATGCTCCAGAATGCGGTACTTTCTCTGGAGCGGCACCGCCAGGGAGGCTTTCTTCAGTTCAGGAAGGTCTATCTTCACCGCATCACTTTCAAGCAGTCCGTTCATCAGCTCCACTGCAGGCACGATGCTCTCATTGAAGGTGGGTTTGTTCTCATGCAGCCCACGGAACCCGAAGGCTCCGAGCGCCTGCATCAGCCTGACAAGTGTAAATGCGCCCTGGTACATCTCGATTGACTCCCTGGGCTTGCCTGTGGCAGCGGCGAAGAGGTCCGTGTGACGGTCAATTGTCATCTTTCTGATCTTCTCAGGGATATACGCCTTGGCGTCATACACCAGCGAGGCAATATCATACTGCGGCGCCCCGAGCCTGCCTCCCTGGTAATCAATATACCACGGCTTTCCGTCCTTTATCATGATGTTGGCGGTCTGGAAGTCGCGGAAGAGAAAATACTCCTGGCCGGCATCAAGGAGGAAGCGGGTCAGTATCTCGAAATCACGCTCCAGCCTTGTCTCATTGAAGGGTGCTCCTATAAGTTTAAGGAACATGTACTTATAATAGTTCAGATCCCACACGATGCTCTGCCGGTCAAAGCTGCGGTGCGGATAGCAGAGCGAAAGATCCAGGTCCCTGATGCCTTCCGTCTGAATCCTGACAAGATCATGTGCAACATTGAGGAAGAGGTTTTCCGTCTCTTTGTTGAACCGCTCTTCGTCAGACCGGCGGGCAAGCCATGTGAAGAGATTTGTATCACCGAGGTCCTCAAGGAAATAGATTCTTTCTTCGGGATAGTAGACATATATCTCCGGTACCGGCAGGTCCTTCGACCTGAAGTGGTTTGAGAAACCGACAAAGGCTTCATTCTCCTCACGGCCGGGGTTGTATGCCCCAATGATCTGATCCTCCCGGCAAATGAGCCTGAAGTAGATCCTGTCGGAACCTGACTGCGGGAGGCGGGTTATTATTTCGGGAGCAGAGCCCTTCCACCTGAGGAAGGCCTTTTCAACGGAAGTCCTTATATCCATTTCAGAGCCGGATGATTATCTTTTTACGGTATAGTATATATCCAATTGCCCAGATGACGGTCACAAGTAATATAGGAAACAGCAGACTGGCCAGCTTCTGTTCCTGGAACAGCGGGCTGCAGATATGCGTGAATATCCAGTTATAGAGCGAGACCTCCCCTATCTTGATTATCAGCAGGGTCTTTGTGAGCATCCCGGCAAGCACATAGGTAAAGAGTGCGTTGGTTCCGAAAGTATTGAAGAAGCCGGTCCATCCCTTCAGATTCCAGATGTCCACTATCATGAAGAGCAATGCCAGAACAACCATCCCTATACCACCGGCATAGAGGACATAAGAACTGGTCCATATAGGTTTATTGATCGGGAAATACTCTCCCCAGAGCAGTCCGGCGCCAATAAGCAGTACTCCGGCAAATGTCAGCAAGCCAACAGTCTTCCAGGAGTTGCCCTTACCTGTTATCAGTCCGCCTGCCATGAAGCCGAGAAGTACTGTCGCTGTTGCGGGCAGGGTGCTCAGGAGGCCCTCCGGGTCAAAAGGTATGCCGAAGCCCTTGTACAGATGGTTCTCACCGATAATTGCAAGGTCGACCGTGCGGGCATAGTTTCCCTCGAGAGAGTAGGGATCAGCTCCGCCCATAAAGTGCATCAGCGCCCAGTATCCCAGCAGTATCACCGCAGTTGCAATCCAGATATAATTCTTTTTGATAAGCAGCACTATTACTGCTCCCAGTCCCCATGCCAGCGCTATCCTCTGCAGTACGCCCATAATGCGCAGGGTATCGTAGTCACGGACAAAGCGAGGGAAGATATTCAGAAAAAGACCGACGGCAAAAATCAGTGCTACCCTCCTCAGTATCCTGAACAGTGCAGGGCCCGAAAACGCGAAGTTGAACTTGCGGAGCGAATAGAACATTGCTACCCCGGAAATAAACAGGAATGAAGGGAAGACAAGGTCGGTGGGCGTGCAGCCATGCCATGAGGCGTGCCTGAGGGGAGCATACACATGACTCCATGTGCCGGGGGTGTTGACGATGATCATGAAAACTACCGTCATTCCCCTGAATACGTCAAGAGACATCAGCCGCGCTGATTTGCCTGCGCTCTTTCCGGAACTCTTTGTTGCTGCCATATCCATTGTATTGATCGGGTAAAAATAGCAAATTGGCACCAATCAACCGGGAAAAGAATAACAAAGAAAAATGCTATTTTTGATTCCATTCAAAATCAACTCATCCAATGAAAAAGACCTTCCTGACCCCGATTGCTGCAACTGTCATCTTACTGCTGACCGTATCAGGGTCACGGCCCGCAGAAAATAATGTGCCATGGAAGAAGTTTGCAGGTGACCCAAGGGTCGACAGTATTCTCAACACCATGACCGTCAGGGAGATGATTGCGCAATTGGTCTGGGTGCCGGCATGGGCAGATGAGCGAGGCGGTAATTACAGGCAGGTTGAGGAGCTGGTGATGAAGTACGGTGTGGGTGGAGTGATTTTCTTTGAAGGATCGCGTGACCTGCAGGTCGATTTCACCGGGCGGATCAGCCAGGTATCAAGAATTCCGCTGATCATTGCACAGGATGCCGAATGGGGTACTGGAATGAGGCTCAGGGAGATTGAGGATTTCCCGTACCAGATGACCATGGGAGCGTTGCAGAACGACTCGCTGATATACAGGATGGGGGCAGCTGTCGCATGGCAGTGCCGTGACATAGGCGTGAACCTGAACCTGGCGCCTGTGGCTGATGTGAACAACAACCCACTGAATCCCGTCATAAACTATCGTTCATTCGGAGAGGATCCTGAGAGGGTTGCGGAGAAGGCTGTCATGTACATGAAAGGGTTGCAGGACAACGGTGTCATTGCATGCGCGAAGCATTTTCCCGGCCACGGGGACACTGACACAGACTCACATACCGGGATGCCCGTCATCAGGGGTGACCGTGACCGGTTCGAGAGAGTGGAACTGGTACCCTTCAGGCGACTGGCAGACGAGGGCATCGGGGCTGTAATGACGGCACACATAAGCGTACCGGGACTCGATGATTCAGGATTGCCCGCAACCTTTTCAAGGAAGGTGATCAGAGGTATCCTGAGAGAGGAAACACGTTTTAAGGGTCTGATTCTCACCGATGCCATGAATATGGCCGGCGCTACCCTTACATTTCCTTCAGGAATTGCCGACGCCGAAGCGCTCATGGCAGGCAATGACATAATTGAGTATTCGACTGACCCGGTCCGTGCCATAGATGAGATTGCGAAGAGAGTGGAGAAGGGCGAGATATCAGTCAGCGAGATCACTGACAGATGCCGGAGATTACTGGAAGCCAAGTTGTGGCTCGAAAGCCTGAACAGGGGAAAGGAAGGCTCACCCCCGGCAGGTACAGGTATCCCTGCATCAGAACATCCGGCGTTGATACGTGATCTGTATGCCGGTGCCATGACCCTGCTGGAGAACAATGACAATCTTGTTCCGCTGGGGAGGCTTGACCGGATGAGGATTGCCACCGTATCGGTTAATCGACTGGCAATGACCGAATTCCAGAGGATGACCGACAGGTATACAAATGCCGACCACTATTTTATCGATCCCTCCAATGAGCAGGGTGCACGTTTTGTCATGTCGAAGCTGAAAGACTATGATGTGGTCATAGCGGGGTTCTGTTCCCTTGAACAAAAGCCTGCCGGGCTCTACGGAGTGACACCGGCGCTGAACAGTCTCTTCCGGCAGATTGCCGCCCTGGACCGGTCAGCTGTCATCTGGTTCGGCAATCCCTACGGTATTGCGCGTCTCGACATGACGAAAAAGCCTACGGCACTGCTTGTGGCATACCAGGATAACAATTACACGCACCAGGTTGCGGTGCAACTGCTCTTCGGCGCGATCGGTGCTTCAGGGAAACTGCCGGTGACGGTCAATCAGGCATACCCGCTGGGCGCTGGAATAAAGACCGCAGGCAATATCAGGCTCCAGTTCGGGTTTCCCGAGAACGCAGGTCTGTCAACCGTGAGACTGATCAGCAAGGTAGACTCCATCATTAAGGAAGGGCTTGACAGCCTTGCCTTCCCGGGTTGCCATGTACTGATTGCTCGCAGGGGAGTTGTAGTGCTTAACAAGTGTTACGGTTTTCATCTCTATGACAGTACCGAGGCGGTTGGTGAGCATGATCTGTGGGACCTGGCGTCAGTGACCAAGGTCTCCGCTGCCACACCCTCTCTGATGCTGCTTTATGACCGGGGAGTGTTTGATCCGGATAAGCCACTGGGGCACTATCTGCCCTGGTACCGGTTCTCCGACAAGGGTGACATGGTCCTGCGGGAGATGCTCGCACACCAGGCCGGGCTGAGGTCATGGATACCCTTCTGGAGGAATACCATGGAGAACGACAGCACCTTCAGAAAAGGCATCTTCAGTGATTACACCAACAGAAGGTTTGCCCTCCCGGTGACCGACTCGATGTACATTAACCGGCATTATCTGAAGGAGATGTTCAGGGAGATACGTGACAGTCCCATGGGACAGAAGAAATACGTCTACTCCGACCTCACCTTCATCCTTGCGGCGGAGATTATCGAGAGTCTGACAGACAGCACTATCGACAGGTTTGCACCGGTCAATATCTATCGTCCAATCGGGGCTTTCAATATCACCTACAATCCGCTTGAGAAGTATCCCAGGGAGCGCATCGTCCCCACTGAGTATGACTCTCTCTTCAGGAAGCAGTTACTCAGGGGTACAGTACATGATGAGGGTACTGCGATGCTCGGCGGAGTATCGGGTCACGCCGGCCTCTTTGCCACCGGCAATGATCTGCTCAAGCTGGTTGAGATGTACCGCCGCGGTGGCGAATACGGAGGTGTAAGGGTTCTCAGCAGTGATGTACTGAAGGAGTTTACCAGGGTGCAGTACCCCGAAAATGATAACCGGAGGGCATTGGGGTTTGACAAACCGTCACTGGGGAATGATACAATCCCGCCGGAGGAGGCCTACCCCTGTCATTCGGCCTCGCCCGCAAGCTTCGGGCACTCCGGCTTCACTGGCACCTTCATCTGGGTTGACCCGGAAGAGGGGATCTCATACGTCTTTCTGAGCAACAGGGTCTACCCCACAAGAGACCCAAACAGGCTGTCCGACCTTTCAATAAGAGGAAGGATACTGCAGGCCGTGTATGATGCAAGAACCGAATGAATTGCGATTGGCGAATTGCGATTTTCGAATTATTAAAAATCGGAAATCGCAGATCGTAAATCTCCAATAAAAAAGCCGCGTTTCCGCAGCTTTTTTATGTGTGCCCAGGACAAGACTCGAACTTGCACACCCTTACGAGCACCAGCCCCTCAAGCTGGCGTGTCTACCAATTTCACCACCTGGGCGGTTCTGACTCAGAGCTCTGAGCTCAGGACTCAGGGCAGTATGTTACTGCCCTGTACTCTTTGCACTGCGCTCTGTGTTGTTTTTTGTGCCCAGAACAGGACTCGAACCTGCACATCATTACTGACACTAGTCCCTGAAACTAGCGCGTCTACCAATTTCGCCATCTGGGCCACTTGCCGGATAATTAGGGTGCCACCATTTAATGCCACACTGCATTTATCCTTCAATGCGGCTGCAAAAATAAAGATTTTTTCTTTATCAAATACCCTGAATATGAAAATGACAAAAAATATTTACGCTGTTAATATCCCGGATCCAGCCGGACTCTGTTGGTCTCCTCGAAATACTTGAAGTAATAGTAAAGACGGCGTTCAAACTCAAGCCCGTAATCAATAAAAGGATCGTAATCTATATAGCTTTCGTACAGGCCCCTGTAACGCCTCGCGTTCATAAAACGGTTATTCCATTCCATTACATAAGCCCTGTTCCTAACCTTGTAGTACTCGACGGAATGCTGATTGAGCGGCTGCATAAGCAACCATGTTTCAAATCCCTGGTCAAAGACAACAAGTTTATATTCAGTGCTGTCAGATCCAGACTGTATCTGAGGATCCACTGGTTCCTGGCTGCTCCTGGGCGAAAAAAGGGCACAGGCGGGCAGGAATAGTAACAGTAAGGTAAAGTACTTCATTTTTTTCATTCTAACCTCCTTTTGAACTAAAGACAATTATGCCCTAAAAAAGCACCAATTCAATTTAATCAGTTACACTTTTATCTATATTTGACAGCTTAAAATTAGCAAATAGTCTGCCAATAAGATGAAGAATCATATCAAAATGGCAACTGGTTTATATGATATGCATTAAGTTCTTATTAATGAAATGATTAACGGGCAGAACCATAACAAAAACTCTTCTTTGTATTAAAGAAAATGAAGGTATACAAATTCGGCGGCACATCAGTGGGAAGTCCCGAACGTTTCAGGTCACTGATACCCCTTATCAGTGACGGGGAGGTTAAGATTGTGGTACTGTCGGCTATGGCCGGTACCACCAATGAACTGGAAGAGATATCACGGCTCTATTCCGATGGTGACAGGGAGGGGGCGTCCCGGAGGACTGAGCTTCTTCACGCAAAATATCACACCGTTGCTGATGAGCTCTACTCCTCTTCCATGTGGTCAGAGAAGGCCAATGATCTAATCAGCGAACAGTTCAATTTCATCACATCTCTCTTTTCGCGGGAATTCAGCAGGCACAATGAAAAGCGTATCCTTGCGCGGGGTGAGCTCCTGTCAACTGCCTTGCTTCATTTTCTCCTCTTGGAGACCGGAATCAGCTCCTCCCTCATTCCCGCCCTAAATTTCATGAGGGTAGACAAGGATGGGGAACCCGACTATTTTTACATCCGGGAGAACCTGAAGCGTGAACTGGCATCTGTTAAGGACGAGAAGATCATCATTACCCAGGGCTTCATCTGCCGGAACGTCTTCGGAGAGACCGACAACCTGCGCCGGGGAGGCAGCGATTACAGTGCCACGATCATTGGAGCAGCCCTGACTGCTGAGGAGGTTCAGATATGGACTGACATCAGCGGCTTGCATAACAATGACCCCAGGTATGTTGAAAACACGAAGGTAATAAGAAATCTCTCCTTCAGCGAGGCGGCCGAACTTGCCTATTTTGGTGCGAAGATACTCCATCCGTCGAGCATCAATCCCGCACGGTTGAAGAATATACCGGTAAGGCTCAAGAACACTATGGAGCCTGCCGATGAGGGTACCCTGATCACCTCTGCGTCTACCCTGCAGGATTACACGGCCGTAGCTGCAAAGGACGGGATTATTGCCATAAGGATACGCTCTGACAGGATGCTGATGGCCTACGGATTTATGAGGAGGATCTTCGAGGCATTTGAAGCCTTCAAAACGCCAATAGACATGATCACTACCTCCGAAGTATCTGTTTCACTGACAATTGAAGACCCAACCTTTCTCAATGACATAGTGAAGTCGCTGAGTTCGATCGGACTTGTTGAGGTAGAGAGAGACCAGACGATCATTTGCGTGGTTGGCGACTTCCGTCCTGACCGTGTCGGGTCAGCCCCTGAGATCTTCGAGGCACTGAACGACATCCCGGTCAAGATGATTTCATATGGCGGCAGCGAAAACAGTGTTTCCATACTTATCAACACAAGCGACAAGATCACCGCGCTGAAGTCGCTCAGTGAAAAGTTATTTGCATAGAAAGAATGATCACCAAAGAGACTGCTGAAAAACTGGAGGGTCAGGCGACCCCCTACTATTATTATGATCTTGAGATGCTTAACGAGACGCTCTCTGTAGCGTCAGGTGAAGCTGCCGACCGGGGATTTCAGGTCCATTACGCCGTGAAGGCCAACTTCAATCCGGTGATTATGAAGATCATTGCAGGATACGGGCTGGGGGCCGATTGTGTCAGCGGCAACGAGGTTGAGCACGCCATTGCCTGCGGTTTCCAGGCGCATGAGACTGTCTTTGCCGGTGTAGGCAAGAGCGACCGTGAGATTGAGAAGGCGCTGGGTCTGGACATCAAGTGCTTCAATGTCGAATCTGCTGCCGAGCTGGAGGTCATTGACTCGATTGCCGGCAGGATGGGCAAAAAGGCATCAGTGGCGCTCCGGATAAATCCCAACGTGGAGGCACATACCATCAGGCACATAACCACAGGCACCGATGAGAACAAGTTCGGGATCAGGATAGTTGAGCTTGACAGGGTGACTGAACAGATGAAGGAGCTTCGCAACATTCATTACAGTGGAATACACTTTCATATCGGGTCTCAGATCACCGACCTGCGAGTCTACCGTAACCTTTGTTCGAGGATCAACGAGTTGTGGCAGTGGCTGACCGGCAGGGGTCTTGAGCCGGAGGATATAAACGTGGGCGGGGGATTAGGCGTGAACTATGATGACCCTGACCGCTTCCCTCCCTTTGCAGAGTATTTTGACACCTTCAAAAACCATCTCGACGGCAGGATACGCAGCACAATCTCCTTCGAGCTTGGCAGGTCACTCACCGCCAACTGTGGTTCCCTGATATCAAGGGTACTCTATGTCAAGCCCGGCGCTGCCGAGACCTTTGTGATCCTTGATGCCGGAATGACCGAACTGATGAGGCCGGCACTTTACCATGCCTATCACCGTATTGACAATCTCACCGCTGACGGTCAGGAGAAGAGATATACCGTTGTGGGGCCGGTCTGTGAGACGACCGACACTTTCGGCAAATTAATAGCACTGCCAGAGACCCGTCGGGGCGACCTGATAGCCATCCGCTCTGCAGGGGCATACGGCGAGGTGATGGCATCGCGTTACAATATGCGGTCATTGCCACCGTCAGTATTCTCTGATGGTATTTGATATCAGGCAGCAGCAATAGTCTTCAGTCAGCAGCCGGAGTCAAATATTAGCCCGTAGGGCTTAAAGCATTGTAGATCAAAGATACACATGACAAATTTGGCCGTAGGCCATAAAGCATTGCAGATCAGATTGATTAGAGATTTTTTGGTAGACCATCAAAAATTGTGAAAGGCAGGCGGGGTATAATTCTTTAAGCGCTGCTCGCGATCATTTGGCTCTCAGACCTTCAGACAAAAAAAAAGCTGCCCGGGCAGCTTTTTTTGTCAGTTCTCTGTTATTTTCTCTTCATCAATTTCTTCATCGGATCGGAGAAGAAAAGCATGATGAGTCCGAACAGCAGTGTAAATATACCCGATATCAGGTTAACATTCACCCCAAGCGAACGTGCGTACATAACGTCATTGCCAATGGTGGCCAGGCCATAAACGGTTATAATCAGCCCGAAAATCGAGAACATCAGTCCAATTGGAAATCTTATATCTAACATGATCGTCGTTTTTTTAGGTTACCAGAACAAAATTGAGAGCACAATCATAATAATTCCCACAATCACAGCGAGGAACCAGGGTCTGTTGTACCACACCACACCGCTGTCGTCGAGTTTCTTCGTCATCGAGTAGACGAGGCCGTCAAGTTCCGCATCGGTCTTTGTGCGTTTCGAAAGCATTGAGATTACCACAGTGAGCAGCGTCGCCACGGTAAAGGCTATTATGGCTGTCCAGAAGTTCTGTGCCATTTCAACCGGGTATGTATGTATCACTCCCAGCCAGCCGCCCTTGACAAGCGTGGTGGCACCTTCGGGCTGTGTGAGGCCGTGATGCACAAGAGCCAGAAGGAATCCGACAAGAAGTCCTGTGAATGCCGCGTTGCCGGTGGAACGTTTCCAGAACATCCCCAGGAATATCACGGCGAAGAGCGGAGCATTGATCATTGAGAAGATTGTCTGAAGGAAGTCCATTATGTTGCCGAACTTGCTGGCGATATATGCTGCTGCTATGCTTACCAGCACTCCGACTATCGTAGCCATCTTTCCGACCTTGAGGTAATGCTTGTCATCAGCTTCCTTGTTGCCTGTTGAGGGCCGGATATAGCTCTGATAAATGTCGTATGTCCAGACCGTATTAAATGCCGATACGTTCCCGGCCATCCCTGACATGAAGGAGGCAAGCAGTGCTGTTACGCCGAGGCCAAGGACACCGGCGGGCAGGTACTGTTTGAGCAGCATTATGATTGTATAGTCATAGATTGGCTGTCCGGCGTCATTGAGCGGGAGTGCAAATCCCTTCAGCGGATCATTCAGAAGCACCAGTGCAGCGATGCCAGGGACGATGATCAGGAAGGGGATGAACATCTTGGGTATGGCACCAATGAGTGGTACCTTGCGTGCAGCCGTCATTGATTCGGCTGCCATGGCGCGCTGTACGATCAGGAAATTGGTGCACCAGTAGCCGAATGAAAGCACAAATCCCAGTCCAGCGAAGATACCGTACCACGCTACTCCCAGCGGGTTTCCTGCCCCGGTGCCGGTATACTTCCAGGTGGTGGTCCAGGCGTCAGCGGCAAAACCCTTGCTTTCCACTATCGGAGCCAGGCTGGCCTGCATACCGCTCCATCCTCCAACGTCCTTCATGACAAGGAAAGCCATGGGCAGGAGGCCGATAATTATTATGAAGAACTGAAGCACTTCGTTGTAGATGGCGGAAGAGAGTCCTCCGAGATAGGTATATCCAAGGACAATGGCCGCCGAAGCAAAGAGTGACACGTTGAAGTTCCATCCCAGGACATTTTCAAGGAGCAGTGCAAGGGCGTACATGGAGATACCAGATGCCAGAACGGTCATTACCGCAAACAGGATAGCGTTCAGTCCGCGCGTCTTCTCATTGAAACGAAGCTTCAGGTATTCAGGCACTGAACGTGCCTTTGATCCGTAGTAAAAACGCATCATGAATAGGGCAAGGAAGACCATTGCCGGTATGGCGCCAATCCAGTAGAAATGTGCTGTGAGCATACCATACTTCAGACCGGAACCTGTCATACCCATCACCTCGAGAGCTCCGAGATTGGTGGAGATGAATGCCAGACCTGCCACCCATGCCGGGATAGATCTTCCCGCTTCGAGGAAGGCAGAAGCATTCTTCATGTACTTTTTCAGGGCCCACCCTATACCCAGTACAAAGGCAAAATAGACTATCATTATCAGATAGTCTATCCCGCCAAGCGCGAATTTTGTTTCCATTTGATTATCTCGATTAGGTTAGTGAACTCACAAACTTAACGAAATTTATTAAATGGAAAAGTTCATGTATTTATTTTGTCTTTTATACTGATTACTTCCTGGCTGCGGCTTTATCGCTTCTCTCTTTCATGGGAAGCAGCTGACTCCTGTCGCGCTTTGAGGCGCTCTTGGTTCCAGTGTAATCGACCCAGGCAATAAACTGATTCAGCTCGTTTTTAAGAAGCTGGTCGGTCCTGATCTATTTCACACCATCCGGCTCATTCCTGAGAGTGTAGTTATTATGGTTCACATGCCAAACATCCACATAATAAACCCGGGGTTGCAGGTTGGTGAATACCACTTTGCCGGAGCTGTTGGTGAAACCCTCAATGATGGCGTTTGTCTCATTGTCCCAGTCTATCTCGGTGGGATAGAGTATCACGCTGGCACCTGCCACGGGATATTCATCATACCATTCAAGGACCTCAATCTCAAGCATCGTCGGAGAGAGTACCTCTATGTCGAGGTAAGACTTGTCTACATTTCCGTTCCTGGAGTAGGCGCTGAGTATCACAGTGAAAACGCCCGAAGCGTTGAAAGGGTGAACGGGCTCGTATGCGTCCGACCAGGTGCCGTCGCCAAAGTCCCATTCATAATCAGTTGCATTGTAGGATCCGTTGAAGAAGAATACCTCTTCCCCAATCTCAGCCCTGATCTTGTCCGAAAAAAAGTTAGCATCAGGCTGGATTTCGCATGAACTAAGCATTATCAGTGCCGCTGCTGCTGTTGAGATTAAAATTCTTTTCATGATTCCCGTTTTTTGTGCTGATTTATTAAATCCAAATTCTGTGCCAATTGATAAATTCCAAAATTTATGCTCAAAAGCTGCATAGAGCAGTCATCTCAACGAACGTTAAAAAATATTATCTTTGCAAACTATTTAAAAGAGAATTATATGATCAGCATAACCTTTCCCGACGGTTCAGTGAGGGAATACAGCAACGGAGTGACCAGTCATGAGGTTGCCCGCTCAATCAGTCCCGGTCTGGCTGCCGATATCTATGCAGCCACCGTCAACGGTGAGCTTTGGGATCTGTCGCGGCCGATTAATAAAAATGCCACCGTCAGGTTCCACAAGTGGGATGATGCAGAGGCGAAGCATGCCTTCTGGCATTCGTCGGCGCACCTCATGGCCGAAGCTCTGGAGGCCCTCTGGCCCGGAACGAAATTCGGTATCGGTCCTGCAATTGAGAATGGTTTTTATTATGACGTTGATCCGGGTGAAGGCAAGGTGATCACCGATTCTGACCTGCCGCTTATCGAGGACAAGATGAAGGAGCTGGCGGCGAAGAACAGTTCCATAGTGCGCTCCGAGGTGAGCAAGAAGGACGCCACGGATCTCTTCACCGCAAAAGGCGATGAATACAAGACAGAGCTCATTTCGGAGTTGGAAGACGGGACCATCACCCTCTACCGTCAGGGTAACTTCACCGATCTCTGCCGCGGGCCGCACCTGCCAGACACCTCATCAATAAAGGCAATCAAGGTTCTCAGCCTGGCCGGTGCATACTGGCGTGGTGACGAGAAGAGGAAGATGATGACACGCATATATGGCATCACTTTCCCGAAGCAAAAGCTGCTTGACGAGTACATGGTGATGCTCGAGGAGGCCCGCAAGCGCGATCACCGCCGCATAGGCAGGGACATGGAGCTCTTCGCCTTCTCGCAGAAGGTGGGGATGGGACTGCCGCTCTGGCTTCCCCGCGGGGCGGATATGAAACAGAGGCTGATTGATTTCATGACGAAAGTATTGAAACAGAGAGGCTACACCATGGTCTCCACCCCGCATATAGGCAATGTCGATCTCTACAAGACCTCTGGTCATTTTGAGAAGTACGGTGCCGATTCATTCAGGCCCATCACAACACCGCAGGAGGGCGAGGTGTTCATGCTCAAGCCCATGAACTGCCCGCATCACTGCGAGATATTTAACGCCACACCCCACTCCTACCGGGATATGCCGGTAAGGATGGCTGAATTCGGTACCGTTTACCGCTATGAGCAGAGCGGCGAGCTGCACGGACTTACGCGGGTGCGCAGCTTCACCCAGGACGACGCTCACCATTTCTGCCGGCCTGACCAGCTTAAGGAGGAGTTCAAGAGCATAATTGACCTGGTTCAGTATATCTTTAAGATAGCCGGATTCAACGAATTCACGGCCCAGATATCACTGAGAGACCCGGCGAACCGTGAGAAATATATCGGATCAGATGAGAACTGGGAGAAGGCAGAGAAGGCAATCATCGAAGCAGCCGGCGAGAAGAAGCTCATCACCACTGTTGCCGTGGGAGAGGCCGCCTTTTACGGTCCCAAGCTTGACTTCATGGTGAGGGATGCCATCGGCCGCAAGTGGCAGCTGGGCACAATACAGGTTGACTACAACCTCCCTGAGCGGTTTGGACTCGAGTACGCGGGCAGCGACAACCGGAAGCATCAGCCCGTAATGATCCACAGGGCCATCTTCGGATCGATGGAACGTTTCGTTGCTGTGCTTATTGAAAACACAGCAGGCCGTTTCCCCGTCTGGCTTACACCTGACCAGGCCGTTATACTGCCCATCAGCGAAAAATTCAATGATTATGCAAAAACTGTTTTAAATCTCCTTAATAATTACGATATTCGCACCCTGATTGACGACAGGAACGAGAAGATAGGTAAGAAGATAAGGGATAATGAGTTAAAGAGAATCCCGTACCTTCTTGTGATTGGCGAAAAAGAGGTTGCGGCGGGAACAGTCTCCGTCAGAAAGCAGGGCGAGGGTGACATGGGAGTCATGAAACCCGAAGAGTTCATCAGCCTTGTGAAGGAGGAGATCAGTAGAGAGATTGGCAATTAAGAAATTGATTTACAAGATAGTATTAATTTAACTGGAGGACAAGACAATAGCAGGACCGATCTTTTCCAGGCCCAGGCCGGGAAGAAAACCCGAACCGGAACACCGGATCAACAACAGGATCACAGCCAGGACAGTAAGGGTTGTGGGTGAGAACATAGAGGCGAAGGTTATGAACCTGAGTGATGCGCTAAGACTCGCGGATGAAATGGAACTTGATCTTGTTGAGATATCTCCCAATGCTGACCCGCCGGTCTGCAAAATTGTTGATTATCAGAAATTCCTGTATCAACAGAAGAAAAAACAGAAGGAGATCAAAGCCAACGCAGCCAAGATTGTGGTCAAAGAGATACGTTTCGGTCCCAACACTGACGATCATGACTACAACTTCAAGCTGAAGCATGCAATCAACTTTCTGGAGGAAGGAGCCAAGGTCAGGGCCTACGTCTTTTTCAAGGGAAGGTCGATACTCTTCAAGGATCAGGGAGAGAAGCTCCTTGCAAGGTTTGTAAGTGATCTGGATGAGTATGGTAAAGTGGACCAGACCCCCAGGCTGGAAGGAAAGAGGATGATCATCATCCTTTCTCCGAAGAAGAAGAAATAGAAACTATTTTTTATACATATATAAACAACATGCCAAAAGTGAAAACAAATCCGGGTGCAAAGAAGAGATTTACTTTGACCGGTACAGGTAAGATCAAGCGTAAGCATGCTTTCAAGAGCCACATCCTTACCAAGAAGTCGACCAAGCGCAAGAGGAATCTTACGTATGACGGACTGGTGAGCAAAGCTGATGAGAAGAACGTAAAGCTTATGCTTGGACTGAAGTAGTGTCTACTGCCTGTGAGAGTGATAATCAACTGAATTATTAACCTGGATGTGAAGCATAAAAGACCTTCAGAGGCGCTTACATCCGAAAAAGAGAAAGAAAATGCCAAGAGCAACAAACGCACCAGCATCAAAGGCAAGAAGAAAGAAGATATTAAAACAGACCAAGGGGTACTTTGGCAGCAACTCAAATGTTTACAGTGTTGCCAAGAACGTTCTTGAGAAGGGTCTTGCCTATGCATACCGTGATCGCAAGGACAAGAAGGGACAGTTCCGCGCGCTTTGGATCCAGAGGATCAACGCCGGCGTACGCCTTCACGGAATGAGTTACTCGCAATTTATCGGCGGGCTTGAGAAGAAGGGAATCTCCCTTAACCGCAAGACGCTGGCCGACCTGGCGATGAACCACCCGGAAGCCTTCAAGGCAATCGTGGATAAAGTCAAGGAATAAAAAAAGCGGGCCGCGGCCCGCTTTTTTTATTTGCGAATTGCGAATTGCGATTTAATTCGAATATCGCAAATCGGAAATCTTAAATCATCTCTTGGCTGCTTTAAAGAACCTGTTGAATCGTATCTTTTTGAATCCCTGTGCTTCCTTGTCAATGGAGAGCCAGACAAGCACCGGGCGGCCAATGATGTGATCCTCGGGAACAAATCCCCAGTAACGTGAATCAGATGAGCCATGCCGGTTGTCTCCCATCATCCAGTAGTAGTCCATCATGAATGTGTAGCTGTCGGCCGGCGATCCGTTGATATAGATCACTGTATCTTTTATCTCAAGGTCATTATCCTCATATATGTCAATGACCGAAGAGTAGAAGCTGATGTTGGATGCGTCAAGTTTTATGGTGGTTCCCTTTTTCGGGATCCAGAGCGGGCCGAAGTAGTCCTCGTTCCACCTGTACTGCGGATCATGGGGGAAGACTGCCGGGACGTATTCTCCAGCTCTGCGGTAGTCAGCCTCAATACCCGTCACATTCGCAAAGCCTGAAATCAGTTCCGCGTTCTCAGCGGTGAGCGGAAGCTTGTAAACCGTTCCCGAGAGCATCAGTGACTGGTCGGATTTCGATACGTCCATCCTCTCGAAAGCTTTTGGATTTATCCGGGTGCCATTGGTGCGGACGTAGTATGAGGTCTGCTGACCCTTATGCTCTGTTGCTTCAATGTTATTCACGAAGAGCTTCCCTCCTGCAATCCTTATTGTATCTCCGGGTATTCCCACGCAACGCTTCACGTAATTGTCACGGCGGTCAACAGGCCTGTAGATGACCGTATACTCATTCCAGACCATCTGTCTTGCCTGTGAATAGTATTCATCTTTGCTCCTCAGCGTCTTCCCGGTCCTGAGATCCTCCGCAGTAAGCATCTCGATACGTTCCCTGAGTATCTCGTAATAGCTGACTGCCTGCTGTTCGAGACAGACAGTATCCCCTTCCGGAAAGTTAAAGACCACGATGTCATCGTTCTTAATATGTCCGAATCCCTTGAGTCTCTTGTAATCCCAGTGAACAAGGTCGGACCATGACTTGCCCTTTCCCCCGGTGAGAGGCATTGTGTGCTGGGTAAAGGGAAACGCTATCGGGGTGTTGGGCAGACGCGGTCCGTAGGCAACCTTGCTTACGGCAAGATGATCACCCACAAGGAGGGTTTTCTCCATCGAGGGTGTGGGGATACGGTAGTTCTGGAAGAGGAAGATGTTGATCAGGGTCACAGCTATAACTGCGAAGATGAGGGCATCAAGCCATTCGATCACGGTGCTGTTCTTGCCATTTCGCTTCTTCCAGAATGCCCAGTTCACCTTTTTGCTGACATAGATGTCAAATACAACCGGGAGGCCGAGCAGCAGCCAGTAATTGCCTACCCAGATGACCCATAGCAGGAACAGTACGCCTGCCACGCCGAATTTGAAATACTTGTTCTGCAGAAGCTCTTTCATCATGTATGATTTTCGGTGTGCAAATTTACTATAATAAATTTAAAACATCAGCCCTCACAGAGAAGCCTCTGATTCCAGCGACGAAATAGTCAGTCAACGGCACATCTTCAGTGAGGCCTGTCTTCCTCCCGGCAATGTGGCCTGATCCCGGTGACTGTCATCACTTAGTTTGCCTCCAGTTTTATCGGGGCAACCTTCTTCAGGTCCCTGACATAGTATCTTGCACCAATGAGGAATAACAATGCACCCAGAACAAGCGAAAAAGGAAGGATACTTACGGCTGTCTTAATGTTCGTCAGGTCAGATATTCGCCCGAGAGCTATCGGGGCCGTGAATGATCCGAGCAGGTTTTGAACAAGTACGGCGATAGCATATGACGTTGCACGCAACCCGGGATGGATAACGTCCTGGGTTACAGCGGCTGCACCGCTGATGAACTGCATGATGAAAATACCGAAGATGAAAAGGCAAACCAGTTGCATCGTACCCTTGAATACATAAAGTGCCAGGAAAAGAAGAAGAGCCGAAATGAACGTTGAGATGGCAGGATAGATCATTCTTGCCGTTGGCATGGTTTTTCTCCAGCGGTCAATTATATATCCTCCCAGCGGTGCGCCTACCAATGCAAGCATCATTACTGCCCCGGCAAGGCTGCCGGCCTTTTTGGGATCCATGCCGCTTGTGACCTGGAAGTACTTCGGAAGCCAGACCAGTAGGGCGGTTGTCACGAATACGATTGCGGTCATAGCAAAATAAGTGAAAATCACCGACGGCTTCTTCAGAAACTCTTTAATAATATCCTTCCTCTCCATCTTGATATTCTGATTGGCTTCGTCAACTTTTGAGAGGGCAACGGTCTTGTAATCCTTTACGAAAAGGAAAAGGATCGCAATAATGAGCCCCGGAAGGGCCACCAGCCCGAAAGCATGTTTCCATCCCCAGGTACTTGCAATAATACCTCCCATGGTCACACCGATTGCAGACCCGATTGGAATGGAAGCATTCCACAAGCCCATCATCTTGGAACGTTTCTCCATAGGGTACATCCCTGAGATCAGGGCGCTGCCGCCGGGAGCATAACCGGCTTCACCGAATCCTATGAGAATACGTGCAAGAAAAAGCTGCACATAGTTGCCGGTGAAAGCGCACAGGAGGGTTGCAAGGCTCCAGACAATCGCCATTATGCCCACGGTTTTCGTCCTGCTCCACCTGTCTATTACAAGTGAAACCGGAAAGGTTATAAGACCTATAGTCAGATATATTACCGAAACCAGCCAACCTGACTGGAAGTCGTTGATACCCAGATCGGCCTGGATGTAGGAGAACATCGAGCTTACCACCATCCTGTCTGCATAATCAAAAACGTAGAGCAGGAAGAGAAGCATAAATACGTAATTTGAATAACGCCTGGTAAATAGGTAACCGGGTGGAATGACCTTGTTTCTCATGGGTTCAATGATTGGAGTTATGTTCACAGGTTTATGAGCAACTAAAATAATGCCTATTTTCTTATCTTGCACCTGTTTTACGAAAATCGTTGTCATGAAACAGGGAACATTGATGGTTATGGTGCTTTTATTATTTGTTTTCCCCGCTTGCAGGAAGGCTGAGAAGGCTGATTTTGTAATCACCGGAGGGAAGGTTTTCACAGCTGATCCGCTCAGTCTGCATGCTGAGGCTGTAGCAGTCAAGGGCAATAAAATACTGGCCGTGGGCACTGATAAAGAGATACTCAGGTACATTGACCCGGAGGTCACAAAGGTTATCGATGCAGCCGGCAGGTCAGTGCTTCCCGGTTTCAATGATGCCCATGCACACTTCGGCCCGCTGGATCCCGATTACATAGAATTAAGGTATGTCACTGATCCCGGTGTGATCACGGCAAGGGTGAAGGAGCAGGTGGCACGCTTACAGAAGGGGCAGCTAATTTACGGAGGTCATTGGGAGCATGAGATGTTCACCACGCGCGAATGGCCGGTGAAGGAGCTAATTGATGCCGTCTCCCCTGACAATCCGGTTGTGCTTCGCCGCACTGACGGGCACAGCGCCCTGGTTAACAGCTATGTACTGACACAATCAGGCATTACTAAAGACACACCCGACCCGTTCGGCGGAGAGATAATGCGTGACCCGGCAACCGGTGAACCGACAGGAATTCTTAAAGAGAGCGCCATGTCACTCATAAAGACCGGAGCTGTAAAAGTTGAGAGGAGCGCCGAGGAGGAGGGTGAGAGAGAGTGGCGCGGTTACCTGCTTGCCCTGGAAATGGCTGCAGGATACGGCATCACAAGCATCCAGATTCCAGGAAGTGCTGACTTTGACATGTATGACTCCATCATGGCACAAGGCAGGCTGACCTCCCGCATCGACATAGGTGGTGAACTTACTGCCGACCCGGTCAGGCTTGACAGGTATGAGGAGCTGAGACAGAAGTACCCGGCATCGGGCGACTGGATCAGGTTCGGTTACCTGAAGGATTTCATGGATGGCACTCTGGGGTCTGCCACGGCGATGATGTTTGAGCCCTTCACTGACGAGCCTGACAAGAGCGGTCTGCCGCAGATGAGCTATGGTGAGCTTGAAGAGAGGGTACTGGCAGGAGACAGCCGGGGTTTCCAGATCGGCATTCATGCCATCGGGCCTAAAGCAAACAACTGGGTCCTGAATGCCTATCAGAATGCCCGCGAGGTCAACGGTGTGCGTGACAGCCGTCACCGTTCGGAGCATGCTCAGATACTCATCGAAGAAGACATCCCCCGGTTTGGCGCCCTGGGCGTTATAGCCTCGATGCAGCCCACCCATTGTATCACAGACAAGCGATTTGCCGAGAAGAGGATAGGAACAGATCGCAGTCGCTGGGCATATGCATGGAAGAGCCTGGCTGACAACGGTGCAAAGCTGGCATTTGGTACAGATTACTCTGTGGAACCGTTAAATCCGATGGAGGGATTGTATTCATCGGTTACACGCAAGGACCGCAAGGGCGAAGAGGGTGACGGCTGGTTCCCGATGGAGAAGATCACTATGGAAAAGGCTATTGAATACTACACCCTTGGCGCCGCTTACGCCCAGTTCATGGAGGATAGGAAAGGAATGCTCAGGGAGGGCTATTTAGCAGACATAACCATCCTCTCAGAAAATATCTTCAATACTCCTGAGGAGATGATTATGTCAGTTAAAGCAGATTATACTGTCGTTGACGGTAAGATCGTCTTCGAAAGAAAAAAATAGTTAAGCCTTTGTCTGGTCGTCAATTGTTGCACCAGGTGCGTTCTTCTTAACAGAGGCGATACCGTTTTCGCGGCTGGACTCTGACTCGTACATTTCGCTCTTGCCAATCACCTGGCCGTTTGATGCTTTCAGGTTGAAGTGAAACTTGCCATTCTTGGCAACCTTTGATTCAAACCTCTTCACTTCAGCAGCATTCTTCATCACTGATTTGACACCGTTCATGCATGAAGGCTTTGATGCGTAACCCTCGCTGGTCAGAATGACCTGGCCATTGCCTGCAAGAAGATTGAACTGAAACTCACCGTTTTTCCTTTTCGAGAGAACAAATTTTCCCATGATCTAAATTTTTGTTTAATGGTTAATTTCGACTTGTCGTTTTCAAATATACAAAAAAACTATATTAGATTTACAGCGGGAATTTTATGAGAATCGATATAATCACAGTACTCCCTGAACTTCTGCGCAGTCCGTTTGATGAGTCAATCATCAGGCGGGCGCGTGAAAAGGGCATTGCGGAGATCAATATCATCAGCCTGCGCGACTATTCCACCGACAAACACAGGAATGTTGACGACTATCCCTTCGGGGGTGGTGCCGGGATGGTGATGATGATAGAGCCGGTTTACAACTGCATCACTCATCTCACCTCGCAGAGACGGTATGATGAGGTCATTTACACCTCTCCTGACGGTCAGCGTTTTACCCAATCGATGGCCAATGAGCTGTCAATGAAGGAGAACATCATCATTCTTGCAGGTCATTACAAGGGTATTGATCAGCGCATAAGGGAGCATCTTATAACCCGTGAGATATCGATCGGCGACTATGTCCTGACCGGTGGCGAACTGCCGGCAGCGGTTATCACCGATGCCGTAGTGAGACTACTGCCCGGAGCAATATCCGATTCAGAGTCGGCTCTCTCCGACTCATTCCAGGACGGTCTCCTGGCACCGCCGCAGTACACCAGGCCGGCAGAGTACAGGGGTTGGAAGGTGCCTGAACTCCTCCTCGGCGGCAACACACCCGAGATAGAAAAATGGCGCTTCGAACAGTCGCTCCGCATCACCCGGGAAAAGAGGCCTGACCTGCTAGGCGAAGAAGAAAGCTGATAACTCTCTTTCTTTTTGTCGAAAAAGGTTTGTATCATTGCCTCCCTCTGCAGGAAAGTAAAACCATAAAATACTGAGCTATGAAACCTCATGATTACATTGAAAGAGAAGAGAAATACGGAGCACATAACTACCATCCCCTGCCGGTGGTTCTTGACAGGGGTGAAGGGCCATTCGTATGGGACGTTGAGGGAAAGCGCTATTACGACTTCCTCTCTGCATACTCAGCAGTCAACCAGGGTCACTGCCATCCGAAGATCATCGGTGCGCTGACAGAACAGGCTTCAAGGCTGACCCTCACCTCGAGGGCATTCTATAATTCTGTCCTCGGTGAGTATGAAGAGTTCGTGACTAAGTATTTCGGGTATGACAAAGTTCTGCCGATGAACACCGGCGCCGAGGGTGATGAGACGGCACTCAAGCTCTGCCGCAAATGGGCTTACCTGGTCAAGGGCATTAAGCAGGATCAGGCAAAAATCATCGTCTGTGAAGGCAACTTCCATGGCCGCACAATCACAATTGTTTCCATGTCTACCGACCCGGATGCCCGCAAGGATTACGGTCCCTTCACTCCCGGTTTCATAACCATCCCCTACAATGATCTCCCCGCCCTCGAAAAGGCGCTGGATGATCCTGATGTGGCAGGGTTCCTCGTTGAGCCTATCCAGGGTGAGGCAGGCGTCTATGTACCCGAAGATGGATTTATCAAAAAAGCATATGACCTCTGCAGGAAGCACAATGTGCTCTTCATCGCTGACGAGGTTCAGACGGGTATTGCCCGGACCGGAAAGCTTCTGGCATGTGATCATGAAGGAGTAAGACCGGACATTCTCATCCTGGGCAAAGCTCTCTCGGGCGGAGTGCTGCCTGTCTCCGCTGTCCTGGCTGACGACGAAATAATGATGACAATCAAGCCCGGCGAGCACGGCTCCACCTTCGGCGGCAATCCGTTGGCATGCAAAGTGGCAATAGCAGCTCTGGAGGTGATCAGGGATGAGAAGCTGGCAGAGAAGGCTGAGAGGCTCGGAAAGATATTCCGTGACGAAATGCGGGCCGTGAAGTCGGATATGATTGAGCTGGTGCGTGGCAAGGGACTGCTCAACGCTATTGTGATCAGGCCGAGAAACGGGAAAGAGGCATGGGATGTATGCCTTGCGATGAAGGAACTGGGCGTGCTGGCCAAGCCGACACACGGGCATATTATCCGTTTTGCCCCTCCCCTCGTGATCACCGAGGAGCAGCTTCGTGACGCCATCTCACTGATAAAGAAAGCTATACAGCAGTTCGAATAATATAGCTCAGCCAGGGCGGGGTGTTGCAAATATCACTCCGCCGTACTATCAAAAGAGTGCTATTTTTACGGCACTTAAACTGAATTATGAGAATAGTATTCATAATATGTGCCGCGATTGTCATGACCGCCTGCGCCGGCACAGGCAGGAAGGCAGCAATTACGTCCGATGAACTTACCCGGATCACGGGGAGTCTTGCATCAGCAAAGTTTTACGGCAGAGGTACCGGTACGGGAGGCGATTCCCTTGCCGCTCTATTTATCAGGAAAGAGCTGGAGAAGGCCGGTGCCGTACCTTTTACCGGCACGGGCCTGCAGTCGTTCAGCGTGAATGTAGCCGTTAAACCCGGGGAAAAAAACCGGTTATCAATCAGCGGAAGGACATTTGTACCAGGTACCGACTTCATGCCCCTGGCTCTCTCATCGAACACAACACTTGCTGCTCCCGTGGTCTTCTGCGGGTACGGCCTCTTGCCATCGGGAGATACACTTCACAGGGACGACTTTGCCAGCATCGATGTGACGGGGAAATGGGCCATGGTGCTCAGGGGTTATCCCGAGTCGGACCCTGCATCAGCTGGTTACGGATCCATCAGCACTGACCGCATCAAAGTACTGAATGCCAGAGAAAAGGGCGCCGCCGGTATTCTGCTGGTGTCAGGCGAGAAATGGGATGTGGCCGACAACCTTGACAAACCCTCACGCAGCGAAGCACGGGCCGGTCTGCCGGTACTACAGGTGAAGAGAAGCGTGGCTGACTCGATACTGCAAAGTTCAGAACTTACAATGAAGGAGCTTGAGGAGAGGGCAGCAGATTCGAGAATCCCGGCAGGACTGATGACAGAAACTATTGTTGATGCCGGGGCGGATGTAGAGAAGAAAGAAGCTGTCACATCCAACGTAATCATGAAGCTGGAGGGTAATTCAAATGCCGGAGAGTACATAATAATAGGAGCGCATTATGATCACCTTGGCATGGGCGGGCCCGGCTCTTCCAGCAGGGTACCTGATACGGTGGCAGTGCATTACGGAGCTGATGACAATGCATCCGGTGTGGCCCTGATGATCGAGCTGGCGGAAAAGCTTGCCGCATCGGAAACAGGACACTCAAGGAGTATTGTCTTCGTCGCCTTCAGCGGTGAGGAGATGGGACTTCTGGGATCAAAGCATTTTGTTGAAAACGCGGGAATCAAGCCGTCTGCAATCGATCTGATGATTAACCTTGACATGGTAGGACGGATGAAAGAGGGGAACGGGCTTCAGGTTGGCGGAGTAGGCACTGCCGATGGCCTGCGTGAAACAGTTATCTTAAACAGTGATACGTCAGCAGTAAGGCTCTCTTTCACCTCTGAAGGGTATGGACCGTCTGACCACTCCTCATTTTACGGAAAGAATATTCCTGTTTTGTACTTCACCACAGGTGCCCACCTCGACTACCACACGCCTCAGGACACCCCGGATAAACTGAATTATGAAGGGATGGTAAGGATCGGAGACCTGTTGACCGGCATTGTCTCATCAGCTGCCAACCGTCCGGCAAGGCTTGCCTTTACGGAGGCGGGGCCTAAGGAGCCGTCGAGCCCGATGGGGCGCAGGAGAGGCGTCACTCTCGGCATAATGCCCGACTTTGCCGGTAATGTCACAAACGGGTTGCGGGCTGACTTCGTCACACCAGGCAAACCTGCCGCATTGGGCGGGATGCTGAAGGGTGACATCATCGTTGCCATTGACAGCAAACCGGTCAGTAATATCGAGGATTACATGTTCAGGCTCAGCCNNGTGAGGAGATGGGGCTGCTCGGGTCAAAGTATTTTGTTGAGAATATGGGCATCGACCCGGCCTCCGTCAACCTTATGGTAAACCTTGATATGGTCGGCCGGTTGCGTGAGGGCAACGGCTTGCAGGTCGGAGGTGTAGGGACGGCCGCGGGGCTGCGTGACAGGGTGGCATCATTCAATGACACCACGCTCCTCAGCCTCAGTTTCACGGAGGAAGGTTACGGACCCTCCGATCACTCATCGTTTTACGCAAAAGACATTCCCGTACTTGTATTTACCACCGGGGCCCATCTCGACTATCATACGCCGGATGACACATGGGACAAGATCAATTATGAGGGTATGGTAAGGATTGGCAGCCTGCTTCACGATATTGTGAGTTATGCTGCCGGTGAACCTGCCAGGCTGGCTTTCACCGAGGCCGGGCCAAAGGTCCCGACGCAAACGATGAGTCGCAGGCGCGGAGTGACTTTCGGCATCATGCCCGATTTCGCCGGGAATGTTAAAAACGGCCTGCGGGCTGACTTTGTCACCCCGGGCAAGCCTGCTGCACTGGGCGGGATGGTAAAGGGCGACATTATTGTGGCAATAGAGGATAAGCCTGTAAACAACATTGAGGATTACATGTTCAGGCTCAGCCAGCTCAAGCCCGGCCAGACGGTTTCGGTGGAGGTGCTTCGCAACGGCAACAGGGAGGTCTTATTAATTCAGTTATAACACTTAATCAGTATAATCAGCATGAAGAATTTTCTTTTCTGGACCATAGCCGTGATAATCACCGTCGCCGCCGCGATGTACCAGAGGATGACCGGCCCAACCTATCCGCTCAAAACCACGGCAACCGTCAGTGGATCAGAGTACTCCTTCGCGTTAAAGCGGAGTCAGACAAACACTCATCCCTGTATGATCAGACTTGAGGTTCCGAAGGAAGTGTCAGGTACTATCCTTTACCGCCGCTTCAGGGTAAATGAGGAGTGGACTGCCGTTGAGATGAAGCATGACGGCACGAAGCTTGCGGGCGAACTTCCCTCCCAGCCTGCCGCTGGAAAACTCGAATACTATATAGTACTGGCTGATCCATCCGGTTCAGAGACGGCAGTAATGAAGGAGAAACCGGTTGTCATCAGGTTCAAGGGCAATGTGCCGGCTGTGATAATGATCCCCCACATACTGATAATGTTTTTTGCTATGTTGCTGTCCAACCTTGCCGGGATTACAGCCGCTGCAAATACGGGTTCCTGGAAAAAGTACGGCCGCCGGGCTCTCTGGCTTCTCCTGGCAGGAGGCATGGTGCTTGGTCCTCTGGTACAGAAGTACGCTTTCGGCGAGCTCTGGACAGGGATTCCATTCGGCTGGGATCTTACTGACAATAAGACACTTATCGCCGTATTTGCATGGGTACTTGCAGTGGTCATGAACCGCAGGAAAGAGCGTCGCGGGTATATTATTGCCGCGGCCATGATTCTGTTACTTGTTTACTCCATACCCCACAGCCTTTTCGGCTCTGAACTTGACTACGCCACGGGAGCAATGACTCAGGGATAAAAAAAATTTTCAATCCTGTCGCTTTTTTCTACCTTGGATGCAGCATTCACCCACCTCTGCCGTCATTGAATTGAAGAGTTCAAATACGTGGGTGCAGCGTCAAACATACTTAAACCGGATCTTTGTATAAAGATGGAAAATGTTGAAGCAGCATTCAAAAACATTCACCAGGACCTGATCGACGGATGCCGGTCAGGTGACCAGAAGGCACAATTTCAGGTTTACAAGCTTTACTACAAAGCTATGTTCAACACGAGCCTGCGTATTGTGAACGATGACATGGAGGCCGAAGATGTGATGCAGGAGGCATTCCTCTCAGCCTTCGAGAAGATAAACACCTACTCGGGTATCGTCAGCTTCGGCGCATGGCTGAAGAAAATAGTGGTCAACAGGTCACTTGACGCCCTGGGTAAAAGGAAAGCGATCTTTGAAGACATTGAAATTCATGTGGGTATCCGGGACGATAGTCCTGACGACGCAGCTTACAGGGAAGAAGTGGATGCTCGCGTTGAAGAGGTGAAGGCCGCCATCGAAAGGCTGCCTGAAGGATACCGCGTGATTCTCTCCCTCTATCTTATTGAAGGTTATGACCACGATGAGATAGCAGAGATGCTCAACATCTCAAGCAGCACCTCGAGGTCACAGCTCTCGAGGGCGAAGCAGAAGCTGGTGAGTGAACTTAAGAACAGGAAAATTTACGAAGTATGAACAGACTTGAAGACATAATCAGAAGAAACAGAAGCGTGTTTGACGACAGGGAGCCATCAGAGGGGCACTTCGAGAGATTCAGCTTTAAGCTCGCCACCAGGCTGCATGCCGGCAGGGCCAAGAAGAGTATTTTGCCCTACCTGCTCAAGGCAGCTGTGGTGACATTGCTGGTGACCCTCTCGTCACTCTGGACCTTTGATCACTTCGTCAGACCTAATCTGAAGACGAAGATGACTCTCAGCGAGGTTTCTCCTGAATACCGCGAGGTGGAGAGTTACTATGTGCAGCAGGTGAGCTTCATGGAGAACGAATTCTCATCGCTTGACCTCTCCAACCCGGAGCAGAAAGAGGCGCTGATGAGTGAGATGGCTTCGATGGACTCAGTCTATACGGAGCTGCAGAAGGAGCTCAGGGCCAACCCGAATGACCAGCGCATCATCGATGCCATGATCAGGCACTACCAGACCAAACTAGAAGTGATGAGTTATATACTCGAGCAGCTCAAAGAGATAAAAGCAGAAACCGCAAATCCAGTCAGCCATGAAAAAGTTGTTTATTAACCCGCGGGTGACACTTGCAGCAGCATTGTTCTGCGCAGTCACCCTGTCCTCCTCGGCAGAAGAGGTCAAAAAGGAATTTCACAGGGAGATGGTCCCGACGGACAACTCCACCCTTACAGTCATCAACAAGTTCGGAGCAGTGGTCACCGAGACGTGGGACAGGAACAATATCGTCGTCGATGTCACCGTGAAGATCGAACACGGCTCAGCCGATCGCGCCAGGAAACTCCTGGATATGATCACCGTTGAGTTCACTGAATCAGAAGGCAACCTGAAAGCCGAGACCGTCTTTAGTGACGACTTCTCTTCGATAAGCTGGAAGGGATCAAACAACAACTTCTCCGTCAACTACAATATCAAGATGCCAGCACAGGTAAACCTTGACATCAGCAACAAGTACGGGAACGTAGTGGTTGATGAGGTATCCGGACAGACGACCCTGAACATCAAGTACGGGGATCTGACGGTCAACAAGCTCACCAGGGGAAATGTCAAACCGCTCAACACTATTATTGTAGCGTACGGCAAAGCAACGGTATATGAACTCGGCTGGGCAGAGATTAACGCACGGTACGTGGGTTTGTTCAGCGTGGACAGGGCAGTGGCACTGCTTGTCGACAGCAAGTATTCCAAGGTCTCCGTCAACGAGGTCAGTTCACTTGTGGCAGACAGCAAGTATGACGGTTATACGATAGGTGCGGTCAACAACATCGTAGTCATGGGCGGGTACACCGACTTCAGATTCAAGAGGGTGAACAAGAAACTGGAGGTGGAAACAAAATATGGCAATCTCTCTGTTGACGTGATTCCGGCAGGATTTGAAAAGGTGGAGGTTAAGGCAGGATACTGCGCGGTAAGGCTCGGGATTGATCCCGGCGCATGTTACCGGCTGGATGCAAGCAGCTCCTACGGAAGCATCAAGTTCGAGGAAGGCAGTTTCTCGCCTGACAGGCGCATTGTAGGTAACACCTCCACCGAGATGGCGGGTAAGGTAGGCAGATGCGACAACCCCAGGTCGGTAGTTAAAATCAGCGCATCATACGGTTCAGTCAGGCTTGACTGACATGCTCTCCGCCCGGATACAACCGGGCGGCTAAGCCAAAGAAAAACGCGGCGCCCCGGACAGAGCACCGCGTTTTTTTTGCCTCATGGAAGCGGACCTTCCCGGGCAGTGGTAGGCAGTTCAGCAGAGAGCTGTCAGAGCTTGTCCGGCTCGTCAGAGAAGATAAAGACACCCGTTTTGCCTTCTGATGTCCTGTATCCGCGGTACATCCCTTCGGTATTGAATGGCATGCTTACATGGCCTTTTCGGTCAACGGAGACCACCCCGCCTGTTCCCCCTGCTATTACAAGCTTATGCTTTATCACCTCCCGTGCAGCCTCATCGAGGGTCAGGCCCTTGTATTCCATAAGGGCTGAAATATCGTGCGCCACGGTGTATCTGATGAAGAACTCACCGTGGCCGGTGGCTGAGACGGCGCAGGTGGCGTTATTTGCGTATGTCCCTGCCCCTATCACCGGCACGTCTCCCACACGGTTATAACGCTTGTTTGTCATCCCTCCCGTGGAGGTCCCTGCCGCCAGGTCGCCGTTCATGTCCAGCACCACGCAACCAACGGTACCGTGTTTATCCCTCTCCAGTGCCCGTTGCAGTTCCCTGAAGCGAGACTCCTCGCGGAAATATGACGGGTCAACAATCTCCAGTCCCTGCTCAGCTGCAAACTCTGATGCTCCCTTGCCGGTAAGCATTACGTGTGGCGATTTCTCCATGACTGCGCGGGCAGCAGTTATCGGGTTACGTATGTCTGTCACTCCTGCCACGGCGCCGGCGGCGAGGCTGCTGCCGTCCATCACGGCGGCGTCGAGTTCATTGCGGCCCTCGTGGGTGAAGACGGCGCCTTTGCCCGCGTTGAAGAGGGGTGAATCTTCCATCATTCTGATGGCACGCTCGACGGCGTCGAGGGCCGAGCCGCCTGCGCTGAGCATGGCGGCGCCGGTATCAATGACAGCCTGAAGCATCTTCCTGTACTCTGCATCAGCCTCCGGGGTCATGCGCGCACGGGTGATTGTGCCGGCGCCGCCATGCACTACAATCGCCCACGGTGATCCTGCCGTTGGAAGCAGGAGATCCACCTCCATCACCGCCTTGATGGCACGGTCAGAAAAGAAATCGCCCGCAGGGAAAAGCGAAAACCTGCCTGCGCCTTCGTAGTTATCCCTGTCAATTATCAGCAGTTCCTGCTGGTCATTGCGGTTCACTATCTCGCTCAGGGTGAAGGCGGCACGATATCCGTCCAAACCTGCAATTACAACCAGTCCCTTCTGCAGCGCCGCAGGGGTGAGCCTGTAGTAGTCTTTCAGCAGTTCATGAACCATCCTCCCGGTGAAGGGAGTGGTACCGTGGATGCCCATCCCGCGGCCGTAGAAAACAGTCTGATAGGTCTCGCTGTCCAAGTCTTCCGGCAGCTCCGTCACAATAGCCCGCTGTTTTCCGTTGACGCAGATCTTCATCGTTTCGGAGTAGAGGGGAGTCATGCCCTTATTGATTGAATACTTGCTGTCAAGCGACCTGACCGTGATTTTCACCGGGTTGCTGATGTTGCGGGAGGTAATTAGGTCATTGCCTGCCACGATTTTCGTCTCTGTTGGCAGCGGCCACAGGTCTTTTGCCTTGGAGGGCACTATTCGTGCCACTGAGGTTGCAACCATCAGGCGGTGCCGGTTGACCGGGTAGTAGATCTCTCCCCATGAGAAAACCACACTCTCACCCCTTTCATTTGTGATCTCAACATAAAGATCGATTATCGGCGGAAATTCGGCTTCGTTCTTTTTCTTAAGCACCACCCTGTCAAGGATGTCACAGATAGAGTATCCGTCATAACGATATGCACCGGTGAAGCCAACTTTTCCGTCAGTGATGGTTGTCTCCTTGACGGTAATGCTGTGTTTCGGCAACCGGGTAATATCTACTGTCATCTCCTTCTGCACCTCGCCGGTGACAAGGATTTTTTTGCTGCCCTTCAAAGTTTCGGTGGGCGCGTCATCGTAAAAATCGTTGGTCTGTCCGGCGGCAGGCATTGTCAGCAGCATCACCAGGGCGGAAAAAAGAAGTGTCAGTCTGTTCATGATTCAGGTATTTCGTTATGCAAAGCTATTCATTTCGGATTGCCGGCAAAATGATTTTGCAGCATGCCGGATGTGGTGCTGTTTCAATCCCGGCAGGCAGTACAGGTATCACAGGTCCAGTTCCACGAGTGTTATCCCGGCGCCGCCGCGTTCAACGTGTTCATCAATGGCGCTTTTCACGGCGCCGGTCGACTCCAGGTACTGTCTGATCATATGCCTCAGGATGCCGTTGCCCTTACCGTGCAGGATCCGCAGGTTCCTGTATTGGATCATCAGGGCAGTGTCAATGAACTCCTGCACTTCCCGGAGTGCTTCTTCTGTTCTCTTGCCTCTGACGTCTATCTCCGGGTTGAACTGGTTGCGTCTGGCCGTCAGTGACCAGTCAATCTTCTGCTGCGGCCGGCCTCCTCCTGTTGCCTTCCTGTATTCCTCCTGTGTGGCGGGTTCAGTGCTGCTGATATCGATATTCATCTTCAGGCTGCCGGACACTACCTGCAGCTTCTTTCCGCGTATCTCAGTCACTTCTCCGATTGTATCCGTACCGGTGATCCTCACATAATCACCTGGTACCGGCAGGCCCGTTTTCTTCCTGGCCGGCGGAGGTATCTCTTTTTTCTTTGCGATCCTTTTGACGATGCTTGCAGCGGGAGTGCCTGCTGCCGGACCCTGCGGCACCGTGACCTCAGGCTGTTTCTCCTCCTTTGCCAGGTGATCACGGAACGAGTCAAGCTCCTCGCGCACCTCCCGTGTCTTCTCCTTTTCTGCCTGGGCCTCCCTGATTGAGCGGATAGTGTTCTCAATCATCCTGTTGGTGTCACGAAGCATCTCCTCTGCCTTGTTCTTTGCCTGGCCGATGATCTCCTTCTTCTGTGTGCGGATATCTCCCAGATGGTTTTCGTATGTAGCTATCAGTTCCTCGAGTCTCTTCTCATGGCGGTGGACTGCTTCGCGTTTCTTCTCCCAGTAGCGCTTGTCGCGCGCAATCTCCCTCAGGTTCCGGTCGAAGTCGACATTACCCTCTCCTGCCCTGGCAGCGGCATCTGCCAGTATCTCCTGCGGCAGTCCGATCTTCTTCGCGATCTCGAAGGCGAAGGAGCTTCCAGGCTTGCCCTGATCGAGGCGGAAGAGAGGCTGCATCAGCTGATTGTCGAAGGCCATGGCGCCATTGCTTATGCCTTCCTGCGAGGTGGCGAAGTGCTTCAGGTTAGTGTAGTGGGTCGTTATCACCCCATAGGCTCCGCGTCTGTTCAATTCCGCCAGGATGGCTTCTGCCAGTGCGCCGCCAATGACCGGTTCTGTTCCTGTCCCGAATTCGTCAATCATCACCAGCGACCTGTCATCAGCGTGCCTGAGCATCTGCTTCATATTAATAAGGTGCGAGCTGTAGGTGCTCAGGTCATTTTCAATGCTCTGTTCGTCGCCAATATCGATAAAGAATTTGCCGAATATGCCGGCCTCGGTGCCTTCGTCAACGGGGATGGTCATGCCACACTGCATCATATACTGAACCAGTGCCACCGTCTTAAGGCAGACCGATTTGCCACCGGCGTTCGGGCCTGAGATGACAAGTATCCTCTCCCTGCTGTCAAGGGTGATTGTCAGGGGCACCACCTCCCTTCCCGCGGTCCGTGCGAAGGAAAGGGTGAGCAGGGGATGCCGGGCGTTGACCCATCGGATGTGGGGGGTGGTGGCAATTGCAGGCATGATGCACCTGAGCCTGTTACCGAAGAGGGCTTTTGCCCTGATGAAGTCTATCTCCGCAAGGAAGCTGCAGTTCTCCTCCAGGTCGTCAATGTAGGGTCTTATTGTATCAGCCAGTGCTGTCAGTATCCTGACTATCTCACGCTTTTCCTGATGTTCGAGCTCGGTGATCTCGTTGTTCAGTTCAACCACTTCGGCAGGCTCGATGAATACAGTCTTGCCGGTGGCCGACTCGTCATGCACGAACCCCCTGATGCCTCTCTTGTTTGACGCGCTTACTGGTATCACTCCCCTGCCGTTTCGTATAGCCACGGTGGTGTCGCGGTCCACGATGCCGTCTGCCTGTGCCTGGCGAAGCACTGAATGCAATTTCCTTACGGCTGCAAGGTTTTTGGAGGCGAGGTCGGCCCGTATGGTCCTGAGGGCAGGGGATGCACCGTCGCGCACCTTTCCTTCCTTGTCGATAATCCGGTCGATGGCTTCGGAGACAAAGGGGTAGTAAACCACCCTGCCTGTCAGCCCTGTAAGAAGCGGGTACCGGCCGTCCTTCCTGTTTTTAAAGAAACCTATTATCCTTCTGACGGTATCCAGCGAGCCCCTCAGGGCCACCACCTCCTCTACTTCGGGGAAAGTGCCTTCGATGCGAAGCTTCTCGAGCATCGTATAGGGATCGTTGTAATTATCTGACGGAAACTGCTCGCCATATGCGAGTATCTGCTGGAACTCAGCGGTCAGTGACAGCCTTTCCCGGACCTCGCCGGGAGTGAAGGCAACGGCCATTGCCTCCACCTTTCTGATGCCTGCCGGGCTGAGGCAGTTACCGCTCATGTGTTCCCTGATGCGGTCAAAGCCGATTTTGGTTTCATATGTATCCGGATAGATCATCTGATGGTAATCTCAGCGCAAAAGTAAAGTTAATTAATGTTAATGCATAAGGGTGTAAAACTTAATGCTCTATATTTATTCCAAATAACCATAAAACATGAAAATCAACTTCGTAAATTTCAGGATGTTGCTTGTTGTATCATTCCTGTGTGCTTTGGTCATGCCAGTCTCCTCGCAGGAGGTAGCCGCAGACCTTGAAATGGCTTACAAGATCAGGCAGGAAGGTCAGCGAAACTCTGGCATTGAGACACTTGCCTATATTATGACTGATCTTGCAGGTCCCCGGCTGACCGGCTCAGCCGGCATTGAAAGGGCCAATGAGATCGCCAGGGCGAAGCTCGCCGAATACGGTCTTTCGAATGTTCGCATTGAGCAGGTCATCGATTTCAACCGTGGCGGGTGGGACTATACAAAGGCCTATGCAGCCATGACCCTCCCCTACTACAACAACTTCTCCGTCACCCCCGTGGCGTGGACGGCAGGAACCAGCGGCCTGATAAAGGGCGAGGTGATCCTGGTAGATATCAAGACTCTGGAAGACATTGAAAAATATCGCGGCAAGCTCAGTGGCAAGATTATCATGGCACCCTCAACAACGCAGTACGAGGTCAGCTTCGAGCCTCTTGCCAGCAGGCTCACCGATGAAGAGCTGGAGAGCCTTGCCATGGCTGATGAAGGTGGCAGACCATCGCGCAGGATTGTGGGTGATTATATGGCGATGCGAGAGTTGCGTACCAAGATAACTGAATTCCTTAAGGGTGAAAACATACTGATGACAATCAACCAGGGGAGTGCTTTCAACATACCGAGGTCATCCGGAGCACAGTACGACGGCAAGGGGACCCCTCCAACGACCGAGATAAACATTCCGATGGAGGTTTACGGACGTATGGAGCGGTTGCTTAAAAACGGCGAGAAGGTCGAGATGGAAGCTGAGATAAAGGCTGAATTCACTCCTGGCAAGAGCGTTTATAATGTTATTGCAGAGATACCCGGCACTGATCCCAAGCTGAAGGACCAGGTGGTACTGCTTGGAGCGCATATCGACTCGTGGCATGGCGGCACCGGAGCTGCAGACAACGCATCGGGGTGTATTGTCATGATGGAAGCCCTCCGGATACTGAAGGCTCTTGATGCCAAACCGCGCAGGACCATTCGAGTGGCTCTCTGGGGCGGTGAAGAACAGGGTCTTTACGGTTCAAGGGGATATGTCTCCAAATACCTTTATGACAGGGAAAAAAGTGAGAAGCAGCCCGGGTTTGACAAGTTCTCGGTCTATTTCAACATGGACAATGGCACAGGACGTTACCGCGGCGTTTACCTGCAGGAGAACATTCTTGCCAGGCCATTATTTGAAGAGTGGATGGAACCTTTTAAAGACATGGGATTTACCACTATAACCAACCGGAACACCGGCGGCACCGATCACCAGAGCTTTGACGGAGCCGGACTGCCAGGATTCCAGTTCATACAGGACGAGATTGAATACGGTCGCGGTTACCACACCCTGGCCGACACCCGTGAGCGTCTCCTGGTTTCCGATCTGAGGCATAATGCAATCATCACAGCCTGGCTGGCGTGGAATGCCGCAATGGAGGACCAGCTTTTCCCCCGCAAGCCTGAAATGAAATCAACGCAACAGAGGTCGCCCTACGGGTTCTGATCTCCGGGGCGGTTCTTCGGGATTATACTGACAGCGGCTGCTCCGCAGTCACAGGGATCCGGAAGTGCTGACGGAACAGGGTCTGCCGGACTTGGTTCAAAAGTATACTGTTTTTCTATTCTGTTTGTTACAGAAGAGGCTGACCAGGCAAAAGGTCAGCCTCTCTTAATTCAGTCATGTTAGGATTGGCGGGCGCCTGCCCGTCGGGTCACTGCTTTCCTGCAAAGGGATCAGGCGGGTATCTTCCCGCCAAACCCTGTAACTCTATTCCCTGATACCTTCCAGATCAAGCATGAAGGCATACTCAAGTGCTGTGGTCCTCAGCCTTTCAAACCTGCCTGAAGCTCCACCGTGACCTGCGGTCATGTTTACGTCCATGATGAGGATGTTATCATCGGTCTTCATCTCACGCAGTTTGGCAACCCACTTGGCAGGCTCCCAGTACTGCACCTGCGAATCCCAGTATCCGGTGGTCACAAGAAGATTGGGATAGGCCTGAGCCTTCACCTGGTCATAAGGCGAGTAAGAGAGCATATAATCATAGTATTCCTGTTTGCGCGGATCTCCCCATTCGTCCCATTCGAATGTGGTCAGGGGAATTGAGGCGTCAAGCATGGTGCTGACGACATCCACAAACGGGACAGCTGCAATCACACCCTTGTAGAGTTCAGGCTCCATGTTGACAATTGCGCCCATCAGAAGTCCGCCGGCACTGCCACCCATGGCGTAGAGATGCTCAGAAGAAGTGTACTTCTCATTTATAAGAAAACGTGCACAGTCGTTGAAGTCGGTAAAGGTATTGATCTTCTTCAGCAGTTTGCCGTCCTCGTACCATTGGCGTCCCATCTCGCTGCCTCCCCTGATATGGGCAAGAGCGTAAACGAAACCGCGGTCGAGAAGACTGATTACCGATGAGCGGAATGAGGGATTTGTAGAGCTGCCGTATGAGCCGTAGGAATATAGAAGCATCGGTGCATTGCCATCCTGCACGAAGCCCTTACGGTAGACCAAAGATACGGGCACCAAGGTGCCGTCACCGGCGGTAGCCCAGAGTCGTTTCGACTCATAATTCTTACTGTCAAATCCGCCAAGGACACTGTCCTGCTTCAGAAGAGTCTTTGTCTTTGCTGCCATGTCATAGTCAAAGACCGAGTTGGGGGTGGTCAGGGATGAATAGCTGTAGCGGAGAAGGGTTGTGGCAGCATTAGGATTGATACTGATACCGGCGGTATATGTCTCTTCACCGAAATCGAGGAAATGCTCTGAACCGTCAGCAAGTCCTATGATTCGGAGGTTAGTAAGCCCTTTGATTCTTTCCTCAGCAACGAGGTAATTATCAAAGATCTCGGAGTTTTCAAGCAGCACATCAGTCCGGTGAGGAATGACCTCTGTCCAGTTGTCCTTGCCAATCTTATTATCGGCACATTTCATCAGTTTGAAGTTCTTTGCGCCGTCAGCATTGGTCATGATATAAAACTGCCCGTTCAGGTGTTCAACGGAATATAGACGATCAACAGTGCGGGGCTCGAATAAAGTCACCTTGCCGTCAGGTTTGTCTGCTTCAATCAGGCGAACCTCGGTTGTAAGGGTCTGGCTGGAGGTTATTGTAATATACTTTTTACTCTTTGTCTTGCCCAGGTAGACTGAGAAGGTCTCATCTGTCTCATCGAAGACAACCTTATCCTCGGAGACGGGGGTGCCCAGGACATGCTTCATGATAACAGCTGCCCTGAGGGTCTCGGGATCCTTTTTGACATAGAAAAGGGTCTTGTTATCAGCTGCCCAAACGCCCTGGCTGGTGGTGTTTGCTATCTCATCAGGCAGGAGCTGGCCTGTGTTCATATCCTTCACATAAATAGTGTACTGCCTGCGGCTGACATGGTCAACTCCGTAAGCAAGCAGGTTGTTATCCGGAGAGACGGCTCCGCCGCCTACACTTGTGAACTCATGGCCTTCTGCAAGGAGGTTGACATCAAGCATCACCTCGGGTTTTTCAGTGCCATCTTTTCTCCTGTACATCACAGGATACTCCTTTCCCTCGAAGTACCTCGTATGATACCAGTAACCGTTGTCAAGGTAAGGGACTGTCTCGTCATCTTCCTTCATCCGTCCTTTCAGCTCTTCAAAGAGCTTCTGCTGGAATGCTTCCGTGTGCTTCATCATCGCATCAGCGTAGTCATTCTCGGCGTTGAGGTATGCAAGGACCTTTACAGTCTGTGAGTCAGGTGTTTCAGCGTTCTTCTGTTCATCGCTGAGGCGCAACCAGAAGTAGTTGTCAACGCGTTCATTGCCGTTGCTTTCGACGACGAAAGGAATTTTCTCAGCCACTGGGGGCTGGGGTTTCTTGCCGCAAGAGGTGATGGCTAGGGCCACCGCGGCGGTGAGTAGTAATAGGGTCTGTTTCATAAATGATAAGTTTGTGTTATAGTGTTGTTTTACAATGCTCTATGCTCTACGAGCAATTTATTTATTTCGATATGTCTGCTACAATGCTGTATCCCCAACGGGGAAGGTTGCGCGTAGCGCATTAAGCATTGTATAAGCATGTCGTCCGGGAATAAAAGGGTGGGTGGGTCATGCTTCTACAATTCTTTAACCGCTACGCAGTATTCAAAGGTTACTGCCTATTGCCTGTGTTAACTCCCTTCATACTAAGCTGTATACGGTTACGGGTGAGATCAACGCTTACCACCCGCACCATGAGGTGCTGGTGGAGTTTAACCACCTTTGAGGGGTCATCAACGTAGCGGTCTGCCATCTGAGACACATGCACCAGACCGTCCTGCTTGACGCCTATATCAACAAAAGCGCCGAATTTTGTAATATTGGTAACAATTCCAGGCACCACCATTCCCTCCTTCACATCCTCGAGAGTATGAATGTCTGCAAAGCTGAACTCCTGGATAGCTGACCGCGGATCACGTCCTGGTCTGGCCAATTCCAGCATGATATCCTTCAGGGTCGGCAGTCCAGCCTCAGGAGTGACGTATTTTTCAATATTAATCGCCTTTCTTTTTGTCTCGTCGTTAATCAGCTCTGCCAGAGTGCAGCCGGCATCCTTTGCCATCTTCTCAACAATGTGGTAGCTCTCAGGGTGTACGGCCGAGGAGTCGAGCGGATTGGCAGCATTCCTTATCCTGAGGAATCCGGCAGCCTGTTCAAAGGCCTTCTCCCCCATCCTCTTGACCTTCAGCAGCTCAGCCCGTGAGCGAAAGGGCCCGTTCTCCGTACGGTGGTCAACAATGTTTTGCGCCATTTTAGGGCCGATTCCAGAAACATAGGTCAGCAGGTGCGGGCTGGCGGTGTTCACCTCCACTCCCACCGCGTTCACGCATGACATCACCACCTCGTCGAGGCTGGTCTGCAGCCGGGTCTGGTCAACGTCATGCTGGTACTGTCCCACACCTATCGATTTGGGGTCTATTTTCACCAGTTCGGCCAGCGGGTCCATCAGCCGGCGGCCGATTGATACCGCACCGCGAACAGTCACATCCTGATCAGGAAACTCATCCCGTGCAGTTTTGGAGGCCGAGTAGATAGATGCCCCCGCCTCGCTGACAACATATATTTTTATACCCGATTCAGGGGTAAGGTATGACCTCACGAACTGTTCCGTCTCGCGGCTTGCCGTGCCGTTTCCAATGGCAACAGCCTCTGTCACGTATTTTTCCACCAGGGCCAACAGTTTGCTGACACTGCGTGCCGTCTCATTCTGCGGAGGATGTGGATAAATCACATCATGATGCAGCAACACCCCCTGTCTGTCGAGGCATACAACCTTGCACCCGGTCCGGAAGCCGGGATCGATTCCCATGACGCTCTTCTCGCCCAGCGGCGCTGACAGCAATAACTGCCGCAGGTTTTCAGCAAAGACGCGTATTGCCTCCTCGTCGGCCTTCTCCTTGGATGTCTTTCTGAACTCTGTATCCATTGATGGTGCAAGCAGCCTGCTCCAGCTGTCGGCGACTGCTGTCCGCACCTGCCTGGCGGCCTCATTGTTCGCCCTGACAAACTGTTTCTCAACCAGATTAATCGCCTCTTCTTCCGTGGGCATGAGGGTAAGTCTGAGGAATCCCTCTTCCTCGCCGCGGCGCATTGCCAGCAGTCTGTGCGAAGGACAGCGGCGCAGGGGCTCAGACCAGTCGAAGTAATCGCTGAACTTGGCTCCCTCCTGTTCCTTTCCCTTCACCAGCTTTGATGTTATTACCGCATCGCGTTCATAGAGGTGTCTCAGCGATCCGCGGACGAGCTCGTTTTCACTGACAATCTCAGCGATGATGTCACGCGC
Organism: Bacteroidales bacterium UBA4788; assembly: GCA_002402965.1. Lineage (GTDB taxonomy): Bacteria > Bacteroidota > Bacteroidia > Bacteroidales > VadinHA17 > SR-FBR-E99. Next base: position 76,663 of record DHGW01000062.1, read on the forward strand.
GCCTCCCAGCGCCGCGCCGGCGCTCTCCACCTCGTCAGTGATGAATTTTGCCGCCTCAGTCTCCGGGTCTCCGGGATTCTGTGCCAGCAGCCAGAGGGCGAGCGGCTCCAGCCCCTTCTCCCGGGCTACGGAGGCGCGCGTCTTCCTCTTCGGCCTGTAGGGAAGGTAGAGGTCCTCGAGCTGTGAAATCGTCAGGGCTGCAATGATCTTCGTCAGGAGCTCCGGGGTCATCTTCTCCTGCTCCTCAATAGATTTGATTACAGCCTCCCTGCGCTTCTCAAGCTCTTTCAGCCTTTCATATTCATCACGTATCTCCGCGAGCTGTACCTCATTCAGGCTGCCCGTAACCTCCTTGCGGTAACGGCTGATGAAGGGGATTGTAGCCCCGTTGTCAAGGAGCCTGAGGGTATTTTCAACCTGCCAGTCGTGCAGTTGCAGCTTCTGAGC
>DHGW01000040.1:0-3643 GCA_002402965.1 Bacteroidales bacterium UBA4788
CTCAGGTCATGCATCAGGGCCCTGTAGAACATCACAGTGTCATAATCCCTTATCCCCTTCTGCAAGGCAGATGCCATGAGGGGGATCACGTGGGAACTGACGGGGTAATCCGCATATTCAATTCCCTCGGAGCTCTCCGGGAACCAACCCCCGCGGGAATGTATTTCGAGCAATGATCTGACATACTTATTGACAAGATCAGGCTGGCAGAGGGCCATGAGCTGGTTTAATGCGAGGGTGCCCGGACCCGGGGGAGTGCTGCCGAAAATAGCCAGGTCAGTATCATCAGGCTGCTGAACGTTTTCATACATATCAACATACTTTCCGTTCACATCACTCCATACGGTCAGTCCTGCGAAGACGCGGTACATAGCTGTGTAGAACATCCTGAGGTCAGCTTCGCTCCCACCCTCGACCCTGATGCCCATCAGGAGATCATTCCATGCCATTCGGTTCATCTCACTGACAGCGTCAAAATCCCAATTAAACGGACCCAGCTCTCTATCAAGATTAAGCCTGGCCTGGTCAATGCTCACCAGTGACACTCCTGACTGCACCAGTACCGTCTCCCCCTCATGGGTCTTAAAGTTCAGAAAGAGCCCCGTGCTTCCGTCGTCATATAGTGAACGTATCTCCGTAATATCTCGCATGATATCCCCGCCCAGCCATCCGTTGAATGTATCAAACGGCTTACTGAAGCGAACCACAAAGTGAAGTGTGTAGAGGTTGTGATGGGCACCGAGCAGGCTTCGTTGTGTCGATAAACCCTCTATCTCCCTGTCGCTCACCCTCCTTATGCATGACTCGAGAAGCTCATAGCCATTGTCAGTAGGGATTTTAAGATCGAACAGGATGCGGGCTGAATCCGATTCAGGGAAGGTATATCTCTGGAATGCTGCTCTGGCGGAGGAGGTCAGTTCTGCCCTGATGCCGTAATCATCCAGGAAGACCGAATAGTAACCCGGCCGGGCTGTCTCGTTCTGATGGCTGAAGCGAGAACGGTAACCGGCGTCAGGGTCGTCAGGAGCACCGGGAACTGTTTTTAGTTCACCTGTCACAGGTATAACCAGCAGGCCTCCCATCGTGCGGGAGTGGATATGGCTGAAGCCTGCAATATTTTCGGTGTTGTAATCATACCCGGCCTTATAGCCTTTTGGTTGGTTATCAGGACTGATCTTCACCATTCCCGCCGGCATGGTCACCCCCGGGAACAGCGTCCAGCGGGGTGAGGAGGTCCCCATCAGAGGATCAACATGGTCAACAGGATCTGCTCCGCCGGTCTGGGCTGTAAGTGTAAAACAAAAACCTGCAAGTAACAGCATGGAGGAAATGATAAATTTTTTCATGGCCGGGTGTGGTTTGAGCCTGTTATTGAACTTAAAAATTCTTCTCTGCCGCTTTCCCGGGCGGCGGGTTGAAATCAGTTATCTGAAGATGAATTTTTTTGTCTCTGTACCCCATTTCCCGCTCAGGCGGACTATCATCATCCCTCCGCGGATGTGACTGCAGTTTATTTCGGTATCATCCCTCACTTCACACCGGAGGCAGAGCCTGCCGTCAAGACTGAAGATCTCCACCGAGGAAGAGGAAGAGATATTTTTAACCCGGAGGTATCGCGTCAGCGGATCATAGGCAAGGTGGCTCAAATGACTGTCGTAATCAATCCCGGCTATGCCCACAGGATCATCAAAGATCGTTATTGTATCAGGTATAGCGGCTGTCACCGCTCCCTCAACATCGAGCCAGAAAAAGCGGGCCCTGTAATTGCGGGTATCCTGGTAGATCGAGTTGAAGTTGGTGGTGTTAACATTGAACGAGATCAGGATATCACCCTCCTTCTGAAAATGCGGATGAGCGAAAAGGTTATATGTAATGTTTCCCGTGTGTGGCGTGATTTCCGCAAACTTGTTTTCAATCCCTCCAGACGACTTGCGGTTCCACGGGCCGGTTATCTTGTCGGCCTCAAGGATAAAGAGCTCGCCCACGAGCCATATCTCATGCATGATCAAATAGAACTTGCCGTTCCTTTCATACACGTAGAATGACTCGCTCATGGGCCTGTCTCCCAGCGGCACGGCATCCCTGATGTCGTCCGACCAGGTTTCAGATCCAGCGTAGAACTGCCACGGCTCATCTATGCTCCCGGATACCCTTGCCAGGTAGGGCAAAGGGTAGGTGAAACCGCCGGAGGTGGTGTCCCTGATCCCGAAGATGTATGTGAACTCTCCGCTCCTGACGACGCAGGCGCCAAAGCGGAAGGTGCTGTCTGTAACCGATTCGAATTTGGTGGTTGAAATATGTTTCATAGCCGGGTATTCGTAGGAGGCCCTGTAGGTTGTTCCGACCTGAAAATTGAATCCCGGGATCCCGTTGTCAACAATCTTCACCCTCACCGCAAAGACTTTCACCGTATCATCTTCTATTACCGCATGCTCCGGCCAGAAAAAATCAGCTCCCTCCCCGGGGATGAATGAGGAGGGATTTTCTAAGGTTCCGCCGTGCAGGGTATTCATAGCCGTACCATCTTCAATAATGGCGGCATTGTTTATCATCCTTGATCCAGCGGGAAGAATGGAGAACTCCCCGCTTCTTGTCCCGATAAAACTGTCGCCGAAAAGCCAGAGTGTTTTGCCTCCAGAAAGTGGAAGGGAGATGGTAGCATCACCGGCACACCAACCTCCTGTCACACTGGTGAATTTGTCAAATTGCTCCGGCGCCTCTGAAATAACATTCTGAGCCTGGAGTTCAGAGGTAAGGAGTGGCTGTGCTGAAAGCGTCACCAACAAAATATATCTGAACNNGGTCACCTTTTCCCGATTTTCTCCTTTTTCATTACCGGTTTGCCGGATTCATATTCAAGTGTATAGTAATCACCCCTGTAAAGCACATGATGAAGCTTACCGTCAAACTGAAAATTTTCAGGTGCTTTCAGGACCTCACCATCTGTCGAAGGGTAGAAACCGAAAAAGTCTTTCAGTACCACCTGCGCAAATGCTATTCCAGATGATGATTCACGATTGCACCAGTCTCGCTCGGGAATCCTTACCAGCGCATTCTTGTTCCTCTTGTTCTCACCCCAGAGTTCATGGGCCTGTGCCCATATCCCCTCATAGGTCACCGGCTCTACTGCACGGTAAAACTCAAGTGCCTTCTCAGGGTATCCCATCTGCGTGAGGGCGTCCATGATGTCAACCGGCCATCCGTCAAAAGCGCCGAACGGACCGTGATCGGCACGGTCTGAATTTTCAGCAGCAATATCCATAAGCGACTGTGCCCGCATCCAGTGATCTGTGATCAGCTCATCATAGAGAAAACTGATCATTTCTTCCTTGATATCTCCCGGGATATCATCCGGAATATATTTACCAAAGAAGGCGAAATCTAGGCAGTGACGCACCTCAATGGTTTTGTTTCCAGGATAGAGACTGTTCCATACACCGTCACCGGCATAGAGTTTCAGGACACGACCGATCATATCAGAAGCAAGGGCTTCAAGTGTATCCGCCTTCGGCTGATCACCCCGATGACTGTATAGTTTTGCCGTCTCACGCATCATCCATGCATAACCGATATTGAATGACGGCACGATATGTTTGTAAGTTGGCACACATTCAAGCAGGTTCCACTCATCATCGCCGAAATC
>DHGW01000040.1:3652-9450 GCA_002402965.1 Bacteroidales bacterium UBA4788
ATACTCTTCCAGGTGCTGAAGCACCGTCTTCCCCTCAATGACTTCATCGAGATAACCATAGTCGCCTGTGACGTTGACATAATCGCGGATCAGCTGAAATCTGGCCCAGTAGTTTGCTGAGTAGCCGTTGCCGACACCCTTACCACCAAAGTTGTCTTTTCCATAATACTTGGCCGGATCGATCCTGAACCACGCGGAGAGATGCTCCTTCATCATCACCGGATCGACAGCAGCCCACAGGGTTGACCAGAGAGTGATATCCCAGTAAAAGGTGATGGATGCACCCCACCGCGGACCTCCCGTAAGGAATACCTTATCATGTTCGGGCAGGTTGGTATTCGTAAGGTATAGCATTGTCAGGGGACTGGTATAATAGACCTTTCTGACCAGGGGGTCATCTGTCTCCAGGACGGGAAAACATCCGGAGATAAGATCATTGCCCGGACGGAAGATCATCTCCCACTTTTCTTCCCAGCTATCTTTTATACCTGCAAAAAGCGTATCAAAATCTGATGACCAGGCTGTTACATTTTCCTTCACAGCCTCCTCGTCGTCTCCGTATGACATGAGGTATTTTATTGTCCTGGTCTCTCCCGGGGCAAGAGTGCAGCTCCATGAAGCCGTCGCCCCGCTGTTCCATGCTGTCACGGTATCCGGAGGAGTAACGACAGAGAAGGAGATGACCGCATCCGTCTCGGTGTCATGTATGAGAACCCTGTTTTTCTCAGCTGTTGCATGGTATTTTGAACTGCCCAGTATCTCCGTGTCTCCCGGCCATTTCATCATTATCCTGACAAGCTGAGGCTTCCCGTCAATCAGTTCCCAGCTAAACCCTTCACTTGTGAAAATCTCTTCCCCCAGGTGATCCCTGATATTTTCCACCTCCTCATCACGTTTGGTTACCTGGCCCGACATCTTCGGGTAGGGATACCACCACTGCCAGTCGCCGCCATATTTACTGATGAAACCTATCAGGTCAAGTTCGAGATTCAGATCTTTGGCGAGGGTGTCGCTGTTGGTTATATCAACCTGCCACATGACCGCATCCCTGTCAAAAAGCATTCTTGTTGAACTCAGTATATCCAGTCCGTCAACCGTTCCTTTCCTGAGCCCCTGCCAGGGCTGCCAGCGCCATGTTGTTGCCTTCGGTGTCTTGCCGTTGACCCTCAGCGTTCCGGTATGATACCCGCCGGAAAAAGGAGCTGAGACAAACCAGCTTATTGAAGTCATATCCCTGTTCAGCAGCGCCTGCCCGCGAAAATTCCTGATGGATGGTTCCATCTCCACAGTGTCGGATGAGACCCAGACGCCTGACAGCTCTTCAAGCGAAGGAATACTGTCGCTGATGCTTCCGCTGTCAGGGCGGTTGTCATTGCAGCCTGTCGCGCCGATCAACACCAGGAAGGTCATGAGATGTATCGCTCTTTTCATTGTTTGTGTATTTTATGTTCTAACATATGCTTTTATTGTGGCGCATTCCCTCCCTTCGGATTCACCGTGGGGCCGAATTGTATACTCCCCGACTGCGGCCGGGATAATGAAGGTTTCGGCATAATGGACAATGAACGGCTCAAACCGTCCGCCAGGACTTTCAACGATGATCTCACGGCCCTCGATCAGGTTCAAAACATTCACGCCACCGCGGGTGTTGTGAACAACCTTTTTGGTGAACCAGTGCCTGCGAGTCTCGATGAACTCCCTTACATGCAATCCGGTAGCCTCCTCGGTCCAGCCGTCACCCTCAGCAACTTTTCTGACCTGGTTTATGAGGTTGTTGCGGACATAGTCCGTGGTACGCTCCCACTGAATTACGTTTTTGCCGTGCCCGATGTTGATAGGCCTCGGCCTTCCGTCCAGATCGAGACGTCCCCAGTCCCACAGCTTGAAAGTGAAGATGTAGGTCGTGGAGCTTATCTCCAGCACCAGGCAGTTCTTCCCCGAGCAGTGAACGGTGCCTCCCGGTATCAGGAAATGGTCATGTTTCTTTGCCGGCCACCTGTTGACATATTTGACATCATCGAAACGGGATCCCTCATGCTGTGCCTTGCAAAGATCGTCAATCATCGCTTTCGGACTGATGCCTTCTTTCAGTCCCAGGTAGACTGAGGCATCTTCTCCGGCATCCATTATGTAGTAACTTTCGTCCTGTGTATAGTGCATGCCGAATTTCTCCTGGATGTATTCAGTCACCGGGTGGACCTGCAGGCTGAGGTTTCCTCCCTCCATGGTATCGAGGTAGTCGAACCTTATCGGGAACTCATCGCCAAAACGTCCATACACTGCTTCTCCCAGCAGTTCAACAGGATGAAAGAACACCAGGTTCACAGAGGGTGTCTCAAACAACCCCTCCCCGAAATCAAACATCAGGCTGTTCTCCTCAACAATGCAATTAAAGCACCAGGAATAGTTGGCTGGAGCAGGATCAAGACTCAGTTTCCTCTTCATCCATTGCCCGCCCCAGATACCCTGGTCAAAGAGGGGAACAACGCTGTAAGGGGTTGTGATTGTCTTTGCCATGGCCTTATCGAAAACTTCTGCCGTAACCATGGCAGGGGCATTCATGTCTGTGGTGTCAAGAATATAGTCCCACTTGCCTCTCAGCTTCTTCTTGTGCCTGTCACAGACACGCCAGTCGACAAAGAAGCCTCGCTTGTATTGCAGCTCGAACAGTTCCTCCCTGTTGCTGAGGCCGAGATTGTCCACCCTGTTGGCCCTCATCCTGAGCTGTATCTCCCACCGCGGCATGTCAGCATAGATGATAAGGGAGGGCCTGCGTGCCACCAGCGCCGCACCGTACCCGAACACGAGTATGGTCCCACGGGTTACGGAATCGATTCTGCTCATGCATGCCGCAAGCTTCTCATTACTGATGAGATCCTTAAAAGTCAAACGGGTAAGGTATCCGAAGATCCGGTCGTCGGTGACATCGGGCCAGGTTATCCTTGAAATCTCTTCAGGGGAGAGAAAATAATCCCTGCTGGTAATAACCAGATCAGGCTTCAGCCTTTCGGTAAAAATTCCGAGCAGATCTTCAAAGATAACCCCCTGGTAGCAGTCAACGACAATCACCTTTTTGCCAGGGTTGCCTTCGTAAAGCTGACTGAAAAGCTCCCCGAATATCCTGTCCCATCCCCCTGAATAACCGTTACTGAATTCACTGACGCGAACTACGGGTACCTGATTGAAGTTGGAATCAGGTTTGTCTTTCTCGCTAGTTGTATCCCTCATTCTGGGTCAGCTTGGGATTTAGATATCTCTCCTTCTGGGGTATGGGAAACAGTGTGTGATAAGACTGTATATTCGCAGTTGGCTTGGCCAGTTGAACACGCTCAATGAGTTTTCCCATCCGCACCAGGTCATACCACCGATGCCCCTCCATCACAAATTCCCACTGCCTCTCCTGTAAGATGGCATCCTTGAACGACTGATAGTCCAGTCCTTCCGGCAGGTCAACGAGGCCAGCCCTGTTACGGATGTCATTTATGGCATTATATGCACCGAGGTCAGGACCATTATTGATTTCGTTAAGCGCTTCTGCGTACATCAGCACCACATCCGAATAACGGAGGTAGATGAAGTCAGCATCGGATTCACCGTTCTGCCTCCCTCCTTCAGCCTCCTGATCCCAGTACTTTCTGATGTAAGGCCCATTGAACACCTCTCCTTCAAATTCGGTGATGAAGGTTGCCGCCTTCCTCTCATCGGTGTCACTGTAACTGTTGTAAAGATGATCAATCGGTCTTTCCCAGCCCTGGCCGTTTCTCACCCCGTCGGGGGAAACAGTGGTTGGCATAAGCCTTACCATAAACTGGTTTGTGGTCCAGCCCTCACCCAGCGTGCCGCTGAAGTTTATTGCCCATAAAATCTCCCCTGAATTGGCATTGCTGATCTTGAAAATATCTGCAAATTCCGGCTCAAGTGTATAATGTCCAATAACCTTCTCAAGAGAGGTCTTTGCAGATGAGAAATCTGCGGCGTTGCCGGTCAGCGCTCCCCTCGTAAGATAAGCCTTGGCCAGCAACGCGGAGGCCGTATGGCTTGTGGGCATCCCTTCCACTCTCTTGGAAAATGGGTTGACGGCAAGAAGCTGTTCAGCCTTCTGGAGATCGCTGATAATGCTTTCATAAACATCAGCCACAGGACTTCTTTCGATCTGCGATTCGGTTACACTCTTCGTCGGGAAAAGCTGGAGAGGAACATCCCCGAACAATCTCACCAGATCGAAATAGAGCATCCCCCGAATGAAATAGGCTTCACCCTGAAGATGATCCTTTACCTCCGGTTCCGAATAATCAGTGATGTTCCCGGATTCTTCCAGGAGGACATTGGCCGACTGGATAACCTCATAACAGCCGACCCAGATATAATAAAGAGCGGAGTTATTGACATCAAAAGTGAACTGTGACAGGTCTTGCATATCAATCGACGGACCGGTCTCATAGCAGTTATCAGAGGCGAGATCCTGCAGAACCCAGTAATTATTGAAAAACAGCCCGCCACCTGTCCATGTCCAGGTTATCAGCCCGGCGAACATGCCATCGGCAAAGGAGACCAGATCATCTTCCGTCCGAAAATAGTTATCATAGTTCAGTTCAGAACGCAGGTCCTGTTCAAGGAAGTCTTTGCAGCTGGTCAGTAAGAGCAGCATGACGGTCATCAATATTGTGATTTTCTTCATTGCAGGCAATTTAAGGGTTAAAATGTGGCGTTGATGCTGAACAGAAGTGTCCTGGCCATGGGATATGCTCCGTAATCAGCTCCCTTGCCGAAAACGCTCCCCCCGAAGATCGACACCTCAGGGTCATATCCAGAGTAGCGGGTCAGAGTATACAGATTTGTACCACTGAGTGAAAGGCGCAGGTTACTTATGCTGACTTTGTCAAGCAGCTCCCGGGGAAGATCGTAGGAGAAGACCACCTCCTTAAGCCTGGCATAGGAACCGTCCTCAACGTAAACATCTGACATAATTATGCCGTGAGGCGATGCATTTGCCCTCGGGTACTTGTTGGAAGGATTACTCTCGGTCCATCTATCCAGGGCCACAGCCGAGTTGTTCTGGTAACCGTCAAAACTTTCCAGCTGAAACCTGTTGAAGTTGACGACCTCATTTCCGTAATCGCCCTGTATGTATATATCCACATAGAAGTTCCCGTACGAAAATGTGTTCTTGAGGCCGAATGAAAAATCAGGATTGGCATTGCCCAGTTCAAAGTAATCATCAACCGTGAGCTTTTCATCCAGGTCTCTGTCAACATACTTTCGGTCTCCGTAGCGTGCTATCTTGGCTGGGAAGAACGGTATCCCCGACAGCTCTTCATTAAGCTGGATTATCCCGTCTGACTTGTATCCATAGATCATCCCGATGGGTTTGCCCTCGGTGATCATTGTCCAGTCAAGGATATTGAGGACCGAGGTTCCATAAATATTTTCAGACTTGTCAAGATTGGTTACCTCGTTCCTGTTGAAGGAGAGATTGAAACGGGTGCTCCATTTGAATTTATCAACGAAGTTGACACTGTTGACCGATAACTCGATGCCACGGTTCTGAAGATCGCCGACATTGGCCCAGACATATTCGAATCCGGAAGATCTGTTCACCGGCAGGAAAAGCAGGAGGTCGGAGGTATTCTTCAGATATGTCTCTGCGGTAAACTCCACACGCGATCTGAAGAGACTGAGATCAATACCAAGGTCATACTGTCTCGTCACCTCCCATTTAAGGTCATTATTCTGCAGAGAATAGACATATGTGCCTATAACTTCTGCACTGCTACCCTCCCCGTAAAAATACTGCCGTG
>DHGW01000085.1:0-1041 GCA_002402965.1 Bacteroidales bacterium UBA4788
ACCAGGATCAGGAGCATGAACAGGAGCTTTACGAGCATTACCGTTACGTGGTTGACACCGGGCAGTCGATGCTGAGAATAGACAAGTATCTCTCGGCGCGTATCGAGAACGTGTCGCGAACAAGGATACAGGCAGCAGCCCAGGCCGGCAATATACTGGTTAACGATACACCTGTCAAGCCCAATTACAGGGTCAAGCCGCTCGACGTCATTCAGATCCTCCTTCCCAACCCGCCGCGCGAGATTGAGCTCATCCCGCAGGATATACCGGTAAACGTAGTATATGAAGACGATGACCTGATAGTTGTCGACAAGGCAGCCGGTATGGTTGTGCATCCTGCATACGGCAACTATTCGGGCACTCTTATGAATGCGCTGATGTACCACTTTCGTGACCTGCCCCTGTTTCAGACTGGTGAGTTGAGGCCGGGGCTGGTGCACAGGATTGACAAGAACACGTCGGGACTGCTTGTTGTGGCCAAGAACGAATATGCTCACAACAGGCTCGCCAGGCAGTTCTTCAAACGCACTACCGGAAGGCAGTATTTTGCGCTGGTCTGGGGCGCTCCTGACCCGGCCGAAGGAACCATTACCGGCAACGTCGGACGCAACATTCGTGATCGCAAAATCATGCAGGTGTTCCCTGACGGCAGCCAGGGGAAACATGCCGTGACACACTACCGTATCATCGAACCATTGGGCTATGTGTCACTTGTTGAGTGTCGGCTCGAGACTGGCCGGACGCACCAGATCAGGGTTCATATGGCATGGAATGGCCACCCGCTGTTCAATGATGAGGAGTATGGGGGTCACCGCATACTTAAAGGGACAACATTTACGAAATATCAGCAGTTCGTACGCAACTGCTTCGAGTTGCTCCCCCGCCAGGCGCTTCACGCCCGGACCCTCGCTTTTGATCATCCCGTCACTGGCAACCGACTCTCCTTTGAATCACCCGTGCCACCGGACATGGCAGCAGTTATTGAGAAGTGGCGTGGCTATGTCTCAGGCAGAGACTGAAGGAATTTGCGATTTGCGATTT
>DHGW01000085.1:1144-4512 GCA_002402965.1 Bacteroidales bacterium UBA4788
TCAAGCTCTTGCAATAATTCAAGCCAAAAGATTGCTTCGTCAGCTTCTTCTTCAACAACATACAGTTTGTTAATAAAGTCTGCTGGAGGTTTGGCTCTTGACACTGCCCTGTAATTCGCCCCAACAGAGCAGGAGGCTCTTACAAGTTGCTTACTGATAATCTGATTTTGAGTGTTCCGGGATAACTGATTGCATAAGGATATCACTTCCAACGCAAGATTCCTGGTACGAAGTTGCATTTGTTCCTTCACGCCCATAATTATTCCACTTAATTATGAAACTGAAAGTTAATCCAAAACTATATGAAAATCAAATAATCCTAAATCGCAAATCTCGCCCCCTACCAGCTCCCTCCTGCCCCGCCGCCGCCGAAGCCTCCGCCTCCAAAACCTCCGAAGCCGCCACCGCCACTGAAACCGCCACCGCCACCACCGCCGGAGAATCCTCCCCAGCTGCCGCTGTGTGACTTGCCTCCTCCCATCATGCTCAAAAGAAGCCACAGGGGCAGGTTTGACGAACCGGTCCGCCTCATATGCTTGTTGTTCGAGCTTCCGGCTGAGATGATGAAGATGAAGAAGAGAATGATCATGAAGATGATTACTCCGGGTATGGCTCCCGATGAGGCGCCGCCAGCATAACTGTCATAGCTGTACTCTCCGGCAGCAAGAGCCATAAGGACATTTGTGCCGGCATCGATTCCGCCGTAATAATCATCCTCCCTGAAACGCGGGATGATCTCCCTGTCGATTATATCAGCACAGGCAATATCAGGTATTGCTCCCTCCAGGCCGTAACCTGTGGCTATGAACACCTGTCCGTTCGATGTGGCTGTCTTCGGCCTGACCAGCACCAGCAGCCCGTTATTGAAATCGCCCTGCCCCACTCCCCAGTCGCGCGCTACCTTGTATGCAAATTCGGAGCGGTCATAGCCCTGCAGGTCGCTAACTATCACGACGGCAATCTGGTTGGAGGTTGAGTCGTTGAACGCAACAAGCTTATTTTCAAGCGCCTGCACCTCCCCGGAGGAGAGCACTCCCGCCAGGTCGTTAACCAGTCGCGGCGGTTCTGGCCTCGGCAGGAGAGTCTGCGCCTCCAGTGCAACGACTGCAATAATCCACAGCGCAAGTATAATCAGGAATCCGGGTCTTTTCATTTTCATAACCCGGTTTCGTCAGTATCAAACGAGATGGCATCCGGGAGCTCATTGACATCATCCTTCGATCTTGGGAAATGCTCCCTGAGCTTCTCTCCGGCCATCATCACTCCTTCAACAAGCCCTTCAGTGAAGAATCCACCACTGAAGCGATGCTGCATGTGGTCGCGGATGTTGTCCCAGAATCCGTCGGGCACCACGGCATTAATGCCCGAGTCACCTATGATGGCGAAGCTTCTCTCCTTTAGCGCAAGGTAGATGAGTACACCGTTCCTGTCAGCCGTCTTGTGCATGCCCACTCTTTTAAACAGCCATGCAGCTTCATCAAGGACATTCACCTTGCATGAGGTCTCCACATGCACCCGGATCTCGCCGGAGGTTGCATGCTCGGCCTCGCTAATGGCCCTGATGATAGCCTCCTGCTGTTCAGGAGTAAAGAAAGTCGATGCCTTCATCATCTTTTCGTCAGAACTCTACCTTCGGTGCTACCTCAGTGCCCTCCTGGGCTTCAAAGTAAGGCCTGTCATCGAACTTGGTGAACGAAGCGATAATATTGTTCGGAAATTTCTTGATGAAGGTATTGTACTCGCGTGAAGCATCATTGAAGTTGTTCCTCGCAACAGCGATACGGTTTTCGGTTCCTTCGAGCTCCACCTGCAGGTCACGGAAATTCTGCGTGGCCTTCAGTTCCGGATACCTCTCAACAACAACCATAAGACGCTGCAGTGCCGAGCTTACTTCGCCCTGCGCTGCCTGGAACTGCTGCAGCTGCTCTGGTGTGATGTTCGACGGGTCAACGGTGACTGAGGTGGCCTTCGCCCTGGCCTCGATAACCCTGGTGAGGGTCTCCTGCTCGAATTCAGCAGCGCCCTTGACCGTGTTCACGAAATTGGGAATAAGGTCAGCCCTCCTCTGGTACTGGGTCTCCACGTTGCTCCATTCGGTTGCAACCTTCTCATTAAGGGGAACTATTTTGTTGTATATGCCCACACCCCATGATACCACCAGGAGCAGGGCCACAACGACAATGACAAGAACTACAAGTCCGCTAACACCTTTTTTCATCTTTCTTTCTGTTTGATTTGATTTCAAAAATAATGAAAATATCACTCGCAAAGACGCATAGTTCATTCACTTCGCCGCTCGATTGATTTGTTTTTTTCATTTGCGGCTCACCGCGAAACTAATTGTACTAATTTTGAGCAAAATTCAACCGATCATGAGAACTATTGCCATCATCGCAGGAGGAAATTCATCCGAGTATCCCGTCTCTGTCCGCAGCGCTCAGGGAGTTGCCACCGCGCTGAAAGGAAAATACGAAACATACATCATCAATATCAAGGGAACTGACTGGTACTGGGAGGGCCCGAAGGGGCGTCTCTTCAGTATAGACAAGAACGACTTCACGCTTGTTCTCGATGATCAGCGCGTCAGGTTTGACGCCGCCTTTATCTCCATTCACGGCAACCCCGGCGAAAACGGTCTCCTCCAGGGATACTTTGACATGATCGGTATTCCCTACACCAGTTGCGATGCCTTCGTCTCAGCACTGACCTTCAACAAGCAGGCCTGCAAACTCTATCTCAACGAGTACGGCATACCAATGACCGGCGGACTGCTGATCAGAAAGGGACAGCAGTATGATGCTGCCAGCATCGTCGGGCAGACCGGACTCCCCTGCTTCGTCAAGCCCAATGCCAGCGGATCAAGCTTCGGAGTGACCAAGGTAAAGGAGGTGGAAGAGTTCAGCGGCGCCCTGGAGAAGGCATTCACCGAAGGCCACGAGGTGCTGGTTGAATCATTTATGAAGGGTACCGAGGTGGCATGCGGGGTGGTCAAAACGAAACAGAAAAAGATTATAATGCCTGTGACAGAGGTGGTTCCCAAAAAGGAGTTCTTTGACTACGAGGCCAAATACACTGAGGGATTGTCGGACGAGATCACTCCTGCCCGGATGCCGGAGGAGGACACTGAACGGATACAGGAACTCTCATCTGAGATATATGATATTCTCGGGTGCAATGGTATAGTAAGGGTCGATTTCATAGTCACCGATGACGGACCGCAGTTTCTCGAGATCAACACCATCCCGGGCATGACACCGGAGAGCATCATCCCGCGACAGGCAGCTGTGTTCGGCATATCACAAACGGATCTCTATTCGATGGTAATAGAGGATTTATTCTGATCTTCTACAATGCTTGATCCCCTACGG
>DHGW01000019.1:0-123 GCA_002402965.1 Bacteroidales bacterium UBA4788
TCAATTCATTCTCGCAGTTCGTGCCCGGCCATGTTCACCTCCACCAGATTGGCCAGGTCATTAAGAAAGAGATAGAAAGCCGCGGCATGTTCGCCGCTGAGTTCAATACAATTGCAATTGATG
>DHGW01000019.1:265-9398 GCA_002402965.1 Bacteroidales bacterium UBA4788
TGGTCCGGCGGAAGGTCCGTTGATCTCATTGATGCCATGGTAGCCGCAGCTGATGACAACGTCCCGGACGACCGGCTCCTTGAGATAGAAAAGTCGGCCTGCCCCACCTGCGGCTCCTGCTNNTGTTCACCGCCAACTCGATGAACTGCCTGACTGAGGCCCTTGGTCTCGCCCTGCCGGGCAACGGGACCGTTGTAGCCACCCACACCAACAGGATGCAGCTCTTCACCAGGGCCGCCCGGCTGATAACTGAAATGGCACAGAGATATTACGAAGAAGGTGACGAATCCGTACTGCCCCGCTCAGTTGCTACCAGGGCTGCCTTCATCAATGCGATGTCACTGGACATTGCTATGGGAGGATCGACCAACACCGTGCTTCACCTTCTTGCCATTGCCCACGAGGCCGGAGTGGATTTCACAATGAAAGACATCGATGAACTTTCGCGCAGGGTACCAAACATCTGCAGGGTCTCCCCCTCATCCTCCTTTCACATTGAAGATATAAACCGTGCCGGAGGGGTCTTTGCCATCCTCGGCGAACTGGAACGTGCCGGGCTCCTTGACACCTCCGTAAGAAGAGTTGACTATCCTTCCCTGGAACAGGCTTCTGATGAGTGGGATATTATGAGGCCGACCGCCCTGCCGCAGGCTCATCAGCTCTTTCTGAGCGCCCCGGGAAGGGTAAAGAGCATTCAGGGAAGCACTGCTTCGGGACTATACTCCTCACACGACAAAGACAGGATCAGCGGTGCGATAAGAGATGTCGGTCATCCTTATAACGCTGATGGCGGACTGGCTGTGCTCTACGGCAACCTGGCACCTCAGGGATGCATAGTGAAGACTGCCGGAATTGACAGTTCAATGTTTACCTTCCGCGGCAGGGCTGTGACCTTTAACTCCCAGGAAGAAGCTGTCAACGGAATACTGAACGGGCAGGTGAAAGAGGGCGATGTGGTGGTGATACGTTATGAAGGTCCCCGTGGCGGTCCGGGAATGCAGGAGATGCTCTACCCCACCTCCTGGCTCAAGTCAAAAGGACTTGACAAAAAATGCGCCCTCATAACTGATGGCCGTTTTTCCGGAGGTACGGCAGGGCTGTCTGTGGGACATGTCTCACCCGAGGCAGCGGCCGGAGGAGCTATAGCCCTGATCCACGACGGAGATATAATTGAGATCAAGATACCGGAAAGAAGAATCACAATAATGGCAGATGATGTGACCCTGGAGGAGAGACGCCGCAGGGAAAGAGAAAAAGGAGACCAGGCATTCAGCCCTGCCGGAAGAAACCGGGTCATCCCGTCATCACTGAAAGTCTATGCTGCCCACGTGAGCTCGGCAGACCAGGGGGCAGTGAGGATCATCTGACTGTAAAACAGGAAATTATGAAGGAGGAGATAAAAACTGCCGCTGAGCAGGAAAAAACAGGCCTTGAACCTGAGATCTCAGGAGCTGAAGCGCTTCTGCGGTGCCTGGTTGAGGAGGGAGTTGATACAATATTCGGTTATCCGGGAGGGGCTATCATGCCGGTATACGACAAGCTGCTCGATTACAGTGACAGGCTCAGGCATATACTCACCCGTCATGAGCAGGGAGCGGCGCATGCCGCCCAGGCCTATGCCATGGTAACAGGGAGACCGGGAGTATGTTTCGCCACATCAGGACCGGGAGCAACAAACCTCGTGACAGGAATTGCCAACGCCTTCCTTGACTCAGTGCCCGTGGTCTTTATTACGGCCCAGGTGACATCAGGACTGATTGGCACCGATGCCTTCCAGGAGACCGACATCCTGGGCATATCAATGCCAGTGACAAAATGGAATGCACAGGTCAAGAAGGCAGAGGATATTCCTGACGCCATAGCCCGGGCCTTCTATATCGCCAGGTCAGGCCGGCCGGGACCCGTACTTGTTGACATATCGAAAGATGCACAGTTTGCAGGTCTCAGCTACAGTTACCGGAATTGTACTTACATAAGAAGCTATAACCCGGTTATCCAGCTACAGATGAGGGATATAGAGTCTGCTGCCGTCATGATCAATCATGCCGAAAAACCGCTGATCCTGGCAGGCCACGGGGTTATCCTCTCCGGTGCGTCTGAAGAACTGCGAGCGCTTGCTGAAAAGGGAGGCATACCTGTTGCAGCAACCCTTCTCGGGCTGCCGGCATTTCCGAATAATCACAGGTTATTTGCAGGAATGCTTGGCATGCACGGCAACTACGCTCCCAACATCCTGACCAACCAGGCTGACCTTATCATTGCAATCGGAATGCGCTTTGATGACCGTGTCACCGGTAACCTGAAAAAATATGCACCTGATGCCAGGATAATCCATATTGAGATAGATAAGGCAGAAATCAACAAGAACGTGCGGGTCGACCTCGAGATCAACAATGATGCCCGCGAAGTCCTTGCTGCCCTAATTCCCCTTGTGCGTCAAATCAGCAGAGAAAAATGGATAAGGGAGTTCAGAATCCTCGACCGGGTTGAATATGAAAAGGTTATCAGCCCGGAGACGGAGCCGGATGAGGGTGAAATACGGATGGGAGAAGTGGTAAAAGCAGTCTCAGACCTGACAGAGGGCAATGCGGTAATTGCCACTGACGTGGGACAGCATCAGATGGCTGTGGCACGCTACTACAGGTTCAGTGAGAAGAGCACGCTGGTGACATCAGGCGGTATGGGCACAATGGGCTTTGGCCTCCCGGCCTCGCTGGGAGCAGCGTCCGGGAATCCCGGCAGACCGGTTATCGCCTTTATCGGCGACGGCGGATTCCAGATGACGGTGCAGGAGCTGGGTACCATTATGCAGTATCAGATCCCTGTCAAAATAATACTCCTCAATAACAGCTTCCTGGGAATGGTACGCCAGTGGCAGCAGATGTTTTTCAACGGCAGGTACGCCTCCACCGAGATGGTCAATCCCGATTTCATGGCCCTGGCCGGTGCCTACGGCATTCAGGCACACAGGGTAACGCAACGCGGGGAGCTCCGCGATGCAATAGTAACGATGCTTGCCGCCGAAGGACCGTATCTTCTGGAAACAGTGATAAGTCGCGAAGCCAACATCCTCCCGATGGTTGAGCCGGGAGCATCAGTATCAGATGTAACACTAACATACAGATAACAGTCATGCAGCAGGAATATACAATATCACTCTTCACCGAGGATCATATAGGAATCCTCAGCCGGATAACACTCATCCTGACCCGCAGGCAGATAAACATTGAAAGCATAACTGCCTCGGAATCTGCTGTCAGCGGTATACAGATGCTTACAATGGTTGTCTCCACCACCCCTGACATGGTGAATAAGGTGGCAAGACAGATTGAAAAGCTTGTTGACGTCATAAAGGTATTCGTACACACCAACCAGGAGATTATCAGCCAGGAGATTGCTCTTTATAAAGTCACCACCAGGGGGCTGATGTCAGGCAGCATGATCGGTGATCTTGTCAGGCTGCATCATGCGCGCATCCTTGAGGTAACCCCGGAATACATAGTTGTTGAGAAGAACGGCAGCAAGGAAGAAATCACCGGACTCCTTGCCTTCCTTGAACCCTGCGGGGTGCTCCAGTTTGTCAGGTCAGGCAGGATAGCTATTACCAGGCAGGTCAAGGAATTGAATGCATACCTGAAAGAGATGGATGACGCTGAAAGAACCAGGCATGTACCATCAGAAGTATATAATTAACTGAATAACACTAATCTAACAATAGACAATTATGGCAAAAATCGATTTTGGAGGAGTTACTGAGACAGTTGTGACGAGGGAGGAGTTTCCGCTTTCAAAGGCACGTGAAGTATTAAAGGATGAGGTTGTAGCCGTCATCGGCTACGGTGTTCAGGGGCCGGCTCAGGCAATGAACATGAAAGACAACGGCATCAATGTGATAATCGGGCAGGCCCCTGAATTCAGGAATGACTGGGACAGGGCCGTGGCCGACGGGTTTGTTCCAGGAACAACCCTTTTCCCCGTTGAGGAGGCAGCGGCAAGAGGCACTGTCATCCAGTACCTCGTCTCAGATGCAGCCCAGCGATTACTATGGCCACAACTAAAGCCTCATCTTACTGCAGGCAAGGCGCTCTATTTCTCGCATGGTTTCTCGGTCACCTATAAGGAGCATACCGGGGTGGTGCCTCCGAAGGAAATTGATGTAATCCTCTGTGCACCAAAAGGTTCCGGAACCAGCGTCAGGCGCAATTTCCTCGCCGGGGCAGGCATCAACTCAAGCTTCTCCGTCTTCCAGGATTTTACTGGCAGGGCCGAAGAGAGGGCCATTGCACTGGGCATCGCCATTGGTTCGGGATATCTCTTCCCCACTACTTTTGAGAAGGAAGTTTTCAGCGACCTGACCGGCGAGCGGGGAGTGCTCATGGGCGCTCTCGAGGGTATCATGGAAGCACAGTACGAGGTGCTCCGCGATAATGGCCACTCACCCTCCGAGGCATTTAACGAGACGGTTGAAGAGCTGACACAGAGCCTCATAAGACTGGTTGACGAGAAGGGGATGGACTGGATGTACGCTAACTGCAGCGCCACGGCACAGCGCGGTGCACTCGACTGGAAACCGAAGTTCCGCGAAGCAACACTGCCTGTCTTCAGGGAGCTCTATGACAAAGTCAGCTCTGGCGAGGAGTGTGTCAGGGTACTCACCTCAACTGGATCATCCGATTACCGGGAAAAACTCGACGCGGAACTCAGGGAGATGGGCGGATCAGAGCTATGGAAAGCCGGGGCTGCCGTAAGAAAACTGAGACCGTTGAAGTGAGAAACATGGAGCAGTGATCATGGAAAACAACAGGGTAATAATTTTTGATACCACCCTCCGCGACGGAGAACAGGTACCGGGATGCCAGCTCAACACTGTAGAGAAGATTGAGGTGGCCAGGACACTTGAGGCACTTGGCGTGGATGTGATTGAGGCCGGGTTCCCCGTATCAAGCCCTGGCGACTTCCGGTCGGTGGTCGAGATCTCAAAGGCAGTCCGCAATCCGGTAATCTGCGCGCTCACAAGAGCAGTGAAGAAAGACATCGAGGTGGCTGCCGAAGCTCTGAAGTACGCAGAGCGAAAACGGATTCATACAGGCATCGGGACATCGCCGTACCACATACAATACAAGATAAAGACAACTCCCGAAGAAATAATCAGAAGGGCGGTTGATGCCGTAAAATACGCCAGGAAATTCGTTGACGACGTGGAGTTTTATGCAGAGGACGCCGGCCGGAGTGAGAATGCCTACCTGGCCGAGGTGATCGAAGCTGTAATCAAAGCCGGTGCAACAGTTGTCAATATTCCTGACACAACAGGCTACTGTCTTCCGGAAGAATACGGCGCCAAGATCAGGTACCTCGTCGAAAATGTCCCGAACATTGACAAGGCAGTCATCTCGACACACTGCCACAATGATCTGGGCATGGCCACGGCCAACACAATGATGGGCATCATCAACGGGGCACGGCAGGTGGAGGTTACTATAAACGGCATCGGTGAGAGGGCAGGTAATACATCGCTTGAAGAGATAGCCATGATAGTAAAGAGCCATCATGACCTTAACCTCACCACCGGCATCAATCCCAAACTGATCTTCAGTACAAGCAGGCTGGTCTCAAAAGTGATGAGCATGCCGGTGCAGGCCAACAAGGCAATAGTTGGCCGGAATGCCTTCTCCCATTCGTCGGGGATACACCAGGACGGAGTGCTCAAGAACCGTGAGAACTATGAGATCATTGACCCTAAGGAGGTGGGAATCAGAGAATCCTCAATCATCCTCACGGCGCGCAGTGGCCGGGCAGCACTTAATCACCGCCTCGACCTGCTGGGAATTAACCTGGGTAAGGAAGAACTCGATGAGATCTACCACCGGTTCCTCATCCTGGCGGACAAAAAGAAAGAGATAAATGACGAAGACATAAAGATACTGTCAGGAGAAGTCTTCCGCGGAGAGAAGAGACTCAAGCTGGAGTCGTTGCAGGTTCTGTGCGGCAACTCTGTAATGCCGGTGGCCACCGTTGGGCTGAGGATAAACGGAGAGGTGCATATCTCCACCGCCCCGGGCAACGGCCCCATTGATGCAGCTTTTACTGCCGTCAAACACCTGATCCATGAGAATGTGCACCTCGAGGAGTTCCTTATTCAGGCAATCACCAGGGGGAGCGATGACATCGGAAAGGTCCACATCCAGGTTGAACATGAAGGAAAGATCTACTACGGGTTTTCGGCAAATACGGATATCATTACAGCCTCTGTTGAGGCATTCATCGATGCAATTTCAAGGATAGGAAATGGAACCGCGGACGCTGTTTGACAAGATCTGGGATGCACATGTGGTGAAGTCTGTCGAAGGCGGTCCGGATGTGCTATATATCGACCGGCACTATATCCACGAGGTGACCAGTCCGCAGGCATTCAATGGTTTACGGCAACGTGGCATAGAGGTGTTAAGACCGGAAAGGACTGTCGCAATGGCTGATCACAATATTCCTACTGCTGATCAGCATCTGCCAATCAGAGATGCCGTGTCACGGGCACAGGTGGAAGCCCTGGCGGCAAACTGCATGGCCGCCGGTATTGAACACTTCGGTATCGGACACCCGAACAACGGCATCGTCCACGTAACCGGCCCGGAGTTGGGGAAAACCCTGCCGGGGATGACAATTGTCTGCGGTGACAGTCACACTTCGACGCACGGGGCCTTTGGAACAATAGCCTTCGGCATTGGTACCAGTGAGGTGGAGATGGTGCTTGCAACCCAGTGTCTTCTTCAGACAAAACCCGCAAGGATGAGGATCACCGTCAACGGATCTCTCGGCAGGGGAGTGACCTCAAAGGACCTGATACTGTACATAATCTCCTCGATCTCCACAGGCGGGGCAACAGGATATTTTGTTGAGTATGCCGGTGAGGCAATCGCGCAGCTTAGCATGGAATCAAGGATGACAGTCTGCAACATGAGCATCGAAATGGGGGCCCGCGGAGGCCTTATAGCACCAGATGAAGTGACCTTTGATTACCTGTCGGGAATACCATCATTCAACAGTGATCCGGGCGCCGTCAGACTGCTCGAAAAATGGTTCTCACTGCGAAGTGACCCCGGAGCGGTCTTTGACAGGGACCTGGTGTTTGATGCCTCATCCGTACCCCCGATGATAACCTGGGGCACAAATCCCGGGATGGGAATGGCAATAGACGGAACAATTCCTGAAGAAGAGGAGAGCGTCACCGCCGGCAGTGACTCATACCGCAAGTCACTCGATTACATGGGTTTAAAGCCGGGAATGAAGCTCCTCGGCCACCCGGTCGATTATGTCTTCCTGGGCAGTTGTACAAACGGGCGGATAGAGGATCTCCGTGCCTTTGCGCATATGGTTGAAGGCAGGAAGAAAGCCCCCGGGGTCACGGTGCTGATAGTGCCCGGATCGCAGCAGGTTGCCAGGCAGGCAGAAAAGGAAGGGCTTACAGAAATATTCAGGAGAGCCGGGTTTGAGATGAGACAGCCCGGATGCTCATCATGCCTCGCCATGAATGATGACAAGATCCCTCCCGGCAAATATGCCGTATCAACCTCCAACCGCAACTTCGAGGGAAGACAGGGACCGGGGGCAAGGACTATCCTTGCGGGGCCGATGACTGCTGCGGCTGCGGCTCTGACCGGCACTATTACTAACCCCATGGATTTGATGCGGAGTAGTGATTAACCAACACACCAAGGCAATGAAAAGAACAAAATTCACATTACTTAAATCGACATGCGTCCCTCTGCCACTGGCAAACATAGACACTGACCAGATCATCCCGGCCCGTTTCCTGAGCTCCACCTCAAGGGAAGGGTTTGGCAAGAACCTCTTCCGCGACTGGAGGTATGACAAGAAGGGTAACATAAATGAAGAGTTCGTCCTTAACAGGTCCGAATACACTGGCAGCATCCTTGTTACAGGCAGCAATTTCGGATGCGGGTCAAGCAGGGAGCATGCTGTATGGGCAATAACCGGCCACGGATTCAGGGCTGTAGTGTCAGACTCCTTCGCAGATATTTTTGCCGGCAATGCACTGAATAACGGACTCCTGCCAGTGGTGATACCGTTAGAAATACTCGGGGAACTTACAACTTTGATTATCCTCAAGCCTGAGACAATCGTCACAATCGACCTCGGACGCCAGCTGATTACTGTTGAGGAGGAGGGGATATCAGTTCCGTTTCCGGTTAACCCCTTCAGGAAGGAATGCCTGCTCAGAGGCTATGACAATATTGATTACCTGCTTGGCATGAAGGATGAGATACTGGCATTTGAAAAGAGACACTCGCCGTGAGAATAGAGATTCTAGATACAACACTCAGGGACGGCGAACAGACACAGGGCGTCTCCTACTCCCCTGTCGAGAAGCTGCATATTGCCACCCTCCTGCTGCGCGATCTGAAGGTCGACCGTGTTGAGGTGGCTTCAGCACGTGTCTCTGCCGGAGAACAGGAGTCCGTGCGGCTTATAACGCGATGGGCTTCGCAGAATGGTATGCTTGATAAGATCGAAGTACTTGGCTTCGTCGACGGTGAAACCTCCCTTGACTGGATCAGAAATGCCGGAGGGCAGGTGGTAAACCTCCTCTGCAAGGGCTCTTTGCGCCACCTGGAAAAACAACTGAGGAAAACCCCCGGAGAACACATTGATGATATCCGGAAGATAGTGCGACTGGCTGAGGGAAGAGGAATGCAGGTCAATCTCTACCTTGAAGACTGGTCAAACGGGATGATCTTCTCGGAAGAGTACGTCCTTCAGCTGGTTGACTCACTCAGGAATGAAAACATCAGGAGATTTATGCTCCCCGATACCCTGGGCATCCTGAATCCAGACCAGACTTACCGGTTCTGCAGGCAGATGACCGAAAGATATGACTCGCTCCGTTTTGATTTTCATGCACATAATGATTATGACCTGGCTGTTGGAAATATCCATGCAGCAGTAAATGCGGGCATCAGGGGAGTTCACACCACAGTCAACGGCCTTGGTGAGAGAGCCGGTAACGCTCCGCTATCAAGTGTGATAGGCTTGCTCAATGATCACCTCGGGGCGGAGACATCTGTCAATGAGTATGAGATCATGAGAGTGAGTCGCCTGGTGGAGACATTCAGCGGCA
>DHGW01000037.1 GCA_002402965.1 Bacteroidales bacterium UBA4788
GATGTAATTAAACTTACCAACTACGGGGCAGCCATAGTGGAGATCATGGTTCCTGACCGCGATGGCAATAAGGCCAATGTGACCTTCGGCTATGACAATCTCGAGGGTTATCTCAAGGGTGATCCCTACTTTGGCAAGGTGGTAGGTCAGTATGCCAACCGGATTGCACGCGGTAAGTTCTCGCTTGACAGTGTTGAGTACACCCTCGCCATAAACAATTATCCGAATGCCCTGCATGGCGGCCCCACCGGCTGGCACAGCAGGGTATGGACCGCAGAGGTTCTCAAGGGTACCGATTTTCCTGCGGTGAAGTTCACCTACACCAAACCTGACATGGAAGAGGGATTCCCGGGCAATGTGGTTGCCGAGGTTGTCTATACATGGACAGATGCCAACGAAATAATTATGGATTACAAGGTCACTACTGACCGCAGGACCGTCATCAATATAACCAACCATGCATACTTCAATCTGCACGGAACCGGCGTGGGTGACATCCTTGACCATGAGGCTGTCATCAGGGCATCAGCATTCACCCCGGTGGATTCAACACTCATACCTACCGGTGAACTGAGGCCTGTTGAAGGCACTCCCTTTGATTTCCGCACTCCTCACCTGATTGGAGAGAGGATCGGCGAAGCATATGATCAGCTCATTCTTGGCGGTGGTTATGACCATAACTACGTGCTTGACAACCTCGAGGAGGTTGATGCCGAGGTTTATGATCCTTCAACCGGAAGGGTTATCCAGGTGATCACCGACCAGCCGGGTGTACAGCTTTATACAGGCAACTTCCTTGACGGTACCCAGACCGGCCGCGGCGGTAAGGTGTACCAGTACCGTTCCGGCTTCTGCCTCGAGACACAGCGCTATCCTGACAGCCCCAACCAGGCATCGTTCCCGTCAGTTATCCTGACCCCGGAAGAGCCGTTCCTTTCCAGTACAACTTTCCGGTTTAGTGTAAGATAGTTGCTGCCAGCGCGCAGTCTCCAGTTCTGACTAAGGACTGAGGACTGCCGACTGCCTTTTGCAATTCTTAATGCTATACGAGCATTGGCTTTGTGGAAATTCTCCCGGGCTACAATTCTTAATGGCCTACTGCCATAGCTGTGAACATGCATAACCCTCGCAGAACCTGTCCTGATAGCCGTTAGGCTGCCGGGAGGGCCAGGAATTGTAGATGAGAGGGATAGAGTAGATTATAACCCTCGTAGAGGGTCAAGAATTGTATAAGCATGCCACCCTGGAACAAAAGGGTGGGCGGGCGGGGGATACCTGGCTACAATTCTTATTGCCCTACAGGCAATATCCAATAAATGCAGATTTCTGCATTACTATTGCCTACAGCCTATTGCCTTATCTTGATACTCCGGAACCAGACCTCGTTGCCGTGATCCTGCAGGAGGATATGACCCTTTTCCGCCTCACCGAAGCCGACGAAATCCTTGTATTTACTCTCCTTCACCAGCTGCCGGTACTCCTCACTGCCTCGGTTATATTCAAGCACCTTGAAGCCATTGAGCCAGTGCTCGACATGCCCGTCAATTGATACGATATGTGCCGCATTCCATTGCCCGACGCCGTTAAACCGCTTGCTGGCGGCAGGAATCAGATCATAGAGCGAGGCTACGGTCCTGTTACCGTCACGCCCCATCTTTGCATCAGGATGACGCAGGTCATCGAGGATCTGATACTCCAGGCCTATTGCTGAGCCAGTGGTGGCATAGTTTTCAGTGACGAAATATTTGACTCCGCTGTTGGCTCCCTCGGTGATCATGAACTCGAAAAACAGGTCGAAGTTCCCGTACTGGTCAAGGGTGACAATGTCTCCGCCACCCTTGGACTCTGCTCCTCCGGAAGCAAGCACTTTCAGGCACCCGTTTTCAATGACCCATCCTGCTTCCGGGAAAGCATCCTTATGAGCCCCTCTCCAGCCGGATGAGGTGGAGCCGTCGAACAGCAGCTTCCATCCGTCGCTCACCTCTCTGTTGGTCAGGGTGTTCGGGATAAAGTTGGCCTGGTAGATGACAGCACTGTCTGCATTCATGTATTTTTCCAGATTCTCAGTGACTATCCTGATATTCTTCCACATCACCCTCGTGCCTGCCAGATCATCTCTTACAGCATGGACCTGGAATCCTATAAAGCCTGAAGCATCAGCATCGTCAACCAGGTCGGCAACAGGTATTCCGTTGATCCATGTCCGTATGCGTTTACCGATGGCTTCCACGTGGTAGCTGTTCCAGCCATACCTGTCAAACGACTTCACGGCAGCCTGGTTATTCGGTGTTACAGGGTACAGCCATCCTCTTCTTGCCTCGTCATAGATACCGCCGCTCCAGCCTCTGTCGGTTGGGTCAATCTCGATCTGGTAGCCGTAAACGAGCACCTTCCCGTCATTTTCAGAGCTGTGGCTCCTGATCTGAACGCCGGAGTTGAGCAGGGTATCAACCTTCACATCAAACTCAAGTATAAAGTCAGAATACTCTTCGGTGGTGCACATGAAACTGTTCGGAGTGCCGGGGGTTGATACTCCCACCATCATACCATCTTCAACGAGATATTTTGCCTCACCTCCAAGCTGAACAAAGCCGGTGAGGTCCCGTCCGTTGAAAAGCTCCTGCCAGTCGGTTTTCGAACATCCGGCAAATGTCAGCAAGACTGAGAGCAACAGAAGAATCAATTTTGATTTCATTATAATTGAGAGTTAGATTAATATTCAGGGAATTTCCAGGGTGCGTTATAATATGGTCTGATCAGGGCGTTGGCTTCATCCTCCAGGAATTTGCCGGCAGTGTTATCCCATGCCAGAGGTTTGCCCAGCCTGCATGATACGTTTGCCAGGTGGGTCATTTTTGCCACCTGTGCCCCGATAGCCACATCAGCATTGGGCAGCTTGCGGGTAGTCATGCAGTCGAGGAAGTTAGCCACATGGGCAGCAAGTCCTCCGCCGGCTACAGCCTGGCCTTCAATCTGTTCAGATTTTTTCATAAGCGGTACGGCTTCCATCCGTGGTGTCGAATCCACCTCAGGGATCACTTCCCAGCCATTGCGGTCGAGTACCAGTGTGCCGTTCTCACCCAGGAATGCCAGTCCGTGTTCCCTCCCGTAAGGTCCGTCCTTGATGCCGCATGCATGATCCCAGCTTATGGTGAAATCATCATAGACATACGAAGCCAGAAGCGTGTCAGGAGTCTCCATTGCATCAGTCGGGTAGGCAAATTTGCCACCCGAGGTGTAGACTGCATTTGGAAGGTCGGCTTTCATGCCAAGCAGGGCATAGTCAAGCAGGTGAACGCCCCAGTCTGACATCAGTCCTCCTGCGTAATCCCAGAAGTACCTGAAGTTATAGTGAAACCGGTTCGGGTTGAAGGTTCGGTGCCTTGCGGGGCCGAGCCACATCTCATAGTCCACGCCGGGCGGCACTGGCCCGTCAGGCTGAACGGGAAGGGTTTTCTTCCAGATCATGTAAGCCCATACCTTAACAGTCCTTATGCGTCCCAGCTTACCTGAGTGAATGAATGCGACGGCATCCTGCCAGTGAGGATCACTGCGCTGCCACTGCCCCGTCTGCACAACACTCTTATGTTTTCGTGCTGCCCTGACCATTGCGTCACACTCGGCAATGGAGTTGGCCAGCGGTTTTTCGCAATATACATCCTTGCCGGCTTCCATTGCAGCTATTGCCTGCAGGCAGTGCCAGTGGTCGGGGGTGGCCACAATCACGGCATCAACATCCCTGTTGTCCATAACCTTTCGCCAGTCCTTCACAAGTTGCGGAGGTTTTTTGCCTGCGATCTTCTCAACATCAGAAGCTCGTTTGTTCAGCCACTCATCATCGATGTCACAGATAGAAACACACTCTACCTGCGGGAACTTCAGGAATGTCTCGAGGTTTGACCAGCCCATGTTACGGCCTCCGATCAAAGCCACTCTTATCATGTCTGAGGGACCTGCTTTCCTGCCAGGCATTCCGTAGGCAGATGTCACGGATCCCAAACCTGCTAATCCGGCTGAAGCAAGAATGCTGTTTTTTACGAAATTTCTTCTGTTGCTCATGACCTGTTGTCTGTTATTACGTCTGAAAGTATTGCCACTCTTTTTTCAAATGTAATAAATCAATTCCTCATGAGGCAAAAAAAAATATCCTCCGTGTGTGCAGGAGGATACTCTGTTCTAAGTTGCCCCGACCGGTTGGCGGCCTGCTGATTGGTGTTTCTCCTGGCCGGCAGTCCTGTTAATGGATGATTGCCCTTACCGGCAGGCAGTTCTCCTAATCGGTCACCTTGAGAGTGATCACCGCAGGTTTACTGCTTACAGATATGACGTACGCGCCTCTCCCGTTCTGTTTCAGACGGGGTGAAGCGTACTTCACCGCATTGCCTTCCCTTGAGGGAGTGCTGATGCGCAGGTACGCCTCAGGTGACCAGCCTTCGCCCTTTGCCACGGCCAGCCTCACCGCACCTGTGACTGTATTATACGAGACACTGTTCAGTTTGCCGGCATCCAGGGTAATCCAGAGTCCTGCCGGTGCCAGGTAAAATCTTGATCTTGCAGCGGTTGTAAGGTCAACTGTGATCCACTTGCCCTTTACTCTTGTATTGCCTCCGAACGACAGCCAGCCGAATTCGTCGCTCTTTACGAGGTATGTTGAGCTGTTTATTGCATAGCCCAGGAAGCCGCTGCCGTAATCGCCGGAGATACCGTCGTTTTTAAGAGTGGCAGGGAAGGAGTGGAATGCCGCAGGGGCGAAGCCGTCCTGCGTGATATTCGAGATTGCACCCATCACGCCGCCATAGCCCACGCGAAGGAGGTAGAGGTCCGACGGGTTTTCGCGGTACTGGTTAAGCACCGGGATGGAGTTGAGGGCTGAGCCGTAGTGATGGATCATCCGCTCGAAGCGGGAGAGTTTGCCGGCGAAGAGAAAATCCCAGAATCGCCTTGCGTTACCGTTGTAAGCCCAGTGAGGCACGGTGGGCATGTAGGCTAGTATGGCATTAAGGGTGACCATCGCCTTGTCATCCAGCCCGAAATACTTGGCCCACATGTAAACCTCTTCCTGGCCGGTGGAATCCCATGGCATCTCGCTGCCGAAGGGGTACTTCAGCTTCATCCATACATCCACGCGGGCCTTCATTGCCGCCTCGAGGTCAGCGGCCATCTTTGTCATTCCCTCCGCCTTCAGGTCATTGAGGATGAGGATGAAGACCGTGCCCTCCATCTGTCCGAACTGTGCGTAGTGCGGGGCCAGTTTTATCATCGCCATCGAGGTGTGGAAGGCGTTTTCAAGGTACCACTGCCACTCCTGCTGTGTCACGAGGCCCTGGTAGTTTCTTGCCAGTCTGTACATCACCCAGTGGGCTGCTGCCACATGCGGGTAGTTATATGATCTGCCTACGGAGTTGGTCTCCTTCGTGTTCCAGGACGGGAAGTTGCCGTTGGGAGCCCATCTGATATCCTTGTCATACGTGCCTTCGGGCATCGATTCGGGTTCATAGTAAAAGAGGCTCTTCCTTACACCGTATTTAAGATCGCCCTCGCTGTACTGGATCTTGCCCCAGAGGGTATGGTTGACAAAGTCTTCCATCTTCCTGACCTCTTCAGGATCCGGCATTATGAGCTGCTTCATGATTGCACCCAGCCAGCTTCCGGCACCTGCCTCATCGCTCAGTCCGGCCACCCATACACGCCTGTCCTGCTTTACCTGTGCCTTTTTCTCATAGTCGTATGTGATTACTGACGGTGCCCTGCCGAAGGGGTCTTTCTCATCAATGAACCACTGTTCGGTTGTGAGAAAGTTGCCGTAGGAGGCTACCACCTGGCTCTCCGGCTCTATGATCCTGTAATTGATTGTCTGCTCAAGACTGTCTTCGTATGTGATTGTCAGCCTGGCTCTTCCCCATAACTTTCCGTTGATCTCGTATTGACGCCATCCCCTGGCGTTAACTCCGGCATCCCTGATGTCAAGAGCTCCTTCGGGCTCCACCTTCATCGCCTTTACTTCCTTGCCGTAACGGAGGAAGAGCTTTGCATTTACATCTTCAGGAACAACATATCCCGGAATACCTACTGCAACAGGTCTGCCGGCCGACGCCAGTGCATTCTCGATATCCCGTACAGATCCGGCAAGGAGGAATTTTACGCCGTAAGAGACCGTTTCACCGGGGACGAGGATCTTTGAGGTTGGATTGTTCCACTGCTCAGCATCCTTCCATTCAGTCTCTGCATAAGACTTCGTGTGAACCATCCATTCATGCAGCCCTTCGTAGGTGTAACCTGCAGGCAGGGGGTCATCCGTCAGTGGGCGCCATGCCTCAAAGGGAGTCTTTCCGTAAGGAACAGCGAGCAGCGCTTTTCCTTCGCCGTGAAGCCTTACAACCTGCAAATAGCCTGCGTCAGAGCCGATATATGGATCAAAGAAAACACTCTCAGCATGGGCTTCGTCAAGTGATTTCCCGTTGGAATTGTTATTGAACACCATGGGTATTCCAAGTGCTCCGATTTCAACGGTTGACTTTGTGGTGTTGGTGAGTGCGAACCGCAGGATAAGGTTTGCGCCTTCCTTTTCCCAGTACCTCACTACCCGGAGCGGGATGGAGTCAGGCAGGGTGGCAGCCAGATTGGCGGCCAGGAGGGTCTGCGGAGCGGCGGAAGAGATAACTTCCACGTCGTTACGGTTACGGGCGGTGGAATAGTATTCCCATTCGCCCTTACCGCTGCGAAGTCCTATATTTATGTCGCCAAGGTGGTAAAAGCGGTTGGCAGCCCTCTCCTCAAGCCTGTCTCCCGGTGTGAAGTCAAATGGTTCCGCATCATTTGTTTTAAGAAAGGCAACTGTCTGGGTAGCATTCAGCACCCCGAGCCTGAAGTCAGCAGTTTCGAATTCCTTCGTCCCCTTGTCAAGACCAATGACCGGCGGACGAGGCGCGCGCCTCTCACCTGTTCTCTGGGCATCAGTCTTCAGCGGGAAAGCAGTTGCCGCTGCCATCAGTATGACCGTAAGCGGTCGTGCAATAGTTCTCATATTCTTTGATTTTGAGTTTGTTCTTGTTAATGCCCGTTAATATAGTCCCATACAAGACTCGTAAAGTGTCTAATATACACTAATTTTATTAAACACATGCATGTCACGGCCAAATTAACAACATTGAGGGAAGAAGATTCTGAAAACGGGAAGAAGGCATGGATAACTGAAACCTTCAATGGACGATGGGAAGGAGGTCCTGATATTGGGAAGAAGCTTGTAATGACTGAGAGGAGGCTCTGATGACGTGAAGAAGGGTCTAATGTCAGAAGCAGGGCTCTGATCCTGATCAGGTAGCTGTAAACTGCATATATGATT
Organism: Bacteroidales bacterium UBA4788; assembly: GCA_002402965.1. Taxonomy (GTDB): domain Bacteria; phylum Bacteroidota; class Bacteroidia; order Bacteroidales; family VadinHA17; genus SR-FBR-E99. The sequence continues at coordinate 7,343 of DHGW01000037.1, forward strand.
GTGTTGCGGCAGTGTCATCAAATCCAATTAGTGATATCTTAGCCGTAAATTCTTTCCTGCAGAATATGAAAAGAGTGTTTGTCTTCCTGGTTGTGGCGCTGGCCGCCATTGCATCAAATGCACAACAATATCCTTTCAGTGATACGGGGCTCTCTTTTGAGAAGAGGGTTGACGACCTTGTCTCAAGAATGACCGTTGAGGAGAAGGCTGCGCAGCTGCTGTACACTGCCCCGGCCATCCCGCGCCTTGGTGTGCCTGAGTACAACTGGTGGAACGAGGCCCTTCACGGGGTGGCACGTGCCGGTCATGCAACAGTGTTTCCGCAGTCGATCACTATAGCAAACAGCTGGGATGAGAACCTGATGCTGGATGTTGCCAATGCCATCTCGGATGAGGCCAGGGCGAAGCATCATGAATTTATCAGAAGGGGCGACAGAGGTATTTACCACGGGCTGACCTTCTGGTCTCCGAACATCAATATATTCCGTGATCCCCGATGGGGAAGGGGGCAGGAGACATACGGCGAGGATCCGTATCTCACAGGCCGCCTTGGGCTGAGGTTTGTTCAGGGCATGCAGGGCTCTGACCCGAAGTACTTCAAGACCATCGCTACTGCCAAGCACTATGCCGTTCACTCCGGCCCGGAACCCATCAGGCATGAATTCAACGCCGTAGTCAGCGAGCGCGACCTGCGTGAGACCTACCTGCCGGCATTCCGCACGCTGGTGAAGGAGGGCGGGGTTTACTCCGTCATGGGTTCTTACAACCAGTTCCGCGGGCATCCCGCCTGCGCCAGCGACGAGCTCTACGGCATTCTCAGGAACGAGTGGGGATTTGAGGGTTACATAGTCTCAGACTGTTGGGCGATTTCCGATTTCTATAACTTCCAGGGGTATGCCGCCGGTCCCGTTGAGGCTGCCGCCATGGCCCTGAAGGCGGGCACTGACCTGGAGTGTGGTGTGGATTACCGGCACCTGTTGGAATCATTGAAACAGGGATTGATCACCGGAGAGGATATTGACCGCGCAGCGAGGAGGGTGATGCTGGCACGGTTCAGGCTTGGAATGTTTGACCCGGACAGCATCGTTGAATATGCTCAGATTCCTTATCAGGCAAACTGCTCCGACTACAACAGGTCGCTTGCCAGGAAGGCAGCACAGGAGTCGATCGTTCTGCTGAAGAACAGCAACACCGCGTTGCCCCTGAGCAGGGACATAAATAGGATTGCGGTTATCGGGCCCAATGCAGCCAGCCATGAAGTATTGGTGGGCAATTACAACGGTATACCAAAGGACCCGGTGAGCCTTCTGGATGGAATAAAGGCCAAGCTCAGGCCTGAGACTGAGGTGATCTATGCCGAGGGCAGTGACCTTGCCCCGGGGATTCACAATCTTGTGCCCATACCTTCGCGCTACTTCAGAACTCCAGACGGGAGACAGGGGGTACAGGGAACCTATTATGCCTCGCGTGACATGAAAGGTGATCCTCTCTTCACCCGGACGGATGACATGATTGACTTTTACTGGGACAATGATTCTCCACATCCACAGATGCCAGTCAATGATTTCGGGATTCACTGGGTTGCAGACCTTGTTCCACCGGTGAGTGGCACATACTACCTCGGGACATGGGGCTCTTCAGGTTATGAAATAATTCTCGAAGGTGACACGCTGCTTTCGTTTTACAATGACCATCACGCTGCCGTGAGGGGAGTGCCGGTTGAATTCACCGCCGGCAAGAAATACAGGGTGGAAATCTTTTACCGCAATCACGGCGGTGATGCCGATATGGAGCTACTCTGGTGCACGCCGCGCGGGGATATGCTTGAAAAAGCTGTTGAAACTGCTGAATCTGCTGATGCCGTCATCATTGCGCTGGGTCTGTCTCCCCGCCTCGAGGGGGAGGAGATGAAGGTCAAGCTGGATGGCTTTGAAGGGGGCGACCGGACCAACCTCAGCCTTCCCGCCATCCAGGAAGAACTTCTGACAGCAGTATTGGCCACCGGAAAGCCGGTCGTGGTGGTGCTCATGAACGGCAGTCCCGTTGCCTCTCTTCAGGCAAATGAGAAGGCTGCCGCGGTCTTGCTTGCCGGTTATCCGGGGACGGAAGGGGGGAGTGCCATTGCCGACGTTCTGTTCGGGGACTACAATCCTGCGGGACGACTGCCCATGACCTATTACCGGTCGGTTGACCAGTTGCCTCCCTTCGATGAGTATGATATGACTAACCGCACTTACAGGTATTTTACCGGGACACCACTATGGCCGTTCGGGTACGGCCTGAGTTACACCACTTTTGCCTATTCCGGCTTCGAGGTGCCGGCGAAGGCTGTGACCGGCAGCGAGGTAATTGTGAAAGTGACCGTAACCAACACGGGCAGGTTGGCGGGTGATGAGGTGGTGCAACTCTACCTTACTGACGAAAAGGCATCCACCCCTCGTCCGCTGCGCCAGCTTGAGGGATTCACCCGGATATCATTGAAACCTGGCGAGAGCAGAATGGTTGAATTCACACTCAAACCTGAGCAGTTCTCGATTATAAACATTAAGGATCAAAGGGTAATTGAGCCCGGCTGGTTCACATTGTCTGTCGGGGGAGGGCAGCCCGGAACAATAGCTGAGGAGCAGGGACACACCCAGGTACTTACGAGCCGGATCAGGCTTACCGGCAGGGGAATATCAGTGAGCGAGTAAACAATACAGGCGGACTCTCCGTTAATTGTCTGTGACAGCAATAGAAAGAAACAAGAGACGTACCGGCTGGGTGGTCATTCTTACCGCGGTGACAATGGTGATAGAGGTTATCGCCGGATGGCTCACCGGCTCTATGGCCCTTCTGGCTGACGGCATTCACATGGGTTCCCATGTGCTAGCAATCGGACTGAGCTGGGCGGCATACGTGCTGGTGCAGAGACTGTCGGCAAACCCCTCATTCACAGGTAACAAGGAGAGAGTGCTGACGCTGTCGGGGTACACCAGCGGGTTGATCCTGCTGATCTTTGCAGGGATGATTATTGCGGGCGCTATCGGGAGGTTCATTAACCCCCGCGTGATCGAATACAGGGAAGCTATTATGATTGCCTTCATCGGTCTCGGGGTAAACATCCTGAGCGCCTTTCTGCTGCACCATGAGCATGGAGAGGGGGACACAAACATTCGTGCAGCCTACCTGCACGTGCTGGCTGACGCCGTGACGAGTGTGGCAGCCATACTTGGACTTGTGACAGCCATGATATGGGGACTTCCATATGTTGATGCCATTGCCGCCCTGATCAGCTCGGCAGTCATCATACACTGGTCCCTGGGCCTGCTGAAAGAGGCCGGGAAGGAGCTCATCTCCTGATTTTCCTAAAAAATGTTAAATGCTCTTATATATGAGATATGTCATCATAAGCTCATCATACCGGCTATATATTTGCAAGTACCTAATTAGTGTATCTCTTACACTTTAGTCCCATATGGATTTGTTCTGTACAAATACCGGACTTAAAAGACAGTTTAGGTTTTAGGGGTTATTTTTATATACCGTCCCGGTTCACCGGGGCGGTATTCTTTATATACGGTTTGGTTCCATTGGTTATCTTTGTCAGTATAACCGATGATAATGCTGCCACCGGATTTCATAGAAAGAATTCATAATCAGTCATATATTGATGCCGGCGCTCTTATTGAGTCCCTTGGCGGACCTGCAGCAACATCCATCAGGGTCAACAGGCTCAAGTGGCCTCATGAAGTAAAGGGTTATGAGAGGGTGGAGTGGGAGCCTGATGGCTGGTACCTGCCTGACAGGCCTCTGTTCACGGCTGATCCACTCTTTCATGCGGGGGTCTATTATCCGCAGGAATCCTCAAGCATGTTTGCCGGAGAGATGTTCCGGCAGCTGACTGCGGGAAGAATTGACCTGCGGGTGCTCGATCTCTGCGGTGCCCCCGGCGGAAAGAGCACTCATCTGGCTCAGTTGCTTGGCGATGACGGTCTGCTTGTAGCCAATGAGGTCATCAGGTCACGTGCTGCTGTTCTGGCGGAGAATATAACGAAATGGGGCACCGGCAATATTGTTGTTACGAATGCCGATCCTTCGCGCTTCAACTTGCTTCCCGGATTTTTTGACGTCATTGTTACCGATGTTCCCTGTTCAGGTGAGGGAATGTTCCGTTCCGCCGCAGCAGTGCAGGAGTGGTCGGTGCAGAATACTAGGCTGTGCAGCGAGCGTCAGCGCAGGATTGTAATGGAATCGTGGCCCGCCCTGAAGCCCGGAGGCATATTGATTTACTCAACCTGCACCTTCAATCCTGCCGAGAATGAGGAAAACGTTGCATGGATCATGGATCAGACCGGTGCAGAATCGCTGAGTGTAATGCTCTCTACCGGTAGTTCTGTCGTTCCGGTTCATCACAATGGCGTGGAGGGATACGGTTTTTATCCCGGCAGGGTCAGGGGTGACGGATTCTTTATAGCTGCCCTGAGGAAGCCGGCAGGGCCAGTTCAGGGGAACGGGGCATTCTGGAGAGGCGCTGACCATGGTAACCCTGAATCCCGGAGAGGCGCTAACCATGGTAAATGTGAATCCGGCAGAGGATCAGGGCAGGCCCCCGTTCTGCACGGAGGGAGAAAAGGTGCTCTCAAACCCTCATCTCAGGCTTTTGAGAAGAGCGAGTCCCTTGCTGCCTTTGACCGTGGCAAAATTGTCATGGTGGAGGGAAGGATCATTGCTCTTGCGGCTGAAGCGGCACTCTTCAGTTATATTGACGAGCGGCTCCCTGTTATCAAATCAGGAACCCTGATAGGTGAGGTTAAAAAAAATGTTCTGATTCCGGCGCACGACCTGGCCATGTCAGTAAAGATGACAGAGGGGGCGTGGCCGCGTCATTCGCTGACCCGCGAAGAGGCCATCGCTTTTCTGCGTCTTGAAACGCCGGCTGCGGCTCCGATGCCTCCCGGCAGGGTCTTGCTGACTTATCGTGGTGTCGCCCTGGGATTTGTGAATAATCTGGGCAGCAGGGTGAACAACGGATACCCCCAGGGGTGGCGGATAAGGATGGACAAAGCTCATCAATACACGGAAATTTTATAAATCGCTCTTTGTTGAACTAAACTTTCACAACATATAATTGTTCTTTTGGAAAAAGAATTAAATTTAAATCTATCCAATATAATTTTTCCGCTTATGAAGACAGATATCGAGATCGCTCAAAGTGCTCAGATAAAGCCGATCACAGAGATTGCCCGCAGGTTCGGACTCAACGAGGATGACCTGGAGCTCTACGGCAAGTACAAGGCAAAGCTCCCACTTTCGCTGATTGATGAAAAGAAGGCTGCCAGGGCAAAGCTAATACTTGTGACTGCCATTACCCCCACGCCTGCCGGAGAAGGTAAGACCACAACCTCTATCGGGCTTGCACAGGGGCTCAACCTGCTGGGCAAGAAAGCCACGGTGGTACTGAGGGAACCCTCTCTCGGTCCTGTTTTCGGTATCAAGGGCGGCGCCGCCGGTGGCGGCTACTCTCAGGTCATCCCGATGGAAGACATAAATCTCCATTTTACCGGAGACCTCTCTGCCGTTGAGAAGGCGCATAACCTGCTCTCGGCTATGATTGACAATAATATCCAGGCCTCTGACAGCAACCTGGGAATTGATCCGAGGACGATATCCTGGAAGAGGGTGATGGATATGAACGACCGTTCTCTCAGGGACATTGTTATTGGTCTTGGCGGAACCACCCAGGGTGTGCCCAGGGAGACTGGCTTCGATATCACTGCTGCTTCGGAAGTAATGGCTATCCTCTGCCTGGCAACCGGTATTCATGATCTGAAGGAGCGTCTCGGAAATATCTTCATTGGCTACACCTATGCCGGCAAACCGGTCTTTGCACGCGATTTGCGCGCCCAGGGAGCCATGGCGGCGCTTCTCAAGGATGCAATTAAGCCCAATCTTGTTCAGACCCTTGAAGGCACTCCTGCCATCATCCACGGCGGACCCTTTGCCAACATTGCGCAGGGTACCAACTCAATACTTGCAACACGGATGGGGCTGACGCTGAGCGACTATGTAGTCACTGAAGCCGGTTTCGCCAGCGAGCTCGGAGCCGAGAAGTTCTTCAACATCAAGTCTCAGGTTGGAAAGCTGAAGACAAATGCTGTAGTCATCGTAGCCACCATCAGGGCATTGAAGTATCACGGCGGGGTCAAGCTATCCGAACTCGGCAATGAGAATCTTGAGGCACTCAGCAAGGGATTCGAGAACCTTGACAAGCACATTGAGAACATGCATTACTACGGCTTCAGACCCGTGGTGGCAGTAAACCGGTTCAGTTCCGATACCGATGCCGAGATAAAGCTGCTTAGGAATTACTGCGAAGAGCACAACGTAAAAGTGGCGGTCAATACCGCATGGGCTGACGGCGGCAAGGGAGCCGTGGAGCTTGCCAACGCGGTCATCGAGGCCACAGAGGCATGCACTGACTGCTTTACGCCTCTGTATGACCTCGCGTGGCCGCTCGAGAAGAAGATTGAGACCATCACCACCCTCATGTACGGCGCAAGAAATGTGGAATACACCCTCGAGGCGAAGGACCAGTTGAAGAAGATAGCCGATCTGGGCCTCGATAATCTTGCTGTCTGCATTGCCAAGACCCAGAAGTCGCTCTCCGACGACCAGGCCCGGCGCAACCGGCCGAGAGACTTCACCATCCGCATTCGTAAGGTGGAACTCTCTTCCGGGGCGGGATTCATTGTGCCGATAGCAGGAGCAATAATGAGAATGCCCGGTCTCCCGACAGTGCCTTCGGCTGAAAAGATTGATATCGACGATAAGGGACAGATTAGCGGACTATTCTGATAAAGACTTTCCCCGATATATCGGCAGCCATCCTGGCAGGCGGAAGAGCTTCGCGCTTCGGCGGCATCAACAAAGCCCTGATAGAGATCGAGGGTGTTGCGGTTATCAGCCGAACCCTGACTATACTTGAGCCTCTCTTCAGCGAAATTATTATTGCAGGATGGCCACCCGGTGACCCGCTTCCCCCGGGGGTGACCGGTGTGAGGGATAACTATCCGGGCGTCGGTCCGCTGGGGGGCATCGAGGCGGCGCTGAAGGCATCACGCTCACAATATCTGTTTGTCTTCGGGTGTGATATGCCGTGGCTCTCGGAAGAGCTCATCAAGGCTCAGGCCCGTGACTTTCTGAATGCTCCTCCGGAGATTCTTGCAGCCCGCATTCAGGGACTGTTCGAGCCGCTCCATTCGATATACAGCAGGCATATTCAACCTGCCCTGGCCGGGTACATTGAAAGTGGCGGGAGCCCGGCTGTCTTCGATTTTTACAGACTCGTAAGGACCCGGTATTATGACCTCCCGGTGACTGAAGAGACCCGAAAAGCATTGACAAACATAAACCGGCCTGAAGATATGATGCCGCAAATCTGATTTTATTCCTATTTTTGATAAGGACCTAAATTGATCAGTCATGCGGAAATATTTCGTCGTTATCTCCGTGGCAGCCGCTATGCTAAGCTCATGCCACAGCTATCATGATTACAGCAACACAGAGTGGAAGGAGAAGGATCTGCCGGAGTGGGAAGATCTTACAGCGAATACAATCAACACGGTGACTCCCCATGCCACGATGGTGAGTCATCCTGACAACAGTTCCGCGATGAAGGCGCAATGGCGCGAATCGGTAAACCTCCTCTCACTCGACGGGAAGTGGAAGTTCAAATACTCACCCAGACCAGCAGAGCGTCCATACTGGTTCTTCAAGAGCGATTTTGACACCCGTGAATGGGACGAGATCACGGTTCCTTCCACCTGGGAAAGGGAGGGGTTCGGAGTAGCCTATTATGTAAACTCTGGTTACACCTTCCCGGTCAATCCGCCCTACATTGATCATTCAGACAATCCGGTTGGCTCATACAAACGCTCATTCACACTTCCTTCGGGATGGAAGGAGAAGGATATCTTTCTCAACTTCGACGGAGTCAGTGCGGCCTTTTATGTCTGGATCAACGGCGAACAGGCGGGGTACAGCGAAGACAGCAAAACTACCGCTGAGTTCAATATCACTCCTTTTCTGAAAAAGGGTAAAAACGAGATTGCCGTGGAGGTATACCGCTACAGCGACGGCAGTTATCTCGAATGTCAGGATTTCTTCAGACTCAGCGGCATCCAGCGGTCGGTATGGCTTCATGCCAGGCCGAAGGCATATATACATGATTATTTTGCCAGGGCGACTCTTGTGAATGACTACAGTGACGGACTGCTGAACCTGTCGGTTGAACTGGCCAACAATGACAACAGGCCGGCAGGGCTCAGGCTTGAAGCAGCATTATATGACGGTGATACGAAGATTTTCGGCGAAACGAGGGAGGCTGGCCAGGTAGACACCCTGGCAGCGGTGGAGCTGACAGCAGAAGTGCCCGCCGTCAGGCCCTGGTCAGCGGAGTCGCCATCGCTGTATACGCTGGTGCTGACACTGGCCGACAGCAGGGGAAGGGTTCTGGAAAGCCTCTCATCCAGGATAGGGTTTCGCACAACGGAGGTCAGGGATGGGCGTTTCCTTATAAACGGAAAAGCTGTACATCTCAAAGGAACGAATATCCACGAGCATGACCCGGTCACAGGCCATACGATAGATGAGGCTCTCATGCTTAAGGATATCAGACTGATGAAGATGCATAACCTGAATGCAGTCCGTACCTCTCACTACCCGCAGCCCGAACGGTTCTACGAGCTGTGTGACGAGTACGGCATCTATCTCATCGATGAGGCCAATATCGAGTCGCACGGGATAGGTTACCATCCCGATGTCACCCTGGCACACCGGCCGGAGTGGCTCGGACAGCACATGTTCAGGACCGTCCGGATGGTAGAGAGGGATAAGAACCATCCTTCAGTCATTATATGGTCACTCGGGAATGAGGCCGGGGACGGACAGAATTTCGTTGCAACATACAAATGGATAAAGGGCAGGGACGAAACCCGGCCTGTGCAGTACGAGAGGGCTGAGAAATCGACCCGCACCACCGAACGGCATACCGACATCTGGTGTCCGATGTATCCATCACCGGGGGAGATAGAGGCATATGCCCTCAAAGAGGGACAGCCCGGGTTTGACCGTCCGCTGATCATGTGTGAGTATGCCCATTCAATGGGGAACAGTACGGGTAACATGCAGGACTACTGGGATATCATTGAGAAGTACGGATCACTGCAGGGCGGTTTCATCTGGGACTGGGTTGACCAGGGATTGCTTGAGACCAGCGAAGAGGGAGAGGAATTCTTTGCCTATGGCGGCGACTACGGCGAAGTGGGCGCTCCCAGTGACGGCAACTTCTGCTGTAACGGGCTTGTAGGGCCTGACCGCACCCCGCACCCCGCCCTCAGTGAGGTAAAGAAGGTCTGCCAGTATGTGGGTTTCAGACCTGCAGACCTCACAAAAGGCCTTGTGACTATAAGGAACAAGTATGATTTTACAAACCTCTCGGTCTTCAACATCGCCTGGGAGGTGCTGGCCAACGGCGTGCTTTTACGTTCGGGTCATCTGAACCAGCTGAGCGTTGAGCCCGGCGATTCAGTCACGGTTGAGATTCCTTATGGTGAGATATTGCCTGCACCGGAAACGGAATACCACCTTAACATGTATGTGACCCGAGCCGACGAGTGGGGCATCGTTCCTCAGGATCACCAGTATGCCGCCGAACAGATGCTGCTCCCGGTCTTCTCTTCTGCTGAACCGGCGGGAGAAGAGAGCCTTGCTCTGCTTGACCTGCGGACTGAAGGATCAGAGCTGACAATTGCCGGGGAGGGATTCTCGGTGGTGTTTGATATGTCAGCCGGGGTTATTAAATCATATATTGCCGGCGGCCAGGAGTTGCTACTCTCTGGTCCGCGTCCTGATTTCTGGAGGGCACCCACTGACAATGACTATGGCAACGGTATGGAGAAGAGGAACGCACCATGGAGGGAAGCCGGACAGAACGCAGTGATGAAATCAGCTCACATCAGCCAGCCTGCGATGGGAAGCGCGGGGGTGAAGTTCTCCTTTGACATCCCGGGAGCCGGCGGAAAGAAAATCGCCGGCCTGGTGACGGATTATACCGTGCATGCAAACGGCGCAGTTGATGTGTCGTTTGATCTTGAAAAGACTGACGGTAGCCTGGAAGAGATACCCCGAGTGGGAATGCAGATGACACTTCCCGCCAGGTATACTGACCTGTCGTGGTTTGGCAGGGGGCCCCATGAGAATTACTCCGACCGTAAGACCTCCGCATTCGTGGGATTGTATGAGAGCTCGGTGGCAGACCAGTATGTGCCCTACGTGAGACCACAGGAGAACGGCTATAAGACAGACACCAGATGGCTCAGAGTCACGGATGGCAATGGCCGGGGTATCCGTTTCGAGGGGCAGCCGCACTTCTCCTTTGCTGCGATGAATTACCTGCATGAAGATTTTGAATCACCTGGCAGGCTTGCCGGATACAGGCCTGATGCAAAACTGGTTAACAGGCACATCAGTGATGTAATACCCCGTGACCTGGTGAGGGTGAACATCGATTACGGCCAGATGGGCGTGGGAGGTGATGACTCATGGGGCGAGCGCACTCATCCACAGTACTGTCTCCTTGAGAGGAAATACAATTACTCATTCAGGATGATGCCGCTGAGATAGCGGCACCTGATCCTTCACTTTTTAGCCGGGGATATCTGCACTTTCAGCACGCTGTCGCTGCCGGTGATGATATTGTCAACGCTGTATGCCATTGGTTCGCTAAGAAACTTCCTGTCGGCGGAGACTATGACCATCCCCCTTGCCGGAACAGTAAGGGTCGCTGGTGCTCCATCGGGCCCGCCTGACAGCTTCATCGGTATATCCGATGAATTGACAAGTTCAAACTTTATTGTTTTGCCGTCATCCTTAAAGGGTGCGCCTGCCTTGATAACCGACCTGAAGAGTGGGGCTGCGAACTCTTCGAAAGCAGCCAGGTTATCACCGTACCAAACGGCGGTCCTCCGTTCAAACATCGCTTCCCTGAGCGATTCGTGGGTGCGTTCTTTTGCAAACACCAGAGTCATGGGCCTGTGAGAGTATTCAGGATCGGCAAATTCCTCGCTGATGATGCCGTGGACGTCGCTGTTGCCCATCACTGCCAGTTTATTGTCGCGGCACATATCCATCACAAGGGGATAGAATTCCACATCGTTGTAGTACTCTATTCCGTGCAGCCATCCTTTGGCTATCAGTTCGCGGTGGATGTCGTACATCCTGGGTATGCCGTCAGGCTGCTGGCTCTTCCATCCCGGGTGGTTCCACTGGATGAAGGCTCCCTGTGCCATGGCCGCTTCGATGACCTTCAGGAAGTCATCCTTTACAAGTGAGTCCGGCTCGGTGATGAAGAGGGCATTGAGGTGACCCGGAGGCATCTTGCGGGTTATCTCGGACCCCTTCACGAGGATAATGTTGTAGTCGGCCGCGGTGGACCTGGCTATCTTCCATGCCGCGCTGTGATCTATTGGTACGTACTGTTTATGCGGCTGGTATTCGACGTGGTCAGTGATGGAGACGGCGTCAAGGCCGTCGCGCCATGCTTCACCTATCCTTTGTGTTGGCCACACGTTGCCGTCTGAGAAGACGGTGTGCATATGAAAGTCGCATTTCAGGGTTACGTAGCCGGGCAGTTCAGGCACATTCAGCATGCGCCGCTGTGCCGTGATTGTCAGTGTGCCCAGCAGGAGGGCGGTGATGAGGAGAAGTCTTTGTTTCATGACAGAGAATTTACTATTTGCGAATTTCGATGTTCGAATTTCGATGTTAGAATTTCATTTGCGAGTTTCGATTTACGAGTTTCGATTTGCGAGTAAATCTACAATCGAAAATCTGAAATCGAAAATCCTGCTATTGTCTGTTATTATTCCCAGCGGCATCCTTGCCCCTTAAGATTAATCTGTCATACAGGTACAGAAGCACACTGGCAGCGATTGCAATAGCCGTGAAGAGCACCCAGACACGTGACGGGTTGTAGGTGTTCCAGAGGTAGCCTGTCAGCTGCTGTGCATCCATGCCGAAGAGCTCCTGCGCCCTGTTGAAATAATCGGTCTGTGTGAAACTGTCCGATATTTCCGGGATATCGAATCCCTTTTCCGCCACAGCCTTTTTCAGCAGATAGAGCTTGTCGGCCATCTTTTCGTACGGCCTGCCGGAGATCCATCCGGCACCAATGTGCCCAAGGGCGATTGGGAGGAACGCGGTGCCCATGTACAGCGCCTTCCGGTCAGCGGGTGCGATGCCGCCGAGGTATTCCTGCACCTTGGGTGAAGAGGCCATCTCGCCGATGCCGAAGATTAGCACACCCAGTACTATGATCCACGGATTGAGGTTTGCAAACATCATCCCCAGACCGAAAGCCAGTATGAATATTCCCGTCATGATGCTGTTCAGGGGCTTGACCCTCGCGGTAACTGAGGAAATTACCAGCTGAAACAGAATGATAAAGAACGATGCCAGGCTCGAGATGGTTACCGTGGTGATTGTTCCCGGGTCAAGTCCCAGGGATGCGGACATACCGTCGAGGTTAACCCAGGATTCGAGGAAAACGGGGAACGAATAATAGAGCTGGTTATAGGCAGTCCAGAAGACGCCAATAATGAGCAGGAACAGCAGAAACCGCCAGTCGGTCAGTGTGACCCCGATATTCCTGAATGCAATTCCGATATTCTTCACGAAGCTGTTTCCGCTTTCCGTCACTGCCGGCTCCCTGTAGAAGAATATGGTGAGGATGAGGTTAAGAGACATTACGGCGATAGACATGTAGAAAACAATATCCCAGCTGTCCTTGTAAAGCAGGCTGGCGACGAACGGGCCTATGAAGCCTCCGATATTCACCACCATATAAAAGATGCCGAATCCCAGGGATGCTGTCTCCTTGTTGGTCACCCGGGCAACGGTCCCCGAGATCAGCGGCTTGAAGAGTGCCCCTGCCACTGCCAGAAGGATGAATGCTGCGAAGATCGATCCGAAGGTCTCGAACCTGCCAAGCAGGAAGAACGACAGTATATAGGTAAGAAACGAAGCAATGAGCACCTTTTTGTAACCCACCCGGTCGGCAACAGCCCCGGTAATTACCGGGAGGAAATAGAGGATCATTGAGGCTGTTCCCATGATCGTGCCCTTCTCTACGTTTGAGAAACCCAGCGCTCCCGCTTCCCTCGGTGATGTCAGGTACAGGGCTATGAACCCGTTGTAAAAGGCATACCATCCCCACCGTTCGAACAGCTCAATGATGTTGGATATCCAGAATAGCCGGGGAAATTTTTTGAGGGTTTGTACAAAGTTGCTCATCAAATGATTTTTTGCTGGCTTAAAATAGTGAAATATAGGTTATGATTACTTAAAATCAATTTCCGCTGCCTTTCTTTTGTGAAGCATAAAAATAAGCCTCCTTTCTGTCTGCATCATCCCAGGTATATACCCGCCTGCCACCGAAGCCGTTCATGAATCCAAGCAGTGCGGTATCACCTGCGCACATGGTGGTATGGGCAAGCATTGTCATGGAGAGGACCCACTTCCACCACGGTGGGGAGAGGAGGATAAAAACCAGCAGTGCCAGGGTAATTGTGAGAAACGGTGTGAGGGCAACCAGGGAAAAAAGTCTCTTCCCGGCAACAAAACGGTGTGCGGTGACATAAACGATGCCCTGCCGCAGGTCGGCCCCAAACCTGATGTCTTTTGCTCCTGCAATCCTGAAGGGGATGAGGTGGGCACCTTCGTGCACGGGTATGAGGAGAATGGGCAGCAGGATCAGTCCGGCGGCCAGTCCGGTGAGCAGATTAGGGCCTGCGGAGGAGAGGTTCAGTCCCGGCCAGAACCAGGCGGAGAGGAAGAGCGACGCCCCGGCGGTGACCCAGATAAGCAGCATGGGCAGAGAAGGTTTCGTGATATGACCGATGACAAACGGAGCTATTTCGCCGTATGGCAATGTAAGGACCTTCTCATAAGCAGCTAGGTCATCAAGCTCTTCGATTCTGGGTGCAGGCATCATACCAGTTCAAAGATAATTGATGAGGGCACATTCCAAATGACAATACTCACTTTTATCGGGGGGTGAACCCTTTGGCACGACAATTGGTTAAATTTGCTGAGGATTATGAAAAGGCTTTCCGGCATATTGTGTATGCTGTTTTTCTGTATTACCGGTTTCGGTCAGGCAAGAGATACGGTAACCCAGGCTACGGCTCCGGCTGCCACGGTCAGGGTTGCTCCGGCACAGGCTGACACGCTGTACGGGGTCTATCATGTACTGAAGACAGCCACCTTTGACGGGCAGACATACCCGCTGGTGGAGCTCAGTGAGATAACCGTATACGGCAGGATGCCAAAGGGAGTGCGTTTCGACTACCGGAGGCATGCGCGCCTTGTTTACAATATCAGGCGTGTTTACCCATATGCACTTTTGGTAAGGGATGAGTTCGGACGCATAAACAGGGTCCTGGAGACAATGCCTGACGAGAGAGCCCGGCGCAACTTCCTGCAGCAGTATGAGAAGGAGCTTCTTGAACGGTATGAGGGAGATATCAGGAAGCTCACCTTCACACAGGGCATGATACTTATCAAGCTGATCGACAGGGAGACGCAGAACACATCCTATGATCTCATCAGGCAATACCGCGGAAAATTCTCTGCAACCTTCTGGCAGGGTATCGCACGTATCTTTGGCGCCAACCTCAAGTCCGACTATGATGCAAATGGTGACGACTACCTTATTGAACAGGTAGTCAGAGAGATAGAGGCCGGGCGGCTGTAAAGCCTATTTTCCTGTAAGTTCCATGATGGATTTAACTACCGCTTCGGCATCACGGGCGATTTCGGATATTGTGGCATCTAGCATGTAGCACGGTGCAGTGACGATGAGGTTCTTCCTGTCTACGGTCACCTCTCCGTGGCGCTTCTCCTCATGAGTTCCTCCCAGTCTGATGATATCGGCCACTGTCCCTTTGTCGTTACCGACAGTTACCGTTACATCACCCAGCACCCTGGCCAGGAGTACCGGCGAGATGCAGAGTGCACCAATTGGCTTGCCTGCCCTGTGTGTGGATCGGATTGCCTCTTCCACCACCCTGTCAACATGACAGTCCGGGCCGTCAAAAGCATAGGTGCAGAGGTTTTTTGCCACTCCGAATCCGCCGGGAAATATGAGGGCATCAAAATCCCCGGCCCTGTAATCCGTCAGCGGTTTTATCTTTCCCCTGGCAATACGGGCAGCTTCGGTGAGTACGTTGCGTGACTCCTTCATCTCATCCCCGGTGATGTGGTTTATCACATGATGCTGTGCCACGTTCGGGGCAAAGATCCTGTATGTGCCACCGTTTTTATCGATGGCATACATTGTCATGACTGCCTCATGTATCTCGGCGCCGTCCATGACGCCGCAACCGGCAAGAACTACAGCTGCTTTCATTTCAAGTGAGTATGGTGTTCAGGTAATAAAGTTAAGAAAACCTGAAGGATTTACTATGCTTTTAAATTATTACCGTCATGACCATAAACCCTTATTTAAGGGTCCTGAGAAATAAGTGTAATTATGACACTGATTCATAAGAAATTTTAAATAATAATAAAAAAAAATGCCTTAAGGGCTGATATATTATAAATATTAACGAAATTTAACAGTTTCAAATCCTGCAGGAGGGAGTCGATCTTGTTTCTCTTGTGGTATCTGATAAAAGTTAACCTAAACTCTATTGTTAAACTAAAACTCTGATCTATGAACAAACTGAAGCTTGTGCTTGCACTGTTTGTGTTTACGGGTTTTTCGGCCCTGATGGCACAAACGGTGGCAATCAAGGGTACTGTTACTTCAAGTGAGGACGGGGCACCGATTCCGAGTGTTGCAGTAACGGTCCAGGGTACTATGGTTGGCACCTTGACAGATGTCAATGGCATGTATTCCATCAATGCTCCTGCCACTGCCCGTAACCTTGTGTTTAATTTTGTCGGTATGGCACCAGTGGTTGAACCAATCAATGGCAGGACCACAATTAATGTGACCATGACAGTTGAGACAACAGGACTTGACGAGATTGTTGTGACCGCTCTTGGAATCTCCCGTGAAAAGAAATCGCTGGGATATGCCACACAGGCGCTTGACGGGGAGGCAATCGCAAATGTCAAGACGGACAACTTTGTGAATGCTCTCTCAGGCAAGGTTGCAGGTGTGAACATCAAATCCAGCGGGAACATCGGGGGGTCATCGAACATCATTATCCGGGGCAACAAATCGCTGACAGGTAACAATCAGGCCCTTTTTGTTGTTGACGGTGTGCCGGTGGATAACTCAAACACCAATAATGCAGGCCAGCTAAATGGACGTGCAGGTTATGACTATGGTAATGCCGCAGCTGACATCAACCCCAACGATATTGAATCGATTGATGTGCTCAAGGGAGCAGCCGCATCAGCGCTTTACGGTGCCAGGGCTGCAAACGGCGTCATAATGATTACAACCAAGAAGGGTGCATCACAGGTCGGCCGTTCATTGGGTGTAACGGTTAATTCAAACGTGACTATTGGAGTTGTTGACAAGAGCACTTTCCCGGCCTACCAGCAGAACTACGGAGGGGGCTACGGTCCGTATTACAGTGAAAGTGACCATCCCGGCCTGGAGGTGTTCGACCTTGACGGTGACGGCACTGATGACCTGGTTGTACCTTTTTATGAGGATGCATCAATGGGAGAAAGGTTTGATCCGGATCTCCTGGTTTACCAGTGGGATGCTTTCGTACCGGAATCACCCAACTTTGGTAAGAAGACACCGTGGGTGGTTGCTGAAAATGGACCGATTACATTCTTTGACAAGGCTGTTGCATTAACAAACAGCATAGATGTGACTGGAGGCGCTGATAAAACCTCTTTCAGGCTCGGGTACACCAATCTTACCCAGAACGGGATAATGCCAAACAGCTCGCTGAAGAAGAACAATATTATTCTGAACGGATCTTACAATATCCTTAACAACCTCAAGGTCTCCGCTTCAGCCAACTTTGTCAATACTAACGGCAAGGGCCGTAACTCAACCGGATACAGTGATAACATACTCAGTTCATTCCGCCAGTGGTGGCAGGTTAACACTGATGTCATGCTTCTCAAGGACCTGTTCGAAGCTTCAGGTCAGCAGAACGTAACCTGGAACAGGACATATTATGATGATCCCGTCGGATTGTACTGGGACAGTCCCTACTGGGTAAGGTATAAAAACTTCCAGACAGATGAAAGAAACCGTCTTATCGGCTTTGCCCAGGCTGACTGGAAAGCAACGGAATGGTTGAGTTTCATGGGCCGCGTTTCAGTGGATGAATATGCAGAGTTGCAGGAGGAGCGGAAAGCCATTCTCTCCTGTGCAGGAGAGCTTGGTCCGCAACGTGATGAGGCCACCTCCGGTTACTCAAGGTACACCAGGTCATTCATGGAGACAAACTTCGACCTGATGGCAACATTCAGGAAAGATATTACGGCGAATTTAAATTTTAACGGCTTACTGGGTGTTAACCTGCGCAGGCAGAAGCAGGACAGGTTATATGAAGGCACATCAGGCGGACTGAGTGTCCCGGAGGTTTACGCATTGAGCAACAGTGCCAATCCTCTGCAGGTACCCTATGAAGCAAACAGCCGCCTGGGTCTTAACGGTTATTACGGAAGCGTTTCACTCGGATATGCCAACACTCTCTACCTGGACGCCACCTACCGTATTGACCAGTCTTCAACATTGCCTGCTGACAACTGGACGTACACTTATCCGTCAATATCAGGAAGCTTCCTCTTCTCACAGATACTTGATGCAAAATGGTTGGATCTTGGCAAGTTGAGGGTTAACTATGCTGAAGTTGGTAACGATGCCCCCTGGGCAGTTATTTACGACACCTACAATCCGATTGCTCCTTTTAACGGCGTGCCAATGGTTTCGGTAGCAATAACCAAGAACAATCCGGACCTTTTGCCTGAAAGAACCAAAAGCATCGAAGCCGGTCTGGAACTGAGCATGTTTAAAAACAGAGTAGGCCTTGACTTAGCTGTTTACAAATCCAATACCATAAACCAGATCCAGCCCCTTTCAGTCTCTTCGGCCACGGGATATGTATCAAAGTATGTAAATGCAGGAGAGATACAAAACAAGGGTATCGAAGTTAGCCTGATGCTAACACCTGTCAGGGTATCTGATTTTTCATGGGACATCACGCTGAACTTTGCCAGGAACCTGAATGAGGTTGTATACCTGCAGGAAGGCATTACGAACCTTCAGCTGGGATCTCTGCAGGGTGGTGTGACAATCAATGCCCGCGTCGGAGAACCCTATGGTACGATACAGGGGACTGATTATGTCTATCAAAACGGTAAGCGTGTAATAAACTCAACCGGTTACTATGCAATATCCACAACGTCAGACAATGTAATAGGAAATGTCAACCCCGACTGGACAGGTGGTATTCTCAACTCATTCAGCTATAAGGGTGTAAACCTGAGTGCACTTATTGACGTCCAGAAGGGCGGAGATATCTTCTCACTTGACATGTGGTATGGCCTTGCTACAGGACTTTATCCCGAAACTGATTTCATCAACGATCTTGGCAATCCCGTAAGGGATCCGGTCTACGGAGATGCAGCAACAGGCGGTGACGATAACAGCGGGGGTGTTGTTCTTGACGGAGTGATGGCTGACGGCTCGGTGAATACAACACGTGTCACAGGAGGCAACTACAGGCTCTTCGGATATGCAAGAAACCCGAATGCAGGGTTTGTATACGATGCATCATATGTGAAACTTCGCGAATTGAGCATTTCATATGATCTTCCAAGAACACTGATGGCCAAAACCTTTATTTATGGTGCTTCAATTGGTTTTGTCGGATCGAACCTCTGGATTATTCACAAGAATCTTCCGTATGCTGACCCTGAAGCCAGCCAGAGCGCAGGCAACATTCAGGGATGGCAGAGCGGTGTAATGCCAACCACCCGGAATTTCGGTTTCAATGTTAAACTACAATTCTAATAATGAAGATCATGAAAAAGAAATATTTAATATTATTGGTGCTGGTTGCGTCGTTCACCACCTGTACCGATAAATTCGAGGAATTCAATACTGATGTAAAGAATCCTGCTATTGTTAAGGGCGAGTCTCTGTTCAGTAATGCCGAGAGGCTTCTGGCACGTGCAATCTCATCTACAAATGTTAACCTGAACATTTTCAAACTGATGGCACAGTACTGGACAGAGTGCACCTATATTGACGAAGCAAACTATGACCTGGTCAACAGGAGTATTCCTGACAACGTATTCGAGCAGTACTATCAGGGTGTTCTCAAAGACCTGCAGGAGGCTGCGATTCTGATTGATGCTGCCTTGCCGGATGCCGGCGAGGATGTGGCAACCCATGAGGCTGAGCAAACTAACAAACTGGCCATCATTGAACTGTTGAACGTCTATGCATTTCAGAACCTGGTTGACATCTTCGGTGATATACCTTATACCGAAGCGCTGGATATTGAAAAGATTTCTCCGATGTATGATGATGCAGCCACAATTTACGGGGACCTGATAACCAGGATCGATGCAGCTCTCGGCGATATGGATGATTCCGAGGCCAGTTTCGGATCAGCTGACCTGATTTACAATGGCGATGTAGAGCATTGGAGGAAGTTTGGAAACTCCCTGAAGCTTAAGATTGCAATTACCATGGCTGATGCGAATGCCTCACTTGCAAAGAGCACGGCAGAAGCGGCTGTTACCGGAGGAGTATTCACGTCCAACGATGACAATGCCCTGTTCCCATTCCTCTCAGCAACTCATACCAATCCCATTTATGAGGACCTGGTTCAGAGCGGAAGAAACGACTTCGTTCCTGCAAATACGATTGTAGACATCATGAACGATCTGGCAGATCCGAGAAGACCCTACTATTTTACAACTATTGGAGGTAATTATCTCGGAGGCAGCTACGGTTATGAAAGCCCGTATAGTCTCTATTCACATATCCCGGATGAAATTGCCGCTCCGAATTTCCCCGGAATTCTGATGACCTATGATGAGGTTCTCTTCTACATGGCCGAGGCAGCCCAAAGAGACTTCTCTGTCGGAAATAATGTAGGTGCACTATATGGTGATGCAATCAAAGCCTCCATCCTGTTCTGGGGAGGTACAGAGACGGAAGCCAACAACTATGTTGCCAGCCCTGATGTACATTATGCCACTGCTCCCGGCACCTGGAGAGAAAAAATAGGCACCCAGGCCTGGATCGCATTTTATACACGCGGTCTTGAGGGATATACAATCTGGAGACGCATGGATTATCCGATCTTCAATATTGGGTCGCTTATTACCACCTATGACGAAATCCCGATAAGATTCCCCTATCCGGTGAGTGAACAGACTCTGAACAAGGCAAGCTACACGGCTGCCGCTTCAGCTATCGGCGGAGACCTGATATCAACGCCAGTCTTCTGGGACATAAACTGATCAACTCTGTCACCGGATCAGATTTCTGATCTTATGACTGAAAAGAGGCTGTCTGCTTACAGATGGCCTCTTTAGTTCTTTCTCCCAATAAATCTGATTGAACAGCAAAAAAATATAGTAATTTGCTTGTTTGTTTATGGCATCTGCAAGATCCAATAATTGGCCGGGGAATGATGGGCAAATATCCGGAAGAAATATACCTCAGTCAGGAAACAGATAACAGACCTTCCTTTCTCCGATTTCTGTGTCCGCTGCTCTTCCTGTTTATGATAACTGCTGCAGATGCACAGCAGAAATTTAATATTGTCGACTTTTTATACGGGGCTGATCCACTTTTGGTAAACGGCAGATACTACAGCTTCTTTCCTCCTCCCAACACTGAAGGGAACCAGTACCTTGAAGATCCTCAATTCAAAACCGGGTCATTGACCCTTCGTGGTAAAACATGGTCAGGACTCATGCTGAATTATGACATTTACAACCAGCAGGTTTTAATGGCATTCCGGAATAAAACAGGTGCCGATAACCTGATAGTTATTTCTGATGCATGGCTTGAGAAATTCAGCATCATGGGAATGACTTTTGAAATTATGCCATTACAGGATACAGTTAAGCGCATCATTCAGATCATCGGATCCGGGCCGGTCAGGATAGGCTATTTATGGCAGAAGGATCTCAAACCTGACAGTTTTCACGGAGCACGGTATTACTCATTTTCTTCTCCGAGGAAGGAGAATCTCATTCTTGAAGGGGATCGGGTGGTCAGATACCTCAATAACAGGACATTTTGCGCTGCACTCGATGAGAAGAAGCGAAAGGCTGCCAGGGAATACCTTGACAAAAACAGGATAAAGGTCAGGAACGCTGATGACCGGACAATGAAAGCCCTGTTGGACTTTTATAATTCTACAGCCGAAAAGTGAAAGCAAGACTGATAATCATATTGACGATAGTGTTGCTCATCCACCCGGAAATAGTCGCACAGGACGGGATAATAGACTGTCATCTGATTAACAGTTCGTTCAGGGCGTTTTCAGAGACTGTCTTTGATCAGACCGGTATCAGGATATATTACCGTGATGAATGGGTGAGCAAACTTGAGATTTCTCTTGAGGCCGACAGCATTACCGTAAGGGAAGCCCTGGACAGAATACTGAAAGGGACCGGGATTGAAGTCTCCGACTGGAACGGTGGCCTGGTTGTGCTGCCAGGGGCGAGGCTTTTTTCCGGGCTTCCTGCTTATGCACAGGTTGCACCTGCAGAGATGAAACAAGGCAGGAAAGAAGAGGTTATGACAGTGAGCGAAGCCCGTTACATAACGGGCAGGAGTCCGGGAGTGACTCAGAGCATAGTCATCGGCCGGCCAGGAGAAAACCGGGGCAGTAATATTGTGAAAGCACTCGGGAGGGTCATTGATGCGGAGACCGGTGAACCCTTGCATTTTGTTGCTGTTTATATTACTGAAGCCAAAACAGGCGTTGCCACGGATGTGAACGGGTTTTTTAACCTTGCCCTCATGTCGGGTACATACAACGTCCAGATCGAATTTCTGGGGTATGAGAGAAAAAGATATCTGTTCGAGGTCTTTTCAGATGACAGTTTCGTACTCAGGATCAGAAAGACGGCTGTTGAACTGAAGGAGATCGTTGTAAGCGGCGAGCGTCATGCGAGTATTCGTGCCAAAGAACCGGGATTTGACCAGGTTTCGATGAAATCGGTCAGGACTTTACCCATGATGATGGGAGAGCGTGATATCCTGAAGATATCTGCGACACTACCCGGGATAGTAACAGTAGGCGAAGGAACCGCCGGCATAAATGTACGCGGCAGCAGCTCTGACCAGAATGGATTTTATCTCAATAGAATACCAGTATACAATACGTTCCACCTGTTTGGCTTCTTCCCTGCTTTCAATTCGGATATAATAAGAGACCTTTCTGTTTACAAGGGATATATTCCTGCACAGTATGGAGGAAGGCTTGCCTCTGTTTTCAATGTTACTTCCCGCCAGGGCAACAGGAAGCGCTTTACAATTCACGGAGGGATCAGCCCAATTACTGCGAACATGGTATTAGAGGGCCCCGTGAAGAAGGATACCAGTTCTTTCCTTTTCAGTGCGCGCTCATCTTACTCCGACTGGATCCTTTCCAGAATCAAGGATCCGTCTATCAGCGCGAGCAGTGCCAGATTCAATGACTTTTCAGGCGGGTTGAACCGAGATTTCCGGAAGAGCCAGTTATCACTGTTCATTTATCGCAGTTACGATTATTTCAGCCTGTCTGACATTAACAGTTATGAATATTACAACAACGGTGCATCATTCATAATCGGGCATAACTATACAAACACCCTTCGCGGAGAGTTTACTGTGGCGGGTTCACAGTACGGTTTCTCCACCACTGACAGGCAACAGCCTTCTTCAGCTTACCGGCATGCATATAAAATGGGGCATTATGAAGCGCGGGTCGATTTCAGGCATCTGTTGAATGAGAAAAACACTCTTGAGTACGGGGCGGAGATGATATACTACATGCTTGACAGGGGAACGGTGTCACCCTTTCTGGATATTTCACAGAGGCGCACTGTGAAGCTGGGTGTTGACAGAGGTATCGAAAGTGCTCTGTTCATTACTGATTCGTACGATGTCACAGGCAGGATAAAATTAAATCTTGGAATAAGATATATGCTTTATACTCCGGTGGGTCCGGCGAAAACCTTTCAATATACAGCAGGCGCACCCCGGGATCCGAGATATATTGAGGACAGCCTGACTTTCGGGAAAAGAAGTATCATAAGATGGTATCACGAACCTGAAATACGGGCTTCATTGAACTTTGCAACTGACAAGGATGGCTCTGTCAAACTGGCATTTAACCAGATGCACCAGAATCTGTTCATGCTGAACACCAATACTTCTGTGGCTCCAAATACCCAATGGAAGCTAGCAGATTATCATCTGCATCCTTCCGGAAGTAACCAGCTGTCCATAGGGCTGTTCCGCACTCTTCCGCAAAGCGGCCTGGAATTCTCGGCAGAATCCTTCCTGAAACTGACCCGCAATTATTCTGAATTCAGAGACGGAGCTGACTTTCTGGGCAATGATCCTGTTGAGAGCGCAGTGCTGCAGGGAAATCAAAAGGCATATGGCATTGAACTTTATCTCAGGAGGAGCAGAAGAAAACTTGAGGGTTGGATATCTTACACCTGGTCGAGATCATTCATTCATGTTGATGGAGATCATTCCTGGTACAGAATCAATAATGGAGAAGCATATTCTGCAAATTATGATGTGCCACATTCGCTTACTACCGTTCTGAATTATTATTTTACAAGGCGTCTCTTCCTCTCTTCAATTCTCACATACCAGACCGGGAAGCCGGTCACCTATCCTGAGTCGGTCTTTTATTCAGACGAGTCCCCTTATCTCGATTATTCCAAACGCAACTTCTACCGCATACCGGATTATTTCCGTGCTGATTTTTCCCTTACCGTCGAAGGAGATCTCCGGAAGAACAAGCTCCTTCATAACTCATTCGTGTTTAACCTGTATAATGCCACCGGGCGCAACAACCCGTACTCAGTCTATTACAGGACGCAAAACGGGAGAATCAGCAGCTTCAGCTATTCCGTCATAGGGGTGCCTGTTTTCACTGCCACATGGGTATTTAAACTAGGGAACTATGTATCAGATTAGGATCATAAAATTTCTTCTGGTGATTGGGCTCCTGATCCCGTCATGCATAACTCCCTTTCAGCCTGATATTCCACCTGAAGCGGTAAATAAATATGTAGTTTTTGGTCAGGTAAATGATAATAGTGAATATCATACAGTAACGATCTCCATGGCATCTCCTGTCAGCGATCCACAATATTCGCCGGTCTCAGGTTGTTCGGTCCGTATCTCGGATGATAATGGAAACCAGTTTACCTTGCAGGAATCTCTGACAGAGCCGGGTGTTTACAGCGCACATATTGGCAGTCAGTATCTTGCAGTGGGTAAATCTTTCAAGGTCGATATTATTACGCAAGACGGCACGGCGATAGAATCTGATTATGACAGGATACCGCCCTGCCCTGAGGTAGGGGAGGTGTATTATGAATTGGATGAGATAATCTCGGAGTTCACCGGGCAGCCGGAAAAGGGAATCCGGTTTTATACAGATCTTGATGCCGGAAATCTTGAAAGCCGCTTTTTTAAGTGGAATGTAACGGAGACATGGGAGTACCGGGTAGATTATCCCAGGGAGTGGTATTATGACGGGACAGTCCATCACATTTATCCTCCTGACTATTCGAGGAAAGTATGCTGGTCCACAGAAAAGATAAAGGAAATTTATACCCTGTCAACATCAGATCTGAATGCGAACATATACTCTAAATTCCCTCTTAACTTTGTCAGTAGCAGGACCTCCAGGCTGATTTACGGTTACAGCCTGCTTATTGAACAATCAGCCCTCAGTGAAGAGGCATATTCATTCTGGGATCAGATGAGGATTAACAGCACCGGGCTGGGTGGCCTGTATGAAAGACAGCCCCTCTCAATCACCGGCAATCTTCACAACAAAACAGATCCAGACAAGGAAGTGCTCGGTTTTTTCGGTGCCTCTTCAGTCAGGTCAAAGCGCATATTTATCAGCAGTGTGCCGGACTTGCCGATAGAATACGTCGGATATTGCACCCCTGTGCTTCTGGAACACGGTTTTGCCGAGCTCTCACCGTCAGATTACCCTGCATGGCTTATGGGTGACAAAGAGCGATACTATATGACACTATTAAGCAACGACTGCGTTGATTGTCTCTATTACGGAGGAATAAATATCAAACCTGATTTCTGGCCTTACTGATATGAATAAGTGGTTACTCCCAATATTATTGATGACAGTCCTTCCCACCGGATCAGTATTGCACGGGAGGCAAACAGGACCTGCCGGACCCGGGGAAAGCGTAGTATTGTTTTCTGACCGTGACCTGTACATCGCCGGTGAGCAGATACTCTTTTCAGCCTTCCTCATTGACAGGGAGGAGGCGAGTGACACTTTGCGAAGCAGCGTAATCTATTGTGAGCTCATCACTCCCTGGGGAAGCATGATAGCCGGGAATAAATTCCTGGTAGAAAATTCCCGGGCAGAAGGTACTTTAAGTATACCGTCAGACCTTATAACAGGGACTTATTTTCTCCGGGCATATACCAGGTATATGCGCAATTACGGACCATATTCATATTCCTATATAAAAGTAAAAATTATTAATCCTTACCGGGATGAGGTGCAGGAAGCTGCCCCTGACAGCAGAATGACGGAAAGTCCTTCCGATACTTTTTGTATAAATAATCCGGACAGCCTGCTCCATATATCCACAGGCAGCCAAGGCTATCGCCAGCGTGATACGGTGGACATACTGATAGAGGCAGATCCATCTTTCAGATCTGCTTTGAAAGGATTGGCCATGGCTGTCGTTCCCGAAGCTTCTGTCTCAGCCGGGATGATAAAAATTTCCGGGAGAGATCAGGTTGAATCCGGCCAATACCACATCACAGAGAGTCGCGGAATTTCTATTACCGGTAAATTGACGGATACGGTTACTGGCAGGTCTTTGCCCTATACAAGGGTCAATTTGTCAATTCTGGGTAAGGGAAAGGACTTCATGGCGGTCCAGACTGACACAGCCGGCCGCTTTTTCTTCCTCCTGCCTGACTATACGGGGCACAGGGATCTGTTCCTTTGTGCTGAAAAAGCGGCAGGTCCGGATGTTGCAATTTTGATAGATAATGACTTTTGCTCAGCACCTGTAATGATTCCGCCCGGAAATCCGGAACTTTCATCCCCGGAACGGCTGGTAGCATACAGGATGGCCGCTAATCTGCAGCTTGCATCCTTCTATGGTGCCGACACCATATTGCCCGGTTCGGATGACCAGGGTGAAGAGCTCGCATTTTACGGGACTACTGATGACATCCTGTACATTGATGATTATATAGAATTACCTACACTGGAAGAATATCTCAACGGATTGCCAACCCTGGTCAGAGTAAGGAAAAGCAAAGGGCAGAAATATTTTAAGGTACTGGGCACACAGGCCGGGCTGAACAGTTTTGAACCTCTCGTGCTGATTGATATGGTGGCGGTTGATGATCCGGCGAGGATTCTGGCCATAAGCCCCTCAGACATCTCGCGCATAGAGGTGGTGAATGAGATGTACTTAAAGGGAGATGAGACATTCGGAGGGATAATTAGTATAATATCCCGGCAAGGTGATTTTGCAGGGATTGACCTTCCGGAATCAGGTGTTTTTATAAACTATGGATTCCTTTCCGGAAAGGAACATCATATCCCACCCGCTCCTCCGGAGCCCAATATCCCGGATACAAGGAACACCCTTTTCTGGGATCCTGGCATCAGGCTTGGAGATGACGGTTCAGCCAGAATCAAACTGACTGCATCTGACATGACGGGAAGATACAGGATTCGTCTCTTTGGAGTCAGCACAGAAGGAGAGAAGATATTGCAGACTGCTGATTTTGAGGTCGTCAGGCGATGAGACTTTATTCTCCGGGTTTAAAGCCCCTTGCCCTTAATAATAGTACCCAGGGTATAAAATATGATCTTCAGATCGAGAAACAGGGAGACGTTCTCGAGGTAGAGGAGGTCATACGACAACCTCTCCAGCATCGTATCCAGGTCGGAAGCGTACCCCAGCTTTACCTGCCCCCAGCAGGTGATACCGGGTTTAACCGCAAGCACCCTGTTGAAAGAGGGGGCACGTTGTTTTATCTGCTGAATATAATGAAGCCTCTCCGGCCTGGGACCGACCAGTGACATCTCTCCCCTGAGGACATTTATGAAGTTGGGTATCTCATCGAAGCGGTGTTTCCTCATAAACTGCCCGAGGGGAGTGATGCGTGCATCGCCCTTTACCGCCAGGCGCGGACCATCCGCCTCAGCACCATCCTCCATCGACCTGAATTTATATATCATGAAAGGTTTGCCATGGCGTCCGATTCGCTCCTGTCTGAAGATGACGGGTCCCTTTCCTGACAACCTGATCAGCAGGGCCAGCACTGCCATCAGAGGAGAGAGGAGAAGAAGAGCCAGGGCTGAGAGGGAATAATCGAGCAATGCTTTTACCATGTATTGCCACCGTGGCATCTCACGATAGGAGACCCTCAGAAGTGGTGTTGCATAAATGGGACCCGCCTCCACGTGACCGGATATGATCACGCGCATGGAAGGCACCGCTCTTACAACCACATCGAGATAGCAGACAGCATTAACGATTCTTTCAACCATCACATATTCATTCTCTTCCATCGCGAGGATCACCTCGTCGATCTCGTGCTCCTCAATGATCTTTACAATCCCATCCGCCGTCCCGAGCCAGGTGATATCGCCGTTCAGCAGTTCCTTCCCGTCTCCCTGCAGGCTTAAATAGCCGGTCAGCAGGTTGCCTGCCGGCATCTTTTCGCTCTTTATTTCACTGATGAGCCTGGCAGCTTTGGGACCGTTACCGACGATCAGCGTCCTGAATCCTGCCTCGCGCCTGTGTATCCTGCCGGTAACCACGGAGGTGATTATAAGTCGCGGAATATATGTAAACAGGAACTCCAGGAACAGGAGAGCGGTAAATGACCTGTAATATGTTGAGTAATGGCCAACGGCATCGTCAAGGATCAGTGCAAAGAAGAGCATAACCACAGCGCTGAGGGTAATCACAACCGATTTTCCGAACTCCAGCAGCCTTGAACGGCGCAGGGGATCGGAGTAGAATCCTGCCATCGCAAAGATGAAGAGAAAGAAGAGAGGTATCAGGGTAATGCCGAGCCAGAACTTGTTTCCGAGCTCCATCTGAAAATACTCACCGTATAACTTGGTCTCGATGAAGTATTTGCGGAACAGGTAAAAGAGCCCCCAAGCGACAGACGAGCCAGCGAAGTCGGCTGAAATATATGCGAATGTTATTCTTCTGGCAAATTTTTTCATCACGGTTCGCAGGAGATATGCAAAGATATCTGTTATTTTTAGACCAAATTCATCTTGTGATGATTGAAGAATCCTTTGAGGCGAAAGGCAAGAGAAAGAGGCTGATTGAGGAGCTCCGCAGCAAGGGGATCAGTGATGAGAGGGTCCTTGAGGCTATGGGCAGGGTGCCGAGGCATCTCTTCATGGATGACGTCTTCCTGAAGCATGCTTACCAGGACAAGGCTTTCCCTATAGCGGCAGGGCAAACTATCTCTCAGCCTTATACTGTTGCTGTTCAGACTATGTTGCTTAACGTTGGCAAGAGGGATAAGGTCCTGGAGATAGGAACCGGCTCCGGGTACCAGGCGGCAGTGCTGGCTGAGATGGGAGTGAAGGTTTATACAATCGAGCGGCAGAGAGAGCTGTACCGCAAGACGCAGGTCATGCTCAATGATCTTGGATACAGGATCCAGTTCTTCCTGGGCGACGGTTATGAGGGACAGCCGCAGTACGGTCCATACGATGCGATAATAATCACGGCTGCCACCGCCGAGGTGCCTGATAAGCTGCTGAAACAGCTTCGCACGGGAGGGAGGCTGGTGGTGCCGCGCGGGGACCGTGAATCACAGGTGATGACGCTTTATGAACGCCGGGGGGAGGATGACTACGAGATCACCACGCATGGCAATTTTGTATTTGTGCCCATGCTGAAGGGCATTGCAAACGGTAACGAAAGAGTTTGACAACATGAAGATATTCAGGGGAGTGTTCTCCCCCATCCAGGTTAATACATATATCATTACGGGCAATGATACGGAGTGCATCATCATCGACTGCGGATGTTACGGTGAGACCGAAGAGAAGAAGCTGGAAGAGATGCTTGCCACCCTTAGCCTGAAGCCAGTGATGCTGCTTGACACGCACTGTCACCTGGATCACGTCTTCGGCAACAGGTTCATGCTGGGGAGGTATGGATTGAGATCGTGGTTTCATGAGGGCGACAAACATAATTACCTGAATGCCCCGAAGTACTCCCTGATGTTCGGGCTATCGATGGAGGCACCGCCGGAACCGGAAGGATACCTGGTTGACGGGCAGGAGATTACAGCGGCAGGATTAACCCTGAAGGTCATCCATGTTCCCGGGCATTCGCCGGGCGGAATTGCACTTTACTCCGCTACGGACAGGGTTGTCTTCACCGGTGACGCCCTCTTCGCGGGAAGCATTGGCAGATCAGACCTTCCCGGCGGTGATCATGAACTGCTGCTGGAAAGAATACTCGATAGACTCTTTACGTTGCCGCCGGATACGGTCGTTTATCCCGGTCACGGACCTGAGACAGCAATAGGGGAGGAGATGGCGGGCAATCCCTTTTTCTTGTGAAACATGATGAATATGCTTTTTTTTGTCCTTCCGTTTATGCTAATTTCGCCAACACCTCTGAAGAAAAAAATTAACCAATCCTAATATGACATCAGATCGTTTTGTTAACCGTCACATTGGTCCGCGCGACAGTGATGCAGCGGAGATGTGCAAAGCCATCGGCGTTGATTCTCCCGAACAGCTTATTGACCAGACAGTGCCTGCATCGATCAGGCTTGACAGGGCTATGACCCTGCCTCCAGCGATGAGTGAGTATGAGTACCTGGCCCACATCAGGGAACTGGGAAAACGCAACAAGCTGTTCCGGTCGTTCATCGGCCAGGGTTATTACGGAGTGGCAACGCTGCCGGTCATTGTCCGTAATGTCCTTGAGAATGCTGCATGGTACACATCATATACTCCCTACCAGGCGGAGATCTCGCAGGGAAGGCTTGAGGCGCTGCTTAACTTCCAGACGATGGTCACCAGCCTGACGGCGATGGAGATTGCCAATGCTTCCCTGCTGGACGAGTCGACTGCTGCCGCTGAAGCTATGATCATGATGTACAACGCACGGTCGCGCGACAAGGTGAAGGCCGGCGCGAACCGTTTCCTGGTTGACAACTCGGTTTTCAAACAGACACGGGATGTGCTTATCACGCGGGCTGCCCCGCTGGATATTGATATTCAGTTTATTGATTATACCCAGTTTGAGCCGGATGCGCAGCTCTTCGGTATGCTTGTACAGTATCCCGCGGCAAACGGTGAGATACGAGACTACCGCGAACTTGTTGAAAAGGTACATGGTGCGGGAGCACTTGTGGCTGTCGGGGCTGACCTGATGAGTCTCACCCTGCTTACGCCTCCGGGAGAATGGGGTGCTGACATCGTCTTCGGTTCCAACCAGAGGTTCGGCCTGCCGATGAGCTACGGTGGTCCTCATGCAGGTTTTTTCGCCACAAGGGACGAGATGAAGCGAAATATGCCGGGCCGCCTGATAGGCGTCTCTGTTGATGTACACGGTAAACAGGCACTGCGCATGGCTCTTCAGACTCGTGAGCAGCATATCAAGCGTGAGCGGGCCACTTCTAACATCTGTACTGCCCAGGCCCTGCTTGCAACGATGTCGGGAATGTATGCCCAGTATCACGGACCTGAGGGGCTGAAGAGTATCGCACATCATATATTCTCATCGGCATGTACCCTCGCCGGGGCGCTGAAGAAGCTGGGATACACTATTAAACATGAGCAGTTCTTTGATACTGTAAGAGTACAGGCAGTCACCGGGGTCACCTCGGACATGATACAAAAGATCGCCCTGAGCAGGGGCATCAACCTCTGGTACCCGTGCGCCAACTGCGCAGTAATCAGCACTGATGAGGTGACGACGCTGAAGGAGATAAACGAGCTTGTGGGCGTCTTCGCGGAGGCTGCAGGTAAGAAGGCAGAGGAGGTCACTTCGCTCTGCGACTGCTTCTGCATTGACGAAAAATTCCATCGCAAGTCGGCTTTCCTGCAGGAGCGCACTTTCAACAGCTACCACAGTGAGACTGACATGATGCGTTACATCAAGATGCTGGAGCGCAAGGACTTTTCTCTGGCCAACGGCATGATACCGCTGGGTTCATGCACAATGAAGCTCAATCCGGCAGCCTCGATGTTTGCCATGAGCTGGCCGGAGTTTGGCGGAATCCATCCGTTTGTTCCGGCTGACCAGGCTGAGGGATACCATAAGGTGATGGAGGAGCTTGGTGAGGCACTGAAGGAGATCACAGGTTTTGATGCTGTCTCATTCCAGCCCAACTCGGGTGCGGCAGGCGAGTATGCAGGCCTGATGGTGATCAGGCAGTACCATATCAGTCGCAATGAGGATCACCGTAACGTGGCGCTGATCCCGTCATCTGCTCACGGGACAAACCCTGCCAGCGCTGCCATGGCCGGCATGAAGGTGGTTGTGGTGGAGTGCGATGAGAACGGGAACATCAGCGTTGAAGACCTGAGGAAGAAAGCGGTTGAGCACCGTGACAACCTCAGCTCGGCAATGATAACCTATCCGTCGACGCACGGCGTTTTCGAGGAGGCTATAGTGAACATGATCAAGATCGTACATGAGAATGGCGGACTGGTTTACATGGACGGGGCCAACATGAACGCCCAGGTGGGACTCACCAGCCCCGGGCACATAGGGGCTGACGTATGCCATCTCAACCTGCATAAGACTTTTGCCATACCTCACGGTGGTGGCGGACCGGGCATGGGGCCCATCCTCTGCAACACGAAGCTGGCAGAATTTCTTCCGTCGCACCCGGTGGTGAAGACGGGCGGCAGTCACGGCATCACTGCAGTGGCCGCGGCACCCTACGGCAGCGCACATGTGCTGACGATAAGCCATGCATATGTTATGATGCTGGGCGCCGAAGGTCTGACAAAGTCAACCGTATATGCGATTCTTAATGCCAACTATATATCGGCGAAACTCAGCGGGATGTACAAGGTGCTTTATACCGGTTCCAATGGCCGCTGTGCACATGAGATGATACTCGACTGCAGGGGCTTCAAAGATGCCGGTGTGGATGAGTCGGACATCGCCAAGAGGCTGATGGATTACGGGTTCCATGCTCCCACTCTCTCTTTCCCCGTGCATGGCACGCTGATGGTTGAACCCACCGAGTCAGAGCCGAAGGCCGAGCTCGACAGGTTCGTCGATGCGATGAAGAACATCTGGAAAGAGATAGAAGAGGTAAGGAAAGGGGAGTCTGACCGTGAGGATAATGTGCTCAAAAATGCACCTCATACCGCTGCGGCAGTCATATCTGATGGCTGGAAGCATGCCTATCCCAGAGAGAAGGCGGCATTCCCGCTGCCATGGGTTGTCGAGAACAAGTTCTGGCCAACGACAGGCAGGGTGGATAACGGCTACGGAGACCGTAACCTGGTCTGCACCTGCGCACCGATCGACTCATACAGGTTTGAGACGTTTGGCCTGGGTGATAAGGATTAGTCTTCATTCTTCAGTTTGAGGCTGCGACGCAGCAGAAGACTCAATCCCGTACTGTTCCCCGTAGGGG
>DHGW01000008.1 GCA_002402965.1 Bacteroidales bacterium UBA4788
CTGGTGGGGCTACTGATGGCACAGAGCTTAGAGAACAGAGCATAATGGCAGCCAGACGACACAGCCCCTCATATTGCGTGAGGGCAGAGCCCGGGAGTAATTCCCGGGTTTTTCTTTTCAGTTGATTTTGACAGAATCGTTTTTGAAGCGGATAACCACTGTTACAATTGTTCCGGCAGGCTGGCCTCCGGTGGTGGAGAGGTCAGAG
The DNA here is from genome assembly GCA_002402965.1 of Bacteroidales bacterium UBA4788. Lineage (GTDB taxonomy): Bacteria > Bacteroidota > Bacteroidia > Bacteroidales > VadinHA17 > SR-FBR-E99. Next base: position 209 of record DHGW01000008.1, read on the forward strand.
ACCGTGTAACTGTAGCTGTCTTCATAGTACCTGTTGCAGAGATCGAACAACTCGTTCATCAGTTTCATTCCCTTACCCGTGGAACCGTACTGATCACTGACTGCGTTCGCCCGGCCGACACCATTGTCTTTCACTTCTATTATCAGCTCGTTACCTGTACCCCTGACGGTTATAGTAAGCAGACCGCCGCTCTCCAGTCCTGCGAGACCGTGTTTAACCGAGTTCTCCGCAAAGAGCTGAATGACGAGCTTCGGAACGAGAAGTTCGTCATTTATCCCCTGCTGCACCTCAATGACGAAATCAAACCGGTTTCCATACCTCAGCTTCTCAAGTGCGATGTACTCTCTGCAGAACTCAATCTCTTCGTCCAGGGTACGCCTCGACTTACTGGCGGAGAGCAGCATCTCGCGGTAGAGCCCGGAGAACCGAATGAGACTGTCCCTCGCTTTTACCTTGTCTGAATGCTCCACAAGACTAAGGACAGAATTAAGCGCGTTAAGAGTGAAGTGCGGATCAAGCTGATTGCGGATAAGCGCAAGCTGCAGTTCGGAAATCTTCTTCTTCTCCTCCTCCTTCCTTGCCAGAGCCCTCTTCTGGGTGAACTGGATCAATAATACGAACGCAATGAAAGCGGCATATACTAGAGGGTAAAAGACGAAGGAGGCATAATAGAGTTTGTTTGGACGGTACTCCAGGAAGAGTTGCCTGTTGTCCGACTGGAGGAATAACTGCGGCCACTCACCCTTCCTGTTGATGACAGAGACTACCGGATCATTAAGCAGTTCCAGGCCGGGGTCAGCCACTGCAGGCCGTATGAACCCGGGCCTGTAGACGGTCACTGTGCCTTCCCCGAGGCTGACGGCAAGGATCTCATCAGTTCCGTCGAGGTCAATATCCAGGGTGGAGAGACGCAGAGGACCTTTGAATTCAATCAGTCTTTTTAACTGTTTTTTATCATCGAGAAGGACAATTCCCTTTTCATATTCGATGAGCGCATAAACCGGTTCACCTCTCCTGTTCACAGTCATCATGCCATTGTGGGCTGATGACTGGACCTGTGTCCTGCCTGACAGTGCTCCGCTCATGCTGAATGACCAGAAAACAGCTGAAGAGTCAGGCTCTCCCCGGCTGACAAGCAGCTCGGTCACTGTATCCCTTGCCCCGGTGAAGACCATTTGTCTTGCCATTGTGAAGCTGCCCTCAAGCTCCACAGGATCAAAGACAAACTGCAGGTTACGGTCCAGAACCGTCAGCCAGGCCGACTGGTCATGGTATTTCATCTCATTCTCGCCAATATTTCCGGAGGCATAACCAAAAGGCATTATTTCCCTGACGCCGTCGAACTGGGTATAGCTCTCAAGCTTCTGCTTTTGCGATGTTGCAGCCGGCCTCTCTTCGTTTTCCTGTTCTTCAGAATCAGTGCTTGCTTCAGGTTCACTTTCCTCAGCCTCTTCCTCTTCGCCGCGGTTTCCCTTCTTCTTCTTAAACAGGTTCCCGACACCCTCTTCAATCTTGTTGAAACCTGCGTCAACACCCTCCTCTATCTTATTGTTTACCCTGTTGGTCCCCTGCTCCTTTACAACCTCTCTGGGTTTGACTATCTGGGCGTTGACAGCCTGAGTCATGAGCAACACGGACATCATTAAAACAATTGTGGAAAACACTCTGATCTTCATAGTTCCGGTTATGTTAAAAATTTAACCCTGAAACAAGAAATAATTTTCGGGGTGAGATAGTAAAAAACCGACATCAAATGCGGGTGACACTCATTTCCCGCTCAGTATTCTTGCCATTCTGAGGTTTCTCCTGAAGAAGGCATCGGGGGTTTCCCCGGTAATCGATTTGAAATCCTTGATCAGATGAGTCTGGTCGAAATAGTTGCCGAGAAAGACAAGATCATGATAGTCAATTCTTTTATCTGCTGAAATTGAATCCCAGATAAAGTTGATTCGGATTATTCGCACCAGCATCTTGGGTGTGACTCCCAGCCGTTTGCTGAATCTCCTCTGGAGAGTTCGTTCGCTGACGGAAAAATCGCTGATGATTTCAGAAAGATTTGTGTTGATTCCTTTCTTCACGATGGCATCAAAGATGAGATCAGTCTCATCCGGGATGTATTTGCCGGAATGAAGGCTGTTAATGAAAACGGAAAAATATGCGATCCTCTCCTCTGCCGTCCTGTCGCTCCTCATCTTCTCATATATCGGTCCGAAAACTTCATCCGCCAGCGGGACATAGATCCTTCCGGCATGGACGAGGCTGATGCCCAGCACTCTTGACAGCACGGTTGGCTTGCATGTGACGATAAAGCACTCGAGCACGCCCGAGATGCATATTGTATTGGCCGAGGGCGTGACAGGGACTATAAAATACCGGGGGAGTTGCTGATCAACAGGACTGACAATGCGGGGTCTGGTACCGAACTGAAAAACAAGAGAAACATCCTAACGCGGCACAAACTTGTCCGTCAGATCATTGTGGCCGGAGTGCCTGATGAATTCAAACTGCTTTACAATTCAGGCAATGTCCTCAGACGGGCTGTAATACTTTACTTCAGGCAACATCGTCAGAAAGGGTCAGGTGTTGCCGGGCAATATAAAGATTATTTCAGACTGTCGAGCCTGCTAATGTCATCCTCCGTTATTTCAAAGTTGATGTCTATGTTCTGACGGATGTAATCCGGGTGGACTGATTTGGGCAGTGGGAGAGCTCCCTTCTGAAGGACGTACCTGACCGAGACCTGGGCCACGCTTTTCCCATACTTTCCGGCTATGCGGGCAATTTCACCGTTGCTTAGGATTTTACCTGTTGCCAGCGGCGAGTACCCCTCCACGAGAATGCCGTTAAGGGTGCAGTGAGAGGTGATTTCCTCCTGCCTGTGGCCAATGTGCAGCTTGATCTGGTTGACCATGGGTTTGATGCGGGAGTTCTCAAGAATTGCGTCAATATCTTTTACGCTGAAGTTGGATATACCGATTGACCGGGTTTTTCCGCTTTTATAAAACTCCTCCATTGCTTTCCACACCTTGATATTCTCTTTGGTATAGTCAGCGCCGATCTCCGTCCACGGCCAAGGGGCATGAATGAGATAAAGATCGATGTAGTCGAGGCCGATGTTCTTCATTGTCAGTTCAGCGTGCCTGACGGCCTTTTCATAACTCTTTATCTCCGCCGGCAGCTTTGACGTGACGAATATCTCGCTTCGGGGGATGCCCGAGTCAAGTATGGCTTTGCCCACGCTGGCCTCATTGCCGTATGCCTGAGCGGTGTCGATATGGCGGTAGCCGGCCCTCAGGGCCTCTCTCACGGCGTTATATGCGATATTCCCGGGAGGGATCTGCCATGTGCCGAAACCTATTGCGGGTATTGTGACTCCGTTTGCCAGTGTGAAGAAATCGGTTGGTTTCATTATTGATTATGTTTTGATGGTTTGAATTTAGTGAATAAACAGATAACCAGTCAGGGGGCAAATTGTTTGGTGATCTTTCATCTACAATTCTTAATCGTCTACGACGAAGATTCGCATGCCATATCGTCATTCTGCAATTCTGAATGGCCTATGGCCAATGGATCTGTGGCAACCATGTATCTGCAATGCTGATTGTCCTGCGGCCATTGATTTCCTGAAGCACATTCTGGATTACAGATTACATAGCGTCCGCAAATCCATTGCGCGTAGCGCATAAAGCATAGTAGAACAGAGAATTGATATATTTCTCCTTGTTCGTAGAACATTAAGAATTGTAAATTGCTTAAATTCACGATCTGTATAAAACCCGTAATCATGCTCAAAGGTATCTCACCCCTTATCTCCCCGGCTTTGCTCGATGTTCTGGCCCGCATGGGTCATGGCGATGAACTGGTTCTGGCTGACGCTCATTTCCCGGGCGAAAGCATTGGCAAAAGGGTGGTACGGGCCGACGGTCTCTGCATTGCCGATCTTCTTGGAGCCATCATGCCGTTATTTGAGCTCGATAGTTATGTTCCGCATCCGGTGATGATGATGGAGCCGGTTGCCGGCGACCAGGCCGACCCCTCCGTCGAGGCCTCCTATATGAAACAGATCACCACGGCGGCTTCGGGTGTGCCCCCCTTGAAGAAACTGGATCGCTTCGCCTTCTACGAGCGTGCCGGCAAGGCCTTTGCCGTGGTGATGACAGGCGAGAC
>DHGW01000009.1 GCA_002402965.1 Bacteroidales bacterium UBA4788
CCCATCCTTCCGTGGAGCAGAGGGCATACCTGAACCAGAGGCGCAGAGGAATTTTGCGAAACGAGTAAGAAAAATCCTGGCAGAGCAGATATCCTTTCTCGTATGACGGTGAGATGAGAGAGGCGGATGCCCTGGTTGTAAGATGCAATCCTGTTGCCGGGTCACAATCCAGTACAAACCCCAGTTGTTGCCTGATGTGTGTCACAGATATAGCCGTGCCGGTCTCGGATGGGGTATCATATTCGCGTGATGAAGAGGTATATGCTAACCTCAGTGAAATGTCATCCCGGGGCAGGTACTCTCCCTTTATCTCAATCCTGCTGCCATAGGAAGGTGATGAGGAACGGTACCGTGGCCAGGGTATACGGTAGTGATCAACCGCTGCAGTGATAAACAGATGTCTTGCGGCCTCAAGCTGAAGAGAAGCTGCGAGACCCGTCTCGTTGCCCGACCCTGACCCTGCTTTGAAGGCCCCGGAATGAAATGCGTGGTATCCCGGGGCGAAGTGACGTGCGAGGATATTAAAAGTAACCCTTCCTGAAGGCTTTGCCCTCAGTCCTGCCGTTGCTGCCCATGAATCACGCAGATTCAGTCCGCCCGTGGCTGACACTAAAACCGCATGGCCTGTTCCGGTTGTGTCTGCCTGCGGCTCTGGAAGATTGCTTCCGGCATGGCCTGTACGTTGGCCCGGGAGACCCAGTCCCGCCTCAGCGAAGAAGAGCACGGAACCTGTCCCCGCCCTGATGTCAGCAGCCAGGTTGAACAGCCTGTCTCCTGTAAAGGCATGAAGGTTCTCCGGCTCTGTCATGTCAGGGGTAAACGGAAGGGAGAACCATGTTGAGGATGCCGTCACCCCGCCCCTGATCTTTTCCGCACCGGCAATGAGGCGCAGGCCGGCAACCGTTTCTGTGAGAGTGTTGCGTGCCTCGAGCTGCGACTCAGTAATGTGAAGACCGCCTCTGACAAGATTGCTCACCCCGGTGGCAATGCTGTCTTCTGAAAACAGGATTCGCGCATCGATTTTATTTGTTGAGGCAAACAGCACAGCACCGGTATTCATGCTGCCGAGGGTCAGGCTGATACCCCTGAAGAAACTGTTCTCCTCCGTAGATGTATAGGGCGCCGCGGTACTGCGTCCTGACATGAACGACGGCGAGCTGAGCCATGAACCCATCCACCTGCTACTGTTGAAGAGCAGGCCCTCACCCGCCCTGACTGAAAAGTCGCCTGCTATGATCCTGTTTATAAAACCTTTGCCTTCATAGTGAATATAACCTGAGAGGAAGTCGGTCCCTGGAGCATTTTTGAATGTGAACGGTTCGCCGGGGTCATTCTCCGCCGTCAGCCCAAAACTGAAACTGCCCTGTTCGTGCTTCACTTTCAGCAATGACCGTATGCCCTCCGTATCGCTTTCGTCGCCGCTGAAACGGGTTGACGCTGTCATGGTCACCAGGGTGCGGCCGTAGCTCTTCCCTCCTTTCGGTGCCGCCGGCTCAAGTGATATATAAGGAGCCATCAGCATCACCGTATTGCGGTCAAAGGCAGGCAGGAGCGCAAGTTCATAAAGGGTCACCACATTCCCGTTCTTCCTGATGTGGTCAACCAGTACCATTACCTGGAAATCACTCAGGAAAAAGAGTCTTGATATTTCTTTTTCGTCGCCGGTATTTATGTTCACGGGTGACTCCTTCAGTTCGGCCAAATCTTCCAGCAGTGCCGAGGGATCTGCATCCTCGGAGAGAGACAGCATCTCTTCCACAGACTCCCTGAATGCCTGGTTTTCCTCCTGGCTGAACACGGGATTCAGGAGGAATATACAGAACATGATTACGACTGTGATCTGGCGGCGCCGGGAGGTCATCTGATTGTCCATGTAATTGACACAGATGATGTAACTCCTGTCATACTGTTGAGTAGAAATCCGGCATCAACCTGCAGCGAGCCTGTTCTGTACCCGATACCGAATGCAAAGGCAGAAGGTGAACTCATGTACCCGGATCGTATAACCAGTTTGTCCATCACATCCCAGCTTAGCCCGAACTGAAGCGAGAGCGGTTCATCACTCACTTTAGAACTTCCGATGGTCAGCAGAAAATCGTCGGATTGTTTCCACTGCAGACCGGCTTCCATTGATGACGGCAGAGTATTGAGCGGTGCCACCGGGTTGAAAAGATGGAGTCCCAGTGTCAGCGATGATGAGAGATTACAGGTCATCCCGGTTTCGAATGTCACGTGGGACACGTCACGGTATTCGCCAATGCCGTGTTCAGAGATAAAATCGACCTGGACACCCAGGGAGATGCCGTCGGTGATCCTCACCGCGCTGCCCAGTCCCGTGAACAGCCGGTAGTAGTCAGCGTTGCCATAATGAGTTGCCACTAATCCAAGGGGTGCATTTTTAATGTCCAGAATGACGCTCACGGCCTTCGATGAGAGAGCGGGCATCATGTAGCGGTTTTCCAGTGAAGCGGAGAAGCTTGTCGCCGAGGCGGCGGTGAGTAATGCCTGGTTATGGAAGCAGTTCCAGTGTCCGGGAGATGCCGTCACCGCAAAGCCCATTCCCATCGCACCTGCCCCATGGGGTACAAACAGAGGTTCTCCGGCTCGAAGCACGGCAGCAGTTAATAAAAACGACAAGAATACTGCATTCCACCGCAGCATCATAGTGAGACATAATTACACAATCAAATTTATGACAGGTAATGGAGAAAGTCAAGAGAAAGGGGGAAAAAATCAATCAAAAAAGAGTCAACGTTATTTAGGCATTGTCAATTGTCACACTGCTGACTGCCGACTGAGGACTGCTGACTTCTCAATTCATCCCCTTTATATCCTTTATGTTGAGCTGCACCGACGTCTTTCCCCGGAACTCATTAAGTTCCACGGAGTAGGCAATATCAACCACACCTCCGGAATCACGGAACGTCTCTATCATGTCAGCCTGTCCGAAGGCAATTGCGCCTACCGGTTCACCGTTCTGCCTTGCAAAGGTGAGCTTGAGATGCATCCCGTTGGAGCCCACCGGCTGGCAGGCAAGGGTCTTGACCCTCCGCGACGCAAAAACAGGAGCGGTGTTCTCCGGCCCGAAAGGCTGGAACCGCTCAAGGCTTCTGAAAAGCTCCAAAGTTACATCTTCAAGAGGAATCTCACAGTCAATATTCACGGAAGGCACCATGTGCTCGTCCCTGATCGTCTCACTCACGAACTTCTCAAACCGGTCGCGGAACTCTGGAAGATTCTCCTGCTTGAGTGTCAGCCCGGCTGCAAACATGTGTCCGCCGAAACTCTCCAGCAGGTCGGAGCATGATTCGATAGCCTGGTAGAGGTCATAGCCGGGCACACTCCGTGCCGAACCGGTCGCAAAGCCGTCCTTTGATTCGGTGAGGATCACCGTAGGCCTGTAATATGTCTCGATCAGGCGTGATGCAACAATACCGATCACCCCCTTGTGCCACCCTTGCTGGAACAGCACAGTCGTTCGGGCGTTACTCATCCTGCTGTCCTCGCTTACCATGCGGCGTGCCTCTGTAGTGATCTCACTGTCCTTCTTCCTCCGGTCATCGTTGTTGATGTCAATGGCATCGCAGATAGCCAGCGCCTCCTGCGGGTTCTGCGAGACCAGCAACTCCACCGCCTTGCTTCCCGACTCCATCCTTCCGGCAGCATTGATGCGGGGACCGATGCGAAATACCACATCCTCAATTGCCAGCGGCATCTTTATCCTGGCCTTTTCTATGATCTTCTGAAATCCCAGACGCGGAGACTGGTTCAGCTGTTGCAGCCCGAAATAGGCCAGTACCCTGTTCTCCCCTGTCATCGGTACAATGTCCGAGCCGATGCTTACGGCAACAAGATCGAGATAACTGATGATCTTTTCAAAAGGAATATTCTGAACCCTGCACAGGGCCTGCATCAGCTTGAATCCAACACCACAACCCGACAGCTCCTTGTAGGGATAGCTGCACCCGGGCTGCTTGGGATCAAGCACTGCCGTTGCATCAGGTATCTCATCACCCGGAAGGTGGTGATCACAGATGATTATGTCAATCCCCTTTGACCGGGCATACTTCACCTTATCAACAGCCTTGATGCCGCAGTCNNGCAATTATCAGCCTGCAGTTTCCCGTCGCGGCATAATCGATGCCCTTCAGCGACAGACCGTACCCCTCATGGTACCTGTCAGGGATGTAATAATCCAGGCTGGAATGCCGCTCCCTCAGAAAAGCATATAGCATTGCCACTGAAGTGGTGCCGTCAACATCATAATCGCCGTACACCAGTATCTTCTCATTCCTCGAAATTGCCGTGCTGATCCTGTCAACCGCCCGGTTCATGTCCTTCATCAGGAAGGGATCATGCAGGGAACCGATTGACGGGCTGAAGAACTCTTCAGCCTGGCGCCTTGTTGTGATGCCCCGCTGAGCCATCAGGTTGGCAACAGCGGCAGGCACCGCCATCTCTGTCGCCAGGGTCGTGACGACACGTTCGTCGCCCCTCTCTTTCAAGAGCCACCTTTTTTCCATTATATTTATTTTTAGTAATATTCATATCCGAAGACCTCCCTCATTGTGTTGTACATCACTCGCTTCACATCCTCCATTTCTGTCTTTCTTCCCGTCTCTTTCTCAATGCTTGTGACACCCTTGTCGGTGAAACCGCACGGGTTGATATGGTTAAAATAGGAGAGGTCTGTGCTAACGTTAAGGGCGAAGCCGTGCATTGTCACGAACCGTGAAGCCCTCACTCCGATGGCACATATTTTTCTTGCGAGGGCACCTTTGTCGGGGTCAATCCAGACTCCCGTAGCACCCTCAAGGCGACTCCCTTCTATTCCGAAACGGGAGATACACCTTATAATTGCTTCTTCAAGCTGTTGAATATATTCGCGAAGGCCAAGCCTCATTCCATCAAGGTCGAAGATAGGATAACCTACAAGCTGCCCGGGACCGTGATAGGTTATGTCCCCGCCCCTGTCAATCTTGTAGAACGAAGCATCCCTGGCCTGCAACTGGATATAGTCAAGGAGCAGGTTCTGCTCCGAACCGCTTTTACCAAGGGTATATACATGATTGTGTTCAACGAAGATCAGCCTGTCAGGGGTTTTCTCCGAGTCGGGTACAACTTTACCCTTTTCGGCCACCTTGGCACCGAAAAAAAGCTCCTGGTAATCCCAGGTCTCCTTGTAGTCCCTGCGGCCCAGATCATCGTATATTACCTTCGCGCTCAAGTTTATCTGATTAAATCAAATTGTCACTGTTGCCCGGGGCACTTTATGTCACCCTCCGGGTCACGCATAATTGTCTTTATAAACAGTGTTGCCATAACTCCCGGGTCACATTTCAGCCACTAACATGTTTCTCTGCGTGGAACGAGCTTCTGACCAGGGGACTGCTCTCAACAAATTCAAAACCGATCTCAAATCCTTTCCTCCGGTACTCTTCAAACTTCTCCGGCGTAACATACTCAGCAACTGGCATATGAGAAAGACTTGGTGCCAGGTACTGGCCAATTGTCACAATTTTGCAACCGGTTGCATAGAGGTCCTTCAGTGCTTCAATCACCTCCGCTTCACTCTCACCGAGCCCGAGCATAATTCCGGACTTGGCACGCACCCCGCGTGATGCTATATGCTTCAAAACTGAGAGACTGACATCGTACTTTGCCACTGACCTTATCAGCGGCGTCAGCCGCTTAACCGTTTCGATATTATGAGAGATCACATCCGGTCCTGCATCAATAACCCGGTCAATATCGCCGGTGTTGCCTCTGAAATCAGGTATCAGGGTCTCGATTGTCACCCCTGGATTCACCTCCTTGATTTTACTGATTGTGTCAGCCCAGTGGGTGGATCCCCCGTCTGAAAGGTCATCCCTGTCAACCGAGGTGATGACGCAGTGTCTCAGACGCATGGTCTTTACGGCCCGGGCCACTCTCTCAGGCTCTCCCGGATCAGGCGGAAGGGGCTTGCCGCTTTTTGTTCCGCAAAACTTGCATGATCTTGTGCATATATCGCCGAGGATCATCAGGGTTGCAGTACCAGCGTTCCAGCATTCACCAATGTTGGGACAGTTGCCCGATGTGCAAATCGTATGGAGCTGATGACTCTCCACCAGGTTCTTCACCATTGTATAGCTCTCCCCGCTTGCCCTCTCCATCCTCAGCCACGATGGCAGTCTCCTCTTGCCTGTCATATCACCTGGTACCTGAAATTCTTGAATAAGCAAATGTACATAATAATAAAGAATGCATGGGTTGATTTTTGAATGACCGAAGCAATGAAAGTGTATCTTTGAACGTCAAATCACTAAGTCGCCAAGCAGGGCGAACAATGAGACGCTTAAGCGACCATAACCCAACTGGCAAAGTGTAAATTTCGAAATATGGAAGTAGTTTATCTTAACGGACAGTTTATCCCGAAGGATCAGGCATTGATCAGCCCCGACGACAGGGGTTTCCTCTTCGGGGACAGTGTTTACGAGGTCACCAGGTGGTATGGCGGTTACTTTTTTGATCTTACCGGTCATGCTGCCAGGTTCAGGCGCAGCCTGCATGAGACTCGGATAGTATGGGATGATGAGGCCCGGCTCGAAGAGATCTCCCATGAGCTTATTGAGC
>DHGW01000036.1:0-30994 GCA_002402965.1 Bacteroidales bacterium UBA4788
CCCATAGCTCAGATGGTTAGCAGCACCTGACTCATAATCAGGGGGTCGCTGGTTCGATCCCAGCTGGGCCCACAGTAAATCAAGAAGTTACAACCTCAAAAATTGTAACTTTTTTTTTGGTGCCAGTTTGGTGCCAGGATGGTGCCAGGATGCAAAAACCGGTCACCTTGATCACATTCTACCGATAAGACTGACATTTATATATTTTTCAATAGATCATGAGATTAACTCCAGTGAGGGGTGGTCAATTTGTGCCGGCGAGTAGTGGTCAGACTCACCGGCTTTTACAGTTAATGTATTATTTGTATTTTCAGCCCTTCCTTTTAATTGGTCAGATAAGGAAGGAGTCTTTATAATCACTCACTAGTGTCATGTCAACTATAGTATGACGTAGATATATATATATTTTGTGTCTTTATCAAAAAAATAGCGTGATAAAGTACAAAGTAACCCTTAGCCAGGAGGAGAGAGAACAATTGAAGGAGATAACCAGGAAAGGCAGCCACACTGCCAGGAAAGTTATTCATTCACTAATCCTGCTTAATGTTGATGAAGGTAGGTATTCTGAAGATCAGCAAACCAACGATGAGATCTGCAAAGTTCTCAAGATAGGCATGAGAACTATTGACCGGGTAAAAAAGCGATTCGTCCTCGAGGGAATTGATGCCGCACTGGACATTGCACCGACCAGTCGCGTATATCGAAAGAGAGTAGACGGAGAAGTTGAAGCCCATTTAATTGCGATTGCTTGTGGTAAACCACCAAAGGGTTATGCCAGGTGGTCATTAAGATTACTTGCAGACCGGATGGTAGAGCTGGAATATGTTGATGATATTTCACATGAGACTGTAAGGAAGGTTCTAAAAAAAACGAACTTAAGCCTTGGAAAGTGAAGGGATGGGTGATTCCTCCCAAAGAAAACAGTCATTTTGTGGCTGCAATGGAACAGGTTCTGGATGTTTACAAACGCCCATATAATAGAACAAGGCCGGTAGTGTGTATGGATGAAACGCCAAAACAATTGATAAAAGAGGTTCGCAGGTCCTTGCCTGCTAAGCCCGGTTTTGATGAAAGGGTTGATTATGAATATTCACGGTGTGGTGTATGCAATGTTTTCATGATAAGTGAACCACTGGCTGGCAAGCGCTTCACAAAAGTTACAAACCAACGGACCAGGAAAGATTGGGCGCTACTGGTAAAGTACATATGTGACAAGTTGTACCCTGACGCTGAAATCATCACTCTGGTTATGGATAATCTGTCATCACACAGTGCAGCTGCCTTGTATGAAACCTTTGAGCCCGAGGAGGCAAAGAGATTGTGGGATCGCCTGGAGTTCATTTATACACCAAAGCATGGAAGCTGGCTGAATATGGCTGAGATTGATCCAGCTTTCAATTGATCCTCGACTTGTGAATGATTGGCCGCTGCATGTACATGGGTCGGAATCTCGTGCCGTTTCTGGTATGATCATAACCTGTCTGTTACTGATACCCCTGTATTGATATTCAACAAAAAGATCATCTGTCATTACATCAAAATATGAGACGAGACGCTTTGTAAAAGTCCCTTCCTTGACTCTAACCGCAATGTCTGACATTGTTTTGGATCCTATATGTGTGCCCAGCTGCTCACCAGCTTCGACATAGTCACCCTGACTATACTTGATATCCAGATTCATATGAAAAATTATGAATTTATAAGCAGGATACTCAGATGATTCGATATGTACCGATGCTCCTATTCCATCGTAAAATATTACTGTAATTGTACCTGCGACAGGCGAGAATATTTTTACAGTTCCCCAATTAATGTTTTCATAGGGATGGTAATAGTGCTTCATCCTCCTGCAGTTCTCATGAGAGTCTGAATAATCGTGTCCCTCTGATGACCTGAACCTTGAAATGCGGTCAATATTGTCAAGTTCGATATAGTTAACCTTAACAAATCGTGGGACGCCCTTTTCCTCAATATCCCATTTCTCAGAACATCCTGACAGTGTTATAACCAGGCTTAACGATAAAATTATGATAGCCTGGCTCAATGAAATTTTTTTCATGGGTAGATCTAGCTAAATACAAGTAGTATAAATTACGAAAAACCTATATTTATTCATAAGAAATTGTTATTTTCTATTGATCACGATACTTTAAAGCTGGTTGCTACGATTAACATGAAATTATATCCTCACAAATACTGCATAAGCTAGTCACCTTGACCACATTCCGCGTAGGACAGGCATTTTTATTTTTATCTATTGATCATGGGATTACCTTTGGTTTTTGGTAGTTAATTTATTCCGGCAAGAGCTGGTAAGGATTACCGGCTTTTGAACTCAATCAAAGGTTTATTAGTTAATTTGGATTGATTTCGGTTATAGGATAAGATTTGGTGCCAGTTTTGGAAATTATTTTTTTGGTTTTACCTTTATCAAAACTCCTCTTATGGCAACCAAAGTTCCTCTGGCAGATTTTACCGAATTCCGGAAAAAGTGTGAAAAGAACAGCCGGATCTCAAAGCGGGTAGTTAACGATTTCCTTATCGGATTCGCATCCCGACACCACGACCTTGAAAGGAAAATGAGCCAGCATTTCTCAAAGTACAGGCACGTGCTATCACTGTTCGAAAAACCTGAAGTTGGAAAGTTTCAGGCACAGTATATCGCTCATAAAATCTTCCGTGAGGGAGGTCTGATTGATAAGTTCCTTAGAAATCCCGCCCTGAACCGCTTCTCAGGTGAGGATCGGAAATTCCTGGAGGAACAGGCATCAGTTCCATGGCGGTTCAGTTTTTCTGAAATCACGGGAGAGCCGGCTAAGGATTTCTTTGTCATGAAGGATGCTTTTACCGATGAGGAGTACCTGCTGTTTTCTCCTTCAATGGGCAGCCTTAAGACCAGGGGAAACGTTCTTCTTTGGTTAAACCTTATCGGGTTCAACGGTTACTGCTGGCAGAGTTACGGACCTATCGGCGAGTTCCATTGCTTCGGCCCTGATGATATCTATTTCTTTGCCACTGAAAAAAATTCCATAATCGAGGATTATAACGGAGTGCTTAAAGACATTGACGACGATCCCCTGCCCTATATGCTGCTGATATCCGGTTCAGCCTACCCCAGAACTTATCATAAGGAGGATGAGCTGATAGTTGTGATGTCAGAGTATGAATTGCAGAATCCTGATACGGTAAAGCTGAAGAAAAAATTCATCTCAGAGTACAACGAAGGAGTATACCGGTTTACTCACAGGGAGCTTGGAAAGCACCCTCACTTTGCGCAGATATATTTCAATGAAACCGACAAATCCCTGTTGTTTAACACAATGACACTGTCCGGATTCAACCGCCTTGTGGAGGAATATAACTCTCTTGGCTACAATGTCCCGGATGTTCCATATCTTATGGTTCACCTGCAGATGATCTCCACTGCTGAGTCAATTCTGAAAACAAAAATTGTGCTCAACGAATATGAAGAATTGTTCCGCAAAGACCCGGATCCGGCTGGGGATGAACACAGTAAAAAGGTAACTAAATTCCTTGAACAGGTCATTCCACAGATCAACGATGGCCTGGAACCGGATATAGGTGCAGCTGCCCAAAACGCCGGTCTGGACCCTGTAACAGCCAATAAAATTGTGACCCTGATCTGGAAACAAATCAGAGGAGCAAAGGGACCCGGCAATATGAAGGTTGAAAAATCACCGGTCAAAAGGAAGAGAGACGAGACCGGAAAGAGGGAGGGCGCCATAACTGAGACGAAGGAGAAAACCGGAACCATGAAAAAGGTAGCAGAATCACCTCTTCTTAACAGGATCTTTCTGGCAGCTAACGTGATCTGTAATATGGAGCCATGGGAGAATCTTCTTGAGACTGATATCTTCGGAGTGAGGATGCCCGGCAGCGGCCAGACATGGTATATCTCGGTGATGGGGAGCGACGGAGAATTCACAGCAGTTGCAGCTTACAGGGGCATTGAAGGACTTGCCGGTTTTTACCACACCCGGGACAATGCAGAAACCATTCCTGAAACCACAATATTAACTGTCCCGCACCTGTTACTGTCATTCAATGACCGGGAGGAGCTTGACAAGGATGACCGGGAGGCCTTAAGAAAATCCGGAGTAACCGTCAGGGGAAAGGGCAGATGGCCCAGGCTTAAGGAGATCATTCCCGGATTCTTACCGGCATTCCCCGGTGGAGACACCCTGATTGAGTTACCGGCGATGCTTGAACAGGTTATATGGGTTATCTTCGAAACCCTCAAAAAACCTGGTATCCTGCGAAAAAAAGGCGATGGTGGTGAAAAGATCCTCGTGAGAGTATCTTCCGGCGATCCCGCAAAACCGGTATGGAAAAGCCATTATGAAGCACCCGATATAGAAAATTTCAGTATAAAATACAACCCGGAATGTGATATTAGTGCCATCGGGGCCTTGTCAATGCTGAAGCCTGCAAGGGTGACAATCCAGGCGGATATGGTCCTGATGCCTGCTCCGGTTAAAGAGAAAGGTAAGAAGGGATACTTTCCTTTCATGCTTCTCCTTATGAACAAAACCAACGGAATGATCGTTGGCACCGATCTGATGCACCCTGATCCGGACCTGCAGTCGGTCTATGAGTCATTCCCTCAGAAACTTTTGGAGATGATCCTTAAGCTCGGCTACAGGCCAGCTTCAATCGAGTTCCGGTCAGAGTTGCTCCTTGGCCTTTCAAAGGTATTTCTGAGGCAATCAGGCTGCACCCCGGTTCTTGTTGAGCATATGCCGGAGATGGAAGAAGCAATCGCATCACTTATGGAGCACCTGAGCGGGAGATGATCCCGTGTCAGGGCCATGTCAGGCTGCTATTTTCCGATGCCTCGCTCTTAATTATTTGACAAGTGCACCGCTCTTGCTGTCACTCTCTACCTCAACCTTACGATCGAGCTTCTTGACATTCCTACCCTTGTTGAATTTATATGAATACGAGAACTGGAAGAAGTTCGAGGCATTAAAACCAATCACATTAGTTGATGTATATCCGGGTGTTTCAGTCTCAGTCCTGTTTAGCTTAACATTGGTTGACAGCGGCAGTACCCACACCAACCCGAGGCTGTGATTCTTTATCTGTGTCTGGAAACCCGGCCCATAGAAAGGATGATTGTATGTCCTGGACCTGGCATTCACATTCACGCCATCATAATTCAGGAAGGCAAATACAGTGGTTTTCTTGTTTTTGCCAATACTGTGATATGCAGCACCCGTCATGCTCCAGGAGAAGTAATCCCTGCCTGGTATTGTAAACGTTGGCCCGGTGTACTCATTGATATGCCCGTTGTATACCCTGGCATTGAAGTTTACATACCATAGCGTGGCGTTTATGCCGCCTCCAAGCTCGTACCCGTTAAGGAGGTTGTAAGGCTTGGTGAAGGTGATCAGGGTATTGTTGGCAGGCGATTCCGTGACCTTGTATTCATTCCCTACCCTGTTTGAGAAATACTCATTGTAGATGTAGGGTGAGAAGTAATTGCTCCCGAAATTCCAGGTATAGGTGAGCTGAAGACGGTCACGGTAATCCGGTTTGAGATCAGGATTTCCCTGTGTAATATTATAATTCTGATCTGTTCTGAAATAAGGGTTCATATCGTAAATCCCGGGCCGGTTAATTCTTCTGTTATAGGTAAATTTCAGATTATGCGATGTGGAGAATTTATACTGGAGATTGACGGATGGCAACAGACAGGTATAGCCCGGATCTGTTACGGAATCAGCCCTGATCTGGCTGTTTTCCAACCGGAACATCGCCTGTGCCCCGACCTTCTTCAGATTATAGGTGATTCCGCCATAGGCTGAATTCCGGAACTCTGCATATTCAAACAGGTTGTCAGATTCAACATTATTGACTTTAAAATCATAACTCATCCGCTGGTAATAAAACTGGTAGCCCGCTTCAAGCTTTGCAAACATCCCAAGTGGATGAACATAATTCAGCCTGGCCGAATAATAATTTCTCCGGTTAAGATTTTCTTCCTGTCTCGAGTAGGTATCCAGTACGGTACCTGAATTATAGGGATACCGGGTATTTTCAAAGCTGTTATCCTCAATTGAATTAAAATTATACCAGGTGTTTTCAACCGTTAGTTCCTGAACCGGATTCTTAAATGTTTTCTTATAGAACAGTGAGGCCGATGATTCATCACTGCCGTAACCATTATGTGTGAGTGTGGAAATAGTATTGAGCGGATTTTCTCCCTTGTACAGGAAAGTTTCACCCAGGAGGTCCACGTCCTGGTTTATCGGCTTGTAACTGACATTCAGGCTCAGGCTGTTCTTATCATTAATGTAATAATCAAACCCGGTGTTGATTGTCGACAAGGTTACCTCAATGCCTCCGTTTCCGGAGAGGCTTACAGTTGAATCAATTGCTGTGAAAATGCCCTCATTGGACTGGCTGATATCAAGACCCTGGTAAATATTAAGGGCTGTCAGATAAAATGTTATGTTACCCATGGAATAATCAAGGCTGCCTGTAACCTGGCTGGTGACTTTGTTGAACGGTTTAATGTTGAGTCCGACATTACCATTAACTCCGTACCGGGCCTCCTTCTTAAGTTTGATACTGATCACGCCATCAATATTGCCTTCGTACTTGCCAGACGGATTGCTGATGATCTCTATGGTTTCGATATCAGAAGGAAGTATCCTGGCCAGGTATTCCTTGTCACGCTGTCTCCCGTCAACCTGTATAATGAAGTTACTGCTTCCGTTGAGTGTCACGTTGTTCTGAAAATCGACGTTGACCTGGGGTATCTTTTTCAAAAGGTCATAACCGTTGGCAGCGGTTTTAGACACTACCTCAGGTATTGCATAACTGGTTCTGTCAACCATCTCCTTTCCCTTGAGACGCTCCCCCACCACCATGATTTCACCAATGCTTGCCGTTGTCTCAGATAAAAAGATGGTGTCAACCGAAACGTTGGTATCACCCGGCTCCACAACAACACTTTTCCCGGAAGTCTTAAGACCCACGAAGCTTACTCTGACGTAATAACTGCCCGGTTTTACCTTTTCAAGCAGGTATCCTCCGTCTGTCAGTGTAATAACCCCTGTAATCATTGATGAATCAGGCAGCTGAACCAATCCGACGGTAGCGTATGACACAGGTGACCTGTCACTCTCAAGACATACTTTACCGGTGATATTCTGAGCCCCTGCAGTAACCGAGGCTGCCAAAAGCAATCCAACCAAATAACTTTTCATTTTCTGTCCAAAATCAATTTATTGTATTCCTATAACTTTCGTTTTACCGTTGATATCCATGGGCATCTGCATGCTGAATCCCGGTGCGCTTATGCCAAGGTTCCCGGAGAGGTGGGTTTTCCCATTTTGTTCTAAAATCAGTCCTGTTCGGGCATCGATTTTCATGCTCGTCCTGCTCAGACCCCTGAGGTCGCCATATGTTACAGTGGCTCCGCCGGATTCAAGCGGCTTTGCATTATCTGCTGCCTTAATGGCAGACTCGGAAGTAATGACGGCATTGTCTCCCTCCAGCCCTGTCAGCCGGAATGATGTTGAGATGTCCAGCATCATTCCGCCGGATTTCATTTGCTGTGAGACGTTCCATGTATCACCGGCAGTCACCTCCCTGCCGGGTAAATAATATGTAAACATTTCGATCATCGTTTTCAATTCATCTTCACTGATCATCGCCAGAATCTGCTTTTTAACCGCACCGGCGGTTGGACCGGCAAGAGAAATATCAGCCGTGTCCTTAAGAATTATTTCAGACAGCATCCGGGCATTCACAATCTCAACCGGTTTGCCCATGAAATCGAGTTTTGCATAAATAGCGTTTTTGCTGAGCCGGTTCATTATACATGAAACCACATCGGCCATTTCTGCGGATTTGATGTTTCCCTCATTCGCCGAGCTCATACTCACAACCTTTCCCATTGTATTTGTCACGGTGGCCATTGTGTCGAATCGCACTTCAGTGATCATAAAATCCGGAGTTGCATCAAGCATTTTTATTGACACGGAATAACTGGTATTTGATTCAGTGGTCTGCTGTACTCCGTTTATGGTTTGTGCAATTGTCTGCTCAGCCACAGACCGGAGCCGGTACACCTTGTTTTTCTCAAGGTTCATCTTAAGGTTTACGCTGTTCTGTGCCTGTACGGATATACAAAAGAGAACAACGAGACCTGAAAACAGAATTTTCTTCATACGTCAGGTATTAGTGGTTTTTTAGTTCAATGTCAAAAGTAGAAACGATGTTGCCTGCAAACCACACATTGTCGGTAAACGGATGTTTTTGGCAGGTGAAAAACAGGTTTGCCGGGTCCCTCCTGCCAAAACATGGTCGCGCAGGGTGAAGGAGCAAACACAGGGAAAGAAGCATTTCATTTACTGAATTTTTTGTATAATTACATGGTAATCAATTCACAGGTTGTATGTCGCTAAGGAAATTAACGCAAACGGTACGAGGCCAGCACGCTGTTGACGGTGCAGGCGTCAGGCTGCGAAGGGTGCTTGGAATAAGAACTATCAGGGACTTCGATCCTTTCCTGATGCTGGATGGCTTTGATTCCAAAGACCCCGGGGATTATATCAAAGGATTCCCCTGGCACCCGCACCGGGGTATCGAAACAGTCACCTACCTGCTGAAAGGGGAGATTGAACACGAAGACAGCCTGGGAAACAAGGGCATTATCGGTGATCTTCAGTGTCAGTGGATGACTGCCGGATCAGGCATCATTCACCAGGAGATGCCTCTGGCCGCAGAGCGAATGCTGGGCTGCCAGCTTTGGGTCAACCTGCCGAAGAAGGATAAGATGACCCAACCGGCATACCGTGATATAAGACAGGAGGATGTAGCTGTGATCATGGAAGAAACCGCGACGGTAAGAGTGCTGTCAGGCAATTATAAAAACACCCATGGCGCTGTCAAAGGTGAATATCTCAGGGTCCAGTACCTGGATACAGACCTGAAGGCTGACAGCACATGGAGCTACCGGGAAACCCCCAATGACCATACCCTGTTTCTCTATCTTTTAGACGGTACGCTGGCCGCTGATGAAGCGTTGGTAAGTTATGAAGAGAAGGCCTGCGCAGTGCTGTTGACCGCGTCGTCCTCAGCCGACACTGAATTTGATGAGGTAAGGGTCAAGGCTGGTCCCGAAGGAGCAAGATTTCTTCTGATTGCTGCAAAGCCGCTAAAGGAACCTGTTGCCTGGGGCGGGCCGATAGTCATGAATACCCAGGAAGAGCTGAACCTCGCTTTCAGTGAACTTGAAAACAAGACATTCATCAAGCACAACAAGCCACTGGAATTTTAAAATAACACAACAATGGCCCGTTCAAGACTTTCATGTGTAATTCTGACACTGGCACTACTCCTCTCCTCTCAGTTGGCAGAGGCACAGGCCAGGTTTGAAGTCAGCACCGGGGCGGGGCTCTTTGACGGCATCTTTCTGAAAGCAAAATATGGGCAAATAGTGCAAGTGGGCCTGAGCCAGCCGGGCAGGGCCAGCAGATTCGGGCTGAATGCCGATCTGGGAGTAGCAATTCACAGGAGCACCAACCCGCCGGAAGGCTATATTACCGAACTCTTTCCAATATCAGCCAGCCTGGGTTTCTTCTACAGGTTTTGAAACCCGTACTGTCCCCATCAGGCAGGGTTGATTTCAGAACAGCAATTGTACCAGCTATAAGATCAAAAAATCTTATCATTCAGTAATAACGTCATTCCATTGGATTCAAAAAACCGGAGCCGGATTTGTCATTAGCTTTAGGCTGTAGACCAGTATATTACATAAACGGTCATGCCTAACCCTCAATCCACAACTAATCCTCATGCCCAATGAAAAGACAGACTACGGTTCTTATGATCTCTATGCTGATCATATCTCTTACCGCCTTACCGCAAAAAAAGTTCGATGCCGGAATTACTGCAGGTACAGGGTTCGCCGACTTCAGGGGCCTTGATGCAGAGTACCTGGCAAATGATATCAGCAATGTGTTATCAGAGACACTCGAAGTTGATTTTCCAATTGAACCCTCCGGCAGAAACTTTACAATTACTGCAGGGGCTTTCGTTACATACAATGTCCTGCCATGGCTCGGAATCAGGGGAGCAGTCGAATACGTTCCTAAAGGCATGGTATACAGCGGCGAATACTATATTTCTACAAGTATTAACATGGAATCAGAGATTTTGAAGTACAACTCCATCTTCAAACTGACATATCTTGAATTCCCTGTTTCGCTGCAATTATCTACCAGGTCGAAAAAGAAGTCCCGTGATGTTTACTTCTTTTTAAACATGGGCGTAGCGCCCGCCCTGAATCTTTCAGCAAAACTGGACATGACACTGAGTCTTGTTGAGCAGGAATTCAATAACAGCGGATTGGTTTCCAATGTATTAGAAAGTGAAAATGATGTTGAGGACCTTGAAGGTATTGAGTCCACTGACCTTGGATTACTTTTATCAGCCGGAGTTGTGTTCAATTCTATTGCATTAGACATAAAGCTGACCAACGGAAGGAGGAGCATCTTTGAGAATCCTGAAGAGGGTTACATAAGAAACAATGCCATTAATGTAGCTGTATGGTTCCTGTTTTGAACCATCTCCGTCAGTTCCGGATCAACTACGAAGCACCGGCAAAGATCAGACAGCTGCCAGTTAAAGCTTTCCTTGACAGGAATGGACTAACGCAAAACCATCCAGCTCCCGGATCTCATGACATATTTTATACCATTGGCAATGATCACTGAACCCTCATGATAACTGCCAGGGCTTCGGCGGTCACGGTAGGATATGACGCCCTGCTCCAGTTCAAACCTGATATTGTCCATCTTCAGCCATCCTTCTGTTCCGACCACGGCCGTTTTAAGGAGCATCCTCAATCCTGATACATCAAAAAAACCTCTGCTGTCGTCAAAGAGTACTGTTGTTGGTTGATTGTTATCCTTTCCGACAAGAGTTGCATTAATATTCCATGAGACCAGGCGGGCGTTTTCACCAAAGGCTCCGGGTATACTTCCGAGACTTCTCTGTTGAAAACCCGACTTGTTGCCTTCTTCATTCTCATTGCCTGAGGACTCAGGTACAGGCTCCCTGCCNNCTTTGTGATTGGCAGAATCAGATTTCAGTAGCTGTTCCAGTACAAGAGCGGTGTACTTGTCTGCCACCTTCGGGATATCAGCCTGAATTTTCTCCAGCAACCCTGTTCTCATACGGCTTATTTCTGCCTGGTATTTCCCTGACGGATAGTACCTGAGATACTCCTCGCATCCTGCCAGGTCGCCACTGACGGCCTTCCTGTAATAGCCAGTCTCAGACTCGCTGTAACTAAGCGCCCTTTTTCTGTTTAATTCGGCGACATATTTCCCCTCCGGAAAGAGCTTCAGGTACCTGTCTCACTCGATGAAACTGCCATTGATAGCGCTATTATATAAATCATTCTCCGCATTTGCCAGCTTATCTGCCCTGAGAGATTTTACTTCGCCGATATATTTACCGGAAGGGTATCGCTCAATATACAGATCACATGAATCGAAGGTGCCGTTCAGAGCGCCCTGGTATGCCCTGAATTCAATTTCCTCCAGGAGTTTGTCACGCAGTGCCCTGGCCTTTCCTGTATATTTTCCATCCGGATAGTTTTTCATGAAGTCTTCAAGTTCCGGGGTTGAACCCTTTATGGCTTTCAGGTATGCAGTCTCCTCCTCAAGCAAATCTCTCCTGGTCTTCACGATCTTCACATACTTCCCTTCCGGATACCGGGACTGGTACTCATCACATTTTGCCATGGTACCGTTCATTGCCCTTGAATAAAAAATATATTCAAGCCTCTCGCCGGCTTCCTCTGCGTAAGGGGTGCCCGGGTAATCATAGACTATACTCTCATAGGCGGTGGGAGAGTCAGAGCGGCGTGCCTTCCTGAGCCTGTTATCCCGTTCATTGTAGTATCGGTAAAAAACAGATTCGTTAAACGGAAAAATCAGTTGCAGGCTTCCGGATATCCCGGCATAGACAAACG
This sequence comes from Bacteroidales bacterium UBA4788, assembly GCA_002402965.1. Classification (GTDB taxonomy): domain Bacteria; phylum Bacteroidota; class Bacteroidia; order Bacteroidales; family VadinHA17; genus SR-FBR-E99. Next base: position 12,017 of record DHGW01000036.1, read on the forward strand.
GGGTGTTCCGCTCATAAGCCATTTTTTCATCCGTTAAATTATAGATAGAATATGATGTGATCGGAATCCTGTAACCGATAAACGCCTTTATGCCGACAAAGGGAGATGCCTCGATGCTGATCCTGGTGTCAAGGAACCGGGAAAAACTGTACTCCAGTTCATCACCGTATGAGCCAAAAACACGTTCTCCTTCATAATAACTGCCCATGCCGGTACCGTCAGCGCCAAATGGGAAAAGATACAAATCCGCCCCGGCGGTAACGTTGAAGTATCTTGCATTCAACGTATTTCCCCTCCGGTGCGGGCAGGTTTACCAGGGTGCCAGTACCTGTATTCAGTATGTTTATCCCTGCCTCATCATCACTCCAGAAGAAGAATGGCCTGCCACGAAAGTCTTCATTGTCAATCTCCTTCTCCGGAGTGAATTCATTGCTGAGAGTGTCGCACCTGAAAAGACCGTACTTGCAGAATAGCCAGGCAGTCCCTCTCCCGGAAATATGGATCACGGGATTCAGCAGATCGTTGTGCAGGGATGATGACCTGTAATGCCCGTAAGGCAGGGAGGCCTCATAATGGCAGATGATACTGTCACCTGAGATTTCTCCCCGGAATACCTTCATAATCAGTCTCAAATCTATAAAACAGCCATGGCCGGCCGTCATTGTCAAATGCAATTGACGGATATTGTCCCCTGACTCCGGGCTGGAGAACATCAATGCTTACCAGCCTTAATACTTTAAGGGTTTGAGCCCGTGGATTGTAACTGCAAATCACAGTGTCGAATGCAATCCATACATTTTCTCCGGGACCGGTTATAACATCCGATGCCGGGATATCCCTTAATGCTCCGGGGAGGGCTGGCCTGAAGTTGTCATTTGCCCTGTCATACATAAATACCGGACGGCCCGCGGTGATTGTCCATACATTATTCTGACCGTCGGTGATTACCTTGTTCGGGATAAAGAAAGGTATGGAGCCCGGATCAGCAGGGTTATGGTAGTAGTTTCTGAACTCATGTCCGTCAAACCGGCTGAGACCGTCCCATGTTGCCAGCCATAAAAATCCGGTCTTATCCTGTGTAATGCTGTTAATTACATTGTGTGGCAGGCCGTTCTCCGTGGTATACTTCTTAAGCTGGTACCGGTTCTGGGCAGGAAGCAGGCATTGCGAGGCTATTCCCAGCCATAAAGCGCACAAAGTTAGCAGACGTACAAGGTTCCTTTTGCCGCAGAAATAAGTCTGGTCAGGTCCTCACACTAAAGAGGTTGTTATTCTATGATTTAAAGGTACAAAAAGATTTCTCAGGACACCATCATTAATATTTAGCATATTTGTCTGCATATAAGCTTAATTAAGGAATCCTGCCATGTCAAATCTATTCTCCCCGCTTACCATAAGAGGCATCACCCTCAAAAACCGGATAGTCATGTCGCCAATGTGTCAGTATTCGGCAAGAGACGGGTTTGCCAACGACTGGCATCTGGTACATTACGGAACAAGGGCTGCCGGCGGAACAGGCCTGATAATTGTTGAGGCCACGGCAGTATGGCCCGAGGGACGGATCACGCCCGGCGATATGGGACTATGGAGTGATGATCACATCCCAGGCCTGCGCCGGGTTGCCGATTTTATACAACAGCTGGGTTCGGTAGCCGGGATACAGCTTGGCCATGCAGGGCGAAAAGCATCCTGCGCCCTGCCCGGGGAAGGAGGTAAACAGCTCGACCTGAAAAACGGCGGTTGGGAGACGGTGGCTCCATCGGCTATCCCTTTCAGTCCCGGCGAGCGACCGCCGGTAGTGGCCGACAACGTCTGCCTCGAAAGAATCATTAACGGATTCCGGGAAGCGGCCACACGCGCCCTGAAGGCAGGATTCAGGGTGGCAGAAATCCACAGCGCCCACGGTTACCTGCTCCATGAATTCCTGTCGCCCCTGAGCAACATCCGTACTGACGAATACGGCGGATCATTTGAAAACCGTACCAGGTTGTTACTGCAGGTAACTGAAGCTGTCAGATCGGTGTGGCCTGAAGAGCTCCCGCTGCTTGTCCGGATATCCTCAACTGACTGGACTGAAGGAGGATGGAGCCCTGATGAGAGCGCCAGGCTGGCGCCACTGCTGCAACAGGCTGGTGCAGACCTCATTGACTGCTCTTCCGGTGGCAGCGTCCATAGTGCGAAAATCCCCGCCGGGCCTGGCTATCAGGTACCATTCGCAGAGATGATAAAGAAGACCGGCATTCTTGCGGGGGCCGTGGGAATGATAACTGAAGCACAGCAGGCGGAGGAGATAGTGTCTGAAGACAGGGCAGACCTTGTTCTCATTGGGAGAGAACTGCTTCGCAACCCGTATTTCCCGCTGCAGGCGGCAGGAGAGCTCAACACCCGGACTGAATGGCCTGTTCAATATATCAGAGCAAAACAGTAGGACAGATAATGGCGCACATAGCGCAATGGAAAAGAGCCAGCTGATATTGTTTTCACTTTAGAACCCGTCGGCTGCCCTTCTATTTCTGCAGGGAGTAGAGATACTTAATCTCCTCCGCCCAGAGGGTCTCATCGGGCGTCTCAAGGATCAGTGGCATGCCGTCAAACCGCGGGTCATTCATTATCAGGCTGAAGACATCACCGCCAATTTCTCCCTTGCCAAGGCTGTCATGCCTGTCAACGCGCGAGCCGAAAGCTTTTTTGGATTCATTCAGGTGCATCCCCTTAAGGTATCTGAACCCAACCACACTTTCAAAATCTTTAAAGACTTTTTCGAAACCTTCCGGTGTCGACAGATCATACCCGGAGGTATAGGCATGACATGTGTCTATGCATACTCCCACCCTGCTCTTGTCATCAACCCTGTCAAGGATGTGCCTGAGGTGTTCAAACCGATATCCCAGGTTTGTACCCTGACCGGCAGTGTTCTCAATTACGGCAATCACTCCGTGCGTCTTTTCAAGGGCGATGTTGACTGATTCGGCAATCAGGTCCAGGCACTCCTCCTCGGTCATCTTCCCGAGGTGGCTTCCGGGGTGGAAGTTGAGTCTGTCAAGGCCCAGCTGTTCGCATCTTTTCATCTCATCAATGAATGAGTAGCGTGATCTCCCAAGCCCGTCAGGATCAGGACTGCCCAGGTTGATCAGGTAACTGTCGTGCGGCAGTATCTGGTGAGGCTTGAAATCAAATTCCTCGCACCGTTTGCGAAAGGCCTCAATGCTCTTAGTGGTGAGCGGAGGAGCAACCCATTGCTTCTGGTTTTTGGTGAAGAAGGCAAATGCCTTCGCTCCTATCTCATGTGCATTCAGCGGGGCGTTCTCCACGCCGCCTGATGCACTGATGTGTGCTCCGACGTATTTCATTGGATTCAGTTTTGTCTACCGGTCAATAAGCGGTTTTTCGTAGACAAAGATATCAGTGAATCCCAATCCTGCAAGTTCAGGATAGTACGGATATGTCTCTTCCCGGGTAAAGAATCCGGTTATTACAACCCTGTATCTCTCCCATTCCTCAATAATCTCGACAGGCTTTTTCAGTCTTTTTTCGATCTTCAGTTTTGCCCTCTCTGCCTCTGCTTCCCTGCGATAGCTCCCGGCGTGGAGAACAAATCTGGGCATGGGCGGCGGGGGTGGTGCAATTTCTTCAACTGCCACCGGGAGGTCTGGTACAATCTCCTCTGCTTCTTCCTTCATTACCGGCACTTCTGCCTTCTCCTGTTCTTCAGGCAGCTCAATCACCGGCTCCATTACTGCCGGCACCACCGGCACAAGGCCTGTTTCCGATTCATGAAGCACTGTGATATCCTCAAAGCCGTGCTTCCTCAGCAAGGGGATAAACTCCCTGACCTCGTTGGTGTCTGCGAATCCGGTTATCTGCACCTTGAATTGACCGCTCTCGCTACGAATTGTAACCAGCTTTTCTGCAGCGGCAAGCAGCCTGTCGCTCATTGAGACCGTCTCTTCGAGGGTACTGAAGGCCCCTAGTTGCACTGTTGTGCCCCTGATGACCACAGGCATTGGCTCTTCAATAACCGTCTCCTTAACTACCGCAAGGGAGTCTTCTTTGGTCTGGGTAATCCATTCACCCTTCACGGCCTTATTGGAGATCACCCATATTTCGGTGATGCCCTGGTCATGAATAACTGGTATGTATTTCTCCAGATCCTCGCGGTCATCAAATCCTGTTATTCGCACCTTCCAGAATCCGTCTTCCTCAAACAGCTCCACCTTCTTGTCGAGGGCTCCTTCGACTTTCTTCTTCATTATCTCCGCATAGAGCTTGTTCCTGAACGCACCGAACTGCACGGCATAGTAGTCTTCGGTTATCGTTACCAGCTCGCGTGTCACTTCATGGATTACGAGGTACGATGTGTCCTTATCCACAGTCCTTACGGGCTCAGGAGGAGTCACCTTCAGGGTATCGGTACCAACACCGAAGTCAGGAACCTCTGCCATGTCAGCCACTGCGGCAGAGTCAGGCTGTATGACAGTCTCAGGAAGCAGCTCCGGCTTTCTCAGCGTAAAGTCAAGTCCCTCAACATAATCACCTTCCCTGTTGGTCATGATGCTGAACGCAATGGAATCTGGCTCCGATACCAGGTTAAGCCGCCTGAGCTGGGCTGTGTCAACCCTGACGTAATATGAGCCGGGCGAAAGTCCGAAGCAACTGTAGTAGCCATCCGGTTCGGTAATCGCTTTGGATACGGGTGTGCGGTCACTCCGGAGGATATTTACAATCACCCTGCCGGCACCCGATGTAACCCCATCTTTTACCATCATTACAGAACCCGTTGCCTCTCCCTCGACATTAATTGGTATGTCGATCTGCTTCAGCATATTGGCATCGGTAACAACTGCGTACGTTTTTTTACGTAGTCTCCAGGAGATATCACTGAAGTTACTTTCATCAAGCTCAATAAAGTGTTTAACATACGGTTCCATACCAATGATATGGATTACAGAGTCCTTCTCACTGTATTCTATTCTTCCGCTGTTTGATCTTACTGCCAGGCCTCCGGCTTTAGGTTCTCCGTCATCACGTATGCCGTTAGCATTGAAATCAAGAAATGCAACAATGGATACTCCACCCCTTCCGACGTTTGTGCGGTTGTCAGCTTTCAGGAATGAGGTTTTCTTGTCACTTACCAGGCTTCCGCGGGCATATTGAACCAGAGTAGTATGTTCATTGCTCTGACGGGCAGAAACACCCACCTGCGCAAATGAGAAATCGAACCGCATCCCTATTTCACCCATAGTCAGGTTATTACGGAAGTTGCGTTCAAATGACAAGTTAAGATAACCCCTTTCCATCAGCCGCTTCTCAACACTTATCTTGCCGGACAGAAATTCATTAGAGGTATAATTATACTGGGCCTGGGGCATAATAACGAAGTTGGCCGGTAACCTGAAACCGAGAGAAAGCTGGCTGTAAAGATTCGGATCAAAATAGTCCGAGAATACTCCGTAAGTAGTCATATTCACACTCATCCCTGACATGGCTCCTGCAACCATCCATTCGGCTGTGGTAAATTTTGAACCCGGGAAATTAATCCTGTGATAGGAAACCCTGGAATAGGCTCCCAACTTTTTAAATTTTACAGGGATCGACAGTGAGGCTTTTACCTCATCAAGATAGTTATAAGAAATGGCCTTCTGGTTTCTGTCATACCAGATATAGTTCAAATCCAACTGTACGTTGGATGGCAGGCGATATGTCATTGTTCCCTTTGCCCTTACTCCGTGAGTGTAGTCACCAGAGAGCAGTAAATTGTTGGTTATTCTGACAGAAGCATTCACAAATGGCATCAGAGGCCCGTCAGGAAGAGATGACAGGTATTCAAATCCTCCACCCAGGGTGATATGCTTTGTTGCTCCGTAACGTATGTCGGCTCTTGAAAAGCGGCTCCAGGAAGAGTCCTCAACCACGCCGCCACTGAGTGTATATTCAAGTTCTTTATGTGGCATAAAATTGAAAGGGATGCTGATATTCTGCTCGCGGGTCCTTTCCTCTCCCCACGGACCATAAAACTTTAGTTTCACAAGAGTATTCCCATATACCAGCGGGACTTCGAAAGTGAAAAAACCGGAGGCATCTGCCTTTACATAATCAACCAGCACGTTATTTACATAAAGTTCTACGGTCCATCCCGGCTCTGTCCGGTCTGTCAGGGAATAAGTCCCGAACGACCTTCTGAAAGTTGTAGGTGTATTGGTTACCTGGACGCCCACAACATGGTTAAAAAGTGAAGATGTAGCGTTGGCATTTATCTTGCCAAGCACTATCTGGCGCATCCAGCTTCGGTCATTGTTTACATGACGCCACATGTAGTGCTGCTGCTTCTCACTGAAGGGCGCAGCAGTATACATCGTAAGTGATGCGGTGGCCTCTCCGCCGGCAATGACTGAGCCAAGCGCCAGATTGAAGCGACCTTCAGCCTTTCCCCCGGACTGTTGACTTGCATATGCTGACCAGTCGGCCATTCCAACCCTGAACCCGGGATAACTCCTTCCGACAGTTGTATCTGCCTGGATCTCTCCTTTTAGCCTGGTAAGATTTCTTCGCATCTCATCCTGGCGGATCTCTCTTATTGCCGGCAGTTCAATCTTGGTTTCTATTGTGACGGTAAGATCCCTGAAACTAAAGTTACAGTCCAGTCCGAATACCCTGCCATAATAAACTGATTTCAGGTAAAGAGATGTCTCGGTCCGGATAAGTGCATCCGGTTCCAGCTGAAAGATTTTGCTGCCATATTCTATCTGATTATTTATCCTGCTGATTGTGTATGGATCTTCAGGAGTAATGAAAAATCCGGTAACAGTCTCCAGGTCATCAGAAACAATATTCCTGACCTTTAAAAAGTTAAACAAGTCGCTTACAGGCAGGTAGACCTCTTCCTCCCTGATGAGTGCGTCAATTTCACGTATTCCGATGTGTGGGATCTTAACATATACAGGAATTTCATCGTACTGTATTTCTTCCTGTGCAAAAACGCTGCCCGTCCACGGCAACAGGCAAATTATCAAAGCTATGATTCTTATTCCATGAGAAAGTAAATGCATAGAGTCGAGATGCCCCGGATTTTCATATGCATTTCTTTCTGTCATCAGCTACTGCCTTTCAGACATTATTCCTGGACAAATGTGACATCGATTGTTCCGCCATAGTTTCCCGCCGGATTCGATCCGATATTGCCCACAAAAAGTGTCCCGCCCACGAGTACCGTTGTCTGCTGCTGGTATGGGACCATCGTAACCAAAGGTGACGCTGGAAAAGTGTCATCCAGCTGCAGTGAGAGCGATCCTCCGTTGCTGCCTGTAAGCGTAGAGAGCGAGCCTGTCAGGAGGGATATTACAGTACCCGGATTGGCTCTGACATAAAACATGGCTGGCGTATATAACATACCAAGATTCAGGGTAATCACCGTACCGGTAGATGTCCTTGAAGACCCGTCAGGACTAACGGTGACCGATCCTCCGGCTGCTCCCGGCGTGAAGGCTCCGAAGGCCAGGGGCTGGGAATGGTTGACAGTGATGACTACCGGCCTTGGAGGAGGCTCCTGTGCCACCACGGGAACCGTCAGGCAGAACAACATAACCGTTGCCAGGGCCGACAGCAGCCTGCGAAAAAATTTTATTCCAATTGTTTTCTCATTCATCATAGTCCAATTGCCAGTTTAACAGTAACCTTCACTGATCCTGTGGTGTAGCTTACCAGATAGATCCCCGGTTTCAGATTTAAATCCATATTATAACGGCCTGTCTCGAAAATATTCCTGACAGAGACGGGCCTTCCGCCGAGATCATATACGGTTATAACACCCTCGCCACCCTTAATGGTGCCCACCGTGGCCTTAAGCTGCTGACCGTAGCTGTATACGCTGAAGAGATCTGTCTCCTCCGGGCCGGCGCCAATGCCCGTTGTGTTCTTAAGAATGGCCAGTGCAAACCGGTTCAGGTAATCGCCCGCCACAAGATTCACCCTGTAAGGACCTGAAGAGACCAGATCAATGTTCGCACCCGTTACTGCATCGCGGAACATTATCCGAACATTCTCAGGCAGGTTCTCCAGGTCGCGTATTCCGAATGCCACTTCCCCGTCGCGCCATGATCTAAGACCGAGAGGCACATAAACAACACTGTCTGTCTGAGGTGGCAGGGCGTTGATTGAGAGTTTCTCGTCGCCGGGCAGAACCGAGAAGAGATTGGTTACCATCATATCCGTGTTGAAGAGTTTAAGTGCATCGAGCTCTTTATCAAATGCGAGCCCGGCCTCCTCCTCAAAATAGACTACCATCGGGTCTGCCGATGCGGCATCATCAGTGAAGGCCGCTGCCAGTCTGATGAGGAAGCGGTTTATGACTTCTCCGGATTTAAAGAATATATGCGTCTGATTGTTGATCCTGACGCTGTTGGTTGCTCCAAGTGTCCCGCTCACAGGGAAGGACCCGTTAGAAACGCGAACAAAGAAGCCCTGCATTGACGGAATGATATTGTTTGCCAATCCGTCGCTGGAATTACCATTCACATAGCTGCTGTAGGTGCCGCCATATTCGTCCGTGGTGCTTGCCCTGAAAAAGTACAGGGCATTGTCTATATTGGTCTTTGTCCACCCTGCCGCATTCCAGTCGACCGGCGACGGATATGGATTACCAACCAGGTTAAATCCATCGGTATAGGTGTTGTTATTGTTGTAAAGTGTGACTGCCACGCTTCCGTTGGTGACCTCGCCCGTAACATCAACGGTGTAAGGACTATCTACTGAACCAAAGTTGACGGCATACCCTTCAAGGGTGTTGAGCGGTGAAGTACCGGTGGTGTAGGAAACCCATCCTGATGAAGTGCGACTCTCGTCATACCGGTAGAACATTGGAAAGGAAGATAACAGGTTCATATCATCGCCGAACTCGCTTACCGTTGAGGCCGTAAAGGGTGAGCTGAAGTACCTGTAGCCGAACCTCGAGGGAAGGTATCTCTGCATTGTAACATTGCCCGATACCGTGCCAGTTCCCGAGCCATCAATAAGGGCTGTCCCTGTGGCATCGGAGGCAAGATTCAGATATCCGCCAGAGGCAAGCACCCCATTTTGAACCAGAACAACACCGGTAACATTCAGCGGGCCGGAAAGAGCGACACCGGCAGCATTGCTGACGGTAAGATTCATCACCCTGTTTCCCGCGAAGAGATTGTTGGCTACAGACTGCGGAGCACTGCCGCAAAACTCAACCGTGCCTGTTGATGCGTCAAAAAGTCCATTGCTTGAAGCTGAGCCGTAAAGGCGCATCGTACCTCCTGAAACAACGAGAGATGACCCCGGAGCAATAACTACATTACCTGCCTCGCCGGTAACTCCGGAAGCAATTACGGGCTCAACAGTAACATCCGGAATCAGAACCTCTGTTCCAGGGTAAGGTACAAACCCGCATGACCAGTTTGCGGGATTGTCCCAGGCAGATCCTGCAGATCCGCTCCAAACCTCCCCGGCAATTATAACGGTGGCTGTAGCTGTCATTCCGCCGCAGACGGAAGCATCTACTGTATTTGTCACCGTATAAGTTCCGGACCGGCTTGCCGGGAGATCTATCTGACCCGTGGCAGAATTCAGGAATATCAGTCCCGGTGTTGACGTGAATGTGCCGGCAACGCCCCCCGCTTCAAGCACAGGAGTGGGGTTAGAAGCGTTCTGGCAGTATGGTGAACCCGTGTATGCAAACGAAGCAACACGGATAGTTATATCAACCGACCTCGCAGGACTTGTTCCGCATGCGTTTGTGGCAGTGACGCTAAGTGTGCCGCTTGTGGCAACGGAGTTAAAATCTACTGTAACTGAGTTTCCGGTGCCGTTGATGGTGTGACCTGATCCGGTGTATGACCAGTTGTAGGTGACTCCCGAAACAAGAGGAACAGTATAGACATAGCCTGTAACACCGCGACAAACATAGGTCTCCGCTGCAGTGAATCCCCCCGGCTGTGATGCCACGACAGGAAAGGAGATTACAACCTCATCGGACGAGGTGCATGGCCCGTTGCTGATCGTCCAGCGGAGGGTGTAACTGACTCCCAGTACCCCGTTGAATACGGTATTATATTGCACGCTGTTTTCAAATGATCCGCCGGATCCGCTGATAACTGTCCACAGACCTGCATAGGATCCGGGGTCATTCGCAGTCAGCATCGTGGTGGATAGGCCGCAGAGCGACTGGTTTGTTCCCGCATCGGAGGGAGTGGGCAGTTCATACACGGAGACGGTGTTTGCATCAACAACCCCTGTTCCTGCTCCGCCATTAAACCTGAACCCGGTAAGGCGGTATACACCCGGTACAGATGCCGGAAGAGAGAATGGCAGCGATGTTACGGTTACGTCAGTCTGCGCAATGCCGTCAATTGTATAACTCAAAACATACGTAAGGCTTATAGGAGTGAAGGAGATAAAACTGACAGGGATGCCGCCGGAACCGCAAATTGGAGCAAATGAAGAGAAAGAAGCCCTGGCCAGGGTACCCGAGATACTTGCAGTGGTAAAGTCAGCCGGGGTTGATGTCACGGTTACGCTGCCAGTGGTTTCCACTTCGCCGTTATTATTGTTTCCGGAAGCCATTGAAGCCAGTTCCCTCCACATGCCGGTACTGTAACCGGCAACCCTCATGTCGGCAAGCCCGTTCTCCGTGACCAGTGGAGTGAGATCGCTCTGCGGATCCCATCCTATCTTTATCCTGGCTGTTGCCGGAGATGCAGAGGAAACACTCCAGAATTCAAGAGTGTTTGTAACCTCCAGCGGTGGTGCAATGGATGTTGCGGTATTGTTAGGCGAAAAGTATTCGGCAGTAAACGCTGACGTGGTTCCTGCTGTTGAAGTGAGTGTGAACCGGTGACCCCTGATGGCTCCCCGGCCAAGCGGGAAGAGGAAACTATCCCCGTTAACGATGGATTTGGTAAGCGGGCCACTTACCCAGGATGTTGCGCTTCCTCCGGACGGCACTACGGACGATGACGAAGTGCTCAGAAGGATAAGGCTGCCTGAGGGCGAGACACTGATAACGCCGTTTGTCAGGTTAAGCTGGTTTTCAACCTCGGTAAAACCACCGTCATTGATTGTCAGACCAGCAGGATTGTTGATTTCGAGATTCCAGAATTTATTGCTTCCGGTGAAATTGCCGCTGACGCCACCAAGGTTCTGGGCTGATGATCCTGCAAATGCTACTGTTGCTGCCGGATATGACCCTGTGCCACTACTGAAAGCTCCGGAATTGTATCTTTCAAAGGTTCCAAGGATTGTCAGCTTCCGGTTGTTTACACTATTGTCAAGGACCGGGCCGTCTATCACCAGCCTCCGGCATATGGTAAGGTCGGCATTGGGCACGATCCGGGTGCCAGTCCCTGACAATATCAGGTTAGGAACAGCTGTATAGACCCCTGATACAATTGTATAAGTACCGCTGCCGCCATATTCAATGGTTCCGTTTCCGGAACAGTCAGTGAATTCAGTGTAGGTTCCGCCGGGAAGGTTTCCTCCTTCCAGGTATATCTTTCCGTCTCCCGATACAGTTCCGAGATTGTGGCCAAAAGTGGGAGTAACTACTCTCAATTCATTGTTTATGATGGTGCTCAGCACTGAAATGAAGTTAATATCAGTCGTAACCACATGATCAATAATTACATTGCAGCCGGTTGGTCCATCTGCGGGGCATGGCGGGGATGCGCCAGTGGGAGTCCAGATGGACGGATCGGACCAGTTACCGTTACTGTTTGTAATGTATTCAGGAACCTCAGGGGGTATAGCCGCATCAGTACCGGCGGTATAATCCCCGTTCATATTATTGCTTCCCGTGTAGTAAAAAGCGATTGTATTGGTGGCCTCATTAACATTGTCCGTGGCGGCCCCCGGTATTGCCTTGTCCCACGTTCCGCCGGGCAGGACAAGCCTTGCTGCAACATAAGCCGCTTCATTTCCCGAAACATCATCAGCCAGGTAACTGAAAAGCAGGCTTGCATTCAGGCCTGATATCCCGGAACTCTCAACCTGCCAGTAATAACCCAGTGAATTAAGGGGATCTGTTACAGTGGGGTGAGACTCGTTGACCGGATTAATCCTTACAGAGCCTACGGTCGGGCTTGTCGTGACAGTGAAGAGCGCCGGGGTGTATTTGCCCGCAACACCAACAGGGAACGTAAATGTCTGTGCACCCCCGGGAAAAAACTTGAGCAGGCCCCTGCTACTTCCGACGCCGTCGGATCTGATCATCTTCGTAGTTTTGAAACCGGTGCCCAGGATCAGGCTATTCTGGCTGAGGGTAAGCTGGTACTTGTTTATGTCAAGCACTCCGCTGTTCATGACAAGGTCATGCTGGAGCGCAATTTCATTGTTCAGCCTTGCTCCTGCATTATTGCTGAGCACCAGACGGGCAAAAGAGCCTGTACCGGATAGAGTCTGCTGCGTTGTACCGGCAAGATTTACCCCTCCTGTACTGTTGTCATCTGTGTATGCACCGTTGTTGGTGAGGTTGCCTAAAAGAGTCAGCAGCCCGGATCCGAGGACCAGGTTGCCGGATACTATATCGAGATCATGATTTACTGTTAAGTTTCCATTCGCTGTGAGCGAGGTAAGGGAAGATACCTCCAGATCATAGAAGTTAGTTACTGATGTTCCCGTTATGGACTGAGCCCCTCCGTCAAATATTGTCCGGTTGGTCCCAAAAGCATAAGTTCCGCTGTTATTCAGATTACCTCTTATGGTGACATTACGGTTGTTGGAGGCGAAGAAGCTCCTGTTATTGCTCAGAGTCAGTGAACCATTCAGCACCAGAGGACTGATCATCAGTGCCAGTTCTGCATTGCGATTTGCAGCCGTTGTCTTGCCTGTGATTTCAAGGTTATTGAGCGGGATGTTTATGTCCAGCTGGTAAGACTGATCAGAATCGATGATTGTACCCGGAGACGGACTTTGTGTAAAGGTGATCGTCCCTCCTGTCACGGATCCCACTGCCGGTCTCAGGTAAAGGTCCCCGAAGGTTGTGCCTCCCCCGCGGACAATTGTAAGATTACCGCCCGACATGGTGAATTCGCTGCCGTCGTTGAGCACCTCCAACTTGGCTTTCGTCTGGCTGGCATTATTGCCGTAAACGACTACATTACCTCCGGTCTGCCTGTATGTCAGGGTACCGTTAGTCGATGCCAGCGGCCTCCTTATCTGACCGTTTACGAACAGGTTTCCGCTGTTTACCTCAATAAGGGAAGCCCCGCTTCCGGAGTACTCTATGTCGGCATTGTTTGCAGTGTCTCCGGCAGGCCCGATGTATACATTGCCGCCCCCTCCCGTTATCCTGAGCCTTCCGTTCAGGTATAGCGTCTCAGAACCGGTATTGTTTGAGATGTTAACATTTGAGGGTGTGTTCAGTGTAAGTCCTGCCGTTGACGGTATTATAAAGTCAGTGGTTGTGGAGATATTGAAATCGCCAGTTCTTTCATAAACCAGAGTACCGTTCAGAAGTGTGAGCCAGTCATTTGTCAGGGTGGTCAAAGTGCCGCCTATAGTCCATGTGATGGTTGTGTCCGGAGAATTGCCCTTATCAATCGTAACTTTATTGAAAACCGTCACTGGAGTAGAGGTGAGGGCCGGATCATTCGTAACTACCGTCGATCTGTTGCCAGTGAAGATGACATCGCATTTGTTTCCGCTGCTGATGAAGCGCATGACGCTGGGAGAACCTTCGGGCGCAGTGGTATTGTTGCTGTTGTTGAACACCGAACCTCCGATCGACATGATATTGTTGGTGGAACTGTTCCAGACATCGATACCAGCCCCCGGGGCAACATATACATCTCCTTCAATGTTTATCCTCTGCAGCCTCGTTCCGTTATAGATAAACCCGAATGATCCTCCTGCTACAACAAGATTCCCTTTTACATTTACGCTCTTTTCAACGATGGTACCATAATCGGAGCCTTGCCATGTCATAGCCAGCCATGCATCCGCATCCGATCCGTTGCAAATCAGATCACCGTTTACTGTAACCAGCGGTATGTTCGGAAGGATAATATTAGAACCCTTCAGCGGGGTCATGATTACCGTACCATACTCATTTGCATTTGTTGGCAGGATATAGTATGTTCCGGCTTTCGGGTTTATAGTATAAAACTCCGAAATACCATCATTTACATTGAATTCTGAGAAATCACCGCCAGGATAGACAAATGGTTCCGAATTGTCAAAATTCGAAGGATCCCTGGTTGTAAGCCTCAGTTTCCCGTTGCCGCCGGGATGATTCAGCACTGAGGCGAAAGTGCTCCCGGGATTGTTCTGTATGTCCAGTGCTGATCCGGCATCAATCTGGAGAGTAGCACAGTTCACTATTGCTTTGTTCCGCTGATAATATGATGCCGGTGGTGTTGCCGGAGCAGATAGAAGCGGAGGTGTTTCAGTATCAAGCCATATTGAATCATTTCCTCCGATAATCACTATATCATTGGCCCCGGGAGGTGAACCGGGCGGATCGTTTACTGTATGTCCGGTAAGAGACCACGTTGAAGTTGAGCTCCAGAGCCCCGATTCCCGGCTGTAGTAAATAATTGGTGTTCCGAAACTTGCGGCACTTCCGGCCGTATAATCAGCATCCAGGAAGTTAGTGCTGTTAGTCGGGGTGTTCCAGTCGGAAATCGTATTGGTTCCGGTGTTTATTGAGGCTGCCTCTCCGGAGTACCAACTCCGGGCAACGCCATCATAAAGAGCCGGAACATAGTTTGATTCTGTTCCGGCTATATCGGCGTTATTATATACAAATGTGTGTGTAACGGAATACAATGGAATATCAGTAAATCCTGATGATTTGACACGCCAGAAATAAGTCAGGCTCTCGCCGTTAACAGTCGTTACCGGATGCTCATAATCAACAGGGACAACGGTCACTGATCCGTATATTGCCGGTGATGAGGTAAACCCAATTGTCGCCGGTGTGTATTTGCCTGCCACTCCCACAGGAAATACAAACGGGTCATTTGAGGTGTAGGCGCGGGAGAGACCGCCGTCTCCGGCGTTGCCGGACGTCTGAATGAACCTGTTAGTTGCGGCTCCCGCGATTGTTGCCGTACCGTTCAGGTGAAGATTGTAAATACCAATATTAAGGATGCCGTTAACAGCGAAGTTCAGGGTTCCGTTAACCGTAATGCGGTTCAGAAGAGAGACGGGAGTGGCCGCGGTATTTGCCATCTCGAGGTTGCCGAATGTTCCTCCTCCGTCAATCGTCTGCGCGGATGCTCCGTTGATAACGATTTTCCCCGTACCCGTAACCAGGCCGGAGTTGAAAATATTGCCAGACACGTTTATTGTTTTCCCTGCATCGTTAAGGGTTCCTGTAACTAGCCTGAAAGCAGAAGTTACATTGATAATAGCCTGTGAGCCGGCGAGCGTAACAGTCACTCCGACCGGCTTATCAATTGTGAAATTATTAAGCGAAAGGGCCGACGCCGTGTTGACGGTAAGGGTCCGGGCACCGGAGCCGTTCATTATTGTGGTATTGCTTCCGGGAGTGTATGTAGTGCCTGTCGCTATTGTAAAATTACCGCCCACGGAAAGATTATTACCATTTGCATTCAAAACACCGGAGGTAATATTGAGGTTATTCTGAACGGTGAGGAGGGTGTTCATTCTTACAAACGAAGTTCCATCCGCACGGTTTACTGTCAGGTTCCACAAGGGAGCCGTGGAGTGTAAGGCGTAAAAGGTTGCGTCAGCCAGCAGGGTTCCGGATTTCGGAATGATCTCCAGCGTTCCGCCGGTCACGCTGACGTTGGCTGCAGCGGCTTTCACGTCAAATGCTTCGTTATTGACTGTGCCTGTAACATCATAAATCCTGACCGTACCACCTGAAAGATTCAGAATATTGGATGCGTTTTCAAGGTTGAAAGTTCCGTAAGTATCACTGGTGCCTGAGTTGGCTCTCGCAGTGTTCAGAGTAATCTCCGACGCATCTGTCAGATTGGCTATAGTGGTGTATGTAACAGGAATACGCCTGAAGCGTCCCCTTAGGAGAAGCAGTCCCCCTGACTGGCTGTAGGATGCGGATCCGGAAGAGGATAGCAACTGCTTGGCGTCGGTTATGCCGCCATTGATAATTATCTGACCGGAGGCTGTTGATGAGGTTATTATGCCTCCCGATTCCTTAGTGGAGAAATAACCATTGTTTATCTGCAGTTTGCCAAAGACATATATGGCACTTCCCGTGCCTGATGCATCAATCCCCGTTACAGTATTGTTGGCCGCTGTAACTCCGTATGCAGTGTTCACCTCGCGGTAATCATCAGCAGTCACAAACACCGCAGCGTCTACTCCATCAGACACCAGAGCACCATTGGCCGGGATATAGTAATGTGAGCTGGCGGATGTTCCTTCGGAAAGAGATGGAATTATTACACTTCCTTTCAAAACAAGTGTACCGGAACAGATCCACAGGGCTTTCCTCATGGCAGGATTGCCGGATAATGATTCGGCATCCATACTGTTTGCCCCGAAGAGCCGGAAATGTGAATATGCGGAAGAGCTGACCGTCAGGCTGTAGGTCTGGTCCGCTCCCTTGTTGACAATAAGATTATAAAAGTCAGTGGTGCCGTTACAGGTAATAGTGTTATCCGACGCTCCCTCGAAGTACACAGAGGCGGCACCCGAGGTTGCCCCTGCTATTGTGGGAGGAAATGCGTTGTAAACCGGGTGTCCCAGATTGGTGAACCGTATCGTGCCGTTGTTGGTAAGATCACCATAGATCTTTACGGTATGGAAATTCAGGTAATAGTTCAGGTATGGAGCCATGCCTCCCGTCCCTCCTATGGCCGTGTTCGTGACGCCGTTTCCCACTGAAATGGTGGCCCCGTTATCAACTATTACATTACCTCCTACATTGAGAGACAGCTTTGCGGTTGAACTGTTATCATTGATCCTGTATGTTCCGCTTTTGACATGCAGGTTTCCGTTCAGCAGCAGGTCAGACCGCTGAGTGGCTATTGAGCCCGAGGTATTGATAACTAAATTATTATAGACGGTTTGTGAAACAGGAAGCGTTAAGTCCGATGAATTGTAATACTCCACTGTACCTCCACCCGCATCAACGAAGGTGTTGTTAGTCACTGCCGGAAAACCGTCTGAGGCAAGCCTCAGGGTTCCCTGCCCGGAAAGGGAGGAAAGGTTGGAGGCGAAACCGTAAGCAGACTGGTCCAGGATTGCTCCGGGCATTAATGTAACTAACAGACCAGGCTCTGTAACATTTTCCGTCATTGTTACAGTTCGGTCTGTAAGTATTGTCACCATTGCCTCGTCACCCGGAACCTGGTTTCCTATCTGAAGAGTACCGCTTGGATCGGATGTCCATGTATAGGGATCATGCCAGTCGCCGCTTTTGTAGGAATAAAAGACGTCATAATCGAGAATACCTATGGCAAAATAAGGACCCGGATTGAGAATTGAAGGAGAGATAATCGAATTCATTCCTGGTATTCCGCCAATTGCCGAGTAGATACCGGCAGGTGCCGGGGCCATGCAAATTGTCCTGGTTATGTCAAGGCCGTTATCGAAGAGTTCGATGGCAGCCCGCGTGAAATTGCCACTGTTAATGTTAAACAGCGACCAGTACCGTGGCTGTATTTCACCTACTGAAATATTATCTCCGTTAAGGGCGCCGTTGGGACTGACTGAAGCACTTAGCACAGGGCCTGTGGCTCCGGTATTGACATCCAGAAGACTTATCGCCTTATAGGCTCCACCCTCACCTATCGGAAAAAGAAAATTATTGCCGGTGCCGCTCAGGCTTGCCGGGAGCGACCTCTGGAGTCCTCCCGTGGTGACATTGACAAAGGATTCTGCAGAACCTGAAACCGCGGACGCAGAACTGTTTGTTACCTCAATTATGTAGCTTCCGGCGTCAAGAATCCCTTCCGTAAGAGTGAGAATACCGCCGGAAGCAAGAGTTAAGCTGCTGTTGAGATTTACCCCGTTTGAATTGTTAATTGTCAGGTTATTCAGGCTGGTTACACTTGCAGGTATTGATACCCCCGCTGAGGATCCGCCAAATATCAGTGAAGATGAGGATGTGGTGGAGAGATTTCCCGGTGTGCCCGAGATTGCCGGACCGTTAAGTGTCAGTGTGTTGCCCCCCACATTAAATGCCCCGGACATCAGATTCAGCCCGCTGTTTATAGTAACAGACGCAGCAAGGCTGACCCCGGAAGGGTTGTTGATAATCACGCCGCCGTCACCACTGAAAACCGGGATCATCTCAATTCCGGTAATCTGGGCTGCAGATCCCTGGTACCGTAAAGTTGATGAGGTGCCATATACCGGGGCCGTGCCAGCAACCGTTGCTGTTCCTTCCCTGGAAAGGATCCCGGAGAGAGATACTCCCGGGGGAATGGTTTTGGCGCCGCTTCCAGAAAGGGTCAGGTTGGTATAAGTTGTGTTAAACACATTCTGGGCGCCATCATAACTGTAATTCGCGGTAGCTCCTGTACCGTTAAGTGTAATTGTGCTGGTACCCGTACCATCCAGATTAAACGGAGTTGCACCGCCAAGATACAGTGTAGGCGAACCGTTTCCAAGTATCAGTGAAGAGTTGTTCCCTGCATTTTCGTTATCCGTAACAACAGTTCCTGCAACAATTACATTACCGGTTTCAATATTTACAGAAGCATTGTTGTATCCGCTCCCGCTGCGATTGCTGTAAAGTGTCAGGTTTCCTGAAACAAATAGTTCGGCAATAGATATATTGAGATTCGTTGTCCTGGTATTGGACGGGTTAACATTAGTACCTGTGATAAGCGATGAACAGGTTATTCTGCCGTCCCCCGATAATCCAAACGATGTATTCGCTCCGGCATTACTGTAAACTGTTAAACTTCCGGAGACAGTTACGGTAAAGCCCAAATTTAAGTTAAGATATCCCGCAGTGTATCCTGAACTAATTCGTAATGCAGAGCAAAAGGCATTGGCGGTGACAGTGACAGTGTGGTTTGCAAT
>DHGW01000036.1:31045-41452 GCA_002402965.1 Bacteroidales bacterium UBA4788
TTGCTGCGTTGGCGGTAAAAAAAATGAGCCAAAAGGCCGCCATCAGGAAGAATATCTTGAAGGACCGGCCTCTGGAGTTCATATCATTGATTAGTTTATAATCACTTTCTTGAGTGTGACGGATCACTGTAAGTTCAGGATAGCCTCAGCAAATTTCTCCTGTTTGACATCCGAAGGCGCAGAGAAGGTCACGATCAGTTTTCCGCTCCTGAAATCAACCTCTCCGTTATTCATAAGATTGAATGAAAATCTTCTTATGGTATTGGGCGTATATACAGCAACACCCCTGGCCACCCCTGCCCGGGTAACCTTTCCGCCCGGAGAAACATGATCAACAGCCACATCACCATATACAGAGTACTCACCTGACCTGTTAAATACGAATGCAATTCTCGGCAAGGTGTCATTTTCAAAAGTCAGTGCCAGATCCGTTAGGGTGACATTTGCAGTGGGTACTCCCTGTCTTATTATTACAGGAATGGTAATTCCGAAGACTGGCACAAGTTTTATTGAAATTGTCTGGTCCTGCTGTGCCGGAGTCTCATCTCCCAATGGTTTTTCTTTTGGAGTAGCCCTGAAATACAGATGTGACCTGTACTCTCCCGGGGCAAGCTCCCCTGTTCTGATTGCCTGAATTTTCACAGTCTGTACCTCATCAGGATTAAGGGTTACCGTTCGTGGGAAAAACCTGATATACGGAGTTGCAAACTTCTGACTCTCGTCAGGTTCGGTGATGGTTTCAAACCCGCCATCTTCCGTCATGCGTATCTGCACCAGGGAGATGTTGTACGTTGCCGTATCCTTCCCGATGTTTGCCAGGCTGAGATCCATCGATCTCTTGTTCCCTTCAAAAACCACCCTCCTCGGTGTAATGAGAAGGTCTCCCTGGGCCTTCAGGCTGTAAGGCGTAAGCAGAAGGCAAATTAACTGAAGCGTAAATAGATGTCGCAAGGAATACTTTCTCATTACATTTTTTTTAATGGATTATGCCAGATGTCAGTTGAATTCAAAGGTTATTGTATAGGTCCCGGTATAAACACCAATAGGGTTATCATTCAAGGTTCCCACCTTCAGGGTTGCGCCGACATAAACAACCTGTGATCCGTTTTCAAGCAATCCTGCGCCCGGTTCGGGAAGTGGAATGGAAGTCCAGTTTTCCACAGTCATTGTCCGAACGCTGTTGACATGGGTTATGGTCACCGGTGATGATGGAATTGATACCGTATAGGCAATTCCCGGATCACCGGTGACAAAGAAGCTGGCAGCGCTATGAGTCCCGCTGCCAGGCCATACGCTGCCCATTACCGAAATGGTATTTTCAGGATTAAGTATGAGACTGCCGCCCTGCGGCCCCGGGGAAAACTTCCCGAAGCTCAGTTGAGTAGTCTCAACCGCAGACAGTGTTGAAATAACCTCTGCTGTAATATGGCCAGTCACCGTTGAAGATACCCCGGGCTGGGCTTCCGCCACAAGGGAGGAAACCAGCAATAGTAACCACAGGCTTATTGATCTGGGTATAAACCGTATCATGGGGTATGTCGCCGGTTGTACCTCTGGATTAATTATAGCTTATTGTAACAGGGAAGTTGGCAGAAGTATAAACTCCTGATGCCTGGTTTGCTGCCACACTTAAAGTAGCACCAACCGTAAATGCCGCAGCACCTGTTCCGTCAAGGGCGGGAGCCGCACCGGCACTGTGTACGAAACCGTTAACTGCCATTGCTGGTCCAGCTCCTGTTAATGTCACTGTTCCGTCAGCCGGTAATGTGATGGCAATTGTCTCATTGGCCTCGCCGGCAGCCGTAAATGATGCCGCAACGCCGGCAGCCGGTGGTACAAGAGTCACACCACCTACCGGTGTTCTGGAATTGTCTGTTCCAAGCTGTACAGTACCTGGTGCAGCTGAAACAGCAATAATTCCAAAGTTCATGTCACTGACCTTCGTCAGGGTAAGCGGCCCTACTATTGTAGCCGTAGCCGTTGTTTGTTCAGTGTCTGTATTCTGTGCAAACGCACCTGCTGTAAATGCAAGAAGAACAATTGAAAATGCGAGGATTTTTTTCATTTTACAGTTTAATTTTAATTGTTAATAATTTTAATTAGTGGTCTATTCCGCTATGACCAGTTATACAGAACTTCATGTAATGGGGTTACATGCCGTTTTGTGAATTGTAAAAATAAACGGACGAACAGGTCAAATTATTTGACGAAGGCCTAATTATTAACAAAAAATTGTTGTTGTCAACACTCTCAGAAACTGCTGCTTCCATCCCAGCAGTGAGTGCAAAGCTTTGCCTTTGGCAACCCGATGGCCGTCACCAGATCGTCAAGTCGTTGAAACATAAGGGTATCCATCCCGAGCATGTCAGAGATTTCCTTAACCATCATAGAATATTTCTCTGAGTCGGGATCAAGGTACTCCTCAATGTTCTTCTCCTCCCCCTCCAGTCTTACAATCGCCTTGCGGGCAGCAAGCTCGAGGGTTGAACGCGATTGGGAGAAGTTCAGAAAGGGACACGGATAGAGCAGCGGCGGACAGGCTATACGCATGTGGAGCTCTGCCGCGCCGGCCTCACGAAGATCACGGGTATTGTCCTTAAGCTGTGTTCCCCTCACAATGCTGTCATCAAGAAAAATGATCTTCCTGCCATGGGTGATCTTCTTGTTCGGGATGAGCTTCATCCTTGCCACCAGCTCCCGCTGAACCTGCCTCTGAGGCATGAAACTCCTTGGCCAGGTGGGCGTGTACTTTGAAAACGAACTCATATATGGAAGCTCCTTTTCGTTGGAATAACCGAATGCGTGCCCCACGCCTGAGTCGGGAACACCGCATACGAAATCAGCCTCCACGGAATCCCTCCTGGCAAGTGCGGCACCGCACCTGTAACGCACCTCCTCAACATTCCTGCCTTCATATTCGGATGTGGGAAAACCGTAATACACCCACAGGAAAGCACAAATTTGCATCCTTTTTCCCGGAGCCTTCAGCCGGGTGAATCCGCCAGGCCTGATATGCACTATCTCCCCGGGTCCAAGGTAATACTCAATTTCAAAACCGGTGTTTGGAAAGGAACACGTCTCCGAAGCCACTGCCCGTGCACCGTCACGCTTGCCTATCACCACCGGAGTACGTCCGAGCTTGTCACGCGCAGCAATGATACCGTCAGGGGTAAGTAACAGCAATGAACATGAACCCTGTATCTTTTCAAAAACATTCGTAATCCCTTCTACAAATGAGTCGCCCTCACAGATAATATTGGCCACCATCTCAGTGGGATTGATGTTGCCCATGAAGTTCTCGGTGAAATGTTTCTTCCGCGCCAGGAAAAAGTCGGCCAGCTCATTGATGTTAACTATTCTCGAAACAGTAACGAGGGCAAAGGGACCCAGGTGCGAGTTGAAAAGAATGGGCTGCGGATCGGTGTCACTGATGACCCCCATCCCGCTGTTGCCCCGGAATTCCTTCAGCTCAGCCTCGAACTTGTTCCGGAAATACTCATTCTCCAGGTTGTGAATCCTTCTCCTGAACCCTATCTCGCTGTCATAAAAAACCATACCTGCACGCTTGGTGCCGAGATGGGAATGATAGTCGGTACCGTAGAATACATCATCAATACAACTCTTTTCGGAGACAGAACCGTAGAAACCACTCATAACTAAAAAATATAAAGGATTATTGAATGAAAAGCCGGGCTAAGATAATCAAACGGATATAAAATTTGTTGTACAGATATAATTACTAATTTTGCATTGGATTAATAAACAAACAAATGGAAAATCAGGAAAAATATCAGGCTGAACACGTTGAGCATAAAAAAGGTGCTCCGGTTGTCATGATTGTGTCAACCATTATCCTGACCCTTGGCCTGCTGGCCCTGGTAATACTTTATTACAACCAGAAGAGCAAGATGGTAGAGATGGAGCAGGTGCTCAATGAGGAGAAGGACTCCCTGGCAAACGAGCTCCGGATGATGATGTACGGGTACGATACGCTCAAGACAAGCAATGATACGCTGAATGCAGAAATACAGCGCGAACGCACCAGGATACAGAAACTTCTTGAAGTCAATGCATCCAATGCCCAGTTGATCAGAAAATACAAGGCAGAAATCAGCACCATGCGTGACATCATGAAGAGCTATATAGTTCAGATAGACTCACTGAACACACGCAACCAGATACTTACCGCCGAGAACGTGGAGATCAAGCAACAGATTACCGCAGTGCAGGAGACTAACGTCGAACTGGAAAAGGTAAAGGAGGAGCTGACCTCGAAGGTCACCGTGGCCTCACTTATCCAGGCAAAGGATATTGTTGCCGTAGCCCTGAACAAGAAGCGCAAGGAGACTGATGAACTGAGGAACCTCGACAAGGTGCGCGTCTGCTTCACCCTGAGGGAGAATCCCATCGCCAGCGCCGGAAACAAAATAGTCTACCTGAGAGTAGTGCGTCCCGACCAGCTGGTCATCACCCCCTCTCCCGACAATCTCTTCGAGGTTAAAGGCGAACAGCTGATCTTCTCGGCCAACAGGGCAGTGGATTATGTAAACGCTGACATTGAGATGTGTATCTTCCTTGACAACACGGGCGACTTTATCCCCGGAACATATAATGTCGAACTTTACCTTGACGGAGAACAGATAGGTACCGGTTCATTCACCCTGAAGGGACGGGGCTGATCACGCGGCACGCCGCAGTGATTGCATTAACCTTTCAGGAATGATGCCTGTCAGAGATCCGTAAGCAATTCGCGCATAATATTATCGGAAATCATCTTACCCTGGTCTGTGAGGATCAGGGTATTTCTTTTCCTCTTCATCAGACCATAACGGATGTACCGCCCTGACAGGTTAACTAAATAATCATGCAGCTCCTTGTCGTAGTGCTCTTCCACATGCTGCAGGTCAATACCCCACATGGTTCGCAATGATGTCATTACATACTCATTGAATACTGTCCGCCTGTCAAGCTCTTCCCGCCTGGCAGGTATTTCTCCGCTGCCTATAGCCTTGATATACTTTTTTACATCGGATACATTCCACTGGCGTGACCGTCTGTCGAACGAATGGGCAGAAGGACCAAGACCGATGTAAGGAACCTGCTTCCAGTACGATGAGTTGTGCCTGGAGATAAATCCCTCCTTCGCGAAATTTGATATCTCGTAATGAATGAATCCTTGCTCCCGGCAAACGTTGCCAAGCAGGGCGAACATTGACACTGACGTCTCCTCATCGGTCTCAGTGAGCTTACCCTGCTTCTTCATCCGGCCGAACTTCGTTCCCTCCTCCACCGTAAGATGATATGCAGAGAGATGTGTTACCGGATAGGCAAAAGTTTTCTCCAGGTCTGACTTCAGGTCGGCAACGGTCATCCCGGGTACACCGAATATAAGATCAACTGAGACATTTTCAAATCCCTCCCGGAATGCCAGGTCCAGGGCTCTTGCCGACTGCACCGCATCATGCCTGCGGCCCAGGTAACGTAGTCGCTTGTCATTCCACGACTGAAGGCCGAAGCTGATCCTGTTGACTCCCATTTGCTTCAGTGAGCCGAAATAGCCTTCAGAGATATCATCCGGATTGACCTCAACTGTTATCTCAGGATTATCAACTGCCCGGAAGTTTTCCCTCACCGCCAAAAGAAGACTTTCTGTAACATCAGGATCAAGGAGCGAAGGAGTGCCGCCGCCAATATAGATCGTCTCTGCCGGTTCTCCCTCCAGGTACGATGCCCTGAGCGAGGCCTCGCGGATAAGCGCCTGAACAAGTGCCTCCTTCAGACTGTTATCAGTGATACTGTAAAAGTCACAGTAACTGCAGAAGCTCTTGCAGAAAGGTATGTGAATATAAACTCCGGCCATTGGAAAATATATACTCTAAAAATACAAAAGATTTAATATTAGTTTCTTATTTTCACCCTCTCAAAAACCAGGAATGATATATCTCTTTATAAAACAATACTATAAGAGTATCATCATCGGTTTTCTCATCCTCTGGCTGAGTCTTTCCGGCAGTAAATCAATGGTCCCGGGACGAATGCTGAACATTCCATACATTGACAAGATGGGGCATTTTGCCATGTATGCCTTCTTTTCCGCAGTGCTGTTGCTTGACTCATCCGGGTGGCGCTCAGGCAGGCATTTCAGATATATCATTCTTCTGATCCCGATTCTCTTCGGGGCTCTGATGGAATTCATGCAGATGACTTTTACCACCTCACGCAAGGCTGAGATTATTGACCTGCTGGCCAACATAGGCGGCGTCACTGCAGGTATCCTTCTGGCACACATTGCTCTGAAGATTCTGGAGAAATTCGGCCTCACCGCGCCGGATAAGTCCACATAAATAATAAATCCGGTGTCACTGCGCCCGGAATACCTCTGATAAAGTCCTTGTAAAACTCAGATTCTGACCCTGGGATCATTTCTGACCTGGTTGACCAGCTGATCAACTGTCTTTGAAATGAAAAACTTTTCGAGTCGTACCTTCTCCTCACGCAGATCATTGTGAAGTATGCACCGCCCGTCATCAGGCTTGTCGAGGTTGCACTTCTCCCCCGTCACATAACAGCTGTCGAAGAAATTCCTTCCGTCAATGGCGTCAATTATATCCATCAGTGTCAGCTTCTCTGCAGGAACAGACAGGTAGAATCCCCCGTGCGGACCCTTTGTTGAATGAAGTATCTTCTTTCTGGCGAGTGTCTGCAGGATCTTGGCCAGGTAAGGCTGCGGAATCCTGAGCTGTTCCGAAATCTCCTTCAGGCCCGTATTTGACCTGGCGTCAGGTTTGGAGGCTATGAAGATCACAGCCCTGATACCGTATTTGCACGTTGTTGATAGCATCTATCTGCTCTTCAGTGGAATTTTGTCAATACGCCTCTTGTGCCGTCCTCCCTCAAATGCCGTTGTAAGAAAAGTCTTTACAATAAGCTTGGCCTCGGCTTCCGAGAGAAATCTTCCCGGAAGAGCACATATATTGGCATCATTATGCGACCTTGCCAGCCTGCTTATCTCCTCATTCCAGCATACTGCAGAGCGAATTTTCTGATGCTTGTTGCTGGCCATGTTGATGCCGTTTCCGGAACCGCAAATTGTGATGCCGTAGTCAAAATCGCCCTTCTCCACCGCCAGCGCAAGCGGATGTGCATAATCAGGATAATCTACGCTGTCTTCTGAAAAACAGCCCAGGTCCTTTACTTCGTACCTGCTTGTGATCAGCCACCTCACCAGCTTCTCTTTAAGCCTGAAACCAGCATGGTCTGAGGCAATTATAACCTTTTCCAAAACGATCTTATATTTTTATACAAATATAGTCCTGTAATTATTAAAAGAAAAGAAAACATAGAGAGTTTGCCTTGTTAATAACATGTAACCGCAATCTTAATACTTTGTTCATTTTTTTACTCACCGGTTACTTTATCAACATCATGCTATAACTCCATTAATTCAAAATTTTTTTCTTACCGTTTTAACGAAATATTTCAACCTTTACTGAACAACCCGACGCCCCATTCCGGAGCTTTCGGGGTTATTAACAAATCCAATGTAACAGTTGTTAATTATATGCCTAATCTGCTCTTTTTCAGAAAAGGTATGTTTTTTGATGTGTTGAAAAGGTGTTATTAATCATTTAACTTCCATTTTTGCAAAAGGAATAGTAAAATTGTTTCAACCAAACTAACAGTATATAATAACCATCATAGATTTAAATTTTAAAAACAATAATAAATATATGGTTGTTAATAACAACATTATAAAGGAGATTGAAGCTCTGAAAAAGGAGAAAAATGCTATAATTCTTGCTCACTATTATCAGACTTCAGACATACAGGATATAGCTGACTTCATTGGTGACAGCCTGGCGCTTTCACAGGAGGCAGCCAGGACCTCAGCTGATATTATAGTATTTGCAGGTGTGAAGTTCATGGCTGAAACTGCAAAGATACTCTCTCCGGGCAAAAAAGTAATTATTCCGGATCTTCTTGCAGGATGCTCCCTTGCTGATTCATGCAAAAAGGAGGATTTTGAAAAGTTCATACTGGATAATCCCGGAAGAACGGTTATCACTTACGTGAATACAACAGCTGATATCAAGGCCCTGAGTGATATAGCATGCACTTCTTCGAATGCTAAACAGATAGTTGAATCCTTGCCAGCGGATGAAAAGATAATTTTTGGCCCTGACAGAAACCTCGGAAATTATATAAAGAGCCTGACGGGAAGGGATATCATTGTATGGGACGGAGCATGCCATGTTCACGAACAGTTTTCACTCGAAGCCATCCTGAAGTTGAAGGATGAAAACATAGGGGCAAAGATCATTGCGCATCCGGAATGCGAAAAGCCCGTAAGGCTTGTGGCTGACTACATCGGATCAACCTCAGGGCTGCTCTCATTCATAAAAAAGGATAATGGAAAAATTTTTATAGTTGCCACTGAGCCAGGCATAATCTACCAGATGAAAAAAGCCGAACCGGACAAGATATTCATCCCGGCACCACCTAAGGATTCTACATGCGGTTGCAGCGAATGCAGCTTCATGAAACTTATTACTCTTGAAAAGATATATAAATCACTTAAATTTGAAGAGCCGGAGGTGACTGTCGATCCGTCAATAATTGAACGTGCGGCGGTTCCCATAAAACGGATGCTTGAAATCTCGGCTAAACTGGGTTTATAAGATGAAGAGGATTTTTCTGACAATGCTGGTTATGATTCCTGCTCTGCTGGCTGCGCAGCAGAACGGACAGCTGCAGGATGGTTATCAGCAGTTCAGATATCCAAACGGAAACATCTCCAGCGAGGGCAACATAAGAAACGGAAAACCTGACGGTTACTGGAAAAGTTATTACGTAACCGGTATAATGAAGTCGGAAGGAAAGAGAACCAGCTTCCTCCTCGACAGCATCTGGGTCTTCTTTGATCAGGCCGGCGATACGACTGAAAAAATAAGCTACCTTCTGGGTAAAAGAAACGGTTACTCGGTCAGGTACCAGAAAGATCCCGTCTACGGTGTATACATACATACTTCTGAACTCTATGCAGGTGACAAAAAGGAGGGTGTAGCGCGAATCTTTTATCCAGATGGAAAGGTAAAACAGACAATACCTTATGTGGATGGAAAGAAGGACGGACTCTCAAGGGAATACGACCGTGAAGGAAATATCATAACGCTTTTCGAATACAATAATGATTTTCTCATCAACCGGGTGAGAATTAACCGCACTGATGCATCAGGACTGAAGCAGGGTGAATGGCGTGATTTCTATCCTGACGGCAGTATAAAAACGGAGAAAAACTACAGGGACGATCAGCTGCACGGCTATTACAAGGAATACGATCAACGGGGAAAGCTGCTGGTTACTCTTCTGTATGACAACGGCAAAGTTACCGGCACTGATCTGGACAACAGCGCAGAGATTGACATCCGGAACAGGTATGATGACGCAGGAAAGCTGATCTCTTCAGGTCCTTTCAAGGAGGATATCCCGGTGGGCATACACCGGGAGTACAATCCTGACGGGTCAATAAAAAATGCACGTATTTACAATGATAACGGAGTGCTGATCTCGGAAGGCATAGTTGATGCGGAGGGTAACAGGAACGGACCGTGGAAGGATTTTTCAGCCGGCGGCGTATTAGTGGCTGAAGGGAGCTACACGGCCAACAGGCGCACCGGAGCATGGAAATTCTATAATGCTGCGGGAAGGCTTGAGCAGGCTGGCGCTTACAGCAACGGCCGCATTGACGGCACGTGGCGCTGGTATTACCCTGATGGTGAGCTGCTGCGTGAGGAGGATTATTACCAGGGAAAGAGAGACGGCAGTTACACTGAATACTCCCGCACCGGAGAGATCATTGCGCAGGGAGCATATGCTGACGGCGAAAGAAACGGCGTATGGAAAGTCAACGCGGGAGACAACACTGAGGAGGGAGAATATCTTCTCGGACTTCGCAACGGTGAATGGAAGTCCTGGTATCCGGACGGGAAGCTTAGATTTAAAGGTGAATACAAGCAGGGTAATCCTGACGGCCACCATGTCTTATACTATGAGAATGGCAGGCCGAAAGAGGACAGGTATTACAAAAACGGTTTCCGCACAAAAAGCTGGAAAAAATATAATGAACTGGGCGAAGTGTTTCTCACAATCAACTACCGCGATGACGTCGAGACAAGTATTAACGGGGTACCGGTCAACCTCCCTGAGAGCAGTGTCAGGCGTATCAAATAAATGAGCAATGGACGAACAGTTCAACCTGAGGAAAGATATAACCCTGGCCGGTGATGTGGAGCTTGAGAAGCAGCTGCGCCCTCTCTCCTTTGACGATTTCAAAGGTCAGACACGCATAACAGACAACCTTAGCGTGTTCGTCACAGCAGCACTGCAGAGAGGTGAGGCGCTTGACCA
>DHGW01000022.1:0-2748 GCA_002402965.1 Bacteroidales bacterium UBA4788
TCTATCTTTTCCTTATTGGTGTCTATGCAGTACACTCTGGCTCCGAGTTCGGCGAAGCAGGCGCCGCTGACCAGGCCGACATAGCCTGTGCCTACGATGGAAATATTCATGATTTAAAGTCTAAAGGTCTGACGTCTGAAGGTCCCGATACACTTCGTTATCGGGATTTCGGCTCCGCCATTTGGCGAAACCTCAATCTGAAGGTCAAAAAAATAAGGACTAAATGCCGAAGAGGAGGCCGAGTTTCAGGTTGATGAAGCTGTCATGCCAGGCGGCATTAAATTCAGGATTTTCAAAGATTTCCCTGTCGATCTGGGTAAGGAGTCCGACGGAAAAAGAAAGATGAGTATTCTTTAAAACAGGTACTATCAGGCCAAGGCCTGGATTTCCAAATACCCGTGAATAATCCCTGAAGTTTTCAAAGTTCAGCATAAAACCGGCAGGCATGGCAACAAAGAATCTGACCCTCTGTCTTCCCATGAAATACCTCAGGTCAGCATAGAGAGGTATAGTGTAACCGTCGTTATACTTGAGGAACCCAACGCCGCCGCCCAGGGCAAATCCGCCGGGGAAACTATAGCCAAGCGCTGTGGTAGCGCCCACTACATGATGGGCAAAAGGTGGCTCAATAACCTCCAGGCCAAACCCGTACTGTGCCTCTGTCAGACTGTATAGTCCGCCACCCATGCCGGAATAAGGCTGTGCTGCAGTGGTGAATACTTTATGGCTACGCCAGAAGTCCTGTTTGTGGTCAAGGAACTGTAACCTGTCAAGATGCCAGCAGCGTTCAGTCACAACCTGAGCTGAAGCAAATGAAGCAGTCAGAAGAATTAAGATCGGCAAAGCACAGAGTCTTTTCATGCTGGTTTGATATTATAAGTGAGTGACTTTGGAATCTAATTTACAAATTATTTCAATAATCCTTTCGGATGTGTGACCATCCCATAGAGGAGGGACAGAGCCTTTCTTCCACCTTCCGGAGAGAAGTTTATGCATTGCCGGGGCGATAGCGTCAGGATTGGTGCCTAGGAGCTCATTTGTTCCCATTGTGACAGTTTCGGGACGCTCGGTACTGTTNNCCGGAATCCGTAATAACGGCCTTAGCCCGTTCAACCAGGTAGTTGAACTCAAGATAACCAAGCGGCTCCGTCAGATGAATGTTGCGTCTCGCAAATGAGCTCACTGACGTTTCCAGTACTTTTCTCGTTCGGGGATGAACGGGAAATATTACAGGCATACCCTTTGAACTGTTAATGATTTCATCCAGCAAATGCTGGAGATTAAGTGAATCATCAACGTTGTTCGGCCTGTGAAGAGTGAGAACAATGTATTCTTTATCTGCCAGCTGCAGCTCGTCCCAGACCGGCGGTTTCCTGAACCCTGGCCTGCTGTGGATCAGGGTGTCGATCATAGTGTTACCGACAAAGAATATCCTCTCTTCATTTACTCCGCTTTTTCTGAGGTTCTCATTTGCNNGTTTCGGAAGTGGTGAAGAAGTAGTCTGTTATACTGTCGGTAACTATGCGGTTGATCTCCTCCGGCATGGTCATATCGCCTGAACGTATGCCACCCTCGATATGGGCTACAGGCACCAGCATCTTTTTTGCAGCTA
This sequence comes from Bacteroidales bacterium UBA4788, assembly GCA_002402965.1. Classification (GTDB taxonomy): domain Bacteria; phylum Bacteroidota; class Bacteroidia; order Bacteroidales; family VadinHA17; genus SR-FBR-E99. Next base: position 1,613 of record DHGW01000022.1, read on the forward strand.
TGGAGCAGGCCATTGTTGATGTCACATCGCCCACCACGATGCAGAGATCAGGTTTCTTCTGCAAAAGCAGCTTCTCATAGCCGAGCATGATCCCAGCTGTCTGTTCAGCCTGGGTTCCGCTGCCGGCATTCAGGTTGACGTGTGGCTCAGGAATGCCCAGTTCCTCAAAGAAGGAGCCGCTCATGTTACGGTCATAGTGCTGGCCGGTATGGACCAGGCGATATTTAATGGCTTCGCCTTGTTCAGCTCTTCGTTCGATCTCCCGGATTAACGGGGCAATTTTCATGAAATTGGGACGGGCGCCGACGATAAGGTCGAGTGTAATCATAGGAAGATCTCAGGTCTAAAGGTCCCGACAATCTGGTGTCGGGATTTGGCTTCGCCGAACTCACCGCCAGTCGGCAGTTCGGTTCGGCTTCGCCTATTTGCCAAGCCTCAATCTGAAGGTCCGGACAAAGAAATAATCCGGGAAAAATCAGGCCGGTTACTTTATGAAGAGGAGGCCGAGTTTCATGTTGACATAAGAGTCGCGGTAACCTGCGCCACTGTCTTTGAGCACATCACGGTCCCACATTGTCAGCAGTCCTGCCGAGAATGAAAGTCTTAAATTTTTATTCAGAGGAACAATCAGACCTGCGCCGGGATTAACAAACACCCTGGAGTAATCCTTGAAGTTCTCGAAATTCATCATAAAGCCGCCATCTCCCACAAGGAAGAACTTGATCCTCTGTTTGCCCATGAAATACCGAATATCTCCGTAAAGCGGTATAATGTAACCGTCGTTGTACTGGTTGTATCCGATACCGGCTCCCAGGGCAAGGCCGCTGCCGAACAGATAACCGGTTACATTACTTATGCCGCCATAATGATGTGAAAATGGCACACCAACCTCGGCAAGGCCGAAGCCGTACTGAAGCTCGGTAATGTTATACAATCCTCCGGTCATTGATGAATATGACTTTGCAGAGGTCGAAAAGAGCATGTGGCTCCTCCAGAAATCCTGTTTATGCTGCAGGAACTGCACTTTGTCGAGATGCCAGCAGCGCTCGGTGACTATTTGTGCGCCTGCAAATGATGCAGTCAAAACCAGGGCAATGAGAACAGTGAAAAGCCTTTTCATGATGGTCCTTTTAATG
>DHGW01000022.1:2797-4704 GCA_002402965.1 Bacteroidales bacterium UBA4788
ATGATTTTCTTGCGTTGGGACCGCCGGTGGAGACCATGAGTCCTGTTGAAAATGAGATCCCCGTCCGGTTTGCGATCAGGTATTTCAGGCCTGCTGAGGGATTAATGAAAACGCGGGTGTTTTCCAGGTTACTGAAATCAAGCATTATTCCTCCGTCACCTGCAAGGTACGGGACAATCTCCCGCGAGTTGAAGCTGTATCTAATATCCAGAAACAAAGGCAACAGTGTCCCGTCCTGATGGACATGCAGGCCTGCCCCGGCACCGACTTTGATATTACGGGCGAACTGATAACCGGCAATTGTTGTCAATCCATAGTAATACCCGGATAAGTCGTCCTCAGTAATGCCCAGTCCGATTGCCCCGGTCAGTTCTGTTATACTGACAAATCCGGGCTGCCAGTCATAGTTTATTTTCGGTGTTCTGGCAATTCGTGGATCAGGCTGGGCATAAGCTCCGATTATGGAAATTAGTAAAAGTAAAAGAGAGAGTTTTGTTCTCATATCTTTATGTCTGAAGGTCTGAAAGTCTAAGGTCCCGACACTCCCGACTGCATCGGGACAGGTTCGTGTGTGGGATTTGCCTGCGGCGAGCTCACCGCCTTTCGGCGGTTCGGTTCGATCCGACGGGTCTCAATCTGAAAGTCAATGACTTTCAGTCGTTGGTATAGTAGCCGGATGACTTGCCGCCGCCTTTGGTGTAGTAGTTGCCCGGGTCATAGTAACGGTTGCCATAGCCGAGGGAGTATCCGTAGCGGAGGCCGTAACCGTAGTATCCCGATGCTGAGATATCATTAATAAGAAGTGCAACATTGGACATTTCTCCCTTGCGGTAGATCTCATCCAGAAGCTGCACTGAACCACGTGTTGTATATCTCTGACGCACAACAAAGAGGGTGACATTGGCCAGCTGACTGAGGAGAAGAGCATCAGTGACAATTCCTACCGGTGGTGTGTCAATAATTATTGCATCAAACTCATTTCGTGCCCTGGCAATGAACTCTCCCATCTTCGGCGAACCAATCAATTCTGCCGGGTTGGGTGGCACCGGTCCGGAAGGTGCAAACCAGAGATTATCTATTTCTGTCGGCATTATTACCTCCTCAAAGGTTGCTGAGTTGCTCAGGTACTGACTCATGCCGTTTCCGTTGCCAGCTTTCAGGATGGCATGTACGCGAGGTTTGCGCAGGTCAAGGCCTACTATCAAAACCTTCTTGTTCATCATGGAGATGATGGTTGCCAGGTTCACCGAGACGAATGTCTTGCCTTCGCCGCTGACGGGTGAGCTGACAATAAGGACGGGGCATTTTGTCTGCCCGGTATAAAAGGCAAGCGAGGTTCTCACCGCCCTGAAGCTCTCGGCCAGCGTGCTGCCGGGTTTTTCTGCCACAGGATCTTCTATATGATATTCTGAATGGCTTATATACCCTATGATCGGAGCTTTGGTTATCCGTTCAACGTCATTACGGCCAATGATTTTATTGTTCAGCAGGTCAAACACAACAATCAGCAACATTGGTATCATAAGGCCAAGAAGAGCCGCCGTAAGATAGTTCCTGCTCTCTTTGGGCTTCACCCTGCTGCTGTTCTGTGTCATTGCTTCGTCAATGATGCGGTTGTCAGTTATCTGCGATGCCTTTGCAATTCCTGCCTCGGCACGTCGCTCAAGAAGGTAGGTGTAGACAGAGTTATTGAGATCAAATTTTCTCTGTATGCCTATAAGACTCCTCTCCGTTCCCGGCAGTCGTCCCAGTTCCTTCTCCACGGAAGCAATCCTCTGATTGACATTGTTCATTGAAAGCTTCAGCTGGTTGACGGCGCTGTTTACGTTTTCCTGAAGAGAGGCCCTTGCGTCGTTAAATTCCTTATCAATGATCTCGACCTGAGGAAGACTCTCATTGACAGTGAA
>DHGW01000022.1:4709-5509 GCA_002402965.1 Bacteroidales bacterium UBA4788
CTGATTCCCATCACGCTGGGAGAGATTATACTTTCCTTAGGATCACGGGTCTCAAGATAGTCGACCAGATACTCATAATACTGTATCTGCATATCCAGTACATTCTTTTCGCCCTCAAGTCCCTCAAGCTTCTGAAGTACAAGCGAACCCTCGAGTGTCAGGTCCACAAAGCGGTTTTTAAGCCTGAAGTTCTCCATATTGTTTTCTGCCAGCCGCAGGGAGTCGGAGATCAGTCCTAGCTGCGCCTCTATGAAGTTGATTGTGTTATCAGCAGCCCTGCTCTTCCACTCCATCCCCTGGATAATATAAAGCCTCATCAGGGCATTCAGGTAATCTGCCCCCTGCTGAGGGGAGTAGCCGTTGAACGAGAGGGTAAAGACGCTTGCATAATTCTCAACCGCTTCCACGCTAAGGCCCGAGCGATACATATTTGCAAGCCCGTCAGGTGATTCAAACCATACCAGCCACCGCTGGCCTTCGCTTATCTGTTTGGTGCTGTCTCGTCTTTCAACCGTGAAATTAAATCCATAAAAATTGTAAGTCTCCCCCAGTTTGAATTCGCGTTCTGAATCACCAGCCTTGTTTTTACCGGACTTTTTGTCTCCCTTCTCCTGTGGTGTTACAGTGAACGAGTCAGGGCTGGTGAACCTGATAGTAAGAGGCTTACCCCCAGGCTGCTTTTCTGTTAGCTTCTCCAGAACAAAAGGCGAACTCTTATAAGTCCTCTGCCACTGTATACCGTTGCGGGCTACAGGTACGTAAGCAATATGATGTTCGGGAAGTTCTTCGATAACCCTGCG
>DHGW01000035.1 GCA_002402965.1 Bacteroidales bacterium UBA4788
CTGTCCTGACAAGGCGGTTTGACTGGGTCTCATCATAGAGACGGGCTTTTATATTGTCATTCCACTGTATGTCAAAGATATCATTGATCTCCTTCTTCAGGGCGGGGTCCCAGACAGGACAGGTAACCTCTATCCTCCGGTCGAGGTTTCGAGGCATGATGTCTGCCGATGTTATATAGACCAGCTCATCACCGCCGTTACCAAAGATCATAAACCGCGAATGCTCAAGAAACCTGTCAACAATACCAATGGCGCGGATATTCCCGCTGACCCCTTTAACCCCGGGCACCAGCGAGAGCATCCCCCTGACGATTAGCCTGATCTTTACTCCGGCATTGCCGGCCCTATACAGATTTGATATTATATCCTCGTCGGTGAGATTGTTGATCTTTATATAAATGTATGCCTCTTTTCCTGCCTTTGCATTCCTGATCTCATTCTCTATCAGCGCTACCAGCTTGTTACGCAGACCGAAGGGTGACACGAGAAGGTGGTAAAATTTGTCCTTGCGGTAGTTTGCCATGAAGAAGTTGAAGGCCTTCAGCACTTCGTTGGTTATCTTCTTATCTGAAGTGAGGAGCAGGTGATCCGTGTAAATCCTTGCAGTTTCCTCGTTGAAGTTGCCCGTCCCCACAGCTGCATACCTCTGTATCACACCGTCCTTCTCACGCGTTATCAGGCACAGCTTGGAGTGCACCTTGAGTCCCGGAACACCGTAGATGACCTTGACCCCTTCATCGAGGAGCTTGTTACCCCACAGGATGTTGGCCTCCTCGTCAAACCGCGCCTGCAGCTCCACTACGGTGGTCACGCTTTTGCCGTTGCGCGCTGCATTCATCAGGGCATTGATGACGCTGGAGTTTCTTGCCAGCCTGTAGAGAGTGATATGGATCGATGTGACACCCGGATCGATCGAGGCTTCCCTCAGCAGATCGATGAAGTGGTCAAACGGATGATATGGGAAATAGAACATTATATCCCGCTTCCTGATGACTGAAATGATGCTCTTGCCGTAGTGGAGGGCAGGATGCCTCACCGGGGGCAGCTTCGGGTAATTGAGACCTGCACCTTCGATCTCGATGAACTTCATGAAATCCTTGAAGTTGTGATACCTGTCGCCGGGCATGATCACATCTTCTGACCCGAGATTCAGTTTCCTGGCGAGGATCTTCAGCAACTCCGGCGGCATGTCCCTGTCATGGACAAACCTGACGGGGGTGCCCTTCCTTCTTAACTGAAGGCTCTTGGAGAGCTTGTCTATATAACTCTCGGAGATATCGTCCGCAATCTCCAGCTCTGAATCCTTGGTGATCTTAACGGTGTAGGCGGAGAGCTCATCAAAGGGAAGGATGTTGAAGATCTCCTTCAGTCCCCACCTGATTATATCATCAAGGAATATGACGTACCTGGAGCCCTTCCTGCCCGGCAACATTATGAACCTTGGCAGGATATCCGCCGAGGGTATCTCAAGCAGCGCATACCTCTTCTTGTCCCTCACCGTGTTACGCAGCTGGATGGCAAAGAAAATGGCATCATCGGTGAGGTCGGGAAGCTTGTTCTCCTTGCTGATAATCAATGGCATCAGCCTTGATCTTACCTCCTTGCGAAAGTAGTTCCGGACGAATTCGGTCTGCTCCGTATCAAGCTGCTCCTCATTCACGAAGTGGATCCGGTGTTTTTTAAGTTCGCTGAGAAGGTCGGCGTATGTCTTCTCAAAGATCTCATTCTGACTGAGTACAGTCTCCTGAATTTTCTTGAGCGTGGCCTTGGGACTGTATCCCAGGATGTTCTTCGCTTTATTGCCGTAAAGTGTAAGCCGCCTGAGAGTGGCTACCCTCACCCTGAAGTACTCGTCGAGGTTGTTCGAGTAAATCCCGAGGAAGTTGAACCTCTCCAGCAGGGGTACTTCGCTGCTGGCGGCTTCCTGCAGCACCCTGGCGTTGAAGGCGAGCCAGCTTATCTCCTTGGGTATGTATGCCTTGATCATGCCAGTTCCCGTGGGGTGAGAAAATAGAGCGTCCGGCCGCTCTCCGGCTCAACCTCCGACCAGCTGCCGACCTCAAACTCCAGGCAGTAGATACCGGTTTTGGGCAGCACATCAGGCTCGTCGGCAGCGAAGAAGGCAGCCATCCCGGTGATGAGAGGGTTGTGCCCGAAGAGAGTGACGGTGTGGTCACTGTCGTCCTGCTTCCTGATGAATGGAAGGAATTCAGCCTCGCTGAGCCCGTGGTAGAGTTCAGGGGAGAGCCTGATCTCTGAGGCGCTGATTCCGTATTCCCGGCAGAAGATCAGCGCTGTCTCAAGTGCCCGGAAGGCCGGGCTGCTGATCACCCTTCCCGGCTCTTCGCCCTTGGTTCTCAGTATCTCCGCCATCAGCCGGGAGTGCACCTTGCCCTTTATCGTCAGCGATCTTTCAAAATCTGAAATCTCCGGGGACTGGTCTTCGGCCTTGCTGTGCCTTATGAAAATCAGTTTCCTCTTCTTTGTCTCGCCTGTTTCATTCTTTTTCGCCATAGTCATTTTAGTTAGTCAATCGCCGAAGCAGGTTCCCATCTCCCTGGCCTGCCTGACCATCGGGTCATCCTTGCCAACCAGTTTTGTTTTGCCGCCAACCTCGGATAGTTTGACCGAAGTAATTTCGCCGTTGCGCTGTGCCACCATCCTGCCGAACTCATTCTTCGCTATCAGGTTGGCAGCGGCTGCACCGAACCGCGATGCCAGCACCCTGTCCATGGGTGATGGTGATCCGCCTCGCTGTATATAACCAAGAACCGTCTCTCTTGTTTCCAGCCCGGTCTCTTCCTGGATCCTTCTGGTGAGGTATCTTGCAGGGGAGACTTCACCCTCCGGTATGGCAACTCCCTCTGCAACAACAACTATGGAGTAGGGTTTGTTATTGTCTGCCCGCTTTTTCAGGTAGTCCATCACCACCTTTTCATCGTGAGGTATCTCGGGAATAAGTATGACATCACCGCCTCCCGCCATCCCGGAGTATAGAGCCAGCCAGCCGGCATTGTGTCCCATGACTTCAATAACCATGATCCTCTTGTGCGAGTTGGCTGTTGAGTGAAGGCGGTCTATAGCTTCTGTGGCAATGTTGACTGCCGAGTCGAACCCGAA
>DHGW01000042.1 GCA_002402965.1 Bacteroidales bacterium UBA4788
CTTTTTGACAGCCTGACGGCGAAATACCTGACAGATCAACTGCCTGATATCCAGGATCCCCTGCTGAAAGGCGTCCTCTGGATCAATATGTATGAGAACCTTGTCAACGGAGTTATCCGTCCGGTTGATTTTCTCGCCACGGCATCAAGGGATCTGCAGGTCATCTCTGATCTCCAGCTCCGTAATTACCTGTCAGGCAGGTTCTCATCGGCATGGTGGAACCGGCTCTCAGCTGAGGAACGGGCAGCCCGGGCGGTGGAGACAGAGGCAATGCTGAGGGGCAAGATGGCCTCAGCCGAAAGTGCGGCTGAGAAGCGGTCATGGTTCGGCACACTCAGGAGTGTGACTGTCACACAATCGGGATTGGATTACCTGGCGTCGCTGTGGAAAAGCGGGACTCTTCCGGCCCTAACCCTGCAAAGAGGAAATATTCAGGGAAATGCACGCCCGGACGGAAGTCTTCCCGGTCCCGTCAGACTGAGCGAGGATGAGCTCTGCACCCTCTCGCTGACGCTGGCGCTGAAGGGGTATACCGGAGCCGACCGCATAATTGCGGATCAACACAAACGCATAGAGGGTAAGGAGAGGCTGGAGCGGTTCGATTTCGTAACACCGGCTGTGTCTGCCGATGCCACAGTTCGTGATGCCTTCTTTGAGAGTTTGCGTGACCCGGCCAACCGTGAGCGGGAGCCGTGGGTGCTGGAAGCCCTCGGTTACCTGCATCATCCGATGGTTGCAGAGAGGTCAGAAAAGTATATTCTCCCGTCTCTTGAGTTGCTTGAGGAGATAAAGACAACCGGAGACATTTTCTTCCCTGGCGGATGGATATCTGCCACCCTTGAAGGTCATCGTTCTGCCGAAGCGCGCGCAACGGTTGAGAAATTCCTGGATGACCACCCGGATTACCCTGCTGATCTGAAGCTGAAAATACTGCAGGCGGCGGATCATCTATACAGATAAATATTTGTCATATATTCCTGTTCTACAATTCTTTATGCTCTACAAGCAATGGATTTGGGGACAACATCCATTTTGCAATTCCTGTTGCTCTATGAGCAGTAGATCGTCGCAGACTATCAAGAATTGTAAAAGGCAGGACCCCCACTAACCAGATCGTCGCAGACGATCAAGAATTGTAAAAGGACATTGAAATTTTATATCTTCGTTTTCGCAAATCATAAATTCAAATGGGTCTTCTCCGGGTTCTGCTGTGCATCTTCTTCCCTCCCCTTGCAGTTATCGACAAGGGGTGCGGATCATTCCTCATAATTTTCCTCCTGACTCTCTGCGGCTGGGTCCCCGGCGTGATCGGTGCGCTCATAATAAACAACAAGAAGTAAAACAGCACTTCTCCCCTCACTTATTTGCCTCTGACGGAATACACCACACCTCCACATCACTCTTCTATCTCGCCATTTTTGATTAATTTTGCACGATTATAAAAACGTGCACAAACTTTAAACGGTGACATTTGTTGAGTTGATGTACCGTTGAAGGAGACAGATATGGAAAATGACCAGGATAAGCTGCTGGGCGAGGTAACATCAGGTGAATACAAGTACGGCTTCGTGACCGATATTGAAACCGATGTTATCCCCAAAGGCCTCAGTGAAGACGTTGTAAGACTCATCTCCGCCAAAAAGGAGGAGCCGGAATGGATGCTCGAATTTCGCCTCAAGGCATTCCGCCACTGGCAGACGATGAAAATGCCCTCTTGGGCTCACCTGAAAATACCGGAGATTGATTACCAGGAGATTATCTTCTACGCAGCACCAAAACAGAAGAAGAGCCTCAACAGCCTCAGCGAAGTCGACCCGGAACTACTGAAGACATTTGACAAACTCGGCATACCCCTCGAGGAACAGAAACATCTTGCCGGCGTGGCCGTCGATGCCGTCATGGACTCCATCTCGGTCAAAACCACTTTCCGCGAGACACTCGCAGAGATGGGAATAATCTTTTGCTCATTCTCAGAAGCCGTCAAAGAGCACCCATCCCTGGTGCAGAAATACCTCGCATCGGTAGTGCCGTATACAGACAACTTCTTCGCCACACTCAACTCGGCTGTATTCTCCGACGGCTCCTTCTGCTACATCCCCAAGGGTGTCAGATGCCCGATGGAACTATCTACATACTTCCGCATCAACGCCTCCAATACCGGGCAGTTCGAGCGCACCCTCCTCATTGCCGACGAGGATGCATATGTCAGCTACCTCGAGGGTTGCACGGCGCCGATGCGCGACGAGAACCAGCTTCATGCCGCCGTAGTTGAGATAGTGGCAGAGCGCGGCGCCGAGGTAAAATACAGCACCGTTCAGAACTGGTACCCGGGCGACAAGGAGGGCAAGGGAGGGATATTCAACTTCGTCACCAAAAGAGGAATCTGCAAGGGCGACGACTCCAAGATATCATGGACCCAGGTTGAAACCGGTTCGGCAATTACATGGAAATACCCGTCGTGCATCCTTCGCGGGAACAACTCAGTGGGCGAATTCTACTCAGTTGCCGTCACAAACAACTACCAGCAGGCAGACACCGGCACAAAGATGATCCACATCGGCCGCAACACGAAGAGCACAATCGTCTCAAAGGGCATCTCGGCCGGCTTCGGGCAGAACAGTTACCGCGGACTTGTAAAGGTGCAGGGCAAGGCTGAGGGAGCACGCAACTTCTCGCAGTGCGACTCACTACTGCTCGGCGACAAGTGCGGGGCACACACGTTCCCCTATATCGAGGTGGACAACCCTTCGGCAATAGTGGAACACGAAGCAACCACATCACGGATCGGCGAGGACCAGATCTTCTACTGCAACCAGAGAGGGATCTCCACTGAGGATGCCATCGGGCTGATTGTCAACGGATATGCCCGCGAGGTGATCAACAAGCTCCCGATGGAGTTCGCGGTGGAAGCGCAGAAACTGCTGCAGATAAGCCTTGAGGGAAGTGTGGGATAAGACTCCGGAAGCTCCTGGTTCAATAAATGAAAAACTGAAATATCAGCAGAAGAAAGCAAAGAATAACCTCCCGGAAAACCAACGGCAAACCCTTGGAGAGAAGAAGTCCGGGAGGAGCAAAACAGAATCAACAGCAAACAGGATATGCAAACCGAATTTTTGATACAGATAAAAGACCTAAAAGCCTCAATTGACAATAAGGAAATCCTCAAGGGTCTCACCCTCGAGGTGAAACCTGGTGAGATACACGCCATCATGGGTCCCAACGGCAGCGGCAAGAGCACCCTCGCCAACGTGCTCACCGGTCGCGAGATAGCCACCGTAACAAGCGGTACCGTCACCTTCGAGGGGAAGAATCTCCTGGAGATGTCGCCCGAGGAGCGCGCCCGCGAGGGTATTTTTCTCTCATTCCAGTACCCGATAGAGATACCCGGCGTCAGCATGGTCAACTTCATGAAGACTGCAATCAACGAACAGCGCAAACATCGCGGGCTTGAGCCTCTTTCGGCCTCCGAATTCCTGCGCCAGATGCGCGAGAAGAAGGAACTGGTTGAGATAGACTCGGCACTCACCAACAGGAGCGTCAACGAAGGCTTCTCCGGCGGTGAAAAGAAGAAGAACGAGATCTTCCAGATGGCAATGCTTGAGCCGAGACTGGCGCTTCTAGATGAGACCGACTCAGGCCTTGACATCGACGCACTGCGCATCGTCGCCAACGGCGTGAACAAGATACGGAGACCAGACACCTCCGTCATCGTTATTACACACTACCAGAGGCTGCTCGACTATATCGTGCCAGATTTCGTGCATGTGCTCTATGACGGCCGCATCGTGAAATCGGGCGGCCCCGAACTGGCTCTCAAGCTTGAGGAGAGAGGATACGACTGGATAAGGAAAGAAGCAGAAGTCAGCGAAGAGACATGGACTACAGACCGGAAGTAATAAGCAGGCTCACCGAACTCTGGGAAGGGAAGGATGCAGGAGTCCTGCAGGGCTCTCCGGATATCTATAACAGGTACCGGGCCGAAGCCTTCAGCGAGTTCCTGCGTCTTGGCATTCCCGACAGGAAAAACGAAGCCTACAAGTATACAAACCTCGAGAAATCGTTCGGCCACAGGTACGAACAGTACTTCTCCCCTAAACCTGACGACTTCAGGGAAGCGGAGAGATTCCACTGCGAGGTGGAGGACCTCGATGTATGGAACATGGTGTTACTTAATGGCTTTTTCCCGCGGGGCGACGAAGGGCTGGCGATGCTCCCCGGAGGCATCTGGGTAGGCAGCATGAAGGCTGCAGCAAGGCAGTTCCCCTCGCTGGTGGAGAAGCACTACAACAAATATGCGCGGAACGAGAACGACGGCCTGGTGCCGCTGAACACCGCGCTGGCATCCGACGGTCTCTTCCTCTATGCCCCGAAGAACACGGTCTATACCAAACCGATACAGATTGTCAACCTGCTGCACAGTACACAGGATATTTTCACACAGGACCGTAACCTGGTTGTGGTCGAGGATGGCGCACAGATGTCACTTCTTGTCTGCGACCATGCCATCTCACCCCAGCACTATCTGACCAATACGGTTACTGAAGTATATGTGGGCTGCAACGCGCGCTTCGAGATCATCAGGGTACAGAACCAGCATAACGACTCCGGCAAGATAACCCATACGTTCATCCACCAGGAGCGCGACAGTTTTGCATCGTCGAACAACATCACCCTTCACGGCGGGCTGGTGCGCAACGCCACATGGCACCGCCTTAACGGTGAGAACGCCGAGACACACAGCTACGGTCTCTTCCTGGCCGACAAGCAGCAGCACATAGCCAACTTCGTGAAGGTGGATCATGCCGCTCCAAACTGCAACAGTACACAGCTCTTCAAGGGAGTGCTTGACGATAACGCCTCCGGCGCCTTCAACGGCCGTATTATGGTACATAAGGACGCCCAGAAGACCAACGCCTTTCAGAGCAGCAACAGCATAATTCTGTCCGACACCGCGCGCATGGACACCAAGCCGCAGCTGGAGATCTACGCTGATGACGTGAAATGCAGCCACGGCGCCACGGTGGGCCAGCTGGATGAGAACGCTCTCTTTTATCTCCGCTCACGCGGGATAGATGCCAAAGAGGCCAAACTGATGCTGATGTTCGGGTTTGCACATGATGTGATAAAGAACATCCCCATAGAAGCGCTTCGCGAGCGGATTGACAACCTCGTTTTAATGCGTCTCCGCGGAGAGCTTTCACGCTGCGCCTCCTGCGCCATTCAATGCAACTGAACAAAGTGATGAAGCTTGCGAAGAGCATAGAAGAGATCAGATCAGACTTCCCCATCCTCTCCACAAAGGCACACGGGAAGCCGCTGATCTATCTTGACAATGGCGCCACCACACAGAAGCCGCTGCAGGTCATCAGTGTGATGGAAGAGCTCTACCGCACTACCAATGCCAACGTGCACCGCGGCGTACACTACCTGTCAGACAGGGTCTCCGAACGGTACGAGTCGGCCCGCGAGACTGTCAGGGCGTTCATCAATGCCCGTGACAGGGAGGAGATAATCTTCACCGCCGGCACTACTGCATCAATCAATGCAGTGGCATTCTCCTTCGGGGAGAGATTTGTTGGTGAGGGCGACGAGATATTAATCAGCGGCATGGAACACCACGCCAATATCGTTCCCTGGCAGATGCTCTGCGAGCGGAAGAAGGCAATTCTGAAGGTCATCCCCTTCTCAGATGAGGGGGTGCTTGACCTCGATGCATACAGGCGGTTGCTCACAGAACGCACACGGATTGTAGCTATCACACACGTATCCAACGTATTGGGCACTGTCAATCCCGTTAAAGAAATAGTGACTGAAGCCCACCAACACGGTATACCTGTGCTGGTTGACGGTGCACAGGGGATCCAGCACGGCATAGTGGATGTGCAGGATCTGGATTGTGAGTTTTATGTTTTCTCCGGGCACAAGGTGTACGGCCCCAACGGGATCGGGGTACTCTACGGCAAGGCTGACCTGCTCAACGACCTGCCCCCATACCAGGGTGGAGGTGACATGGTGGCAAACGTCACATTTGAGAAGACAACATACAATGTGCTCCCATTCAAGTTTGAAGCAGGCACAACAAACTTCACCGGGGCGATTGGACTGGCTGCCGCGCTTGACTATCTCTCTTCACTGGGCCGCAAGGCCGTTGCTGAGAGGGAACAGGCATTGCTTGCCCGTGCAACAGCCGGATTGTCAGCCATTGAGGGCCTTCGAATCTACGGCACCGCCCTTCAGAAAGTATCCGTGATCTCCTTCCTCCCCGGAGCGATTCACCAGTATGACGCCGGCATGATTCTTGACAAAATGGGTATTGCGGTCAGGACGGGAACACACTGCGCTCAACCGCTGATGGAACGTTACGGCATCAGCGGTACAATCAGGGCTTCAATCGCATTCTACAACACTGAGGAGGAGATAGAGGCACTGGTGAAGGGCGTCAGGAAAGTAACTGAAATGTTCGCTTGATATAATATAATGACTATTAACGAAATACAGGATCTGATCATCGAAGAGTTCGCCCAGTTCGGTGACTGGATGGAGAGGTATGAGTACCTTATAGATCTGGGCAGGTCGTTGCCGCCTTTCGATGAGAGGCACAAGACCCCTGAATACCTCATCGAGGGATGCCAGAGCAAGGTATGGCTCTTTCCCACTTTCGAAAACGGGATCATCACCTTCACCGCCGAGAGCGATGCGCTGATCACCAGTGGCATAGTGGCGCTGCTGGTCAGGGTCTTTTCGGGTCGCACCCCGTCAGAGATTGTGGAAGCAAACATCTATTTCATTGAGAAAATCGGGCTGAGGGAAAATCTCTCCCCCACCCGCTCAAACGGTCTTCTGGCCATGATGAAACAGATGCGTCTCTACGCCCTGGCATACAAATCAAAACAGGAACACTCATGAACACACAGGAGATACAGGAGACAGAGGCACGCATTGTTGGTGTACTCAAAAGCATATTCGACCCCGAGATACCGGTAAACATCTATGACCTGGGCCTCATCTACGAGGTCAGGGTTGACGAGGAGCAGGTGGCACATGTCACAATGACGCTCACCGCCCCGAACTGCCCTATGGCTGAAGATCTTGTTGAGGAGGTTACCTACAAGGTTGCCGGTATCAAAGGGGTTAAGGAGTGTGACCTCAAGCTAACTTTCACCCCACCATGGGACCGTCACATGCTGAGCGAAGAGGCAAAGCTCGAACTGGGATTGCTCTGAAAAAGATGTAACTTTACCGGTAATGGAAGAGTACTCTTGGATCCGGATACTGACCGATGGATCTGAATGAGACTTACATGAAATCCGTACCGTGACCGATGCACGTAAAATAGCCCTTACCTGGAAAATCCGCGAAAGTCTGCGGATGGAAGGTTTCGATATTTCAGGAATAGCCCAGGCCCTGTCTCATCACGAGGACAGTCAGCATATTGGCGAATGGATCGCAGCCGGGAAGAATGGCACAATGGGATTCCTTGAGAGAAGCCTGGAGAAGCGAGGCGATATCACATCGCTGGTGGAAGGAGCAAAATCAGTTGTAGTTGCCGGCCTCCGTTACTACAGCAACGACCCCTCTGCCGGTACCGATAATTACTTCGTCAGCCGCTATGCACGTGTCAGGGACTATCACCAGGTCATAGAAGAAAAACTGAACCGTGTTCAGAAGATTGTCAAAAAAGAGGTGCCGGATTCAGTCAGCAGGGCATTCTGTGATGCCGGTCCGGTGGCCGAAAAAGTATGGGCTATCCGGGCCGGTCTGGGATGGCGTGGAAGGCAAAGCCTTGTCATCAACAAGGATATCGGCTCATTCTTTTTTCTTGGCGTGATCGTAACCACGGCCGAGCTTCTTTATGATAATGCCTCTGCCCGTGACCGGTGCGGCGACTGCAACCTCTGCGTCGAGGCATGCCCTACCGGGGCCATCTGCAGCGACCGTACAATTGATGCACGCCGCTGCATCGCATACCTGACAATTGAACATGACGGGGACCTGCCGGAAGAGTTCAGGGGAAAGACAGAAAGGATAATTTTCGGATGCGACCGTTGTCAGGAGGTGTGCCCGTATAACAAGAAGGCTCTGCATTTTACAGATAAAGAACTTGTGCCTGATTTTCAGATCACCTCCCTCACGAAAAAAGAGTGGCTCAGCATGACACCTGATGAGTATAAGAAGTTATTCAAATCTTCACCCTTGAAACGAACCGGCTTCAATAAGATCAGAAGAAATATCGATTTCGTTGATCATCGCTCACCTGAAGGCAAGCAAAAACCCTGAATCAGCCACATCCGGTTATCTGAAGCCGGAAGATTCCCGGAAAAGCCGCCTGGCACCTTTTACTCTACAAAATTTCTGCAATGGCCGCCGCCGATCACCTTAACAGAGGCACTATCCTCTCCGGGCTCCCGTCGTTGGGCGCCGGCACCAAATCCAGGATTCCTGTCACAATATTATATATATCAACATTATACAGTGTGTCAATGCTGAAGCCTTTCTTAAAGGCGGGCCCCTCGGCATAGAAGATCGAGTGCATGTCTCTGCACTTCCAGTCGTACCCGTGATCACCCTTCGAGTAGCGCCCCGGCTCAGCCCTGAGCCCTGCAGTCCAACCCGGATCAGCTACCAGCACTATCTCAGGTATGCGCGGATGTGTACCATAATGCAGGTGTGCCGGCAGATTCTCCTTCGCGTATGCTTTCATTCCGCGCTGCATGTTCAGAAGTATCAGCACGCTGTCCCTCTTCCTTTCGAAGGGTTCAACTGCCCAGACAGGATTGCCTCCGTAGATACGCCTGACCATCGCCTGTGGCAGTGTGTCAAAGATGTAGTTGTAACGGGAGTCGTTGACCTCCGTCATACCATGGTCCGAAAGGACGATCAGGTTAATGTTATTACCGTGCGGCAGCTTTGCTATTCCGGTGCGAAGCACCCCCATGAGGCTGTCGAGACTCCTGACTACGGCACCCGTCTCAGGAGACGAGGGGCCATACGAGTGGCTCACAGCATCGGGTTCCTCAAAATAGAGGGTGACCAGGTGAGGCCTGTTGTTCTTTGGCAGTGAGAGCCACTTCAGGACGGTGTCAACGCGGTCGCTGAAGGGCACCTCTTCATCAAATACCTTCCAGTAATCAGGCTGCATGCCCTGTATGGGCGCCTCGGAGCCCACCCAGTAAAACGATGCCGACTTCATCCCCTGCTTCCGTGCAGTTACCCACACCGGCTCACCACCGTAAAATGCACCGTTTGAGACCATGGTCCGGTCACCGATCCTGTAGACAAGGTCAAGATCAGGAGCATAAAAATTGTTGTTAACCAGCCCGTGATGATCAGGGTACAGTCCCGTTGCAATTGTATAGTGGTTCGGGAAGGTTTTCGTCGGGAACGAGGGTATCAGTCGCTCCGCCATCACACCCTGCCGTGCGATGTCGTCAAGAACCGGGGTACCATGAATCGAGTCATAATCCCAGCGGAAGGCATCAAGTGATACCATTACAACGTATGGTTTGTCACTCCCGGGTTTAAGGTTGCTGCAGGAGGTAATTGTAATTACTATAAAAACCACCAGTGTCAGGTATCCGAATCGCTTCATCAGGGTTTAATGTTGTTTCTGTTTTTTTGAAAAATAAACAATTATTCGTGAGCAAAGTTGCGGCGGCATCCCTCAGATGCCCCGGGCAAAGTTGAGGCGCCCCCCCAACTGCCACAGTCAATGCAGTCAGGCAGCGGCCGGGCTTTTTCCTGATATTTTGTCAACTATCAGGGCTATAGCTCCGTCACCGGTCACATTGCATGCCGTTCCGAAGCTGTCAACTGCAATGTAAAGCGTTATCATCAATCCGATCATCTGCTCGTTGAAGCCAAGAATACTCTGGAGTATTCCGACTGCTGCCATGATGGCACCCCCCGGTACACCGGGCGCAGCAATCATAATGATACCCAGCATGAAAATGAACCCGATGAATGCAGCTATATCTATCTGAACCCCAAAAAAGTATTGTATGGCCAGCGCGAAGCCTGTAATTTTCATCGTACTGCCGGCCAGGTGGATAGTGGCACACAAGGGAACGGTGAAAGAGGCGATTGCCGGATTGACCTTATTGTTGATCGCACATTGGAGCGTTACAGGAATTGTTGCTGCCGATGAAGAGGTGCCCAGAGCTGTGGCATACGCCGGCAGCATCCCTTTCAGTGCTTTGAAGGGATTCCGCCCCGATATCGCCCCTGCAACCAGAAACTGTATTATCAGTAAAAGTACGTGAAGAATGAAGATTATAAGTATGACTTTCAGGAACAGAACTATTACCGAATAAACCTGGCCCGAGACGGACATTGAAAGAAACATCCCGAAAATGTAGAGAGGCAGAAACGGGATGATAATGTTTTTGATAATCATTGTTATTATCTCCCTGAATTCCAGAAACGCTTTCTGCAGGGTATCGCCTTTCAGGAATGTAATGCCAAGACCCAGGCAGAATGACAGGATCAGTGCCGGCATCACATCCATCACAGGTGGCATCCCGATTGTAAAGAACGGATCTATCTTAATCTCCTCTATTCCATTAAGCACCCCGGTATCGATCCCTTCTGACAGGATATGAGGAAACACTGTCTGGCAGGAAAAGAAGGTGAAGAATCCTGAGAACAGGGTTGAGATATAAGCTATGAGGGCTGTAATAGCCAGCAATTTCCCGGCCCCCTTACCCAATTCACCAATGGCGGGGGTGATGAGCCCGACGATAAGAAGAGGAATAATGAACGACAGGAAATTGCCAAACAGGGAATTGAATGTTGCAAAAATCCGGGCAAACCAGACCGGGGCAAACAGTCCGACAATAATTCCGAGGATAATGGCAATCACCACCCGGCCAAGGAGAGGGATTTTGGAGAGTTTCATACTGTGCAAATAAAATAAGTCCGCTAAAGCTACTAATTTTGGGTAATCAACTATAGGCTTGTCATGAAGAGTTTCATCCTTTCATTCGTCCTGGTTGCTGCATTTCAGTATGCGGCAGCACAGAAGGAATATGCCCTGCTGGTAATTGACGTGCAGAATTTTTACTTCCCGGAAGGCCGGTCTGAACTGGTTGAACCTGAAAAAGCGGCGGAGAAAGCAGCCGTGGCAATCAATCACGCCAGGAAGACGGGCAATCCGGTCATCTACATTAAGCATAAGTCCGCAGCAGGAATAGAGATCAATGATATTGTGAAACCTGCTGAAGGGGAAAAGATTTTTGTAAAGGAGGAGGTAAACAGCTTTCTGGGAACAGGGCTTAAGGAGTATATCGACGGCCTTGCCATTGACACCCTCGTGATCTGCGGGATGCAGACACAGATGTGCGTGGAGGCGGCAGTGAGGGCAGCATATGACTATGGATACGCTGTTATCCTGCTTCATGACGCATGTGCCACCCGCAACCTGAAATTCGGTGACCACGAGGTTGACGCAGCCGATGTCCATGCATCAACACTTGCAACCCTGAAAAGTTACGGAACCGTACTTTCTGTGGCAGAATGGCTAGAGAAATAATTACTCATAATTTGTGCAAAGGGGAATTGAAAATGGCTCAATCAACCAGCTACCAAAGGTTATGACGAAACAGACGGGTGGGCAAATCAGTGCTCCCGTATCAGATTGATCGGAAGGATATCACACCCCGATGCACGGGAATTCGGAAGAGCTTTTGAGCCTGATTTCCTCAGAATGATCTTACAGGTCTTACCTTAAGCGGAACATGTTTGGCCTGGAACCCCCTGTAACCATCGCTGAAGAAAAAGGTCTCCATGAATGACATGCCACTGTCATATTCAGATGAGGTCCAATAATAAACATCATAAGTGGCATCGAATCCACCGATGAGGTTGCGGTTCAGAAACATCATATGCAGCTCATCCTGGCTTGGGAGGTACCAGTCGGAATAACCTCCAAGGACAAGGTCATAGCAGGCCTTGGCAGCATAAGTTCCGTCACCCTGAGCAGTAACAATTGTTGTTGTATTTGCATTACCCGAACCGATTGTGGTGACCGTTGCACCTGTCACACTCAGGGTGCCGTTATACCATTGATACAGGTTGGCAAGATCCGTAGTTGCTGCTATGATACCATGAACCTCACCGGGAACATAACCGGGATCCCCCTGTTGCAGGATGTATGCTATCTTTCCTCCCAGGTGTTCGTCACCGACTGAAAGCGGGTTTGTAGTAAAGTCAAGCTCATTGCCGTAGGCTGTTCCTATGGCGTTTGTTGCATAAGCCCTGATATAGTACTCTGTTCCGGGATTAAGTCCGGATAAATTGCTCGCAAAGCTGCCGGGTCCTTCACCGTCAGTTGTAAAACTATCATCAACTGTCGGATTTGAACTGGTACTCCAACATATTCCCCTTGTAGTCACAGGTGAACCTCCGTCAGATGTAATCTCACCTCCGCTGACGGCAGAATTCTTTGTTATTTCTGAAACTGTAGTTGTTGTGATCACCGGTACTGTTTCAGGAGGTTTCTTTTCACATCCGGTTACTGCAATAAAAAAGAGCACTGCAAGTGCCTTTATACCAATGATTTTTTTGTACTTGTGTTGCATAAAATATAAAGTATTTATCATGAGAGTGTCATTTGTAAAAATATCATTCCCACATATTGGTCAGTGACATAAAAAGGTTTTGTATAACATGAAATGAATGAAAAATGAGATTATCTGGCAGACAGAGATCTTACACCCAGTGAGGCAGTGAATCAAAACAATTATGGCAGCCTGGTTCCCGGAACTGAACCCACGGGTTATCTAGACATGGCGGAGGCCCTTAGATCCCCAGGCATCTTCTCGATGGCATACCTCAGGGCAGTTCGGGGCATTACAGCCTTCTGCCGGATCACATAGTTGAACACCTCATCCTGATGCGCCTGGCTGGCAACTTTCAGCATCCAGCCATATCCCTTCTGAACCAAGTCATCAGAATCAAGGAGTAAAATATCGGCAATCTCAAAAATGTCATCCAGAAACTTGCCCCTTCGTGCAGGTATTATAAGCGAAACCGCTGCGGCCCTCTTTACCCACCGGTTTTCCGACCTTGCCCACTTTTTAAGCTCCGCAATGTATACCGGATACTTCTGAATGAAATCGCCCACCGTATGATTGCACAGGGTGTCACATGATGCCCAGTTAGTGACATAATTATGCACCCATTTTTCAAGTATGGCGAAGTCGTCCCGGATCAGCCGGGGCCCGAGCTTTTCGGCCCATGAGCAGGCAATAAAGGACTCCTCCATCATTCCTGATTTCCATAGAGCGTCACACAGGGCCAGTATCTCCTCCTTGCTCCTGCCTTTGACCAGTGCGTAATTCTGTCTCGCAATTTCAGCGACTGCCTTTGATTTTATACCGTACAGCCTTACTTCTTCTTTGAAAAACCTGAGTCCTGCTTCCTTCGTCTTTTCATCCGAAGCCTCGCTGAGCTCCTTCCTGACTTTTTCAAGTATCCCGTTCATGGAGTTGATTTTTTATGAGTCAATCCTGCAATCTGGTCTGCATATCTGACTACCTCACCTGCGGCCACATCTATCACAACTGCCCCTGGTATGCCGAATTTTTCAATGACTGCATCGGTGAGGTTTTTCCTTACGGCGATGATCAGTATCACTCCTGTTTCATGCAGCAGCCCGGTCAGCCTTTCGCTCCACCCCATGCCTCTCAGTTCAAGAGGGCCAATCTCGTCGACGATGACAACATCCTTATCTCGATTAGCCTCAGGATCAAGGGCCCTGAGCCCTGCTGCAAATCCGTCATCATTCACAGTGAACCTTTCCACTCCCATTCTCTCACTTCCGGTGTGTCTCAGGAATGGAGTCCTCTTCCCGCTGGTTATGTCTGACACATCATACCCTGTTGTTCTGCCATCCTCAACAATTCGCAAAGCGAGGATGCCTCCCGCCCTGACTCCCTTTTCTGTCAGCAGGCCGGTAAGTTTTGCCAGCCATGCGGTCTTTCCTTCACCTACTGTTCCGGTCACAATGAAGACCTTCTTCACTGACTGCTGCACTTCACTCACCTCATTCAGCCGTCTTTCAACACGGGTTATCATCCTGTTCAGAATTGATACGGGTCTCCTGATGGCCGTCCTAAGGTCAGGCATGTCAGCAATCATCGTCGGCAGGCTGGCGGCAGACAATTCCAGGGCAAGGGGCAGCTGCCTGAAGCGGGTGTGACTGAATAGGCTTCGTATTTTCGGATTGTATAGCTCAGTGCCAAGAGCAGAGAAACCGACAATGATTATCACCGCCCTGAAGTTCATCTGTATCCCTATCAGTATCGCCTCCGTGAGGCTGTTCTCCCCTGGCTGCAACGAGGAAAAGACAAGGGCCGATAGCATTGTAATGATCACAAAAGTGATCCAGAATCCAGGCTTCGAGAGCTGTCTCATGGCACGCTTGTACCTCATCGCCAGCAATATAACCACCGGGATAACCACAATGAGCCACCATATCCAGGGCAATAAACTCACTACCAAGAGCATGGCGGTTACTAAAAGTATGTCTGCTGCCAGCCATGTGAGTGAATAAATGAACGGCTCATCCTGTTTCCTTTCCCTTGTGAGGATCACAGCCGGCTCAGGGAGCGTCTCTTCCGGCGGGATTGAAAGCATCCTGCGGCCTGTTATGATCCCGGCGATGGCGGCGGCAGCACCGAAAACAGCATACAGGCAAAGCAGAAGTATCAGAGGAGCCCAGAAGGCATCAAAGCTGAGTTTCAGTTGCTTCTCTGCCCAGTCGGTGAGGCTGGAGTAGATCTCCACAAGGTTTCCCCCATAGAAAATAATCATGTTGAATACCTTCTGAAACAGGTTCCATGACATGGCGAGCATAGAGCCAACGATATAGCCTGGGATGGTGCGACCGAGCAACCTCACGGAAGCCTCCAGCAGCAAAGATTCTGCAATAATGGCTATCATCGGGCCGAAGATGATAGCGCTGGGCGACATTGCCTTCATTAGCGCGCATATCAGTCCCGCACGCCAGTAAAGCCCGTGTTCGCGCCAGCGGTAGCTGACAGCGATGAGTATGACAAGCGCAATGGCGGTAAGCAGGTTACCGCTGAACGGCACACGCATGTTATGCAGGAAACTGCCGAGAACAATTTCGGCAGCAGCCCATATAGTGCCAATAATGGATGCCCTGATCCACTTGTCGCTTATGATTGTTCTCTCGCTACTCAAATGACGGATTGAAGTTCCTTAAATATTTCAGAACGGGTCGCATTCGCGGTAAGCCCCGATGACACGGCGGACGCCCTCAGGCCCCCTGACACTGCGCCCGTGCTCCATGCATATTACCCCCTCATAGTCTCGTGAGAGCAGATAGCTGAAGATATTTTTGAAGTTGATCTCACCTGTTGTTGGCTCGTTCCTTCCAGGATTGTCCCCGACATGGAAGGCAGTGATCTCATCCCAGCATGCTTCGATGTTGGGTATAAGATTACCCTCACTGATCTGCTGGTGATACATGTCTTCCACAATCTTAACCGCAGGACTGTTAACTGCCTTGCAAACCTGGTAAGCCTGCGGCATCCCTGTCAGCCACAGTCCCGGGTGGTCGCGCAAAGTGTTCAGCGGTTCCAGAGCCAGGGTGATCCCTTCCGGCCCTACCAGGTCAGCACAGTATTTAAGGTTGTCGATTACGTTTGCCCGCTGCATGTCTGGGTGGATTCTCTCATCATACCTTCCCGGCACCACCAGAGCTGTCTTGAAACCTGTTCGCCGGGCGACTTCGATGCCCTCCTCCATTTTCGTCGTCAGGAAATCACGCACCTCGCGGTGAGGCAGCACGAAGGAGGTCTTGCCGAAATCTGCATACAGCACCCACGGACCCATCATCAGGCCCATGCGCTGTATTTTTGTGGCTATCCTCTCCTGATCCTCCACCGGGCGTCCTGGCAGCCCGTTGTCAAAAAGAGCCCTGAAGCCCTTGTCGGCAAGGAACTGTATATTGTCAACCGGGTCTTCGCTACCGCTTAGTTCGCGGAACATGCCTATTGACGGTGCGTATGCCAGCCTGAAAGGCTTGTCGGCGTCCGGAACAGAGGAGGAACGGCTTCTCCCCGTCAGAAGCAAAGGGGCAGAGAAAAGCGCCGCACCGGCTGCTGTTGCTCCCCTCAGGAAACTGCGTCGTGATCTTGTATCCATAATGATTGCTTGTTTCTGTCTGACCGGCAGGCGTATCTGATGCCTGTTCACTCCGGGAGTGCAGGTTAATTATTCGCCCGGAATGGGTACACTCTTCGGTACATCAACCGGACCCATATCAAATACCTTCGGTCCCAGCTTGAGATCAGAGTTCATTACCTCATCCCAGGTCACCATCTTGCCTGTATAAGCAGATATCCTGCCCATTATCCCGGCCATTGTCGACACTGCCACAAATTCAGCCTCATTCAAAGGTTTACCCGTACGTATAGCTGTGACGAAGTCGATGTGCTCCTGGTCATAGGGGCTCCTTATCAGCTGGTCAGTCATCTTTCCCTGGTCATCAAGCTTGTAACCCTCATATTTCCATAGTTCGGTTCCGGCTGGATCCCATACGGTATTCTGGCAGTTGGAGGTGCCTTTGGTGCCCTGTATCCACTCTGAGACGTTACCCTCGGTGCCGTTTATCTGGCGGCACATGCTGTGAACATGGAAGCCGCCGTCATAGATAAAATCGGTGCTGAAGAAGTCATACTGGTCGCCTGTGACGCGACGGTGACGGGCACCGAAGGAGACGGCCGAGACCGGCTTCTTGCCTGTGAACCAGTTGATGACATCAATATTATGAACATGCTGCTCAACGATGTGGTCTCCCGACAGCCAGCTCCAGTTCACCCAGTCGCGGATCATGTACTCCATCTCTGACCATGACGGGTTGGGGTCACGGTACCACAGCTGGTTCTGGTTCCAATAGCAATTGGCTGCCACGATGTCACCGATCATGCCTTCCTGAACCTTGCCCCATGTAGCTACATAGTCGTGCTGGTGATGACGCTGGGTCCCGGTTACAACGCAGAGCTCCATGCCCTTCGCCTTCTCGCCTGTGGCCATAATCTGTCTTGCACCTGCCGGGTCAACTGCAACGGGCTTCTCCATGAACACATGCTTGCCGGCTGAGACGGCAGCCTCGAAATGTATCGGGCGGAAGTAGGGTGGTGTGGCAAGGATGATTATATCAACCCCTGAGTCAATTACCTTCTGGTAGGCATCAAAACCTGTAAAGCATTTTTCATCGGCTATTTCAACTCCGTCCTTTGCAAGGCGCTCGCGGCAGGCAGTGACCCTGTCGTCAAAGACATCGCCCAGGGCTGCGATAGTAAGGTTCGGTCCTGAGTGAAGGAAATTGAGTGCGGCGCCGGTGCCCCTGCCCCCGCAGCCTATGAGACCTGCCTTGAGCAGCGGACCGTCAGGTGCCGTATCGAGCATGACGGGCAGAACGACTTTTGTGCGCTTCTCGGTTGAACATGATGTAAGGAATGCCGGTACTACGATTCCTGCCGCCCCCGCGGCTGCTGCAGTACCAAGGAAGTTTCTTCTGGAGATTGATGATTTTTTCATAACGGTTATGGTTGGATAGTCAAAGATAGTATTTATGTTTAATGTTGTTGGCCTGACAGTATGCGGTTTACAATTCTATATGCTCTACGAGCAACGGATATAAAATGTCATCTGCTCTACGATGCTTTATGCGCTCCGCGCAATGATTCGCCGTAGGCGATAAAGCATTGTAGAAGAATACGCCCACCGAAACCTTGGCCGTAGGTCATCAAGGAGCCTATTTATCGTCTGATCCGTAATCCATCACCACCCGGAATCCCACATAAAAGCAATCCGAATACCACCATATGCTCTTCGGCATCTGCGGGTCGGTCTTCAGCCACTCATCTTTCCGGGTGTGGTCACGGGCAGCGCTGCGGACACCCGATGCGTCGTCGCGGAATGAACCACCCCTGATTACATGCTCATCAGTCCCCTCATATATATCCGAACAGAACTCGGCAACGTTCCCGCTCATGTTCTTCAATCCCCACGGGTTGGCCTTTACCGCCGGAGGTTCCAGTGTCTTCGACGGACTGTTGCCCTGGTAGATAACATATGTATTAATCACCGATGTATCGGGTTTGCCTCCGAATAGCCCCTTCTTCTCATACTTCGCCGGGTCTCCTCCAAAGAAATAAGGTGTGACGGTGCCGGCCCTGCATGCATACTCCCATTCCGCTTCGGTGGGCAGCCTGTAATTCTTTCCCGAGACCTTTGAGAGCCATTTGCAGTAGGTCTCGGCAGCGTGCCAGCTCATAGAGATGGCAGGCCGCTGCCCCATCCCCCAGTTCTGATCCGGCTTGCCGTACGGCGGCGTGGCACCACTTATTGCATCAACGTCCGCATCCTGCCTCCGTGAACCCTCCGTATCGGTCGTTCGCCCTTCCGAGGCGGTCTGCCTGTAAAACTCCATGTACTCGTCCCATGTCACCTCAACCTCGGCAATAAAGAAGGAATCGACCTTCACCAGCTTCTGCTCCTCGTCGCTGTCGCGAAGCGGCTCATCCGCAGGACTTCCCATTGTGAACTCCCCTCCCGGCACAGCGATCATGCGGAAGGATACTCCCGATCCGGGAATCTGCTCGTCAAAATCTTCAAATGCAGTGACCGTGGCCGGAGATTGAAACAGTGTGTCCGGGCGGGTGGCGGTTGCGGCAAAACCGGTGTTGCTGCCATGGAGGTAACCCTCAATATAGTGTCCGGAGTTGAGGTGACAGCTGATGCACTGCATATCCTCTCCCTTTTCGGTCATTTGCTTGTAGTAGAGATGAGCCTCCGAGCCCTCACGGGTCAGCTTCGCCGGGAAGAGATTCTCATGACATTTCACGCAACTTGAATTATATACATGTTTCGAGGCGCGCTCAAGGGTCGATGCCGCATCCCAGTCAAATTCAGTCGAGTCCTTCGTCCAGAGACTCCAGAGATCCCGCATACCGGTCTTTGCCTTTTCAACCAGGTAGCCTTCGCCCTTAGGCGGAAGATGGCACTCGGCGCAGGCGGTATGGTAACCTGATTGTGTGGCGTAATGGACTCCCTGCTTCCAGCTGGAGGTTGCCTGGGGATGAACGTGACAGATGGCACAGAAATCATTTGTCGAGGTGACCTCCACAGCCCTTCCCATCCCGGCAAAGATCAGCAACCCGGCGATCAGCCCGGCAAAAAACAACACCCAGGTCCTTCTTTTCACTCAACAGGATTTAAAGCTGTCAAGATAATAAAAATCGAAATCCGCTCTACCAGTGTGGGCACTGTGATTAGATTTGCGGCATGACTCAGCTTCGTCAGCCTTAATTTATTACTTTTGGCAAAAGCGAAGAAATGAGACGAACTATACTGACAATTCTCCTTCTGCTCATTTTCATTTCAGTCGGAGCACATCCCTGGAAGCCCAGGCATTATGTGATCATCGACAGCGACGGCGGAATTGACGACCTGAAGGCAATCTGCATGATGATGGCATCACCTGACGTAAGGATACTGGCCATCACAGTTTCGGACGGATTTCTCAAAGCCCCGGCTGCATATGAAAAGATAAGGAAGATGGCTGACGCCCTGCATCACGAGGGCCTTCCCGTGGCTGGACCGGATGAGGCTGTGGCTCTCATTGCCAGGATGCTGCCTTCGGAAACTACACCTGTGAAGTTTGTTGCCCTTGGCTCCCTTGAGACAGCTGCAGCAGCCATGGCAGACATCCCCTCGTTCACCTCCCGGGTGAATCAGCTCTTCTGGAGCAACAGCGGGCTGCCGGGAAAGGATGGATTTAACTACAGGTCAGATCCGGAAGCTGCAGAAAAGGTACTTGATGGCACTGTCCCGGTGACAGTCACCGGGAGCGGTGGAGCAGGATTCTATGATAAAGGACTCCTTCAGAACATAGGTGGCCTCCATACCCCTTATGCCGCCATGGTCAAAGAACTGATAAACTCAATGCCATCGCATAGCTTCGTCTATACTGCTTTTGATGAGATGGTGCCCCTGCTTCTACACTTCCCGGAGCTCTTCACTGAGGCAGGCGAAGAAGATAAAGCCATTTACCGTACTCCTTCCAATGTGGAAGGGCTGAGAGTGGCAGCATTCAAAATTCTAAATGGTGAGACTGTTGACCGTATGCAGGTGATCAGGAACATGCCGGCTGATACTGCTTTCTATATGCCTGACATTCAGCCGTTCATAACTGAAATAAGAAACAAATGCGGTGAGGACGAATGGACCTCCGGTGTGATAGCCAACGAACTCCACCGCCACCTGGGGGTATTCGCCATAATTGGCGTGAAGATGGGCATCAGGGCACGGGAGTATTTCTGCACAGGTGTCGACGAGATGACTGTGACCACTCACGCCGGATCCATCCCGCCTCTGAGCTGCATGAACGACGGTATACAGGTGAGCACCGGGGCCACTCCCGGACACGGGCTTCTGGCTGTAAGCGCTGAAAAACCGTTCTTCGCAGCAGCCGACTTCACCCATAAGGATATCACTATCCGCATTACTCTGAAACAAGAACTTGCCGACAGGGTATCAGCTGAGCTTAAGGAGATTAATTTTATCCACGGCCTCGACAGTGATATCTACTGGGAACTGGTCAGAAAGAATTCAATCAAGTACTGGCTGCAGTTCGACAGACATGAAATATTTGATATTGAGGTAATTAATTAAAAGACAAATGAAACTGCCCTCACTCTTCACCGTTCTGGCAGCAGCACTCCTCCTGACTGCATGCCGTTCAGGGAAGGATTCTGCTCCCGCCCTGATACCACAACCGGTTGACATGAAGGTCGCCCCCGGTCACTTCAGTCTGATACCGGAAGCACGCATATCCTGGTCAGGCGGCGCAGGGGCCGCAATTATGGCTGAAGAGCTTGCCGCGATGCTGCGCCCCGTAACCGGATATGAGCTGACAACCGCCGAGGGTATTGACGGCAACATACGCCTGATCATTGAAGCCGGTACGGAATGGAAAAAGGAAGAGTACCATCTGAAGGTGCAAAGGAAGAGCGTAACACTCACCGCCGGAACCTCCGAGGGGCTCTTTCGCGGCATCCAGACAGCCAGACAACTGCTTCCCCCTCAGGTTTTCGGAGGAGAAACTGCTGCCGGGCTAAAGTGGACAATGCCGTGTATCACTGTTACAGATTATCCCCGTTTCGAATGGAGGGGAATGCATCTCGATGTGAGCAGGCACTTCTTTGACGTGGAGTTCGTAAAGCGGTATATCGACATTTTGGCAATGCACAAGCTCAATGTCTTCCACTGGCACCTCGTCGATGACCAGGGCTGGCGCATCGAGATAAAAAAATACCCGAAGCTCACTGAGGTGGGCGCATGGCGGGTGGACCGTGAAGACAAACCCTGGGACTCAAGGGAACCTCAGAAACCAGGCGAAGAGGCAACTTACGGCGGATTCTATACGCAGGAAGAGATCAGGGAAATTGTTGCCTATGCCGCGGAGAGGTACATAACGGTTGTGCCTGAGATCGAGATGCCGGCACACGTGGGTTCGGCTCTTGCCGCCTACCCTGAATACTCCTGTACCGGAGGGTCTTTCACCGTGCCTCCCGGCGGGGTGTGGCCCATAACAGATATCTATTGCGCGGGAAAGGATGAGACCTTCGCTTTCATTAAGGATGTGCTGACCGAGGTTATGGAACTCTTCCCATCTGAGTATATCCACGTTGGCGGCGATGAAGCAGACAAGACCGAATGGAAGAAGTGTCCAGACTGCCAGGCAAGAATCCGTGAGGAAGGACTGGCGGGTGAAGCCGAACTTCAAAGCTATTTCATAAAACGAATTGAAAAGTTCCTCGGCTCGAAAGGCAGGAAACTGATCGGGTGGGATGAGATCCTCCAGGGCGGACTGGCTCCCGAGGCCACCGTGATGTCATGGCAGGGCTTCGAGGGCGGTGAGGCTGCCGCACGCTCAGGCCATGAAGCTGTCATGGCACCTGTTTCGCACTGTTATTTCAATGTTTACCAGGGAGATCCTGCTACTGAACCCGAGTCGTTCCGCGGACTGCTGACGCTGAAAAAGGTATACTCCTTTGAGCCCGTGCCCCCTGAACTCTCTGCTGAAGAGGCGGATTTCATCATCGGCGCACAGGGTTGCCTCTGGACTGAGTACAT
Source organism: Bacteroidales bacterium UBA4788 (assembly GCA_002402965.1). Taxonomy (GTDB): domain Bacteria; phylum Bacteroidota; class Bacteroidia; order Bacteroidales; family VadinHA17; genus SR-FBR-E99. Next base: position 22,171 of record DHGW01000042.1, read on the forward strand.
CACTGACGGTGCAACAGCGGAATATATGATATTGCCGCGACTGACAGCGCTTTCGGAGGTGGTCTGGACGCCTGCGGAGAGCAGGAACTGGGAAGGATTCAACCGGCGACTGCCGAAGATGATGGAGAGGTTTGATGCTGCTGGACTGAACTACTCCCGCGGCTCATACAATGTTGATATGTCAGCTTCATGGGATGAGGCATCAGGGAACATAATCCTTGAGATGACATCAGAGCAGCCGTCGCCGGACATCAGGTACACCACTGACGGTACAGACCCCGGCACCGGGTCACCGGTATATACCGGGCCCCTGAAAATGTCCGGTAAGGTCACGGTGAGGGCAGCCATTTTTGATAACGGTGAGATGATGGGCGGAATCAGTACGAAAAGCATCAACATAAACAAGGCCACCGCAATGAAAGTGCAATACAACACCCCCTTTTCCGACAGGTACAAGGGTTTCGGTGACCGGACCCTCGTCAACGGCATCAGCGGCAGTGGTGACTTCAATGACGGCCAGTGGCAGGGATTCGAGGGAACGGATATGGATGTGGTTATTGACCTGGGAAGGGAGACCCCGGTATCTTCAATATCATCCGGATACATGGCTGTAGTAGGAAGCTGGATCTTCCTTCCGCAGAGTGTTGAATATTCATGGTCATCCGACGGCACCAATTATTCTGCGGCTCAGGTCATCGTAACTGAGATCGGGCCAGCCGATCAGGGAAACAGGGCTGAGACCTACTTCGCTTCCTTTCCCGAGGCCAGCGCAAGATATGTACGGGTTGTTGCCAGGGGTCAGATTACCTGTCCCACATGGCACGCCGGTGCCGGGAATAAAGCCTGGCTGTTCTGTGATGAGATAGTTGTGGAATAATATGCAGGGATTACATTGCTGAATGCTCTACGAGCAACAAAATTATCTTAATCATCTGTTCTACAATGCTTTATGCGCTACGCGCAATGATTCCCCGTCGAGTCTGCCCCGATATACCGAACGGCATGTCGGGGGGATGAAGAATTGTAGAACTGGCATATTCCCCCGTGATTTTGGCCGTAGGCCATAAAGCATT
>DHGW01000005.1:0-17784 GCA_002402965.1 Bacteroidales bacterium UBA4788
CCTCTTTTTCCTTTTCCAGTTCGGCAGGAGGGAAGGTGGAGGAGAAGAGCAGGTCTGCCATCAGCTCCACCGCACGCGGGTAGTGTTCCTTCAGGAAGGAGGCGTGGATGGCTGTCTCCTCCTTGGTTGTATAGGCGTTCAGTTCTCCTCCCACGTCTTCGAGGCGGCTGAGGATATGGTATGACTTCCGGTGGGTGGTACCCTTGAAGAGCATATGTTCGATGAAGTGGGCGACGCCGTGTTCTTCGGGAAGCTCGTCGCGTGAGCCGGCGTTGATAATAATGCCGCAGTGAGCCACTGCGCTTGTCGTCGTAAGGTGTACCAGCCTGATGCCGTTGGGAAGGGTATGTAATGTCAGCTCCATCGTTTTTCAAAGAGTGGACAAAGATAACAATGAAATCAGCTGTTTGGCGCTTTCAACAAAGTGAAAGGAAGGTATTGCGTGAAAAATAAAAAGGCAGTATATTTGCCGACCGAAATGGTACCATAGCTCAGTTGGTAGAGCAACGGACTGAAAATCCGTGTGTCCCCGGTTCGATTCCTGGTGGTACCACGTCTTAAAACCGCAAATCCCGCATGATCAATGATCTGCGGGATTTTGTGTATCGGAGGGTGACGGAATTGTTGACGAATTAAATATGGCGCATTTCCTCTACCATGTCACGTGATTCCGAGATGAACTTACACCCGACTAAATTCCTGTTGAAATATGTAAAAATCAAAGACTTTCACACATTTCAACAGGACATAAATATCAAAAGAAAACATCCGAATTTAACTGCTGCTACTTAAGGGAAGCTTTCTAATCAGTGCATATTTTTCAATAGAATAAAATTGTCTTTGATTGTTTGCCCGAGAGAACCATCAAAAGTTTTAACATTCATGCCTGTGATAACATTATCTATCCCTTGGTCAATTACATCATCCTTATTGTTGCTGCCTACGACTGTCCAATTTCTGGAAGTTGGGTCTAAAATTATTGAAGCCCTGTTAAAAGCAGCATTAGAGAAGTTATTCCCAAGAATAAGTCCATTCTCATTATAAATGTCTGGCCAATATGCTTCTGCCCGTATCCCGTAATTGCTGACACCGGCAAAAATATTGTTTCGGATTACGGTATTTTGGGTTTCACGTAAGAAGAGACCACCACCTGCATTGTCAGCGTTGAACTGGTTGCCTTTTATTAAGGCAAGAATGGGAAGATTAGCCTCCGGATACAATTCAAACTGATGGTCATGAATCCATATACTCATGTAGTAGCCTTTCTTATTGAATATATTTCCCTCAATAAATAGCAATGGCGATTTAACCTGAGTTTCCGGTCCATACTGTAATATCTATATTGGAACGCCTCCATGAAGCACTGAAGTCATCCTGGGTGGCCATAAAACCGAAGTAGCAATTATAGTCGTCGTTATACCAACCTCCAATAAATTCGACATTGTCGACTGATGCTTTTATATAACTGTTTTCGGGATCAGGGTCAAAACCAAAACTGTAATCTGCCAAAAGCAGCAGTCCATATAAAGCTACATCGCCGATGCATGGTCCTCCCGAAGGTGTCTGGAGGGTCATGTTATTCACGTATACGTCACCACTGACGAATTTGATAAGGTAAGGGAATAGGCCGTTATTCCAAACAGCATCACAGTCAAGTCCCGTATTTGCAGTAATTATCGTTTTCCCTTGCCCTGCTCCTTTGAATGAACCGAAGAAGTCCTGTACCTCAATAAACCCGAGGTAAAATTCCCCTTCGGGGAGCTGTACACAAGATCCGGGACCTGCTGATTTGGCTTCAATAAATGCCTGCATAAGGTTATCGGTGATATCAGTGCCACTGACGGCCTCTACCAAAATTACCTCGCCACAACTGGCTGGAGCACCTTTCAGGCTAAGATCCGACTGATCGGAAATTGACTGATCAGACTTTGAGCAGGCAATCATCAGGCAAATACCTGCAAGTAAAAACAAGATTCTTTGAACTGTTTTCATGACTGAATGGTTTTAGTTAATACTGGGTCTTTGAACAAAGTTCGACCTATGTTTTTTGCCTGACTTTTCTCTGCGTCCCAAAGATTGTTCTCAGCGTGCCAAAATCAATAATTTTTTATGAAACAGTGGAACTACCCATCGCGAATCACCGGGGAACAAATGCCCTGATTTGTCAGCAGTCTCCACTGGTATAGATGTTCTACAATATGCACATTCACTTTATCCCGGTCCCCTGGTGCCGGAAGGCGAAGCCATGACCACATCCGGCCGGTTGTCGGATTCTTTAATCATATGCTTATATATCAATTGATTAATTCCGCCACAAGATGGGCAATCCTGTCCGGTGACAAGTGGTCATGGATACGGCTTATCGACTTATTTTCTTTATTGTCGCGTCAGTTATTGTGCGGAAATGCGAGGCAAATAATACATAAAAATCTACTTATTGAGTCCTGGATGCAGCGGCCACCACTTACTCTCTATAGCACGAATTGCTTTATCAATTCCGTATTGACACAGAACTGAATCATGACTTCCACGACAGGTTTTGCCATCTGGGTTAGAATTATATAACTCTTTAAGTATTGGCAAAGCCTTCTGTGACTGTATCTGGCCTAAAGTCCAAATTGCAACGTCAGTCCTGTCTCGTGCAGAATTAGTGGTATCCGCCAGATATGCGATCAGGGCATCCTCTGCAGTACCATGGTACTTCTCCTGAGCGATACTGATACGTTCCTTAATCCCATGATTAATCGAGAGCATAACTATGGCAACCGTGCAGATAAAAATGAATACAAGGCTGGCACCGATGATAATGATAATCCGTTTCATGTCTTCCTGTTTTATTTGTGCCCGGAGGTAAGTGGCTATTTGTACTCCAAAAATAATAAAAGCCTAAAGAGACTATTCCGAATGCTGAGGTTAAGTTGATACAATAATTACCCGGTCTTTGTACATCGAGCAGCATAGCAGCGAATATAATGGGAGGCAACAAACGTTAACCCGGGTCAGTTCTGGTCACAAATACAAAAGCCGGGCAGATTGACTGCCAGTGGTCAGTGCCTTGGGCTTCTGCAGTTTAGCCTGAGGTCGGGGTGTAATTTTATGACGTAATATTAAAAGAGGACAAGGTTAATATAGGTTAATTATCATAATCCTGGCCCTTGCCTCGTGCAATAGGTTACCTTTGGCCTCAATAATAATAAAAGGGGAAAACAGATGAATGAATTAAGAATTGGGAATCTGACAGTTGCGGTTCCGATTATTCAGGGAGGCATGGGGGTAGGCATTTCACTGTCGGGGCTTGCAGCAGCCGTTGCAAATGAAGGAGGGGTTGGTGTTATTTCAAGTGCAGGCCTGGGACTCTTATATAAAAACTTTTCGGGAAACTTGTTTGAGGCCAGCATTCACGGACTTAAAGAAGAGATACGCAAAGCAAGGGAAAAGACCAAAGGCGTTATAGGGGTGAATGTTATGGTGGCCATGACAAATTTCGTGGATATGATCAAGACCTCCATAGCTGAAAAGGTCGATATCATTATTGCAGGAGCCGGATTACCGCTTGACCTGCCTTCCTTCTTAAAAAAGGACAGCGTTACCAAGCTGATACCTATTGTATCATCAGCCAGGGCAGCCAGGATAATCTGCGGAAAGTGGAAGGCAAACTATGATTACCTTCCCGATGCTGTTATTGTTGAAGGCCCAAAGGCAGGCGGTCACCTGGGTTTCAGGGAGGAACAGATTGGGGATAACAATTATGCCCTTGAAAAGCTTGTCCCGGAAATAGTTGATGAGCTGAAGACATTTGAAGAAAAATACAATAAACCGATACCGCTTATTGCAGCGGGGGGTATTTATACAGGAGAGGATATCAATAATATAATGAAGCTGGGAGTATCCGGGGTACAGATGGGAACACGGTTTGTAACCACCGACGAATGTGATGCCTCGCCAGGCTTCAAGCAAGCATACATCGATGCTGCCGAAAAGGATATTGAAATCATCAGGAGTCCTGTCGGCATGCCTGGAAGAGCAATTTTTTCGGGGTTCATACAAAAAGTCAGGGAAGGGAAAAAACAACCACAGAAATGTCCATTCAAATGCATCAGAACCTGTGACATTTCCAAAAGTCCTTACTGCATTATGATCGCGCTCGTAAATGCACTTAAGGGAAATTTCGAGAATGGTTTTGCTTTTGCCGGGACAAATGCATTCAGGGCAACCCAAATATCATCAGTTAAAGAACTCTTTCAAACTTTGATGAAAGAATATAAGGAAAGCAAGCTGGCTGTTTGATGCTGTTTCTTTGATAATCAATACATCTGCAACTGGTTTGCGGGGGATTCAACAGATCCGTTCTATATTTCTTCTGACCGGGTAAAATTTTTTCGATCTGCTATACGTTAATTATTAAAAGCTCACTTTTAATAATCAGAAAGGGGATAAGAATGAATCATTTAAGCTTTAAACACTTACTGGCATCTGTTGTAATCTCTTTTACAGTCGTTCAAGCCTTCGGACAAACGTCAATGCCAGAGGAGCTTACCAAAAGCCCAATCCGGGAACAGATTGATTATATAGAGAAAAAAACGAGGATATACGATAACTTCCGGGCAATAAGGGAAGACATGTTCCGGAAGGTCAACAACAATATTCTGGATACCCTGTCTGCTGAAAAGGGCAGGGTCACTGAACTGACAAAACTTACGGCCTCCCTTAATGTCAAAAACGATTCGCTGGATGTTTTACTTGAGTCTGTCAGAAACGATCTTGCAGTAGTTACATCAAGCAAGAATAAGATAGAGGTCCTCGGACTGGAGGTGAACAAAAAAGCGTACAACGGCATAATGTGGACATTGATCGGAGGACTGCTGTTCATCATGGCATTGGGATTTCTCATCTTCAGAAGAAACCTTGTCGTACTCAACAGAACCGAGAAAGATCTGAAAGAGTTAAAAGATGAATTTGCAGCATACAAACAGTTTTCAAGGCAGGCTCGCGAAAAACTGGAGATGGATAATTTCCGTGCGCTCCAGAAACTGAAGGGGAAGTAATTATTCAATATGCAGCTTCGCCACATTTGGTGAAGAGCTGGTGATGTTGTTGAGGCTTGATCCGACAGCAGGAATACCCCGGCGGGAATCATCGTCGTAACCTGTTATACAATCAGGTTTAAATTTCGAACGAAAAAATAAGTACAGTCTTAATGGGATGGTTTAGGCCTTCTAAAAACCATTGAAACAATGCTCTACGGTCATATGATATTTGCAATAAATTTCGACTGAAATTTATTGAGCATATTGTTTTGTAACATTTTTGTATATCTTCGACCCTGTTTGAAACGGATAATGTAAACTCAACCAGCATCGCAACAATGTTACTGCATCATCAGTTTATCAGGATGGCAAAGCAGAATGCTTCGAAGACTGCAATCATTGACAAGACAACCGGTAAGAGCGTTACCTATTCCAGGGCTCTGATCGGGGCCCTGATCCTGGCTACAAAATTCAAGAAGTATGAGAAGGGCTTCATTGGTATTATGATTCCCACCTCTGCTGGAGCAGCACTGGCAACGGCAGGTGCGCTGATGAGCGGAAGGATGCCGGTGATGATCAATTATTCGACGGGCGCCGAGGCAAATGCACGCTATGCACAGAAGAAGTGCAGGTTCAGCACCATAATAACCTCCAGGTCGCTGCTGGAGAAGATTAACTGTCCGTTGGTTGAGGGTATGGTCATGATTGAGGATATTATGGATGGTGTCACTACAGGTGATAAACTCAAAGCTGCTTTAAAGACGAAGCTGCCACTGGGAATGCTCCTGAAGAGTGTCAGCAGGGGCAGTGAGGATGATACTGCTGCCATGCTCTTCACGAGCGGCAGCGAAAAGGACCCCAAGGCAGTTCCGCTCTCTCACAGGAACCTGATAGCGAATATTGAAAGCTTCAGCAACTACTTGGGTATCTCAGGCGAAGATACCCTTCTTGCCAATCTTGTTTTTTATCATATTTTCGGTTTGACGGTTAATCTGTGGGTTGCATTCTACCACGGGATGACGATGGTTACATATGCCAATCCGCTCGATTTCCAGAAGATCAGCACAATTGCCCGCGAGGAGAAACCAACAATCATGGTTGGCACCCCGAGCTTCTTCTGGGGTTATCTCAACAAATCAGAGCCGGGCGATTTCAACTCGCTCAGACTTATGGTTGCAGGTGCCGACAAATGTCCTGATGCGCTGCGCGACGGTTACATGAAGAAGCACGGTGTCTCCCTGCTCGAGGGGTACGGCGCCACTGAGACTTCTCCGGTTATATCTGTCAATTCAGTTGAATTCAACAGGCCGGGCAGCACGGGTAAGGTGATCCCGGGAATACAGATCAGGATTGAAAGCCTTGATACAGGTGAGGAATGCAAGGTTGGGGAGACTGGAAAGATACTTGTAAAGGGCCCGTCCGTCATGAAAGGTTACTATGATGATCCGCAGCAGACGACCGAAGTGCTTTCTGACGGATGGTACAACACCGGTGACATGGGCTATTTTGATGCGGACGGCTATTTATGGCATGCCGGTCGCTTTAAAAGGTTCACAAAGGTTGGAGGCGAGATGGTCTCCCTTGTGAAGGTGGAGAATATTATGGAAAAGTATCTGCATCATGGAGTATCATGCTGTGTGGTTGAGGTTCCTGACGATAAGAAAGGTTCATACATTGTGGCTGCAGTATCTGCAGAGGTAAACAAAACCGAAATACTCAGGAGGATGATGGCCGACCTGCCGAGCATTGCCCTGCCGAGACAGTTTGTCGTCATTGAAAACCTGCCAATGATGGGTGCCGGCAAGATCAATTTCCGGACGGTAACAAAGATGGTCCGGGAGATGATAAACGAAACCGGCTTCGCAGGGTAGTATAAACCGGCCGGTTTCAGTCTGAACGTTTGCGGTCACGCCATTCAAGCCACCTGATGAACAGGAAGCTTGCCAGGCCTATCACTGCGACAATAACTGCAAATAAAGGGTAGGAGTGGCGTATGTTGGCCTCACCGCCTGTCATTACCGTCCATTCGCTCATGCCGAAAACACCCGCAATAAGTGTCAGGGGCATAAAGATGGTTGTAATGAGCGTCAGCCTTCTCACGGTAGCGTTGGTCTGGTTTGAATCGCGCGCCATCTTGTTGTTAAGCATCGAGGCATAGAGTTCCATAAGGCTGGTGACATTGTCACGGTTGCTCTCGGTCATCTCCAGGAAATTGGATATATGATCAAAGATGTCCCTGTAATGAACAGTGGCCTTCTCCGGCATCCATTCGCAGTCGTTTCTGCTGATCTTGATCAGTATCTCCCTCTCATAGAAAAGGCTCTTGCGCAACCCCAAAAGGTTTCGGCGGAGGTATGTCAGCTGCGAGGGATCGAATTCTGAAGGTGACCCCAGGATCTCCTCTTCGGCACGGTCGATATCAATCTCGGCCTTCTCCACCACATCAGCCATCTGGTCAACCATGTAGTCGATGATCACATGCATGAGCCATGCAGGTCCCCTTTTAACCGTAGGGACGTTCCGTTCTATCACCGGTATAATTCCCTCTATCGGGTACCGGGTATTTTCGGAGTACCCGCTGACCGTCACCAGGAAATTTTTCCCGATAAAGAAATCGACCTCGTCGGAGACAAGCTCTTCCGGATCATACCAGAGAGCATTGAAGACTATGAATGTGTAGTTAGGGAACTCGTCCATCTTGGGAACCTGTGTCTCGTCGGTGCAGTCTTCTATTGAAAGGGGGTGCAGCCCGAGGGGTGTGGTCAGTTCTGACAGCTCCTCACGCGAAGCTTTAGTGTAGTTGAACCAGACAAACCCGTCATCATTCAATGCGCTTACTGCTCCTTCCAGGGTTGTGATCTTTTCAAGATCGCCTCCGGTAGATATATGGTAAAACTCTGACCTTTTCATCGATTCGCCTTCTTATCTGTTCAGTTAATCGTAATCTTTTTGAGTTCATTATTTGAGTAAATCACCGGGAAGTACATCAGTGATACCTTTGCGGGGTTCATTATAAAACGGCCTGTGAAGCGGGGCATAAGGCTGATTTCAAATGATCTCCTGCCAGGGGATGCATGGCGGATGAATATTGCCACGTGGTCACGGAAAAACTCACGGTGAACCTCTCCGGGCCGGTAACCCTTCTTGTCATTATATGCAAATCCTGACGGCACCGGTATCTCAATTACTAAATACTCGGCGGTTTTGTAGAATTCCACATCGACGGTCAGGGTAACCGGAATTCCAGACTGCACCTCTTCGGCTACCGGGTTACCCGTCATGTCTGACCTCCCCGCATTGCCCGGTCCGGACAACCAGGTTGTCACCCTGAAATCGGTGGTATCTTCCTCCGGTTCGGAAATAAAAAGCTTGCTGCCAAAACTGAGGAAGAGAGGCATGTCGCTGTCGTTGAGGACAGTCACCGGCCGGTTCCCGACAGGAAGGGTAACCTTATACGGGAACGAATCAACAGTCGTCTCTGTCGCCCCGCTGATTATCATCCTGGCCCTGTCTTCGTTTTTGCGTTCCTTTTCAGGGTAAAATGCAAGCGCATTCAGCACCGAAGCGGTCTGGAAGGTGTTAAGCGGGCCGTCCATGGAGAGGTATTCATAAAAATATCTCCGGATCAGCTCGGGCCGGGCAATTTTCTGAAGTGTATCGCGGCACAACAGATCATAGGCGAGGAGGGTGGTCTGTATATCAGTCTGCATTATATTCCACCACTCTGAACCAGCGGTGAAGTACACCCCTCCAAAAACAGTCTCCCGCCTTGCTTTTTCAAGGAAGCCGATATCCGCAGGTATGCCGTGACTGAGCCGCAGGGAGGCAATCCGGACACTGTCAGTCAGAGACAGGCTGTCCTTGTCGGAGATGATTTCCAGATAACGGTTATAGTCAGCCTTTGCCCCGATATCAGAAAGTATCCCGAGGAGTGACAGGCCTGTGGATGGCGAAGGATTCTTTTCCAGTGCAAGGACAGCGAAGTCCGTGATCCCTGATATGCCAATGTTAACGGTGTAGCCCAGCTTGCCTGCCCTTAAAAGGGTTCTGATTACATGCTGCGAGATCCAGTCCTCTGTTTCCGAGGGACCCCACCATCCCCACAATCCGTCCTCGTTGCGGTTATCAAGGAGTTTGCCGATAAGGCTTTTTATCTCTCTTTCATCGCTTCTGCTGACCTTCCCGAGGTGCCTGTCCGTCTCTATCGCAGAGAGATAACCTGCAAGCCGCGAGGCCATCTGTTCATTGCAGCCATAGACATACCTGATGAGCCTGTGGCTTGCCGTTTTCCTTATATCTGCCAACCCGGCCACCGCCGAAAGCGTCACCTCTCCGGGCCAGCCGGCGAGGTCAACCGTTAAAGCTGAGTCTTTCTCAATAATGGCAACCATCCCCGAATCAACCTCAATTCCCGCCCTTAAAACAGGCAGCGGACGGAACTCGCCGTCCTTCAGGCCGGTTTCGGTGGTGAAGGAATATTCCAGCCGCAGGCTGTCTGACCCTCCAGCAATCACCGGCAGGGTGTCAACCACCGCTTCGGCGAGGTCACGCTTCCTGTTTACGAGTGTGTCGGTGTTGCTTATAAACCTTTCCGTCAGCGACAATGGCACTCCGGTATGGTTCATAATCCGGCCGATAAGGTTAAGGGAGTCGCCCTCTACCAGATAATGGGGTGCCGACAGCAGTCCGGTCACAGGCATGAATGCCCTGATGGTTCCTTTGGCAGAGCCTGCCTGGCGGTTGCCGTTGATTGCAACGGCAAATGTCTCCCAGGAAGTGATGTCATCAGGGAACTTAACTGTGAACGTAACTTTCCCCGAATCGTCCGTGCGCAGGTCAGGCTTCCAGTAGCCGTAGTCGCGGAAGTTCCTGCGCAGAGTGCCGGCAGCCATTGCCTCCTCCAGGAACTGTTCGTCCACCAGTGGGTCACTTTCTGCAGCAGCCGCTATGACTCCTCCGGACTTCATGGTCAGCATTATTACTCCACCTGCGGCCCTCGATCCGTACAGTGCTGTCATTGCAGGGTCCTTTATCACTGTCATGCTCTTAAGCAGTTCGGGATCAATAAGGCTCATGTCGCCGCTCCATGGCACACCGTCAATTATAATAAGGGGAGGTTGTGCGTCAACCGTTGAGGCGCCTCTTATCATGAAGACCTGGCCATCTGATACCTCCATGCCTGCCACCCTTCCGGCAAGCGAATTGACCGTCACTACTGATGCGGAAAGGTTTTCCTTCCGTGAGATTCCATACCCTATAACCACTACTTCGTCCATGTGCAAAACCTCTTCCTCCAGGACCACATCCAGTTGGTTTTCATAGCAGACTTCGGTTTCATGAGACTTCATTCCTATGAACATGAATGTCAGCTTATGGTTCCCGAAGGGGAGTTTGATTGAGTATCTGCCATCAATATCGGTTACCGTACCGAAACCGTTTTCCTGGCAATAGACCGTCACTCCCGGCAGCCGCTCATTGTCTGAGAGACTTGTAACAACACCGGAAACTGTGAATCCCGGTCCGTCATATGCGTTCACATCCTGCCTTGTAAATTCCTGCATCAGTTGCCTTTCCAGCGAGGATGGTGTTCCCGGCCGGCTTCCCGGGGCATTGATCATCTCAATGATCTTCCTGTACAGTTCCGGATCATCTGACGTTTCCGCCCATGCCAGATCAATGAATGTTGCGCTGTTGCTCCTTACTGCGACGGAGTCAATAATCAATTGGTGCCCGCCGGGCAGGAAGGAGATGAACCTGTATATTCCAGGCTGGATATTGGTTAACATCTTATCATATCCCTGCCTGTCATAGACGGCCCTTCCGGCAACGGAGACAAGGAAGCTGACAACCGGTCTGGGATTATCTTCTTTCCTGCTGTTCATGATATGTACGGTACCGTTCCCGGGAAGAGTTCTTTCATTGCGTGAATACATGTACCGCGGCGATGTCCTCTTTTCGGTGATCTCCCTGCTGACCTTTGCGATATAAGCAGGTGTCAGGACACTGCTTCGCCAGTCCTGCATGGTGTTGCCGGTTGCATAGTATGCGGGAATCCTTTTTTCAGGGTCGAATGACCTCATTCTCAGCAATCCTTTCTCAAAATCATATTCATACAGGGGTTCGAACCTGAAATCGGTTGTGAATTTTCCGGGAAGGACGAATCTGGCATTGGTCGGCATCACCGGACCCAGCATACGTGTGCCGTGCGAAGAATATACCCTGTCGGGATTTGCCAGCTGCTGCCTGACATCACTCATCAGGAGGATATTGCTGTCCTGCCGCAGGTAAGCCACGCTGTTCTCAAACAATGTTTTATAGGGCATGACGTAATTGGCGATCCTGCGTTGCTCTTCTGCCCTCATTTTTGATGGGACTTCTTTTTTAGTGTAGCCAGCTGGATTTTCGTTATCCCTGATTGAGAGGACCGCCTTTTTGCCTCTCATAAACCTGATGCTGTCAGCAACGTACATTGCCCCTGGAGTCCTGATGCTGATTAAATGATAACCGGTGTCAATCCTGAAGGAGTATGGCTGATTGGCCGAAGCAAAATCAATGTAAACCGGCCTGTGGTCAACATTTACCTGGTTAATCCTTACCGGCAGGCCGTCGCGAAAGATGAACGGCGCGAACTGGGTGATGCTGTCACCCATGTCACAGTGGAATAAGGCGATCTCGTCCGGGTGGTAACGGAATCTGAAATATTCGACGGTATCAAGGCCGGCTTTGGCGTTCCACCAGTCATATTCCAGTTGATGGGTAAGATAAGGTGCATTGGGCGTGGTTGTCCGGAATGAGTTGATATGTTCCTTGCTTTTACCGGTTTTCGCAAGATTTGGAAGTGCCGGCAGGTTATACCCGAACTTGCGGGTAAGGGCAAAAGCCGTTATATCTGTATTCCGGACAGGCCTTCCGTCAGTATCTGTTACGGTCAGGGTGATTGCTGTCTCTTTTCCCGGTATTATTTTGTCCGGCTGTTCAGCGAGTATGTTCAGCCTGCTTTCGTCCCTGGATATCTCGTAGATGCTGTTGTTCATTACCCCGCCCCACAGGTAGCTTAGCGAGAGGTACCATTTCCTGTCAGAGGAGACTCTCTCCCTGAATTCAAGGGTTTCTGCTGTTCCCCGGACCACCTCGCGGTTAAGGTCATAGATGAAGTAGCTGAAAGCCAGTCCTGTGTTGCTTGTGACGCTGATGAAGACGGAGTCGGCGGTTCTGTGCGTACGGGGTACGACACCGTGCGGAATTTCCCTGGTTTCCACCGTGCGCCGGGCATTTCCTGAGGCGAATGTATAGCCGGTGATGAACGGGTCTGTTTTCGTCTGCCAGGGGAGGCTTATTTTCAGAGCAGGCTTTTTGTTCCCGAACGCATCCGAGGCAATAAGTTCAGCCTCCCTTTCAGTTTCGGCTCCGTTGACTTTCAGATAAAAACGGATTGAGTCTCCTCTGACGCTGTAGCAAATCTCCTCCTTTTTGTCAATGAAAGTCATTGTTCTGGTTTCAGTGACGGATTCATTGTCCGAGGTGTTGGCAACAGCAACAATTTTGCAGGTCATGTTTGCCTCAGGGAAGAGCGTGTCAGGGATCATCACCACCGTCTCACCTGATGGCCGGAGGTTTTCACGGATCACTGCAATTGTATCCTTTACCGGAAGAAACGGCCCGGGAATCTCAGTGACCATGTCGCGCAGGATATGAAGTGTTACCCTGACGTCAGGCAGTATCATATCATTTTCATTCAATGCTTTAAGGCCGACAATAAACGGGCGCCCCCTGTACTGCACGCTGTCGGGAGTCCTCACAACGAGCTTCAGACTCCGGAGATCATAATACTCATACATGAATGATCCGGAAACCAGTGTACGGCTCCTGTTTGCCGGGGAGAGTGTCACACTGTAGTCCTTGTCAAGCCGGAGGCCGAGGGTGTCCGCAAGAACGAAGGAGTGGGTGTATCCACCAGGAGCATAGGGTTTGAGGGTGGCAAGCTTAACCTGCCTGTATGGATCGGTGAGGAAGATCCTCAGGTCTGTTTCTTTCTGAAATGGTTTCTTGTTCTTTCCGGAGAGCAGATAGGCCTTAAGCATCACTGTGTCACCTGGCGTGTATTTCGGTTTGCTGAAAACCATGAATCCGTCATACGGCCCGGGTTCAAATACCTTCTTCATCCTCCACCAGACAGTTCGCGCAGTGCCGAATCCGTAACCTCGTATGGCGGAGCGGACTGCGTCATAGGGGAGCATCACCACGGTTTTGACAGGCACCCAGATATATCTTACCGGAGTGGTATAAGCCAGTTTCCTCGCGTTTCTGCGCAGCGACGAATTGTCAAGGGTCCTGTCAAGCCTGAAGAGACTGGAGATACCTTCATGAGTCACTGAAAGAATCCCCTTGCTGTTGCTCTTTGCAAGCCGGTATGCAAGGGAAGCCTGATCCCAGCGGATTACTCTGGTACCCATTTTCAGGGTCGCGTCATCAACAAGATGACCCGAGCTATCACGTACCTGGATGACGAGATCAGTCTTGTTGTCAACCACTGCAAGGTGAACATTGGGGATTGAGTTATACAACACCCTCACCTTGTCATTGTCAACATACGCCGTGACATAATTGCCGGGCTTCAGTTTTCCTTTATATGTCGTTCCGGTAGGGAAGGAGTCGACCACAGACCGGAATAATTCCTGGTCTTTGCCGGTTGAGCTCTTGCGGATAATGTCAAGCGCTTGTTTTTCAGTTATTGAGAAGATGTATGTGTACGGGCTGGTGGTACGGCTTTTAGCCAGGTCCTGCGATCCCAGTGCACCGGTGATCAACAGGGCCAGCAGGAAAATTAGTGACCTGGTCATGCAGTGACAGCTTTTTTATGCGATTATGCATAAAAGTAGCAAATAACAAAAAGAAATGTACCGAAGATGACCGTTAATCCCGATTTAATGATAAACCGATAATAAATGATTTTATTTCTGCAATGATCCGTTCAAAATTGTAATTTTGATTTAATCATGTCTGTGCCATTTCTGTTTAACAAAATATAGGACAAAGAGAATAATGAAAAAGATCATTTTAACTGGCCTGATTATATTGGGTTCTGGTTCTGTTTTCGGTCAGGTGGTGGCTGATACCCTCAGAAAGGATGCTCTGAATGTATTCATGGAAGCATCCGATTATATACGGAAAGAAATTCCATACGTCAATTATGTGCGTGATATCAGGGATGCCGGGTTATATATTATTTCAACATCACAAAGGACAGGTTCCGGGGGAGTGGAGTATACCTATTTTTTCATCGGTCAGAATGAGAATGAAGGTATGCGTGACACACTCATGTTTACATCAAGCCCTGACGATACTTCTGAAATCATAAGGGGAAACGAGGTCAAAACGCTGAAAATGGGTCTTGTCCGTTATGTAGCACGGACACCGTTGTCGAAGTATATATCGATCGGTTTCAGTGAGCCCCTTTCTGAAACCGTAAGCACTGACAAATGGAACAGCTGGGTTTTCAAAACCTCACTCTCAGGCTATGCCTCAGGGGAGAAATCTTACAAGTCGTCATACCTTAACGGCAGTTTCTCTGCCAACCGGGTTACTGAAAGACTTAAGTCAAGTTTATCTCTGAGGTACAGTTATTCCGCAGATGAATATGAGGTTGATGATGAGCTGATTACCAGTGAATATAATTCAAAGTCAGTCAGCGGACTCCTGGTGGGCAGCCTTACTGATCACTGGTCAGTCGGAAGCAGTTTAAATGTTGGTGCCTCAAAATACAATAACTCTGATCTTTCCTTTAACATTCAGCCAGGGATAGAATACAATGTATTTCCATACTCAGAATCGACGCGCCGTCAATTGAGAATTACCTACACGGCTGGATTCAGTTANNNCTTACAATTAATTATGAGATTATTCAGAAATGGGGGTCTGCCGATTTGTCTCTCGGTTATAGCAATTACCTGCATGACTGGTCCAAAAACAACGTTTCTCTCAATGCCTACCTTAACCTGAGAATAACCAAGGGTCTTTCCCTTAATTTCGGAGGTGGCGGAGCAATAGTTCATGACCAGCTGGGCCTTGTGAAGGGAGGAGCCACACAGCAGGAGGTTCTGCTTCGGCTCAGAGAGCTTGAGACACAGTTTCAATACTTTACCAGTTTCGGGCTGACCTATACTTTCGGATCAATTTACAATAATGTTGTAAATCCGAGGTTCGGCAACTCCGGAGGCGGAGGAATGACGATCATAATGAACTGATCATCATTCAGTTCTGTCTGCAGGGCTGACAGTAAACTCTGTTTCCGTATCTTTCTCAGGCCTTGTGAACAGGCTTGCCAACTGCATCTGCCCCTGCCTCAAGGAACACCTCTGAAATCGTCGGGTGCGCATGCATGGTGTGAGCTACATCCCAGACAGTGCTTTCCACGGCCATATAGGCTGATGCCTCACTTATCAGGTCTGTGGCATTGTGAGCAATTATCTGCACGCCAAGAACCTCCCCGTATTTGAGTTCCGATATGATCCTCAGCATACCCTCGGGCTGTCCTTCAGTGAGCGCCTTGCCGTTGGCCGAGAGCGGGAATTCATTGACCTTGTATTCCAGCCCCTCTGTCGTGAGCTGCTGTTCGGTCTTGCCTATCTGTGCAATCTCAGGGTCAGTGTAGAGTGTCAGCGGCACGCGCTCCGTCTCCATGGTTTCGGTGATGCCCAGTATATGGTTCACTGCTGCCATTGCCTGTGCGGATGCAGCATGGGCGTAGATGCTCCTGCCGTTCACATCGCCAACGGCATAGACGCCTTTGACGCTTGTCATAAAATGCTCGTCAGTGACATAGAAACTCTCTTTCTCATCAGGATTCAATGACCCGGTAGGCTTGATACCCCTGCGAGGCATGCAGTTGACAATGGCTTCATAATCCTCCAGGTTCAGAGAATCATAGCCCGCTGAACCTTCAAGGGTTTTTATCTTCATCGAGTCAAACCGCTTGTTTATGTAAGCATTCAGGTAATCATCAAGAGCAGGGAAAACCTTATCAGCCGTCTTCAGCAGCGTCACCTCCCTGCCTGTCAGGGCAAGCATCTGTGACACCTCGGCAGCTACGGGGCCTTCACCGGCGACGAGCAACTTCTGAGGTATCTCCTTCATTGAGAACATATTCTCGAGGTTGATGATCCGGCTCTCATCCCTAACCTTGAAGGGGAGCGGTCTCGGGTATGACCCGGTGGCAATGATTATGTTCTTCGCTTTGAGCATCCGGTTGTCAACAACAACCGTATCTGCCGCCTCAATTGAAGCAGTGCCGCTTATGGTCTCTACGTTGTTTTTTTTCAGCAGATACTCGACACCCTTCGTGAGCCTTCTTACAATACGGTCAGACCTTTTTACGGCCTTCTCCCAGCTGAACTTCAGCGTTTTCGGGTCCAGCCCTTCCACCCCGAAGTCGGCAGCCATACCTAACCTTGAAAAATACTTCGCACTCTCAAGCATAGCCTTGGAGGGTATGCATCCCCAGTTAAGGCACATGCCTCCGACGTGCTTCTTCTCTATCACGGCTGTCTTCAGCCCTGCCTGTCCTGCCCTGATGGCGGCAACATATCCTGCCGGCCCTGCTCCGATAATTATAAGATCATAATCCATCTCTGGTGGTTTTTAATTATTGTCTCATTATAAGCGACAACGGGTCTGAAACACCTGCCGCAACATCATTCAGGAACTCCGTTGCCTCGGCTCCGTCAACCATCCTGTGGTCAACCGAGAGGGAGAGGGGCATAACGTTGCCAACCTTTATCCCGCCGTCAGCTACTACTGGCTGCTGGTTGATGCGTCCTATCCCCAGGATTCCAACCTGCGGGTAGTTTATCACCGGCACGCCGAACCAGCCGCCCAGTGCACCGTAGTTTGTAATGGTGAACGTACCGTCCTTCATGTCGTCAAGCGTCAGTTTCCTGTCGCGTGCCTTAACGGCTATCTCTGCCACGGCGCGACTCAGTTCCCTTATGCTAAGCTTGTCAGCGTCACGTATCACCGGTACCACGAGGCCATCCTCTGTGCTTACGGCAATCCCGATATTGTAGTAGTTCTTATAGATGATATTTCCCTTTTCAAAGTCCATCTCGGAGTTGAGTTCGGGGTGACGTTTCAGCGCTGCAACCACTGCCTTGATAATGAAGGGCAGGTAGGTGAGGCTGAGGTTCTCATTCTTATACTCCTCCTTGTAACGGGCACGGGCGTCCACAAGCTTTGACACTTCAGGTTCCTCGAAGAGGGTCATATGGGCCGTGCTCTGCTTGGAGCGCAACATGTTCCTTGCAATGGACTTCCTGATCTGGGTCATTGGCCTGATATCAACAAGTCCGGGTGCTGCCTGCCCGGAGGGTGCTGCCTGTGAGGCTGTGGAGGCCATGGCTCCTGTCATCGATGCGGCAATTGCAGCAGGCATTGCCATAACAGAGGGGCCGTGGAAGTTCTGGATATCGCTCTTCATCACCCTGCCGGCAGGACCTGTCCCTGTAACCTGGTTGATGTCAATATTCAGTTCTCTTGCCATTGCCCTGGCAACGGGTGTTGCCAGCACCTTACGACCACCTGCAGAAGCTGCTGCGGGTTTCGGTTCTGTGCCTTCCTCACTTGCCGGAAGGAGCGCATTACCGGAGGCTACCTCAATTGTACCAACTACGCCTGCTCCCTTCTCCTCAACCTGCTCAGGCTGTGCCTCAGGGGCTGCTGCAGCGGCTTCACCTGAAATCTCTATCTCCACGAGCGTCTCGCC
>DHGW01000005.1:17857-27841 GCA_002402965.1 Bacteroidales bacterium UBA4788
ATGATGATACCCTCAGTCAGACCTTCTCCGATATCCGGGAATTTGAATATATATCTCATTGCTTCAGAATTTTATAGTTCTCTCAATCTCGTAGAAGATTTTCTCCGGGGTGATAAGGTAATGGTGTTCTCCCCTGGCGTATGGCACTATCACGTCAAATGCAGCTACTCTCTTCGGTGGTGCCTCGAGGTGGAGGAATGCCTCCTCGTTTGCCACAGCCATGATCTCAGATCCCACGCCGAAGCTGCGGGGCTCCTCGCCCACGAATATGATCCTTCCGGTTTTTTTGACAGAAGCTGTAATAGTCTCCTTGTCAAGGGGATATATCGTTCTCAGGTCTATCAGCTCAACCGAGTATCCTGCCTCCTTCGCCATTACCATCGCCTTCTGCACCTCGCGTATCATAGCGCCGTAAGCAACCACGGTAACATCGGTGCCCTGTGACAGGACCTTGGCTTTGCCGATAGGAACTGAGAATTTTTCTTCACTTACTTCCTGCTTTATTGCGCGGTAGATGCGCTTGGGCTCGAGGAAGAGCACAGGGTCGTCACTCTCGATGGCGGAGATTAGCAGACCTTTTGCATCGTGCGGTGTGGACGGGACAACCACCTTCAGTCCCGGTATGTGTGCGAATATAGCTTCCATGCTCTCGGAGTGGTGCTCGAGGGCGTTGATTCCGCCGCCATAGGGGAGGCGGATCACGATCGGCATTTTATACTTACCGCGCGACCTGTTGTGCATTCGTGTTATGTGCGAGATGATCTGGTTGAAGGCAGGATAGATGAATCCGCAGAACTGCATCTCAATTACCGGACGCAGTCCGGCAGCAGCCATCCCTACCGCCGTGCCGGCGATGCCTGACTCGGCCAGGGGTGAGTCAAAGACCCTCTCCATACCGTGTTTCTTCTGTAACCCTTCAGTAACCCTGAAGACGCCGCCCTCGAAGCCGACATCCTCGCCATAGACTACAACGCTCTTGTCCTCAGTGAGTTTGATATCCAGCGCGTCATTGACGGCATTTACAATATTCATTGCTTTCATTTACGTGCGTTTTTCCATTGTAAGAATTTCTCATGTTCAATCTGCTGGTCGCGGAGATCCTGCGGCATCTCTGCATAGGTGTATTTGAATGCATCTTCGAGCGGGTACTGAACGGTCTGTTCGGTCTCCATGAACTGCCTGTCGATCTCCTTCTCATACTCGTCTATAAGCTTTTTCTCAGCGGCGTCTGACCACAGCTTCTTCTTCTCAAGGAAGAGCTTCATGCGGCGAAGCGGATCCTTCATGTCCCATTCCTTCTCCTCATCGGTAGTGCGGTACTTGGTAGGGTCAT
Source organism: Bacteroidales bacterium UBA4788 (assembly GCA_002402965.1). GTDB lineage: Bacteria > Bacteroidota > Bacteroidia > Bacteroidales > VadinHA17 > SR-FBR-E99. The sequence continues at coordinate 19,191 of DHGW01000005.1, forward strand.
CGGAGGTGGTGTGAGCACCCTTACGGTATGTGACAGCCTCGATCAGCACTGCCTGTTGCTCCTTACGGGCATACTCATGGGCATATCTGAAAGCCGCCAGCATGGCGAAGATGTCATTGCCATCGACCTTAATTCCCTTTATGCCGTATGCTTTTGACTTTATTGCCATGTTTATGCTTGCGGTCTGCATCTTCACGGGCACCGAAATAGCGTACTGATTATTCTGTATCACGAAGATCACCGGCACCTTCCATACTCCGGCGAAATTGAGCGCCTCATGGAAATCGCCCTCCGATGTTCCTCCATCGCCCACGAATGCCATAACCACCTCATCCTTTTTTTGATAACGGATGGCGTATCCTATCCCGGATGCATGAAGAAGCTGTGATGCAATCGGCACGGAGGAGGGAAGCATATGATTTGCTCCCGCGAACTTAGTACCCTCTTCGAATCCCATATTGAACATGAAAACATCTTTCATTGTAGCCCCCTTGGCCAGCCAGGCACCCAGCTCGCGGAAGGCCGGCACAAGCCAGTCGTCATGCCTCAGAACAGCTCCGGCGGCAACGCCAATAGCCTCCTGACCGTAGTTGGGAGGGTAGGTGTAGACACGTCCCTGTCGCTGGTACGAGACAATCATGTGGTCCAGCGTCCTGACAAAGAGCATATCCTTATATAGTTTAAGCATCTCGTCATCGGAGAGCTTCGGCATCAGCTCCTTGCTGATCACCTTTCCGTTGTTGTCAATTACCTGCAGCATTTTGTCTTCTGCAGGGTCAAACTGGTCGAACATATTGAGTTTTGTTTAACGTTTCTTTCATAAAAGACAAACAAAGCCCCCGTTTGTTCAGCAAATTGTCAGTCAGGTTGAACACATGGGATGGCCGGGCCCTTACAGGCCTGGAATCAGGGAGCTTTGACTGAGAAAATCAGAAGCTTGTCCGGGAGGGAGTATCAGCCGGGTGGGGATTTATTTGGGGGTCACGGAGGCATAATCGATTTTCCATGAAATCAGTGAGCCATCCTGGCTCTCCATCCTTATCCTTCGGACCTTTCCCTCCACAATCTGCGAGATGATATTACCGCCGGCGGCGGTAACAACAGGTGATCCGTATCCGGAGGGTTCATGAATCAGAAGAGTGTAAGGGTCAGAGGCAACCGGCCTGCTGGCACCCGACAGGACTCCGGCTTCCCATTCAACATCGGAAAGGTCAGCGGCTCCGCAACTGATATGTCTTGACGTTGCAAGCACCTGCGGATTCGGCTGAGCCGGCCTGATGCAGTAGAGCTGGCAGTTGTACTGCGGATCCGGTTTGTCAAAGACTATCTTATCGGTTACTGTGCCAAGGAAGGTGTCGGACCAGAACTCATAAAGCAGGTACTCCTTCCCCTGTTCAAGCCCCAGCTCGCCAAGGCTGATCTCTTTTTCCTTCTCACCAAGCCTGCCCAGTACGCACCATCTCTCCCACGGGAGGTTCATCTCAAGCATGAAGAGGTCGAAGGGCGAGGTGCGGCTCCCGTCACTCTCTCTTTCGCCTGATCCGCTCATCTCAGTGAGGGTTCGGTTAAGGTTTGCCGACCTGGAGGGGTCCAGGTCAAATACCTGGCCCGGCATGGTAAAGAGAACAGGAAGTGACTTCTGTGCCGGGATGATGAGGTCAGTGTGATAGACTTGCGGTTTGTCGGTGACCATGAAAAGCGATCCGGTAAGCGAGGTAGCCATGCAGGAACGGTATGCCTCCTGTGGTGTGAGCTCAATATGGTCAGGGTCATTCCGCCAGACAACATTATTGAAGGAGTTGTACTGGGCGAGAGCCGTGTAGCCGTAACCGTCATTGCCTATCCGGCAGCCGTCAGCAAGGCCCACCACGCCCGGCAGCACTCCCCAGCATGCCAGCAGGAAGTTATCACGCCCGGTCTCTTCACGAACCCTTTGTACTACGTTCCTGAAGGCCTCTTCCCTTTCGGCGGAGCCGTTGAGGAAGAAGCCACTGTGGCTGTTGTATCCCTCGAAGAGGAGGTGTCTGAGTGCGTCAAGTTTGAAATAGCTCCAGCCGGTCTCCCTGAACCTGCTGTAGACCGGGGTTATTACCGAATCCAGCATCGCCGGCTCCGCACCGTTGAGGATATAGCCTATCCACCTGCCATTGGCGGGCATGCCCGAACCGTCCCTGACGAACCATTCGCGGTGAGCGGAGACCCAGGCTGAGTCATGCACCGCCACATTGGTCCAGATCCCCGGTTTCAGCCCCTTCGAACTTATATAAGACGCAAGGCTGTCGAGTCCCGAAGGAAACTTCTCATTCGGGGTGATCCATGCTTCCGGTTTTCCGCCGGACTGCTGGTAACCGTCGTCTATCTGCAGGTAATCAAGTCCGTATGGCAACATTGTCTCAGCAACAACGTCGGCCGCTTCCCTGACATTTTCCTCGGTGATAGCCGTCTTGTATGCGAACCAGGAGCACCATCCCGCCACCGGTTCTTTCCAGACCTCGTATTTCCATGGTTCGAAGTACCGGAGGCCCCTGTGAACCTGGTAATAGCGGGGCCTGAACCTGAAGGTGACTTCGTTTCCGGTCATGCTCAGCGAATATGTCATGCCGGAACTGTCCGCTGCCAGGGGAACAATCTTCAGTGAAGCCGAGGTGTATGACTGGTCTGCTGAGAGGAGCCAGTCCGACTGCCTGTCGTAAACGGCCCTGTTTAGCAGGCTGTGGCTGGGTCCGTATGTATGCCTGATAACCTGTGTTCCCTCAATGCGGCGGTCAGCCTCGCAGGTGAACGACTCCTTCCCGGCCCGGATGGTACCTGTGATTGTCATCCTGCCTCCCGATACTGAGGAGATGGTAAAAATGTGGGAGACCATGCCGTTACGCTCCTCCTTCAGTTCCTTGACAGTGAAAGCGGAGGGAGGGATGTCCGTTTCCAGGGTAAGGATCTCCGTGCCGCCATAGCTGAGGATGACAGAGCTGCCATCACGTGCCAGTTCCCCGGGTGCATTCGGGGGCTCAGATCCGGTAGTTGAGGATTTGCACATTGAAAGGCTCAGAGACAGGAGTATGATAATGATTGTAAGTGACCGGTTCATGACAGGTGGAATTGGGATACCCAAATTTATTTAAAAAGTGCCTTCTTCCGGACTCGCCGATTCATTATCTGCCTGCGGGAATGTGAAGAAATGTTAACGCCCGCCGGTGATAACCGGATTAAGTTTAAATTAGCTGATTATTATGCAATCAGTTAACCCAATCTCCAAAATCATGAAGAACTTGTTCAAAGTAGCTTTGCTCTTATTGCTTGTTACAGCTGTCTCCTGCCAGAAGAAGTCAGGTAATGAACTCTCTCTCCCGTTTGAAAAGTACGAACTTGAGAACGGACTGGATGTTATTCTGCATCAGGACCTCTCAGATCCCATTGTCTCGGTGGCAATCTACTATCATGTAGGCTCCAACCGTGAGGTTCCGGGTCGCACCGGTTTTGCACACCTGTTTGAGCACATGATGTTCCAGCAGAGTGAGAACGTTCCTGAAGATCAGTATTTCAGGCTGATTCAGACTGCAGGCGGGACGCTTAACGGTTCCACCAACCAGGACAGGACCAATTATTACGAGACGGTGCCGAAGAACGCCCTTGAGATGGTACTGTGGATGGAGTCTGACCGTATGGGGTATCTTGCAAACACCATCACAAAGCAGGCGTTTGCCATTCAGCAGAACGTGGTTCAGAACGAAAAGCGCCAGAACTATGACAACAGGCCTTATGGTCATTCGTCAACTGTAATGTCAAAAGCGTTGTTCCCCGAGGGCCATCCCTACAGCTGGACAACCATCGGTGAAATGAAGGATCTTTTCAATGCTACAGTTGAAGATGTGAAGGAGTTCCACGGACGTTATTACATACCGAGCAATGCAACCCTCTCGATTGCAGGGGACTTTGACCCTGCAGCGGTAAAGGAACTGGTTAAGAAATACTTTGGAGAGATACCGGCAGGGGCTGCCGTGGATAAGATGGCTCCCATGCCCGTGACACTTGCTGAGACGAAGAAGCTTTATCATGAAGACAACTTTGCAAACACTGCACAGTACACGATGGCCTTCCCTTCTGCCGAAATGTATAACCCTGATGCCTACGCGTTGACGATCCTGGGTGATATCCTAGCCGGGGGCAAGAAGTCACCGATGTACAATGTGCTCGTAAAAGAGAAAAAGCTAACCTCCGGTGTGGGCGCCTACAACTCGGCACAGCTGCTTGCCGGCACATTCCGTGTTTCTGTTAATGCCAACCCCGGCGTCTCACTGACAGAGATCGAGAAAGCCATTTTTGAATCTCTGGAACGTTTTGAGGCTGAGGGTTTCACCGAAAAAGATCTCGAGAAGGTAAAGGCCGGACAGGAGACCCGCTTCTATAACATGATAAGCAGTGTTGACGGTAAGTCGAAACAGCTTGCCGAATACAACATGTACGCCGGTGACCCCGGGTATTACAAGAAGGATATGGAGGCGATGATGACCGTCACCGTTGACGATGTGAAGCGCGTTTATGAGAAGTACATCAAGGGTAAGAATTATGTAGCTACGAGCTTTGTTCCGAAAGGTCAGGTTGAACTTGCTGCCGAAGGGTCTGTCAATGCCGGCATAGTGGAGGAGAACGTCCTCACTGCCACAGAAGTGAAAATTGAGACAGGTGCTGCTGAAGAGATTCAGAAGACCCCGACCTCGTTTGACCGTTCCGTGCAGCCTCCCCTTGGCCCGGATGTATCGGTTACTGTTCCTCCGGTATGGAAGTCATCACTGGCCAACGGCATGAAGATTTACGGCATACAGCATATGGAAGTGCCTCTCATACAGTACAATATTGTCATAGAGGGAGGCCACATGCTGGATGACATCAGTGCGCCGGGTGTAGCCAACATGCTGGCTATGATGCTTAATGAGGGTACAAAGAACAAGACTCCGGAGGAGCTTGAGGAGGAGATCGATCTTCTGGGAGCAACGATCAGGATCGGAGCAGGCGATGAAGAAATAACCGTGAGCGTCAACACCCTCGCCCGCAATTTTGAAAAGACACTTGCCATCGTTGAGGAGATGTTGCTTCAGCCACGTTGGGACTCCGCCGCTTTTGAACTGGCCAGAACCCGTACAATCAACGGCCTGAGAAGGAACTCCATCGACCCGACCTATCTCGGATCAATGGCGCTCAACAAGCTCATCCTCGGTGAGAAAAACGTCTATGCCACTGATGTGTCAGGCACACCTGAAAGTGTAAAGACGATGACAATGGAACAGCTCAAGGCATTCTATGAAAAGAATTTCTCTCCTTCAGTCGCGCGCTTTCTTGTTGTGGGAGCCATAGATCAGCCTAGGGTTGAGAAGGGCCTGGCATCGCTGAATACCAACTGGGCTGCCAAAGAGGTGCAGATGCCTGAAGTGTCATTTGCCGGNNTTCATCGGAGCGCCTTCAATACCCAGGGGTCATCCCGATTACTACCCGGTTTATGTTGCCAATTACAGGCTGGGAGGTTCGTTCAACGGTTACGTTAACCTTGTCCTTAGAGAGGAGAAAGGGTTCACTTACGGAGCCAGGACCAGCATCAGTGCAATGAAGAACCACGGTGCCTTCATGGCCAGCTCGGCAGTGAGATCAACCGCCACTCTCGAGTCGGTTGAGATATTCAGGGATCTCATGGCCAGATACAGGGCAGGCGTTTCACAGGAGGATGTTGACTTCACGAAGAACGCGCTTCTCAAGGGCAACGCCCTCAGATTCGAGACCCAGCGGGCACTTCTCGGAATGCTGAACACGATGAGCGAATACGGGCTTCCCGATGACTATATCTCACAGGAGGAGAATTATGTCAGAGAACTAACCGTGGAAAAGGTTAACGAGATGGTTAACAAGTATATCGATCCGATGAAGATGTACTATGTTGTGGCAGGTGATGCAGCAACACAGATGAAAGAGCTCAAGAAACTCGGATTCGGAGAACCTGTAATGGTAAATTAACTGCAAAACATATGAAAAGGCTTATTTCATTTTCAATGATTGCCGCCCTTCTGCTGATGGCAGGTTGCGGCAAGGAAAAAACCTCACAGTTCGCTGTCCCCTACGAGACATACAAGCTTGACAACGGCCTGACAGTCATTCTCAACGAAGACAAATCGGACCCGATTGCATCACTGGTGATACTCTATCATGTGGGATCTGCAAGGGAGGTTCCGGGCAAAACCGGATTTGCACACCTTTTTGAGCATATGATGTTTCAGCGTTCGGAGAACGTAGGGGAGGACCAGTTCTTCAAGTATATAGAGGGAGCAGGAGGTGATCTCAACGGCGGAACCAGCTTTGACCAGACTATCTACTTTGAGGTGGTACCCAATAATGCACTGGAGATGGCCATGTGGCTTGAGTCAGACAGGATGGGATTCCTTCGCAATACGGTCACCCCTCAGTCGTTTGCCCTGCAGCAGAACGTGGTGCAGAATGAAAAGCGCCAGGGTGTTGACAACAGGCCCTACGGTCATACGGATTATGTGATACTCAAGAATCTTTACCCGCAGGGTCATCCCTACAGCTGGGATGTGATCGGGGAGATGGCGGATCTGACAAATGCCACGGTGGATGATGTGAAGGAGTTTCACAAGAAGTTCTATATTCCCAACAATGCAACACTTGTTGTTTCAGGAGATTATGAACTTGAAGAGGTCAAGGCGTTGATTGAGAAGTATTTCGGTGAGATTCCCGCAGGGGAGGAGCTGGCTGATCCGGAGCCAATGACTGTTACTCTGTCTGAGACGAAGAAGCTTTATCACGAGGACGGCTTCGCGAGGGCACCTCAGTACACGATGGTCTTCCCGGTGGCCCAGCAGTTCACGAAGGATTCCTATTCGCTGGACGTACTGGCGCAGCTCCTGGGAGTTGGGAAGAACTCGCCTCTCTATAAGGTGCTTGTCAAGGAAAAGAAGCTTACCTCCAATGTGTCGGCTTATAACCAGCCACAGGAGCTTGCCGGACAGATGCAGATCAGTGTGACAGCCAATCCCTCGACCAGTCTGAATGATGTTGAGAAGGCTATTTTTGAGGCCTTCGAAAGGTTCGAGACGGAGAAGTTCACCGAGCGTGACCTGGAGCGTATAAAGGCAGGACTCGAAAGGAATTATTACCTGAGGATGAGCAGTGTGATGTATAAGGGGTTCATGCTTGCAATGTATAATGAGCTGGCCGGAACACCTGATTTTATGCTGGAGGAGCTGGAGATGATGCAGAATGTGTCAATGGATGATGTCTGGGATGTGTACAACAGGTACATAAAGGGACAGCATTATGTTGCCACCAGCTTCGTCCCGAAGGGCCAGCCTGAGCTGGTAGCTGAGGGCTCAGTCGATGCCGCGATAGTTGAAGAGGATATTACAAAGGCGACCCAGGTGGAAGTAGTTGCAGGGGGAGAAGAGGTAATAGAAAAGACACCGAGCAGCTTCGACCGTTCAGTTGCTCCCGTACCGGGTCCCGATCCTTCAATCAACATTCCTGAGGTCTGGAAATCAGAGGCCTCAAACGGGATGAAGATCTACGGAATCGGACAACATGAACTGCCCCTGGTTGTTTACTCGATAGTAATCGAGGGCGGTCATATGCTTGATGATCCGGCTAAACCGGGTGTGGCCCGTTTCACGGCATCGATGCTGAACGAAGGTACCAAAAACAGGACTCCTGAGCAGCTTGAGGAGGAAATACAGCTGCTTGGAGCAATCATTAATATTGGCTGCAGTGATGAGAGAATTACTGTCTCTGTGAACACGCTGGCGCGCAACTTTGAGAAGACGCTGGCACTTGTAGAGGAGATGCTGCTTGAGCCACGCTGGGATGAGGAGCAGTTCTCCCTGAATAAGACACGCACAGTCAATAACCTGAAGAGGAGCCTTGCTGATCCAAATTATGTTGCCGGAGCGGCATTTGACAGGCTCGTTCTGGGTGAAGACAACATCCTGTCTGTTGACCTCAGCGGCACTGTGGAGAGTGTTGAGGCAATAACGATGGATGATCTGAAAGCCTTCTACGGGAAGAACCTTTCTCCGTCGGTTGCCAACTTCCTTGTAGTGGGTGACATTGACCAGGCAAGAATTGAAAAGGCACTGGCAGGGCTGAGTGAGAAATGGGCTGCAAAAGAGGTTGTGATGCCTTCGCTCACCTTCCCGGCGTTGCCTGAGAAGTCCTCGGTCTATTTTGTCAATGTGCCTGATGCAAAACAGTCAGTAATAAATATCGGGACACTATCGATACCCCGGACGCACCCCGACTATTATAAGGCAGTAGTGTCCAACCATCTGCTTGGCGGCGGCGCCAGCGCTAAACTGTTTATGGTGCTGAGAGAAGAGAAGGGCTTTACATACGGAGCTTATTCCAATTTCATGGGACAGAAGCATTACGGTGTCTTCCAGGCCTCTGCATCTGTCCGTTCGGATGCAACGCTTGAGTCGGTGGAGCTATTCCGTGACATAATGAACGAGTACAGGACAGGGATCACCCAGGAGATGGTTGATTTCACCAAGGGGTCGTTGCTCAAGTCCAATGCTCTGCGGTTTGAGACAATTGATGCGAAGCTCGGCATGCTGAACACTATGACATTCTACGGTCTGCCGTTTGACTACATAAAG